>CAZPVG010000036.1:0-41352 GCA_964589945.1 uncultured bacterium
CGCCTCGACGAGCCGCATCCTCGACCCGGCGATCGTGGGCGAGGAGCACTACACGGTGGCGCGTTCGGTCCAGAAGATCCTGCAGCGCTACAAGGACCTGCAGGACATCATCGCGATCCTCGGCATGGACGAGCTGTCCGAGGACGACAAGCTCACCGTCGCCCGGGCGCGCAAGATCCAGCGCTTCCTGTCGCAGCCGTTCTTCGTGGCCGAGGCGTTCACGGGCACGCCGGGCAAGTACGTCAAGCTCGAGGACACGGTGAAGAGCTTCAAGCGCATCGTCGAGGGCGAGTTCGACGACCTGCCCGAGCAGGCGTTCTACATGAAGGGCGGGATCGACGAGGTGATCGAGGCGGCCGAGAAGATGAAGGCGCAGGTCTGACGCCATGGCGGGTACGTTCCAGCTGTCGGTGCTGACGCCCGAGAAGACGGTGTACGAGGGCACGGTCGAGTACGTCGAGGCGCCCGGGACCGAGGGTCGCTTCGGCGTCCTCGTCAACCACGCGGCGCTGGTGACGGGCCTGGCGAGCGGCGTGCTCAAAGTGCGCGACGCCGACGGCAGGACGCAGAGCTGGCCGGTGAGCGGCGGGTTCTTCGAGGTGTCGCACAACCGCGCGACCGTGCTGGCGGACAACGTGGGCTGACGCAGGCGCGCGAGACGACGAGCGCAGCGAATGCGACGGGCGCGGAGCGATGAGGCTCCGCGCCCTCGGTCGTTGGGGGTGCACGATGCCGCCGTGGACGGCACTGACGCAGCCGTGAGGAGCGACCGATTTGCGGGTGTTGCGGGACGACGGCGGCTGGCATTGCTGAGCCGCAAGGCCTGCCGGACGCAGCACGCGTACGTGGGCGGTTCACGCGGCGAGAGCGACGTGGTGCCGGGCGTGGTGAGTTCGGCGCAGAGCTTCGGGTCGGCGGCACACCGGCACCCGCACCTGCACCTGGAGATGACCGACGGCGCGTTCCGGCGCGCGGGCGCCGATCGGGCGGCGCCGGGCCGCCGAGCTCGCTCCGGCGAGGTCGTGCGGATCCGCGGGGAAGGGCCGCGAGTAGTGGCGGGGATGTGGGTAGCTCGCAGGCGCGCGAAAGGAAAGCAGTCCCCTCCGCGGGCTGCGGAGGACGTCGGGCTACTTCCCCGTCCTGCCGATCGCGGGCGGAGCGGGATGTGCCTTGGCGAACGCGTCCGCCTTCTTCTGCTTCTTCTGCGCCGTGGCCTGCTTGTCCATCCGAGCCTTCGACTTCGGGGATTTGTCGCCCATGTGCCACCGTTCCGGGTTGGGGAGGGTTGGACCATCCCGCCGAGATGTGCGGGATGGGAGCCCGGTGCCTGGCGCTCACCGCGCTGATGCACATGAGCGGAGCCAGTTCGGTGCCACGACGGACCGGGCTCCGGCTCGTCTTCTCAAGCCACTGGGAGATGCGCGCATACCGTGGGCGTGGGCAGGCGGCCTGCGTGCCGCCTGAATCACCTCGACGAGCCAGCCCGATGGGAAACGCTTCAAAGCGAGGGAAGAATCTTCAAGCGGAAGGGGCCCGGTCGTGCGCCTGCCCGGGAATTGCCCGCTCCGGCCGCGGCCAGCCGGTTCGCGCCACTGGAGCGATTCGTGCAAGGGCATGTGGGTGTTCACCCCATCCAGGAGGTCACGCATGCAGGTTCGTATCGGGATTCTCATCCTGGCGACCGCGCTCGCCGTCGCCCCGGCGGCCGCCCAGGACGTACACACCACGGAGAGGGCCTCCCTTCTGCAGATCCTGCAACTCCCGAGGGTCACGCAGGACGCGCGGCAGCTCGGCGTTGCGGATCGGGACATTCGCGACATGTTCGACATGGCGCGAACCAATCGCCTCTCGACCGGAGACCTCACCCGGCTGTTCGAGGTCGAGAACGAATCGATCCGTCAGCACGGACCCGTCGACAACTTCGGGGCCTTCGTGCAGGCGCGACTGAGCCAGGGCCTTCGCGGAAACGATCTCGCCGCGGCCATTCGCGCGGAGCACGCCGCTCGCGGCATGGGCAAGGGATACGTGCACGGGCAGTCCGGCCACCCCGGAGGCCAGGGCAACTCGCCCATGGACAAGGTCGAAGGAAGGAAGCCCGGGAACGCGGACAAGTCCGGCGCGCCGGGCGGCAAGCCTGACCACTCGAAGAAGGGCGGCGCGGCAAAGGACAAGAAGGGAGGCTCCCGATGAGCACGCGCATCGGCGGACGTGCACTCGCAGGCGTCCTCGCACTGGGTGTCCTGTTCCTTGCGGCGGGCTGTACCGGCTCCTCGACGAGCGCGGAGAGCGGCGCAAGCGCCGAGGTGTCGGTCGCGACAGGCACCACCAGCACTCCCACCCTCGAACAGGCTCGCAAGGCCGGCACGATCGCAGGCGCGATCGAGAAGGAGCCGAATCGCTCCACGGAGATCCTCGCGGAGAACGGCGTGAGCTCCGAGAGCTTCGAGAAGCTGATCATCGACATCGCCAGGGACTCGGTGCTCACCCAGGCGTACGAAGAGGCGAAGGCGGCAGCGAAGTAGGCCGGCCGTCCGTGGAACCATCGCCGGCGAACAGCCTCGCCCGGAGATGCCCGAGCGGGGCGTTCAATTTCTCCCCGGGTCCGGGTGGACCCGCCGGTCCCGAATACGGCCGCCGCCGCGGTCAATCCTGCCGAAGCCGAATCAGCCCCGGGAGCACGGCTGCGAACGGCCTACTGGACGGGGTTGCTCGTGGTGCCGCCCGGGGGAACGGGCATGCGCCTGAACACCGCGCGCAGGCCGTGCAGGTAGAGCCACGTGTCCGCGGTGCACCTGGCGCCGCAGGAGTCGAGGTTCTCGAACGCCGCGAGCACCGTTTCGCGAAGGGTGCCGCCCATGGCGACATCGCGCCGGAGGGTGTCGAGCGCAAGCGCATCCAGATGGCCGCGATGGCGCGCGACCAGGGCGTCGAAGGCCGTGGGGTCCCCGGCACGGGCGCGCGACATGAGGACTTCATCGCTGAAGATCCGCAGGGCCATGGAGCGCAGCTGCCTGAACAGGCCGGCGAGCCGTCCTTCTCCTGCGCCGCTCAGGCTCAGGACATGAATGTGCGTTCCTTCATCCATGCACGGCCTCCTCGCCCCTCCGGCGGATGCGGGCAACGGGTGGGACGGCGGCGCCCCGACCGGTCCTCCGACCCGGCCGCACGTGGGCGGCGGGCCCGGTGTCAGTCGTGCGTCACCTGTGCGTTGATCCGCAGGCTGCGGATCATGTGATCGAAAGTCGGCTGCAGCGTGGAGAAGTCGTCCGTCGGCGCGATGAGCAGCGCGTACACGATGTGGTCGTCGGACAGCCCGCGAGCGACCACGGTCACCCGTTCCTGCCGTCCGGTCTGCGGGGAGCGTCCCGCCAGGCGAACCTCGATCGATCTCGCGCCCGCCACCGTGCCCCGCACGTCCGATCCGTCCACCCGTTCCAGGTAGCCATTCGCCTGCTGAATCTGCCGGACCAGGTCGCTCGTCGCCTGCTCGAGCGTGGACGCGCCATAGACGGATTGCTGCGGGTCGAGGAAGCTGTTGCCGATCGCCCCGTCGAACGGAACGAAGTGGTTGACGATCACGCCGCACACCACGTGCTCCTGGCCACGCGTGGTCGTTACGATTCCGCCCCGCGGAATGATCGTCACGCCGTAGCCGTCCGGCGCCACGCCGGCCGACCAGTTGTCGGGCTGGTCGATCGAGAAGGCGCCCTGGCGCTGCTGGAACGTGTGGAAATGCGTCGAAGGAGACTCGATCGAAGGCCTCGTGGCTGGCGCGGGCGAGGTCGTCGTGGGGGTCGGGTTCTGCGCGACCTGCGCCGTGGTTTGCGCCGGCGCGAGCCTGCCGAGTCGCTTCTGCACCGCCGCAAGCGATCCGATCGGGGCCGTGGGCCGCGCGGCTCCCATCAGCCTGGCCTCCTCGCTGACGCGAATCTCCCGATCGGCCGGTGCGGGATGGTCGCTCAGGAACTGCGCGACCTTGCCGGGATCGCCACCCGCCTGCTGACTCATGTAGGTGAAAAAGCGAGCCATGTCCATCGGGTCGTAGCCCGCCCTGGCCATGATCTGCGAACCGACGATGTCCGCCTGGCTCTCCGCCGATCGCGAGAACTTGAGGAACAACGTGTTCAGCCCGAAGCCGCCGATCGCGTGCACGATGTCGCCGGTCCTGGGGCTGCCGCCACCGAACCATCCTCCGAGCACGCTCAGGCCTGCTTCGGCGAGGTAGGCCTTCGATGCCTGGTTCGTGGGGTGGCGCAGGGCCACGTGCGCGATCTCGTGTGCCAGGACGCCTGCCAGTTCACCCTCGTTGTGCACCTGCTGGATCAGGCCGCGGTTCACGTAGATGAAGCCGCCCGGGAGCGCGAAGGCGTTCAAGTCGGAGAGGTTCGCCACCTTGAACTGGTAGGCGAACTTCGCGCCCGGCGCCTGGGCGGCCAGTCTCGCCCCCAGCGCTGAAACGTACCGCTGGGTCGTCGCGTCCGAGAGCATCGGCAGCTGGCGCGCGACCTGGACCGCGGACTGCTTCCCGATTTCGACGTCCTGCCCGACAGTGAAGACGTTGAAGCCCGGCCGGACGACGGTTTGTGCGCCCGCTGCGGCCACGGAAATCAGGAGCGCTGCGATCGCGCAGGGGACGGTTCTCAGGACCTGCCGTGGGGCCACGCTGCTGCTCCTTGTCGATGGGCAACTCCGTGTGGGCGCCCCAGAGACTCCGGGCGCGCCCCGGTCGGTGCCGCGAGCCCTGCACCGGGCGACCTCGGAAATGTCCGCGCTCAGCGCCGTCCGACCCGGATGTCGCCGAGATTTCCGATCAGCCCGAAGACGGTGAGCAGCCACAGCACCACGCCGATGACGACGACGATGTTCAGCAACCGCTTGATCTTGCCGTCCATCGGAATGTAGGTGTTGATCAACCAGAGCAGCACTCCGACGACGATCAGGACGACGACGACGTTCACGAGAGGCATGGGGACTCCATCGGTCCGGCGGGAAACGACACGCAATGCGATCCCGGCGACGCGCATCCGGGGGGAGGAGTGGGCAGAAAGCGTGCCACCGGCCTTCGGCCGGAAACGCTTGATTGGACGTCTCGAAGGCGGCGGGACCCCGCGCGCGGGAGGCCCGGACGGACCAGACGTGGAAGAAACTACATTCGCGCGGGACGACGGGTCGGAGGGGAAACCGAAAGGCGGGCGCCCGGCAGGGGCGTCCGCCTCGGGGAGCCGCACGATCTACTCGCGGACGTGCACGGCCTCCCACTCGGTGTTCATGTACCGGGCGTCCTCGTCGTGCTTTGGCCTGACGCCGAGGACGATCCCGCCTTCCTTCAACTCGGTCTCGTACATCCTGGCGCGCTCCTCGGGAATGCCGGCGCCCACGAGAAGTCCCAGCAGTCCTCCGGCAGCGGCCCCCGTCGCTCCACCCGCGAGGGCCCCCGCGATCGGGCCGGCAATCACGAATCCGATGATCGGAACCGTCAGCGTCGCCGCGGCCGCGGCGATGCCCACCAGGGTGGCTCCGACCACGCCGCCGACGGCGCCGCCGACCCCCGCCCCCTCGAGCGCCTTGTTGCCCAGGTCGGTCTTCACGTCGTCCCGGCTGAAGAGCCGCTTTCGCGTTTCGTCCGACATGATCATGTGGATCTCGTCGGTCTTGTACCCGCGTGCCGCGATGGCGTCGTAGGCGCGCTCGGCGGACTCGCGGTCGCGGAATAGACCCGTGACGATCGGGCGCTGAACCTCGGTCTGCTTGTCGGACATGAGAGACCTCCCCGGGTGGTGTGAATCCAAACCAGCGCCGTCGCCGATTCGGCAGGTGTCCGGTTCTCTCGCATTGGAACGCGAACCCGGACCCACCCGGCACCCGCAAGGCCGGGGCCAACGACGAGCCCGCGGAGCAACGAGGACAACGCCCGCCGAGACAGCCGGTTGCGCGCGTGGGGGCGGCCTTCGCCAGCCTCGCCAGCCACGACTGGCGGCGTCATTGCTACAAGTCATGGCAGTTCCTGCCGGAGCCGAATCAGAGCCGGCTTCTACTCGCTCCCACGGACGGCGCCTGGAGCACCGTCGGGTGATTGTTGGGTCACCTCCGGCGCTCAGGGGCATGCGGCTGCGGCCCCGCGATCTCAGCCCGCGGCGCGAGCGATCGGCAGTCCCGCCTCGCGCAGCGCGTCGACCAGCGGCTCGATGCGATCGGGCCCCAGCCACAGGGCCAGCTCCATGCGAGCCTGGAGCAGGAAGTCGGGATAGCTCTCGAGCAGGCGCGCGAGCGCCTCGGCCGCTTCGTCCTGCATGCCCAGCGCCGAGTACGCCAGCAGGTGCATCCCGTGCGTCCAGTAGAAGTCCGGGTTCTGCGAGCGCATCGCCATCTCGAGAGCGTCGCCGAATTCACCCCGCTCGAAGTGCCATACGAAGAACGGGAACCAGTACCAGTCCGGCGGCTCCGGGTTGAGCGAGAGCGCGAGCCTGAGCAGGAACAGGCCGCGTCCCCAATCGTCGCACATCGTGAGATGCAGCCCGAGGTCCGCCAGGATGTCGGTGTTGTAGGGATTCAGCTCGAGCGCGCGGCTGCCGGCCTCGCGGAACCCCTTCAACTCACTGTTGGCGAAGTGCGCCAGAAAGAGCGCGTGATACCCAAGGGCGTCGCGCGGGTCGAGGCCGACCGCGCGCCGCGCCGCGGCCAGTCCCTGCGCGCGCGCGGCTTCGCGTGACGTCACCGGATTGAAGCCGAAGCGCCAGGTGTCGATGTGGAGCATGGAGAGCGCTGCCCACAGCGCCGCCACGTCCGGCGCTTCGCGCGTCTCCGCCTCCACGAACGTGCGTACAGTGCCGTGACGCTCGGCGGAGCGATGGGCGGTGTAGTCGTAGAACAGCATCAGGCAATCGTAGGAATGCAGCCGTTCGGGCGCCTTGCGCCGCGCGATCGCAACCTCCGGGCGGGAGATGACCCCGTGCGGCGGCGCGATGGTCGTCACCACCCGGGTCGCGATCTCGTCCTCGACCTCGAACATCGTGCCCGCGGTGAGCTCGCGATCGAAGCGTTCCACCCACAGCGCCTGGCCGTCCGTGGTGCTGACCAGCTCGGCATGCACGCGGACTCGCTCGGCATCGCGCCGGATGCTGCCGCTCAGGACGTAGTTGGCGCCCAGGCGGGCGCGCAGCCGGGCGACGTCGCGCTCGCCGCCGTGCGCGAACACCGTGCCTCGGCCCAGCAGGCGGAACTCGCGGAAGCGCGACAGCGCCGTCAGGATCTCGATGCTGATGCCGTTGGCGAACGGACGGTCGCCCTCGCCACCCAGGTTTTCGAACGGCAGCACCGCGATCGCGGGTCCACCCGGCAGCGTGGGCGCGAAGTCGCCCGCGCTCGCGTCGAGCGACTTGCTCGCCTCGATGAAGTGGTCGCGCAGGTGCAGCACGTCCGAACTGCTTTCGAATCGCGGCACGTAGCCGCCGCGCGGCAGCTCGATGAGCACGGGGTCGTCGCGCCCGAGCGTGAGGTAGTAGTGCTCGAGCCGCTGGCGCAGACGGCCCGCCTCGACCCGCACGGCGGGACTCAGCTTGGGATCGAACGACGCGTCGCGGCCAAGGACCTCGGTGGCGAGCGTGTATTCCTTGAGCCGGTCCGCTCGCCCGGCGAGCGTCTCGTCGACCACGAATCGCAGGAGCCGGCGGGCCCCTTCGGACGCCGCGAACTGCGGGCCGGAGAGGATCCGCTCGAGTTGCTCGCGGATCGCGGGCTCTTCCGGGGAAGGCGACACCCCACCGGAGCCCGACAGGTCGTCGGCCAGGTCTGCCATGTCGAGGGCCGCTCCGGCGTCGGTAACGAGGCGTGTCGCGCGCCGAACGGCAGGCGGCACAAGAAACTCCAGACGCTGCACCAGGCCGCGGTGACGCGACCGATCCGAGGTTACTTACCCCCTGTTACTCCCGTCAACGCTTCCGCATGCCTAGGTTGCGATCGAAGCAGGCAGTCGTGGGTGCACGGGACCACGAGGTGGCCGGGTGAACAGTCCCGCACCACTGCGCGTTCGGGAACTCGAGGATCAGCAGCGGAACCGTGCGCCCCGTATTGAATGGCCGGCGTGCTCGCCGCCTCCTGATGCTGGGAGGAATAGTTTCCCCCGAGGCGGGGCGCCGGCTCTTCATCGGGAGGTCTCGTGCGTCCGTACCGGCGTCAGGTCCTGATGCTCGTCCTGTTGGCGTTCCTGCCCATGAGTCTGTGGGCACTCGCGCGTGCCACCACGGGTTCATCGATGCTTCACTGGACCGCGCCCGGTGACGATTCGATCTCCGGCCGCGCGACCGCCTACGACATGCGCTACTCGCAGTCACCGATCACGGCCGCGAACTTCCTGCTCGCCACCAGGGTCCTGGGCGTTCCGGCGCCGAAGCCCGCCGGCTCGGCCGAGAGCTTCCTGATCACGAACCTCGTCGCGGGCACCGGCTACTATTACGCGATCAAGACGGCGGACGAGGCCGCGAACTGGTCGAATCTCTCGAACATCGCGCACAGCGTGGCCGACAACGTGGGCGTCGGCACGCCGCTCGCGTACCGCCTCTCGGGGCCGTGGCCCAATCCGGCCCGCGCATGGGCACGCTGGTCGTATTCGCTGGCCGCGACCGGCGCGGTGGAACTCGTGGCGTTCGACATCGCGGGGCGGCGTGTGCGCAGGATCTCCACCGGACTGCGCGCTGCCGGGCAGGGTGAAATCGCCTGGGACCTGCGCGACGACGCAGGCGCGCGCGTCGCGCCGGGTGTGTACCTGGTCCGCGCCACCCTCGGTGGCCACGCCTCGGTGAGCCGACTCGCCGTGACGAGCTGAGGCGGCAGGGAGCTGCGCCTCGCCGGGCCCGCCGTGGGGATCCCGCGCCGCGGGCGCCGACGTCCGGCCCCCGCGGCGACGACACAGGGACTTCGGGGGACGAGCACGTCGGACTCGCCTCGAGGGGAAGGGTCCCGAAATCGCAAGGCGTGCCTCATTCGCACCGCACACTGTATCGCGACCGGACGATTCAGCCGCCCTCACTCACCGGGGGGGATGCCCGGCTTGCGCGCGAGGATTCGATGGCCGCCCGCGTCAGGGCACCTTCGGGCGGGACCGGGGTGCGTTGCCGATCACCGGGACGGAACCGAAGGTCATCGCCGCAGCCGCAAGGGTCGGGCGGACCGGCCAGCGGAACGTCCGGCAGGGCACGATCGCCGCGATCGGCGCGCCGATGAAGCGTTACGGTTCTTCGAGCGGACAGGCTCGCTCGACTTCCTCATTCGCCAAACGGTCCGCCCGGTGCTCCTGACGACGTGGCCGGAGGCGGCGGGCCGTTCCTCCCAGCGCTTCCTGTTGCAGCCGTTCTTCGTGGCCGAGGCGTTCACCGGCACGCCCGCCACGACTACCTCAGGCGCACGACCGGGACCGACCTCACGACGTCTCCGACCCGCAATCTCACGAAGTAGCGCCCGGCCTGGACGGCCCTGCCGAGCCGGTCCGCGCCGTCCCATTCGATCGCGTGAGGACCGGCCGGATAGTCGGACTTCGCCAGCGTTCGAACGAGCCGGCCCGACGCGTCGAAGACGCGGAGTTCGACCGGGCCACCGGCCGGGAGGACGAACCCGATCCGCGTGCTCTCGCGAAACGGATTCGGAGCACCTGAGATCAGGGTGATCGAGGTGGCGGAGCCCCGGACCGTTGTCGTCGTCGAGTTGCCGGGCACCGCCGTCTGCATGGCGCCCGTGATCTCGTCCGGGGTGAGCGCGCGCCCGTGGATCCGGACGTCGTCCAGTGCCCCGTTGAAGAACTGTGCGTGCGCGCCGTCACAACCCAGGAGCAGGTTGTTGCCCCGGGGCACCAGGGTGGCCGCGGTCGCAACGCTCAGCGCCTCGATGCCGTCGAGGTATCCCTTCACCGTCACGCCGTCGTAGGTGAACGCGACGTGCGTCCACCTGCCCAGTGCGGGGGTCATGCGATAGGGGCCGTTGGGATCGCCATTCTCATCGCCGAAGGAGAAGCCGAGCGTCCTGTTGGCGCTGTTCGAGTACTCGATCCCGTACTGGTAGAACGGGCTCGTCATCGAGTTCGCGCTCCACGGCTTGCCCAGCAATGTCTGGTCCGGACCTCCGGGGGTGTCGACGATCCTCGCCCAGAACGAGATGGTCAGGCTGGTGCCGCCGATGTCGAGCGAAGGGCTGTCGGGGACCTCGACATAGTCGGACTCGCCGTCGAAGTCGAGCGCGTTCCCGTTGTTTCCCGACACGAACGTTCCGCCGTAGACCGTACCGAGATTGTCGTTGCTCGAGGCGTCCGTGGCGATGGCACCTTCGCTCTCGTCGAACGCGTACGCCGCCGCCAGGTGGGCCACGGGCGATACGGGCGGGGGCGGATTCGTTTCCAGCACGAGCACCCAGCCACCGTCGCCGTCCCGGTTGTTGCCGGGGGGGGTGAAATCGCGCGTGCCCGAGTTCGCGAACGGTGATCCGGTGACCCCGGAGTAGGTGCCCGAACTGGGGTCGAACCAGCGCACGCTCGCCGGCGCGCTCAGCTTCGAAAGGTTCACGGTGAACGTGCGAAGCACCGGCGTGTAGACCACGACGAGGCTTCCATCCGGCGTGCGGGCCGCGGTGAGGAAGTTGTTGTCGGCGACGTAGCCGGTGGCCGAATAGGTCCCGTACCCCGAGGTGACGACGGCATGCGTCGTGTCCGGCACCAGCGCGTACCACGCACGCGGTTCGAAGAACGATCGCATGAAGTTCAACTGGATCGCGCCCGGCGTGTCGAGATGGTCCTGCCAGCCCGACAGGAGCTGCCAGAGGTAGCCATTTCCGTAGATCAACCCCGTGGCACCCGAGGTCATCGTCCAGTACGCCTCCTTCCGGAGGATCGGGGCCGTGGTCACCGGGCCCTGCAGGCTCTCGAACTCGTAGTTGCTCTCGATCATGAGATTGGGAAGGTGGACGACCCGACCGTAGTCCGCCCGCAGCCGGGCGTACGTCGGGGCATAGGTGTAGGTGCCGTTGATGCCGAGAATCGACGCCCAGGCGGTATCGTCCAGCGAACTGCTCTCCTCGTAGTTGAGCTCGATCGAATGCAGGTGCCGTTCGTCCCGATCGAGGATCCCGAGCGCGACCGCGCGCACAACGGCGTCGTTCGCGGGCGTGCGCCAGCTCTGGAAGTCGTTTCCGCTGAACCAGACGATGTTGTCGAAGTCCTGGTAGCGACTGCCCAGGTACTGTCCATAGGTCCGGCAGCGGGTCGTGCCGTTGTCGAGCATGGTGCCGAGCAGCCCGCCGGTCTCGATCGGGTCGAGCAGGACCATCAGCCCGTGCTGCTCCGCCAGCGCGAGGATGCGATCGACGTGGGCGAAGTACGCCTCGTTGGGCTGGGTCAGGTCGTAGGAGGTGGTCGATGGGACCTTGGCCGTGAACGGAACCGTCCCGTCGAGAGTGCTCCCGTTGGCCCGGCCTGCGGTGTACGCCACGCACAGGAGGTTGATCCAGACGGTGTTGAACCCGTGGGCGCTGCGGTCCGCAAAGTAGCTCTCCGCGTCGGCCTCCGTCAGATTGACCATCAGCGACTGCGGCGCGTCGCCCACCACGAGGAACGGAGCGCCCTCCTGGTCGACGAGGTACCGGTCGTTCTCGCTCCGCATCACCGGCTGGACGGGCGATGCCACGGCCCCGGTCGCACCACCTGCGAGTCCGAGAACCATCAGGGCAGCCCGGAGTGCGCGCCGCAGGGTCGCGGTGCTGGCATGGACAGATGAAGCCATCATGGGATCCGCCTCGTCGTGCAGGGAGTGAAGACAGCTTCGAAGTCCGGGGGTGTCCGCTGAAGGCCCTGCCGGGGATCACGCAGCAGCAATGTCCGGGCCACGATCTCGCGCCGTGCCTGGGTCCATTCGATGTCTTGGGAGCACTCGTCACGGCGGGGGGCGCCGCCCGATCGACCGGAGTCTGAGCGCCTCGCACCCCAGTCGACCGTGGAAGAACCTGCCATTCCCGACGGCAGGAACTTCAACGGGTCGGCAGCACACCTGCGCGCGAGTCGCAGCGGGGAGTCACCGCGCCCGGCACAGAGGCGGTGCGGTTCCGTGGCGCCAGGCTTGCGAGTCCGTTGCCGGTGTCGAACACGGCTGGACGAGACGCGCGCCGTACCGGGGGTCGAAGTGCCGGAGCCCAGCCGAATGCCGGCCCTGCCTGCTGGTGGAACACCTGACCACGCTCATGGTGCGGACCTCCACTCCAGTCCCGCGACGCTTCCGAGGTGGCGCCGAAGACTGCTCGTCATCCTCCCGACGTTCCCTCGCAGTCGTCGCCCGCACGCGCGTCCCGGAGCCCGCATGTCCCGCCGATTCTCGCCGCGATCGACACGAGCGGTGGTGTCACGGCCTGGGACCCGGCACCCTTCAACTCGACCCGTGATCTGGCCATCGACGCGCCGGGGTCCGGCGGCGGCAGCGTCTGCGTCGGCGACAAGTTCGATGCAGTTGGCGGCGCGGCGCGCGCGGACCTGAGCGGGTGAAGACGCGCGAGGGCGATGCACGGGAACAACCGCCGGGCAGCGCCTCGTCGGCCGCCGGTCGAAGATCCTGCCCAGGCTCCTCGAGTGCCCCGGGGTCCCTCGCCGAGGGTCTCGGGGAGACGCCCCCGCTGCAACTCCAACCGGAGCGTCACGCTCATGGACTCCCGCGGCAATTCCTTCAACGGTTTGTACGGTTGAGCCCTGGTTCTCCGGCATCGAGCCCGTAGCTCGCGTGCCTGCTTGGGCGAACGAATGGCTGCGTGCGGCATGAGTCTTGCGCTCCTGTTCGGCAGGGTCGGGGTGAAGGCCGCGCGTCAGTTGTCAGCGCGCCTGCGACCGGGGCGAAGGCGCCCGGTGGTTGCCCACGACTCGGCGTCATCCCGTGAAGGAGTGACCATGTCCAGCGCAGACGGTGGCAACAGCATTGTGAAGATCGTCGCGATCGTGGCGGTGCTCATCCTGGTCGGAGGTGCGGTCTGGTTCGTCTGGGGCCGGTCAGGCGGTTCGCGCGTGCCCGCGACGACGACAAGCACGACGAGCAAGCCCACAAACTCGGACATCACCGTAAAGATCGACCTGCCGGATTCCGTCACGATCAAGTGAGCAGCCGGGGCGCGTACCGAATCACCGACGCCACCCCGCTTCCCGGTGGCGTCGCGGCGTCTGGAAGAGCGCGTCACAGACGTACGCGGATGTCTTCGGTGCCGGCACGATGTGCGACCACGGCTTCACGCCGCTCACCACGCAGCCAATCGGCGTGGAAGTCCCGCAGCACCGGGCAGACTTCGCGCTCAACTGTGCCGGACCCCATGTGTCACGCGGTGGCCGGGTGGACGTGCCCCTGGCCTGCCGAATGCCGCGCCGGCCCAGATCGCGGTTTACGAGATGGTCGGGCGGTGCGTGGGCTGTATGCAGGTGGTGCTCCTGGCGCGGGGCCGCACGTCGTGAGCCTCGCATCGAGACAGGGACTCGCGCCCGGCATCCACTTCATCCGGCTCACACACGGCGGCCAGGGGGGCGCCACGAGAGCCGCCATCGTCCGTCGGCGCGGACGGCTGCCACTGCCTGCAGGACCGTCGCCCGCTCGGGCTGCTGGGCCGCACGGCCTGCCGCACGCTGTACGCATGGATGGGCACGGTGCTCGGTGAGTCGGAGGTGGTACGGCGTGTGGTGAGCCTGGTGCAGAGCTTCGGGCCGGCGGCGCACGAAGCGGCGGTGCTCGCCGAGGCGTGGCGGAGTACGGGGAGCCCCGCTCTCCGTGTGCCAGGGCTGGCTGGAGGAGGACGCTGCAGCGGATCCCGCAGGCCCGCAGGTCCTACCAGCGGGCTCGCGTCCCCCGCGCGTCGATGTGCACGAAGGGGCCGTGCGCGGAGTTACCCGGGTAGGCGGACAGGCCGCCGGCCAGGTCGGGGTGCCGCGCTTCGACGCGTTCGGCCGCGGCGAGGAGGACGCGCGCGTCCCGGATCGTGATCCGGCCATCTCCGTCGAGATCGTCCATCCTGCCGTCGCCATCCGCGTCCACGAACACGTCGGCGGCGTCACCGTACATGTGGCGGCTCGCGCTGGCCCTGCCGCCGTTGCGGCCCACGCCCAGGGCGTTGTACCGGGGCGTGCGGAAGCCCGACAGGATGCGCAGCGACCCCGGCAGCCCCCGGCTCTTCAGCTCTTCGCCGACAAGCTCGAGCTTGTCCAGCAGGGCCTCGCGCAGCACGAGGACCTTGGGCCAGACCTCGCGCTGGTCGTGGGTGAGGAAGTCGCGCAGCCGGAAGTGCTTCGAAACCAGCGTGGCGGCGTTCTCGGGCGTCACCGCGACGAAGCCGGGCGGCGGCGCGTAGCGCGGGTCGCGGGCGGCCAGGCCGCCATCGGGCCAGCGCCCGACGCGGTAGGCGGCGAGGCGCGCCTGCTTCATGGCGTCCAGGGGCTCCATCGACACGACCACGAGCGACTCGCGGTCGGACGCCGCCATGCCCAGGGAATGCACTCCCGGCGCACGGATCGGCACGCCGGCGAGGAGCGGCTTCAGCCGCTCATCCCGCTCGAGCGCGGCCGGAGTTCCGATCACGGCCCGAAGGTTGCCGCTGCGGCCCAGGACCAGCCGCTCCAGGGCGAGCGTGGTGTCCGTGGAGGCGGGCGACTCGGAGGCGGATTGGATCGCGGGCGAGGCCGCCTGCGCGACGACGAGCGTCAGGGAACTCCCGGCCACCAGGGCGAATCGGCGGAGCAGTTTCAGTGGGGCCTCCCGTGGCGCGGACGGATCGGGTGGGGTGCCTGCTCGAGAACCGAGGGGGGACCTCGCCGCTTCGGCCCGAGCGGCCGGACCCTACGGCAAATCCGGTGCCGAACGGGTCAATTCGACGCGAAGGCCTGCAAGAGGGGGCCAGGGAGCGCGTTGACTCCCGCGCGACGAGGGATCGGCGGGGCCGGTCGCGAGGCCGTCGCAGCTCCCGTGCGGCCGACCCGCCCGGGGGCCGGATCGACTCTCCCGGCGCAGCGGCCCCTTCCGCCCTCTACTTCGGGTACGGGTAGCCCGCCTTCAGGAGTCGCTCGAGCTCGCCGTCGAGGCCGTAGACGTCCGGGTAGAAGTGCACCTCGCCGTTCTCGCTGGCAAGCGCGGTCGAGTACACGATGCAGACCGGCACCGGCCCGGACAGGTCGACACGCATGTCGTCCTTTCCTTCCATGGCCGCGCGTATGCGCTCGACGGTCCATTCGGGCCGGTCGCGAAGGACGTGTGCGGCCAGCGCGACCGGGTCGCTGAGCCGAATGCAGCCGTGGCTGGCGTTGCGCTGGAAGCGTGCGAAGACGCCCTTGGCGGGCGTGTCGTGCAGGTAGACGTCGTGAGCGTTCGGCAGGATGAACTTGAGCAGGCCGAGAGCGTTCTTCCGTCCCGGAACTTGGCGGACGCGAACGTCCTTCCCGATTCGCGCGATGTTCTCGGCGGTGGCCGGAAGTTCGCTCGCGTTCTCGCCATAACCGCTCACCAGGATCATGTCCTCGCGTCGCAGGTACGCCGGGTCGCGCATCGCCCTGGGACCCACCTCGGCCTTCATGATGCTGGCGGGAACGTCCCAGAAGGGTCGGAAGACCAGGTAGCGAATGTTCGCCGCGAACACCGGCGTGTTCTTCTCGAAGTCGCCGCCCACGATCACGTCCATCACGAGCATCTCGTCTTCCCGATCGGTGGCACCCCGGAAGGCGTAGAGCCGGAACGCCGGGATGTTCACCATGATCGGCGGCACCGGAAACGAAAGGGGCAGCCAGCGGAAACGCTCGAGCGCGAGCTCGATCTGCGTCACGCGATCGGCGAACGGGCGATTGAGCCGCTCCGCCGTCGCGGGGCCGATGACGCCATCGGGGCTGAATCCCTGGCGGGCCTGGAACCGTTTCACCGCCGCCACGAGATCCGCCGAATAGACCGTGTCGCCCGCGACTCCGCGAGGTGCGCGCCCGGGCACGTCCCCGGTCGCGGCGAGCAGGCGACGAAGCCGGGCGGCGGCGGGCAGCGGTCCGCCGGGTCGAACGAGGCGCGGCATTCCGGACAGGGGCAGCAGCGTCGAGTCTCGGGCCAGGGCGCGGTAGTGGACGAGCGCATTCTTGAGCAGCTGGTAGTGGAGGAGCCGGGGCTGGAGGCGTTCGAGAACCGAGCCCTGGCGGGACGCGTCACGCAGCGAATCCACGGCCATCTCGGCGGCGAGATAGGAACGCGGGATGAACAGCTCCGCATGCACCCGGTGCGGGCTCACGCGCCCCCGGTGAAGCGCCGAGACGAAGCGCACCGCCGCCACCGAGAGCCCGAGATCGAACCGGGCGAGACTGCCCGGGGCCGGTGCCGTCGGCGACTCCGCCAGCTCGGACGCCTGCTGCGCGAGCCAGGTCGCGTCGTAATCGGCGGGCTCGAGCCCGAGCGTGTCCGCTGCCCCGAGGCGGGCGATCAGCCGGGTCGCGGCGTCGGTGGGGCGCGCACCGTCCAGCCATAGCGGCTGCCAGGCGGCGCGCTCGTAGAGGCGCTGCACCTCGGATTCGAACTCGGAAAAGTCGGGCCAACGCAGATCGGGATGGTGTCCCGAGCTCGCCAGCACACGCAGCGGAGCACCCACCTCTGCGGGAGCCTCGTGCACGCAACCCGCAGCGACGAGCAGTGCGGCGCCGAGCACGATGCCCCGCAGGGCGTTCACGAACCGATGTCCGGTCACGCGAACCGGGCCCAATCACCCGCCTCGTGCGGTCCCGGTGCACGCTCCGGGCGTGCACCGGGCCTGCAGGCCGTCCGTCGTCGCCGGACCCCGGTTTCGCGTCCGGGTTGGTTCACAGACCGGCGGCCTGGCGCCGCGCCTCTTCCTGGAGCGCCGCGCTCGCGTAGATCGCGATCTCGACTCGTCGATTCAACTGGCGGCCGCCCTCGGTGTCGTTCGTCGCCACCGGCTCGCGTTCGCCCCGGCCCGCCGTCGCGACGTAGCGGGACACTCCCCGGGCGGCGAGGTAGCGCGCCGCGGCCTGTGCACGCTGCTCCGAGAGGCTCTGGTTGTAGGCCGTGCTGCCCACCGCGTCGGTGTGCCCGACGATCATCACGTTGGAGTCGTTGTACTTGATCAGGTGCTGCGCCAGCCCGTCGAGATTGTCGGCGGCGTTGCTACGGATGACCGCCGAGTCGAAGTCGAACAGCAACCCGGAGGGGAAGGTGACCTGGATGCCCTCTCCAACGCGTTCGACGGTCGCCCCCGGAACCTGCTGCGCGATCTCCTTCGCCCGCTGGTCCATCTGGTGGCCGATGATTCCCCCGGCCGCCCCGCCGAGCACGGCGCCGATGATGGCGCCGCGCGCCGTCGAGCCCGTCTGGTTGCCGATCACGGCGCCGGCCAGGCCGCCCGCGGCGGCGCCGATCGCGGCGCCCTTGCCGGTGCTGCCGCCCATGGTGGCGCAGCCCGTGAGGCCTGTCAGGGCGAACGCGGCGAGTCCCGCCGCGAGGAGCGCGAGAGCCAGTTTCGTTTTCATGTCGTCCCTCCTGTGGGGCCGATCGTGTGCCGCCGGTTTCGGCGATGAGCGACCGGCCGGATTGGCCGTGATTCGGATCAGTCGGCGCGGCGGCCGACCGCGACCCCGGCGACCGTTTCGAGTTGTCGCGCGCGGACGATGAAGCGCTTGGGGGCGTGGCCGACGTACGTGAACGGGTAGCACGTGATGAGGGTCAAGACGCTCCCCGGGGTCGGATCGAGAACGTCGATCCGGATTGGGTCCACCACTTCGGTCCATTCCACCCGGTAGGAATAGGTGCGTTCCGGCGTGACGATGTGGACGACGTCGTCGACGCGCACGGCGCCGAGACCGCGCAGGAACGTGTCTCGATGACCGGCGAGCGCGCAGTTGCCGGTCGACCCCGGCTGCGCCGTCGTCGGAATGTGCCCGACCGCCCGTCCGAGGGTGCCCATGTCCACGCCTTCGGCGACGATCGCCGCGATGCGCAAGCGCGGTATCTCGAGCCGGCCGAGCACGGCGGATCTCTCCGGGCGCGCCCTCGGAGTGGCGGCGTGAGGGGCCGCGTGCGAACCGACACCCGCCGGAGACGGGTTCGAGGCGGCTTGCGCCTGCGCCGCGTCGAGCCTGGCCGATTCGGAAGATTGAAAGGTGTGCGCGACGATCCGGGCCCGCGACCACAGCCCGAGCGAGAGGATCCCGAGGATCAGGAGTCCCCACTGGAGCCGGCGGAACCAGAGGCGCGGAACCATGGTGTCGACGGGAGCATCGCTCCGGCACCGTCACTCGCCGGGCCCCGGGGGCCGGCTGGCGAGCGACGTGCGCCGAAGCGTTGTCCGGTCAGGCGGCCAGGAGCCGGCGGAAGAACCCGACCACGACCGCGGCGCCGAGCGCGAGCGTGCCGAGCAGCAACAGAAGCGGCTGATTGCTGGCGGTCTGCGGCAGGGTCTGCGACGGCTCGGCGAGCGGCGCGGGGTCATTTTGCGCGAGCAAGGATTCCTTCACCGGGCCGCTCGACACGAGCATCGGCTCCGAAGACACACGGGTCTCACGGGGCTCGACGGTCATCGTGGTCGGGCGTCCGTCGCCAGCGTAGACCGCACCGCACTCCGGAACGTTCTCGGCGATCCGGATGTCGCTGTCGACCGTGTGCGCGTAGGCCTGTTCGCGTTCGGTGACGCGAGCGCCGGCCAGGCTCACCGCCTTGGCGTAGTACCGGCCGTCCTTCAGGCGCGTGAACTCGGTCCTGACGAACGTGCCGGGCGCGACCGTGCCAGGCAGCATCGTCTGCGAGTCCATGACCATGCCGACCTGCTGACCCTGGTGGGTGCGCACCACCAACCGATGATCGTTCACGGCGACCACCCGGCCCGAGATCATGGGACGCGTGGACTGGAGGTAGTCGAAGGTGCCCGGCGTGGCGGTCATCGTGGCCCCGGGAGAGTGCTCGTCCATCGCCTGCGGTGTCGTCGCGAGCGAACGGTGCCCGGCCACCTCCCAGGTGACTCTCCGGTGGTCATCGGCGGCCGTCGCGTTGCGCGCGACCACCTCGGGACTGTCGTGCGTGTTCGCGTAGACCTGCGTCCGCTCGGTCGAGGCCGAACCGCGAACGGGCATGATCGCCTGCGCGTAGAGACGGCAGTCCTCGAGAGCCTTGAAGTCGGCGCGCATGACCATTCCGGGGCCCAGGTCCCGCGGGGCCATCGTGCGCGTATCCAGCTCGAGCGTGACTTGTTCACCCTGGTCGGTGTTCACCACCATCTGGTGGTCGTTCACCGAGACCACGGTGCCCGAGATCATCGGGTGCGACGAGAAGTAGTGGCTCATGCTGGAGGGACCTGCCGCCTGGGCGGCCCCCGCGACGAGCACCAGCAGTGCGAGGGCGCCAGCCGGGGCCCTCCAGGTCGGGCGTCCGTTTTCCCTGATTCGCATCGGAGCTTCCTTTCGCTGTCTCGGCGACCCGGATCCGGTCGCCCTGGGGCCGCGTGACTTCAGCGGCGATGGCGCTTCGTCGGCATTCGCCGAAACGACGTTGAACATCCCGGGCTGCCTCCCGGGATCGCCGGCCGTCGGCCCCCGACGGATGGCGCGGCCGACCGGGCGGGTGGGCCGACGGCGGCTCTCGCTGCGCCCGAGCGAGGGCGCCGCGGCGGAGCCGGCCGTCGGCCGCTGACTCATGGCTTGAGCTGACGCAGCTCACCCTTGTTCAGCACCTTGAACTCGACCCGGCGGTTCTGGGCCATGTTCTCGGGGCTGGTGTTGGGCACCAGCGGGTTCGACTCGCCGTAGCCCCGGCCGGTGAGCTGCGCGGCCTCGAGCTTCGGGAAGTGCTGGAGGAGGTAGGTGCGGACCGCGGCCACGCGGCGCTTGCTGAGCGCGAGGTTGTAGGCGTCGCTTCCGCGGGAGTCGCAGTAGCCGCCGATCTCGATCTTGAGCTGCGGCCACTTGCTCAGCACTTCGCCGACCACGTCGAGCGAGTGATGGGACTCGGGCAGGATCTCCGCCCTGGCAGTCTCGAAGTTGACGTCGTTGAGGCGGATGAGGCCGGTGTCGAGCAGTTCGGTCTCGCGCAGCTGCACCTCGCTGATCGGGCAGCCCTCGACGTCCACGCGGGCGCCGGCCGGCGAATCCGGGCACTTGTCGAGCCCGTCGCACACGCCGTCGCCGTCCGAATCGATCGGGCAGCCGCGGGCGTCGACCTTGCAGCCGTTCGTCGTGTTCGCGCATGCATCGACGCCATCGCACACGCCGTCACCGTCCGAGTCGATCGGGCAGCCGCGGGCGTCCACGGTGCACCCCTTCGGAGTGTCGGCGCACTGGTCGAGCCCGTTCCAGACACCGTCACCATCCGTGTCGGTCGGGCACCCCCGGGCGTCCACGGTCGCGCCGCTCGGCGTGTTGGCGCACTGGTCCATGCCGTCACAGACGCCGTCGTGGTCCGAGTCGATCGGGCAGCCGCTCGCGTCCACCGGACAGGCACGGGGCGTGTCGGGGCAGCGGTCGAGCTTGTCGGGCACGCCGTCCCCGTCGCGGTCGGACGGCTTGCCGCCGAAGGCGAACACCAGGCCGGCACCGACGATGATGTTGTCGATATGGGCCTTGTTGTAGTTCTTCTTCGGCACCAGCAGCACGTTCCGCGCCTCGAGCCGCAGCCCGAGCGAGTTCACGAGCTTCACCTTGACGCCGGCCGCGGCTTCGAAGGTGCCGTCCTTCTCGTCGGGACTCCACCGGGGCACGAACTTCGAAACGCCCCCGCCCAGCGAGACGAACGGGTTGATCGCGCGGGGCTTGGAGGACACGAGCAGCAGGTTGGCCGAGAGGTGCGTCCAGGTGGCGTCGCGATTGAAGGAGGTCGTCGGCGTGTACCCGCCCGCGAGCTCGAGCCAGAGGGGAGAGAGCAGGCGAACGCCGATCCGCCCTCCCAGGTACGCGTCGTCGTCGAGCCCCAGGCCGGTCGGCGCCTTGAGCTCGCGATCGAAGAACGTCCAGCCGCCGAATGGAGTGACGTTGAAGCTCTTCTCCTGGAAGTCGGAAGCGGTCGCAGGGGGGACGAGGATCGTCGCGGCCAGAACGACAAGTGGTAGCCACACGCGCGCGCGCATCATGAATAGCCTCCGGTGTCTGGGGGAACGGGCGGGCCGGAACCCGCAGTTCAACTCGCCGGCCGCACCGATGGGGCGACACCGCATCGACAGGGCAATCCCCGTGCCGCTTTTCGGGCTCGCGCAACTCGCATTGCCGCAAGGGACGACGGCCCGAGCCGATGGCGCGGCAACGCGCGCCTTGTAATCCACTCCACGTGCTTGAAGAAGTGACGCGCGCGGATCCACAACGAGATGCGGCTCGCGCCGACGTGGTCCTTCGTCGGCGATCCGTCCGGCTCCCGCCGGGATTTCCGGAGAATGGGATTCCCATCTGCAGGCGGGCGTGCGACTCTGGTGGGTGCCCTTTACCCGCACCAAGGGGAAGCCTCGATGTTGCACAGCCTGATTGTCGACGACGACTTCGACTTTCTTTCCGGCGTCTCGGAGATCGCGAGCGAGGCCGGTTTCACGGTCTTTGGCGCCGCCTCCCTCGCGGAGGCGCGCGATGTTCTCGAGAAGGGGCCCGTCGACCTGGTGATGATCGACCTGGTCCTCCCCGACGGGCTGGGCCTCGAGCTTCTGCGCGAGGTCAAGGCGGCTGGCGGCTCCGACGTGATCCTGATTTCGGGTGTGGCCACGCTGGACTCGGCGATCGAGGCCCTGCGGCTCGGGGCGCTCGACTACCTGACCAAGCCGCTGGACACCGCGCGCCTTCGGTCGGTGCTCTTGCACGTCGTCCGCCTCCGGTCGCTCAAGGAGGAAGTCGGAACGCTGCGGGGCGAGCTCCGCAAGTTCGGTCGCTTCGGCCGGCTGATCGGCCTTTCGCCGGCGATGCAGGGGGTGTACGACCTGATGAGCAAGGTCGCCCCGACGGACGCCACCGTCTTCATCTCGGGCGAGAGCGGCACCGGAAAAGAAGTGGTCGCCCAGACGATCTGGGAGTTCAGCCCCAGGCGTCGAAAGCCCTTCCTGCCGCTCGACTGTGGCGCAATCCCGAGGGACCTGATCGAGAGCGAGCTCTTCGGGCACGAGCGGGGCAGCTTCACGGGAGCGACCCAGCTTCGGCGCGGGTGCTTCGAACGTGCGGCGGACGGCACGCTGTTTCTCGACGAGATCACCGAGATGCCGATCGAGCTGCAGGTCAAGCTGCTGCGCGTGCTCGAGTCCGGCTCTCTAACGCGCGTGGGCGGCGACGAACGCGTTCCCGTCAACGTGCGCCTGATCGCAGCCACGAACCGCAGACCGCTCGAGGCCGTTCGTGACGGCAAGCTGCGCGAGGACCTGTACTACCGGATCAACGTGTTCCCGATCCAACTGCCGCCGCTCCGGGAACGGGACGGCGACGCGCTCCTGCTGGCGGACAGCATCCTCGAGCAGCTCAACGCAGCGCAGGGAACAGCAAAGCGCCTGAGCGCCACCGCGCGGGCGCGGATCGAGGCGCACCCGTGGCACGGCAACGTGCGCGAGCTGAGGAACGAACTGCAGCGCGCCTTCATCATGTCTGACAGCGTGATCGGCCTCGAGCAGCTGGGCGTGGGGCAGGACCCCGGGAGGCCGGCGCCCGCGCCAGCGGCGGGAGGGTCGCTCGAAGAGTCCGAACGGGCGCTGATCCTGTCGACTCTCGAACAGTGCGGCGGCGACAAGAAGAAGGCGTCGCGGATCCTGGGGATCAGCCTCAAGACGCTCTACAACCGACTGCACATCTACGCCGGCGACTGAGGCGTTACCGCCCGTAGCGCCGGCGTGCCGCCGGTGAGGGCAGTGCCACCTCGCTCTTCCAGGTGCGGAGGCCGCTCAGACTCCGTCCGCGCCGACCGGGGCCGCAGGCTCGTTCGCGTGGTACGCCTCCTTGCCGGCGTCGATGGCGGCCCCGAGGTCTCCCGCGCCCTCGCGGATCGAGCCGATCACGCGGTCCATCCGCGCCGTCGAGCCGTCCTTGAGCCTGCGCGCCGCCCGGCCGATAGCCCGGCGCGTCTCGCTACCGGCCTTTGGCGCGAAGATCAGCGCCAGCCCGGCCCCGACCACGGCTCCCAGAAGCACTCCCGCCATCATCGAGCCACCGTTGTTCTCCGACATGTTCGACCCCCTTCGGTTCCTTTGTGTATCCGCCGGCGCGCGACTGCCATCGCTGGATGAGATGGCTCGCGCCGGCGCGAATGCCCCGTAGCAGGCCGGCGGCCCGCGAAAGGGGCGGCTCGACCTCGTTGAGCAGCGCGTCGGCCAGCGAACTGGACCGCATCGCGATGCCCTCGACCCTCGACGCCGCCGACTCGGCGATGCGCGTGACGCGCGTGAAGGCCGCCATCAGATCGTCGGCGCGCGCGGACGCCTTCCGGGCCTCCTCGATCAGCGCCGGAAGGTCGGCGAGCGAGCGGTTCGCGTTTTCGATCAGGCTCTTGGTGTGGAGCGTCAGGCGGATGGTCACTCCCGCCATCGCGACGACGGCGATGGTTACGACGACCATGCAGATCTGCGCGATGAGTGGCATCGAACCGTGCTCCTTTCATTCGGCATCAGCGAGCCGTCCTCAGCGGGTGGGTCGCCAGCTCCATCGACAGGTACGGTTCACTCTCACGCTTCGGCAGCAGCCGGGCCACGCGGTAGATGGCGCCGGAGAGCGGGAGAAAGCTGCGCACGAACACGGCGGGCAGTTTGAAGACGTAGCCCGCGATCGGGCGGGTGGACTCGCGGTTGCCCATCTCGAACGGATAGTGCAGCGTGGTGTCCGCGGCGTCCTCCATGGCGCGAAGGGTCGGGAAGAGGTCCCACTGGGTCCGGGCGATCTCGTGCAGCGGCACCGACTCGTCGAGGAGCGTGGCCTCGCGCAGGCGGATGCCCCAGCTGGGCACCGTCCGGGACGTGGCCCCGGGCGCCCCGCCGGTCCCGGGAGAGGACCACGCGAGGTCGTGACGCTCGACGCGGCCGTGCGAGATGGCCCAACCCACGATCGCCCGCCGGGAGTCGTCGTAGCGGAAGACGACGTCGCCGCCCCTGACGTACGTGATGAGGCGGTGAACCCACGTCGAACCGTTCCGTCCGGCGCTCCGCGGGCACGCCAGGAACCCGTCCCGCTCGTCCCGCTGCGTGACGTCGAGCCAGTAGCGCTCTGCGGGAGCGTTCTCCCACCACGCGTTGACGCCGGCCCCGCGATGGAGCTGATTCATGAGCAAGGGTCCTTTTCCGTGCGTGAGGATTGGGCGGCGGCCCGTGCGCGACTTCGCGCGCGACCGCCGCCCGGTCTCGTTCAGCTCGTCGTCGGGCCCTTCGATGCCCCGGCGTCCCGCCGCTTTCGGACCGCGGCGCCGACCGCCATCAGTCCGAACGCCGCGAGCGTCATCGTTCCGGGCTCCGGAACGGGTGCGACCGGCACCTCGCCGGGCGGTGCGCCCTTCGGTCCCCGGCCGACATGGGGTCTTCCCTTGTGCGGCGCGTGGGTCGTCTTCCAGCCGGGCACTTTCTCGTAGTGCCCCTTCCCGACGGGTTGCCACTTCCCGTCGGCATTGTCCGCCGGGCCTGCCTGCACGAGATGCGGCACCCCGAGCAGGAGTGCGAGGGCGATGCCTGCGCAGAAGCCTGAAGCACGCCTGAAGATCATGTCCACGTCCTTTCGCTGGAGACTCGCGTGTGCGAGGTCGGGTCGTGCCGTGCCGTCGCCGCGGATCCGAGGTGCCTGGAAGACGCAGGCCGCAACCCGTGACGAATCGAAGGCTCGATCCCCGATCGTCCTGCTGACGTCGACAGCCAGATTGGTGCCAGCCGCGTGGAAACGGTCGAATCGGGCTAACGTGCTGCGCCGTCGTCCGGGTCGAGGCCCATGAAGAGCCCGGAACGTCAACGGATGGGAAAGCGGACGTCCGGAGTGAAATCCCCTCCGCGCCGAGCGAAGAAGAAACTTCAACGCGGTCCGGCCGATCCACGGACGGGCCGCCGGCGGCACCGCGCGTCCGCGCGGAGCGGCGGCGGAGCGCAGGCGGGAGGGGCGCCGACGAATTCGCGAGGGGACGCTGTCGCGACGGGCCTCCCTTCGTGCGTGCGCGCCTCACTGTCGCCGCGCCTGCCCGACCTCGCGGTTCGCAGCCCGCCCGTCGAGGTCCCGACGCGGCAGTTGCCTGGGCGAACAGTGCGCCACCCGGCTTCCCGGCCCGCAGCTTGCGCTGTCGATTCGCAGCCAGCGCTCGTGACCGCGACCACTTTCCGTCCCGGCCATTCGCAGGCACCCCGCCGTCGCCGCGATGTAATCCGGCACCCGACCGTTTGAAAGGGCTTCCATCGGTCCGGCCCCCGCAACGGGGCGCGTGGCCCTCGTGCTCCGCCGCTGCGAAGCCACTGAGCGACCTGGGGCATTTTCGCGAAGCTCAAGAAGAGTGGCGCGCATCGTGCGTCATCACCCGAGGCGACGAGACGGTCCGGCCGGGTCAGACAAAGCGGGTTGTGAAAGTCCGATCGGGGGACCAAGCTGGTCGGCAACGTCGCCGGGCCGCCGCCCGATCCGGCGACCCCGGGGAATCGAGGAGCACCGTGCCCGAATGGTCGTTCCGAGGCAGGCTGATCACCAGCGTGCTGATCATCACCCTGCTGGCAATCCTGACCGCCATCGCCTCGCTGGTCACCGTGAGGGTGATGATCGCGAACATGACGCGGTCCACGGGCGACGCGGATCACATCGTCGCCGAGGCCAGGGCGCTGGAAGCGCTGGGCGTCGAGAACGTCGCGCAGGCCAGGGCCTGCCTGCTTCCGGGCGGTGCGGGCTCGGCTCCCGCCGTGTTCGCGCGGAGCGCGGCGATGCGCGAAATGGCGGCCCAGTTGGCTGCGCAAATCACCGATCCCACGGTTCGCGCCCGGCTCGACGCCGTCGTGGCCGCCGAACGTGAGTACCAGGCGGCCTTCGCGCTCGCGCTCGGCGGCCCGGACGAGCGCCGGGGGCCGGCGGCCCCCGTTTCGGGGCAAACCGTCGCCGCGGGGGGGGATCGTCTCGAGCGGGCTCTCGCCGAGCTGACGTCGCACGCCGAATCCATCCGTGTCGGCCGCGTTTCGATCAGCCGCACCGAGATCGCCCGCGTCGAGCAATTCCTCGTTGCGGTCACGCTCGGCACGATCCTGGTGCTGTCGGTGATGAGCGTGCTCCTCATTACGGGACTCAACAGCAGCTACGGGCGGCAATCCGCCGCCCGGTCGCAGGCCGAGTACGGCCAGACCGCCGCGCGGGCGTCGCTGACCGAAGTCGAGGCGGCGAGCCGCCTGAAGGACGAGTTCCTCGCGACCGTTTCTCACGAACTGCGCAATCCACTGGCGCCCATCCTCACGTGGACTCAGCTGCTCCGGAGCGGCTCGCTCGACGCGGAGAAGTCCAGGCGGGCCCTCGAGGTGATCGAGCGCAACGTGATCTCGCAGTCCCAGCTCATCGACGACCTCGTGGACGTGTCCCGGGTCGTCTCGGGCAAGTTCCGGCTCGACGTGCGCCCGATCGACCTGATGCCGGTCATCCGGGCCGCGGCCGAATCCCAGGCGCCCGCGAGCGACGCCAAGCAGATCCGCATGCAGTTGGTGCTCGACGAACGCGCCGGCCTGATCTCGGGTGATTGGGAACGGCTGCAGCAGGTGATGTGGAACCTGATCTCCAACGCCATCAAGTTCACGCCCAAGGGCGGCCGGGTGCAGGTGCTGCTGCAGCGCTCGGAGTCGCACGTCGAGATCGTCATCAGCGACAGCGGGGTCGGCATCCCGCAGGAGTTCCTGCCGCATGTGTTCGAGCCGTTCCGCCAGGCCGTGGGCGGCTCGATGCGCCGCCACGCCGGCCTCGGGCTGGGACTGTCAATCGTCCGCCACATCGTCGAACTGCACGGCGGCGAGATCTCCGCCCAGAGCGAGGGGTCGGGCCGGGGCTCGACCTTCAGGGTCAAGTTCCCGCTGCTCGCGACGGCGGCCGAGGGCAGCCCGCCCCAACGACACCCGATCGCGGGCGACCAGATCACGCACACGAACCTCGGGAGACTGGACGGCGTCGGGGTGCTGATCGTGGAGGATGAGCCGAGCGCGAGCGAGGCGCTGGTGGTGCTCTTCGAGGCGTGCGGCGCCGAGGCGCGAAGCGCCGGCTCGGCTGCCGAGGCGATCGCCCTTCTGGACGTGTGGCGTCCGAGCGTGATCGTCTCCGACATCGCCATGCCCGGCGAGGACGGCTATTCGTTCATGCGCCGGGTGCGGCAGCGCTCGAGTGAACAGGGCGGCGCGATTCCCGCGGTGGCATTGACCGCGTACGCGAAGATCGAGGACCGCGTGACCATCCTGGCGGCCGGCTTCCAGATGTACCTGTCGAAGCCTGCCGACCCGAACGAGCTGATCGCGGTGGTGGGCAGCCTTGCGAGGCGACGCGGGGTTTGAAGTTCCGGGTCGGGTTTGAAGTTCCTTCCCCGACTCTCGACCCGCCCCGGGGTGCTCCAGTCACCCGCCCCGGCCCGGCGACCACCGCGACCGTGAGTGCGCGCAACGACCTGGCGGCGGCGCCCGTCCGCCCGCGCCGATGGCACCGAACGTGCGCTGAGAGGCTGGTGAAGGCGCGCGCGAGTCCCCGATGGCCTCGACGCGCGTCGAACGCCCCGCACCGGTCGAAGCTCGCCCGCCGGCGGCAGTTCACGGAAGGCCTCGAAGGAGACCCCCAGGATGGAAACGACACCCACGACCCGCGCGGGCAGGCACCTTGCGGCCTTTCTCGTCCTCGCCGCCCTCACCAGCACACTTGCGCTCCCCGCGCGGGCGGTGGAGCTCATCCCCTCGATCGGCGTCACCCAGTCGACGGATCCCAACGCGGGTGACGCGAACGCCTTCGGCGGTCTCGCGCTGCGCTTCCCGCTGATGCCGCTCCTCAAGGCTGAAGGGGCGATCGGCTACCGCCAGGACTCCTACGCCGACGGCGCCCTCAAGGTGAGGCAGTGGCCACTGACGGCTTCGCTCTGGTTCACGCCGATTCCGAGCTTCTACGCGGGCGGCGGTCTCGGCTGGTACCGGACGACGTTCGACTACACCGACAACACGTTGTTCCACGACGACACCTCCATGAAGACGGGCGTCCACCTCGGAGGCGGAGTGGACATGCCGATCGGACCCAAGCTCGGGCTCGACCTGAACGGCAGGTACATCTTCATGCAGGGCGACAACCACAACGTGCAGTTGCCGACGACATTCAATCCCGACTTCTGGAGCCTGTCGCTCGGCCTGGTCTTCAGGCTGTAGCGCGCAAGACCAATCTGAAAGGGAACCAGGTCATGAGACATCCTCGAATCGCGACACTCGTGGCGGCGTCGACGCTCGCCGCGGCACTGCTGTTCACCAGCAGTTGCGGGGACGCGTCGTCGGACGCCCAGGCGGCCGGCGCCTCCGGCAGCCGGTACGTCGCGGCCCCGTCGCACACGCTGGTCGCGGGCACCCCGGTCGCGGTGGTGCTCGGCAGTGCCCTCTCGTCCGAGACCGCCCACCTCGGGGACACCTGGCAAGGCACGGTGCAGGAGCCCGTGGCGACCGGGAACGGCGCGATGATCGCGGCCGGAACTCCGGTGGACGGCGTCGTCGTGGGCGTGACTCCGGCCAAGCGCGGCTCGCGCGCGATGCTGGACCTGGGCCTGCGCCACATCCGGATCAACGATCGCAACGAGTCCGTCACCGGAAGCACCGAAGCCGTGATCGCGGGCTCGACGCGCGCCCGCAACCTCGGCGCGATCGCCGGTGGGGCGGCGGCGGGTGCGCTGATCGGCAAGGTCGTGGGTGACGGCAAGAACGCCGCCGTGGGCGGCCTGCTGGGTGGTGGCGCCGCCGCGGCCGTCGTCGCCGGCTCGAAGGGCTACCAGGTCGTGTTGCCCGCCGGCGTGCTCATCAGCTTCACCGTCAACCAGACCGTGGCCATCCGGTGATGTCGGGCCAGAGCCCGACCGAACCTCGTTCAGGAAATCGAGGTGAAACATGTTTTGGACCATCGCGGCGATTCTCGTCGTTCTCTGGCTCCTGGGGATGCTGACGTCCTACACGATGGGCGGCCTCATTCACCTGCTGCTCGTCGTCGCCATCGTCGTCGTGCTGCTCCGGGTCATCCAGGGGCGCAGGGTGATGTGACCGGCCGCGCGCCGGGAAGGGAAGGGTGACATGAGGATCCTGGGTGTCGTGCTACTCGTGGCCGGCGTGATCGCGCTCGCCTACGGCGGGTTCGGATACGACCGGCAGCGGACGATCATCGACATGGGCCCCATGCATGCGACCGCGACGGAACACCACGCGTTTCCCGTTTCACCGGTGGTGGGGGGAGTGCTCGTCCTCGGCGGCGTGCTGCTCCTGATCATGCGACGCCGACGGGTCGTCTAGCGGCGCCGTACGCCGCCTCTCGCGGCGCCGGCGAGACACGCCGCCGCCATCCGTTCGTTGCGCAAGCGTGGAGGTTCGGAATGAACAGGTCTTCGAAGAGGTTTCGCTTCTGGACTGCGGCATTGCTGGTGGTGAGCATGAGCGTGCTCGAGGTCGGTCCGGCCGCCGCGGGGCTCGCGCCCTCCCGAGTGTCGGGCACGACGAGCATCACCTCGGTTCGCGACGCCGACATGGTGATGGCACAGCGGGTGCTCGAGAACAAGGTCGTCGCGCAGAAGCTGCGTGACTACGGCGTGACGTCGGCCGACGCACAGGTCCGGCTCGCCAGCATGTCCGACCAGGACGTTCACACGCTCGCCAGCGCTTCCAAGGGGCTGCCCAGCGGCGGCGACGGCACGGGCGCCATCATCGGCGTCCTGGTCGTGGTCATCCTCGTCATCGTCGTGCTGCGGCTGATGAACCGCCAGGTGGTGGTCAGGTGATCTTCCGGGCCGCGCGCCCCGCGAAGCGGGCACGCGGCCTCCCGACGACAGGAGTCGAATCATGATGGCACTCGTGGCGGTATTGCTGCTGCGGCTGAGCTTCACCGCCCCGGCGGACACGCTGAGCGTGGACGGATCGGGCCGGGCGGTGCTTTCGCCCGACCCGGTCGGTGCGTATCTCTTCCGCCGACTCGACGCGCACGGCACGATCTTCGCGATCCCGGGATACGCCGACTCCGCCGCGACGGTGCTCCTGAGGCCCCACGCCCCTGGGACGCGGGAGAGAGTCTGGCTCTCCCCCGGGGACAGAGGCGGGCCCGTGACGATCTACGTCCTCTCGCGTGACCGGAGCGGCAACGTGAGCGCTCCGAGCAACGGCGTCGTCCTCGGCGGCAACGCGTCCGCGAGTCCCGTCGCATGGCGGCTCGCGGTCCGGACCCTGCTCGACGTGCCCCTGATTCGACAGGCGCGCGAGCGCTGCGGACCCGCCGCGCTCGAGATGGTACTGCGCTACTACGGAGCGACGCCCGATGCCGTGGCCGAGGCGGAAAGCGCCTACGACCCCGTGCTGCGGGGTTCGCTCATCACCGATCTCGCCGGCGCGGCGCGTCGGGCCGGCTTCGAGGCCGACGTCGTGACGCTGACGTCGGACGCGCTGGTCCGGCTCGTGAAGCAGGGTGTGCCGCCGATCCTGCTCTACCAGAACGGCTCGGGTCCGATCACCGTCCGGCACTTCGGTGTGGTCACGGGGTGGGACGCGTCTTCGGCCTCCTTCACCCTGAACGACGGCGGTACGAGCCCGCGCGTGGCACGCCGGACCGACCTCGTGAAGCGCTGGGACACGGCCGGCTCGCAGGCGCTCATCGTTCGCCCGAGGGAACCGTGAGCGCGCGCGGCGCACGGGCACGCGGGCTGGCCGCGTCGATCTCGGCCGGAGCGGCCGCGCTCGCGCTCGTGGGCTGCGCGCACCTCGTCATGCTGCACGACCCGCTCACGGCGAGCGAGCACAACGACCTGGGCGTCGCATACGAATCGCGCGGGCAGCTGGAGCTGGCCCGCAGCGAGTACCGCAAGTCGCTGCGCCTCGAGCCGGACCAGGCCCTCACCCGGGTGAACCTCGGCAACGTGGAAGCGGCCGGCGGGAACTGGCGTGCCGCGGAGAAGGCCTACCGCACGGCGCTTCGCCTTGCGCCCGAAGACGCCGACGCGATGAACAACCTCGCGGTCGTGTTGCTCAGGCAGGTGGGGCATCGCGAGGAAGCGCTCGCGCTGGCGGAGCGCGCCGTGGCCGCGGGAGGCGCGCGCGACTCGGTCTATCGCGCCACGCTCGCCGAGGTGAAGCAGGCCGGGCGCTGAGCCGAGTGGCGGACTCCGCGGCCCGTCCCGAGCACCCGGCCCGGGACGTCGCCCGGTCGCGCAGCAGGGCGAGCGTCCCGGCCCGCGGCGCGAGCCGCCGCTCCGGGGCCTTCCCGCTGCCGGAACGGCCCGTCGGGCCCGCATGAGCGGCTGTTCTCCGTTGCGCCGACCGGGGCGCGGGCGGTAGTTAGAGTGCATGGCCCGTCGCGAACGGAAGCGGGGCGGGAACGCCGGACGGGAGGCGCCGCGGGTACGGGCCGCCGCGCCGGCGAGCGAGACCCGAAAGGCCGCCGAGGTGCGTGACTGGAACCGGAGCGCGGGGAGGAATGCTGCGAGCCGCTCCGCCGTCCGCGCGCGTGGTGGCGCAACCCGAACGGGCGAGGCCCGCGAATGGCGAGAGCGGCGGCTCCTGGCGGCCTGCTCCTGGACGTGGCCAAGCGAGCAGTCGAGCGGCTGCTCTGGTCGCGCGTCGCGATGCGACTGCGCCGCGAACCGCCACCGCCCCCGGAGCCGATGCCGGGCAGCGCCGTGCTTGGATCGAAGGGAGAGTGGGAGCGCGCGGTCGCCGAGTGCCGGCGGCTGGGGCTGCCGCTCCACCACGACCTGCCCAAGAACTGGGACGCGCTGGGCGCGGTCGCCATCGTGCTCTCGGCGGGCGCGGCCTCGGTGCTCGACGCGGGCAGCGCGCGCTACTCGTCAGTCCTGCCTTGGCTCCGCGTCTACGGGCTCACCGACCTCGTCGGCATCAACCTCGAGTTTGGGCGGCCGGTGCGGCGCTGCGGCGTGCTGTTCCAGCACGGTGAGATCACCCGGACCGGGTTTCCCGACGGACGGTTCGACGCCGTTACGTGCATGAGCGTGATCGAGCACGGTGTCCCGGTCGGGGCCTTCTTCGCGGAGACCGCTCGCATCCTCAAGCCGGGGGGGGTCCTCGTGCTCTCCACCGACTTCGACCAGTCACCGCCCGACACCACGGGACTCACCGCGTACGGCCAGCCCGTGCGGATCTTCGGGCCGGAGCAGATCACGGAGCTGACCGGGCTCGCGACGCGCCACGGCCTCGTCCTTCGCGGGCAGCCGGAACTCGCCCATGCCGAGCGCCCGGTTCACTGGCCGCGCACGGGCCTCGACTACACCTTCATCCGCCTCACGTTCGACCGGGCCTGAACGCGCTGCGGGCGCCCGTCGCGTCGGGGTTGCAGGGCGGCGCGGCCCGCGAGAGGCCACGCCGGATGGACGGCGACGGGCGCCCCCGGGCCTCACCGGTAGTACGACTTGAGCTCCCCCCAGCTCGGTCGCGCCGTGGGGGTCTGCGAGTCGTACTGGATCCACAGGCGCGGCCGCGGATTCGACGTGTTGTCCGACGAGGCCATCAGCCAGCCGACCGAGCCCGTGTCGCCGACGATCTGGAATCCCCGGTTCGGGATCGCGCCGGTGGCCCATGCCTGGACGATGCCCGTGACGTCGAACGTCTGGACGCAGCCCCAGTAACACGGGCCCGACGGGTCGCCGCGGCTGATGGCGTAGGTGACGGCCAGCGACGGGTAGACGGAACTCGGCCGGTTCGACCACGTGAGGGTCGCTTCATCCCACGGGGCGTTGATCGCGTCGATGCTCAGCGTGCCGTCGTTGTACTCGGCCCACAGGTCCAGCGTCGCCGAGGTGACGACGGCGTCGGCCGGCAGGTCGGTGAGGTCGAACTCGAGATAGCCGATCCCGATGCCGGGCAGCCCGATCCCGTAGTACCAGCCGAGATCGCCGTAGTTCGTGGTCGGCGAGAGCGCGTAGGCGCCCGCGTCCTTGCCTTCGGAACCCGGCTGCAGGACCAGGATGCCGACACCGGCCGTGGCGGCCGGCGAGGCGCCGGCCCCGGCCTGCGCGAGGCAAACGGACGACAGAACGAGGGACAACAGGACGAAAGGCAGCACGCGCGCGAGCGCGGTGAAGAACTTCGGGCGGTACATGGAGGCTCCTTGGCCTTCGAGAGTCCGCCCGCCGGGCCGCGGCGGCCGCCGGGCCGGCGCTGGCGTACTTCGCCTATCGGCGGCGACCGCCCCAGGCGTTACGGAGGACTGCCGGAATTCGCGTGGCAGCCACGCGCCCCGCGCGGAGAAGCCGCGGCCCGATTTCACGCGCGAGTGGAAACGTGTTGCGCGCAGTGACGGGGCGCGGCCGATCGGTCCCGCGTCGCAGCCCGACGCTCACGAAGAGGCCGGCGCCCGAACGCGACCCGACCACCGCCGTTGTCGGCGGTGGTCGCTCTCGACGTTCGGGATCGGCACGGGGGCCGGCGGGTTAGTCCGACAGCTGCTCCTGGAGCGCGGCGAGCTGCGGCGGCATCTCCCAGCCCTCGAAGATCGCCTCGGGCATGGAGGGGGCCCAGCGGATCAGCAGCTTGCACAGCGCCGCATCCAGCACGCGGTCGCCGTCCTGCGGCTCGAGGCTGGCGTCCCAGAACCGCGTCAGGTTCCAGTCGAAGTTCCCCTCGTAGCTCCTGCGGCCGTGACCCAGGGACGCGAGCCCCGAGATGCCCCAGAGCCTCGGGCCGTCGGCCCCGTGAATCGTCGCGGTCATCGCCACGGCGCCGATGCCGCCGTCGACGATCTCCCACTCGTCGATGCGCACGCCGAGCACCGCATCGACGCCCATCAACTGCGCCAGGCTCGCTGCGGTCGCCGGGTTGATCTCGCCCGACCGCCAGAGCTGCGCCTCGGCCTCGGCCGCGAGCGCCTCACCGTCGTAGGCCGCCAGCACGTCCATCGTCTGGCCCGACGGAATCCACTTCGTCCGGGTGTCCCCGTAGAACGTGAGCCAGGCCTGTTCGACGGAGCGCTCGACGTCGGGATTGTCGGCGATGGCGACGAACGGCAGGATCGCGACGGTGCGGAAGTGCCGGTTCTCGACACCGCCGGCCTTGTAGACGGCGTCCCGCGCGGTCGCTCCCGCCTGGGCGCCGCTGCATGCCAGCGCGAGAACGAAGATGGCGCCGATCACCGCCGTTCCGATTGGACCTCTGTTCCGCATCATGGCGTCCTCCATTCCCTGGGGCGCCCAATCGCCCCGAGCAGCCGTGTCCGCAAGACACGTGCCCGGCGCGCAGCCCGCCGTGAGCGAGTCGCGAGGCTCGCCCGAAGCGCGCGTCGGCAAGCCCGGGCGCAGCCTCGATCACGCGCCGGTCCGGGCGACGCGAGCCCCGCGCGCGAACTCGCGCCCCGGCGGTCCACGATGCAGGCGCCGCAGCGAGATGGGCGCACTCCCGACCCCGGGCCCCGCGAGCCCCTCGAGCCGATCCACGACGCGTCCGGCGTCCGGGCCGATCGTGGAAACACACCGCCGAACCGGGGCGTCGGACGGTGAGCCGCGGGCGGGCGCGGCGGGCTCGCCGCCGCTTATCGGTGTCACGATTCGTTACTCTGTGTCACTGTTCATGGCGTTCGAGGAAGGAGCACCATGGGCGCCGAGGGACAGGCGGCGCCCCGCACCGATCCGGGAGGGACGATGGCCGAGCAGGACCAGAGCCAGGCCGAGAGGCGAATCCAGAACCTGACCGAGAAGCTGCTCGCGAGCTTCGAGGAACTCGACTTCCTCCACAGCCTCGCGGCGATCCTCTCGCAACCGGGCGAGGTCGCGAATCTCGACGAGTACCTCGTGCGCGAGACGGTGGCCATCTTCGACGCCGACGGCGGCTGGATCACCCGCACCACCGCCGGCAGCGAGCCATCCTCGAGCGCCATCCAGGGCTTCGCGGCGCCGGTTGCGGAGTACCTGAACCAGCGCCTCCTCGTGCCCCTCGTCCGCGACGGGTCACAGCCGCTGCTCGTGGACGATCTCGGCGACCTGCTCGCGCGCCGGGCGGCGTCGGCGGTTCCGCCGGTCGAGCTGCGCGCGGGCGACCTGCCGCGCGCGTTCCTGGCCTGCCCGCTGGTCGTGAACACCGAGGTCGTGGGGACGATCGCGCTGGGCAAACGCCGGGACGGGGACGTCTTCACCGCCGGCGACCGGAAGCTCCTCTCGACGCTCGCGATCCAGGCCGCGCTCTTCATCAAGAACGCCATGCTGCTCCAGCGCCTGAAGGACGAGGCGCGGCGTCTCGGGAAGCGGGTCGAGCGGCTGGAGTCCGACCCCCGCCAGCGTCCGGACCTGTCGTGGATCCGGGGCGAGAGCCCGGCGATGAACCGGCTCGCGGCCCAGGTCGAGAGCGCCGCGGCGACGGGCGCCACGGTGCTCATGCTGGGCGAGAGCGGCACGGGCAAGAGCCTGATCGCCCGCATCCTCCACCGCCTCAGCGCGCGCCGGGACGGGCCGTTCGTCGAGATCAACTGCGGCGCCATCCCGCCGGGGCTCATCGAGAGCGAGCTGTTCGGGCACGCGCGCGGCGCCTTCACGGGAGCGGGTCGCGATCGGGCCGGGTTGTTCGAGGAAGCGGAGGGCGGAACCGTGCTGCTCGACGAGGTCGGGGAGCTCCCGACCGAGATGCAGGTCAAGCTGCTCTCGGTGCTCGAGCGGCACCGGGTGCGGAGAGTGGGCGAGAATCGCGACCGTCCGGTGGACGCGCGGGTCATCGCCGCGACCAACGCGGATCTCGCCGCCGCCGTGCGCAAGGGCCAGTTCCGAGAGGACCTGTTCTACCGCCTGAACGTGATCAGCCTCACGATTCCGCCGCTCCGGCTGCGACGGGAGGACATCCTGCCGCTCGCCCGGCGCTTCCTGGCCGAGCTGGGCCGCGAGACCAACCGGCGGATCGACGGGTTCTCGCCCGGCGCCGAGCAGGCACTGGTGGACCACCCCTGGCCCGGCAACGTGAGGGAGCTTCGGAACGTGATCGAGCGGGGGGTGCTCCTGAAGACCTCCGGCACCCGCATCGAACGCGAAGACCTGCCGCCCCTGGCGGGGGCGCCGGTGGGGGACCGGGAGACGGAAGTTCCCGACGCCCCGCTGCCGGACGCCGTGAACGAGTACGAGAAGCGCCTGCTGCTGGCCGCCCTCGAACGCAGTGCCGGGGTCGTCTCCCACGCGGCCGAGCTGCTCGGCATCTCGCGCACCAACCTGCACAACAAGTTGCGCAAGCACGACCTCCTCCGGCTCGCGAGCTGGCGTGACAAGCGTCACTCGACGTGACAGGGCGTCCGCCACTCGTTCGACCTGGAAGCCTCCAACCCGCTGTCGTGCAACGACCCGACGGCAACTGAGCCCCGGCACGCCACTTGCGGATATCGGCGCTTTCGGGACGTGACACACCCGTGTGGCAGGCCCGGCGTGCGCGCGCAGCGCGAGCCGCCGGGTGACCGGTGAGCCAGCCAGCGAAAGGCCAGCCAATGAGATTGCAGAGCGGGCTTGGAGCGACGAGTCGGGTCCGAGTCGCCGCGAGGGCGATCGTGCCGGCAGCGGGAGCCGCACTCCTCGCTGCCGCCACGATCGCGGCGTTTTCCGGCTGCGGCGGCAGGAGCTCCGCCGCGACCGAAGGCCGGGAGATTCGCCTGACGACCGACGGGGCCCCCAAGTACTACCCGAGGTATTCGCACGACAACACGCGGATCGCGTACGCCGCCCACGCGGACGGCGGGCGGGACGTGTACGCGACCTACGTCATTCCGCGGACCGGAGGCCAGCCCACGAAGGTCTCGCCGGACAGCCTGTCGCTCTACCCGCTCGAGTGGTCGCCCGACGACAGGGGCCTCCTTTGCCTCGAGGCGGAGGGCCGCAACCTCTATTACCTCGGGCTCGACGGCTCGGTTCGCCGGCTCCGCGAGGGTGACCCGCTGACCCGGGTGCTCGCGATCACCCCCGACGGCCAAACGGCGCTCGTCTCGCGGTTCAACCGGGACAACCGGGACATCGCGTTCCAGAAGGCGGATCGCAAGCTCGAGTACCTGGCCGAAACGACGAGCTGGGAGGAGGACGCCGTGTTCGGGCCGCGGCCGGGTGACGTGACGGTCGTCGCCGCCCCGTCCTACCTCGCCCCGGTCAACACGATCGCGATCTGGTCCTCGACGACGCGCACCTATTCGCCGTTGCCGCTGCCGGAGGGCAGGAAGCGCCAGCCGGCCTGGGCGCCCGACGGCGGCATGCTGGCCTACGTGGTGGCCACCGGCGGGCAGTCGGATCTCTGGCTCTACGATCCGGCCACCACGAGGGCCAGGCCCCTGGTCGAGGACCCGCAGGAAGAGGGGCAGCCCGCATGGTCCCGCGACGGCGAGGGGCTGGCATTCGTTCGCGGCACCACGACCTCGCACCTGTACGCGGGCGCGGCCGGCGATGCCGGCCGGCGCCAGCTCACCGACGGGCCCGCGACGGACTACTCGCCGGTGGCCTCGCCGGACGGCAAGTCCGTCGCCTTCCTCCGGCGGCCGCGGGGCGGCCCCGGGACGCCGGGGAGCCCGAGCCTGTGCGTCGTGCCCTCGGCCGGCGGCGAAGTGAAGGAGCTCGACCTGAAGGGCGTGACGCTTCCCAGCATGGGCAGCGAGATGATCGCCTGGTCACCCGACAGCCGGCACCTCGCGTTCAGTGGAAGTGACGGCTCGGCCAAGATGGACGTCTACCGGATCGGCCGCGACGGAGAAGGGCTCGCGCGCGTCACCGTGGAACCGGGGGAGGAGGTCGAGCCCCGATGGTCCCCCGACGGACGGTTCATCCTGTTCACCCAGACGGGCGGCCACGGACTCGACGTCGCGATCGTGCCGGCGCACGGGGGACTGACGCGCTCGATCACGCCGAAGGGCGAGAAGTGCGAGGGCGGCGTCTGGTCGCCGGGGTCGGACCGCGTGGCCTACGTCTCCTACCGCGAGGACGGGCACTTCGAGATCTGGAGCACGTCCATCGCCGAGCCCGGGCGGCGCGCGCGCCTGCTCGAGAGCAAGGGGTTCGTCTGGCCGATGTTCTGGACCGACGACGGCAGGACGCTCGTGCTGCTGCGCGGCTCGGGCAAGAGCTGGGTGGTCCAGACGCTCGCGCTCGACGGCGGCGCCGTGACGGAGATCGGCCGCGGGACGCGCACGGCGTCGGGCAAGGACATGCTGTACCGGTTCGCCGCCGGCGCGGAGAAGTACGAGAAGCTCTTCTATCCGGCCGGCGTCGTCGTGATGGACGGCAAGGACAGCTTCGACCTCTACGTCATCCGCGCCCGGGAACGGCTCTCGACGGTGGCCGCCTCGCATCCGTCGCCGTGGACTCCGAGGTACGGCCAGTTCCTCCTGGACGGCTGCCTGTGACGGCGGTGCGGGTGCGGCGTCCCGACGGCGACGCCCACCCGTGAGAGGGGGCCGCGGCAGCGGCCGCCCGAAACGAACGGACGAGCCCGGGCCGGGCGAGGGCTCCGCCGATCCGCGGGACTTGCCGGGCGTGGCCGCGGTCCGCCATCGTGCGACGCACCGCGTGCCGGGAAGGACGCCGCCCGCCCGCTCAGGGCTTCCGACGGGCGTGCGGTCGGGACGACGAGACCTCGCGTCCCCGCCTCCGGCGCGGCCATCCCACGGAGGACTGATGTCGTTCCGACCGCGCTCCATCCGGGCGAAGCTCCTCCTCGTGTTCGTGGGAGCGACGGTGATCCCGATGGGCCTCCTCGGAGTCATCCTCTACGGCAGCTCCACGCGCGCGGTCGCGGAGATGGCGGGCAACCGCACCGCACGGATCGCCCAGTCGGTGCGGGCGGAGCTGGATCACCGGCTGGACGTGCGCATCCACGACCGCCTGCTCGTCTCGAACCAGCCGGTGCAGGACTATCTCGCGCAGGCGGACGCGGGAAGGACGGAGTCGGAGGCCGCGGCCCTCGGTACCCTGCGGCTCTACCTGGGCCGGCTGTTCCTCCAGTACGGGGAGTACTACGACGAGATCGTCCTGGCCGACGCCCGCGGCGAGCCGCTCCTGCTGTACGGGCGGACCGGGGCGAGCCTCACCCGCGACGAGATCCGTGCGGCCTCCGGATCGCGGGGATACGTCCCGGGGCTCGGGCCCGACACCAACCGGCCGGAGGACCAGCCCGCCTCGCCGGTCGGCCCGTCCGCCGGGGCCGCCGGCTTCCGGGACTCCGACCGCCAGATCTTCCGGAGCGGATCCCGGCTCGAGGCCGGGGCGTTCCTGCTGCAGGTGGATCCGATCGAGGCGGGCATCGCGCCGTCCGTCTCGGTGCTCATGCCGGTGCAGTCGAACGAGCATGCCGAGGTCCGACTCGGGTACGTCCTGGCGAGGATCCGGGCGCAGCACCTCTGGCCGCCGGACTGGGCGAGCCGTCGCTTCGGCGAGCGGGGAGAGCTCGCGGTGATCACCCGGGTGGGAGAACAGGTGCTCTACCATACGCGGCGTGAGTGGATCGGCCGCCGGCTGGGCGAGGTGGACCGGGATCTCTCGAGCGTGGCGGTCCCGGTGCCTCCCGGCGGTTCCCAGGGCCGACGCTGGACGAAGGACCCGCGCGGCCGGCGGGTGGTGATGGCCCTCGATGCCGCCGTCACGCCCTGGAGGATCGTGGCCACCGCCGAGCCGGGAGAGTTCGTGAGCGAGGCGCGCCGTGCGGCGCTGCTGAACCTCGTGATCGTCACGGTCGTGCTCCTGCTGGCGGCGACCGTGCTCGTGGTCGCGAGCGGACGGCTCTCGCGCTCGATCAAGAAGGTCACCGTCGGGGCGCAGCGCATTGCCGGCGGCGACCTGCTCGGACCCCCGATCCGCGCCGAGACGCACGACGAGATCGAGTCGCTGGCGCAGGCGTTCAACGTCATGACCGAGTCACTTCGGCGCAACATCGCCATGCGCGAGCAGACCGCCACCGAGCTCGACGCCCTGAACCGCTCCCTGGAGAGCCGGGTGCACGAGCGCACGAGCGAGCTCGAGTCCCTCAATGCGGCCCTCGCCCGGGCGAATCAGGAGCTGAAGGAGCTGGACCGCCTCAAGTCGAACTTCCTGGCGACGGTCTCGCACGAGTTCCGGACGCCCCTCGCCTCCATCAAGGCGTTCGCCGAGATCCTGCACGACGAGTTCGAGGAACAGGGCGCTTCCGAGGAAGTGCGGCGCTTCCTCAAGATCATCGACGCCGAGAGCGACCGGCTCGGCCGGCTGATCAAGAACGTGCTCGACCTGTCACGCATCGAGTCCGGGCAGATGCTCTGGCGCATGGCGGACTTTCCGGTCGCGGACATGGTCGAGGCGGTGACCGACGGCCTGCTGCCGGCGCTGATGGACAAGCAGATTCGCCTCGAGCGCCACCTGGACTGCGGCGACGCCCGAATCCGCGGCGATCGCGACCGTCTGCAGGAAGTGCTCTACAACGTGCTCGACAACGCCATCCACGCGAGCAGCGACGGACAGCGGATCGCGATCCGCTGCCGCGAAACGGCCGAATCCACCGACGGCCGGACCGGCACGATTCACGTCTCCGTGCAGGACGAGGGCGACGGGATCCCGCCCGAGCAGCTCGAGCGCATCTTCGAGCGCTTCCACCAGGCGGGCACGCGCCGAAAGCGCGGCCGCACGGGCACCGGCCTGGGGCTGGCCATCAGCCGCGAGATCACCGAATACCATGGCGGCCGGATCTGGGCGGAGAGTCCGCCCGGGCAGGGCTCGACGTTTCACATCATCTTCCCCCTCGCGACCGGCTCCGGCTCGCCGGCCCCGCCGGAGGGCGGCGGATCCGCGCAGGGGGAGACGACTCCGGAGGACCCGCGCCGTGCCTAAGCGTGTGCTGGTGTGCGACGACGAACCCTACATGATCGAGTCGGTGTCCTATGTCGTTCGGAAGGCGGGCTTCGAGGTCCTGACGGCGGAGGACGGCGACGCCGCCCTGGCCACCGCGCGTCGCGAGAAGCCGGACTTCGTGCTGCTCGACATCATGATGCCGGGAATGTCGGGGGACGAAGTCTGTCGCCGGCTGAAATCCGACCCGGCCACGAGCGCTGCCTACGTGGTGATCCTGACGGCGAGAGGCCAGGAAGAGGACGAGCGGCGGGCGATGGAGATGGGCGCCGACGAGTTCCTGACCAAGCCGTTCAGCCCGCGCAAGCTGAGGCAGAAGCTGCTCCAGATTCTCGGAGACGGCCCGCCCGCGGCGGGCGCGGCGCAGGGCGGCGGGTAGGGAGCCGAAGGCGCGCGGCGCGAGTGGGCGAATGCCGCGTCGGGC
>CAZPVG010000037.1:0-41345 GCA_964589945.1 uncultured bacterium
GAGACCCGCCATGGCCCGCCTGCCGCGTTGCGTGCCGTTCCTGCTGCCCGTCGCCAGCCTCGCCGCCCTCTTCCTCGCGCCGCGCGCGGGCGTCACCGTGCCGCTCTACGCCGCGCGCACCGGGCTCCCGTGCCAGTCGTGCCATTTCGATCCCAACGGCGGGGGCCCCCGAAACGAGTTCGGCTTCCTGTTCGCGAAGAACCGCCACTCGCTCGAGCCCGAGACCGACGGGGCGTGGAAGGACCTGAACCTGCGCAACCGCGTGAGCGACGACTTCCCGCTCTACTTCGGCGTGAACCAGCGTTTCATGCTGCTCGCGAACCGTCAGCTCCAGGACAGCGGCGTGGACCACGTGGGCTTCTGGAACATGGAGAACGCGCTCACCACCGTGTTCCAGCCGCACCCGCGGCTGACGCTGGTCTACAACGCCGAACCCGTCTCGGGGCAGGCGACGTTCCAGTCGCGCGACGCGTTCGCGATGATCGGCCTCGGGGGCGAGCACTACCTGAAGGCGGGGCAGTTCCGCGTGCCGTTCGGGCTGCGCATGGCGGACCACACGGTCGCGACGCGCAACTCGTTCCTCGACTACCAGGGGGGCGGGCGCTTCCTGCCGTACGACCCGCGCACGGTGGACCGCGGCGTCGAGCTGGGCGGCTCGCACGGCGGCCTCTCCGGCCGCGCGTCCTTCACGAACGGCAGCTCCTCGACCAACAACAGCCCGCCGACCACGAACCGGCACCCGCAGGCCGTGGCGGCGAAGCTCGGCTACAACGCCCCGTCCTACCAGGGCGCGATCTCGGTCTATGACGACTGGGCCCCGACCGGGACGGGACGCAGCGTGCGGTCGTCGCGCTGGGGGTACTACCTCCTCACGCATCGCGGGCCGTTCGCGGTGGTCGGCGAGATCGCGGCGGGCACGGACCAGGCGTGGGCCGCGGGCGCCGTCAGCCGCAGGAACCTGCTCGCCGGCTTCGTCGAGGCCGACTGGGCGCCGCACCGCGCGTACAACGTGCGGGTGCGCTACGACCGCCTCGAGCTCGACCGCTCGAGCGACGCGACGACGCGCCGGCTGAACAGCTGGAACCGCTGGGCGCTCGAGGGCGAATGGGTGCCGGTGCCGTTCGCCGAACTGCGCTGGACGATGCGCCTGATCGACCCGGTCGCGGACCGCACGCCTCTCGGCGCCGAGATCAAGAACGAGTCGCAGGCGTACCTGCAGCTCCACGTCTCGTACTGACCGCGCCCCTCACGCACCGCGCCGCAGCGCGGCGAGCCGCCGGGCGACGACGCGGCGCGTGAGCGGCGTCGCGTCGGCGGCGCTCACGCGCACGGCGGCCTCGGGGACCCGCGCGAGGAACGCGTCGTTCTGCAGGCCGACGAGGACCGTCGGGCGCTCCGCGCACCGGCGGCGCAGGTCCGCCAGCGCGTCGGGCGAAAGCGGCACGCGGCTCGCCACGGCGACGACCTGCGCGGTCGGCGCGGCGCCGCCCGAGGTCACGCCGGCGGCCGCGAGGTCGGCGGCGAAGCCCGGGCCGTGCGCGAACGCGGGGGCGTCCACGGCCCAGTCGCCCGTCGTGGCGGCCGCCGGCAGCGCGCCCTCGACGAGCAGTCCGCGCGCGACGATCGCCTCGAGCCGGGTCGTCCAGTCGGGCGGCGCCAGCGATTCGAGCGGCGCGGCCAGTTCGTCGTCCCCGGGGGCGGGCCGGCCGGCGTCGAACGCGGCGAGCCGGGGCCGCGCGGCGTCGAACGGCGCGCGATCGATCCGGCCCTCGACGAGCGCGTCGGCCATCTGCAGCCGGGCGCGCCGCACGTCTTCGTTCCAGTGCGCGTAGAGGAGCAGGTCGCAGCCGGCGGCGAGCGCGAGCGCGCCGGCCTCCGCGGGCGTGCGGCCCGCCGCCGCGCCCTGCATCTCGAGCGCGTCGGTCACGCACACGCCGCCGAAGCCGAGCCGGCCGCGCAGGAGCTCCGTGACGATCGCGGGCGAGTAGGTGGCCGGACGGTCGGGATCGAGCGCGGGGTAGACGACGTGCGCCGTCATCACCGAGTCGGCCGCCGCGAGGTGCGCGCGGAAGGTCGCCAGCTCGCGGGATTCGAGCGTCGCGAGGTCGGCGTCGCAGACCGGCAGCGCGAGGTGCGAGTCCGTGCGCGTGTCCCCGTGTCCGGGGAAGTGCTTCAGGCACGAGGCCACGCGGGCCTCCCGCAGCCCGGCCAGCACCCCGGCGATCGCGCCCCCGGCGGCCTCCGGCGTCGCGCCCCAGGCGCGCGGGCCGATGACCGGGTTGTCGGGCTCGCTGTGCACGTCGGCGACGGGCGCGAAGTTCCAGTCGAAGCCGAGCGCCCGCAGGCGGCGCCCCGTCACGGCGCTCGCCCAGGCGACGTCGCCCGAGGCCGCGCCGCGCGCGAGCAGCGCCGCGTTGGGCGGCACCTCGAGGTGGCCGGCGAGCTGCGAGACCCAGCCGCCCTCCTCGTCCAGCGAGACGAAGATGCGGCGGGGAGCGGCGAGCCCCCGCAGCCGGCGCGTCAGCTCCCGGAGCGCCACGAGGTCGGCGAAGTCGCGGGCGAAGACGATGACGCCCGCGGGCGGGTAGGCGGCGAAGTCCCTCTCCCAGGCGGGTGTCAGACCGCCGGGGGGGAGCCCGATCACGGTGCGTCGGGCGATGGCACGCTGGGCATCCATGCGGTCGCGCAGCCTGCGCGAGGCCCGCCGGAGTGTCAACGAATCGCCACGACTGCGCGCCGGGCCCGCGCCCGGAGGGCCACGGGCGGCGGTCGTGCAAAACGCAAGTTGGGGGATGCCACGCGAGCGTCTACACTTGCCCGGACGCACCCCCCTCGCCGGGTTCCCGGCAGCCCCACGGAGGTTCCGCTGAAGCTCCCGTCCATCCCGCGCCTCGGCATCGCCCTTTCCCTGCTTTGCATCCTGCCCGCCGCAGCGGCGGCCGCCCCGGCCGCGCCGGCGAAGGCCCCCGCCCCGAAGGCGGCGAAGGGCGCCCTCACGCTGCTCTACGGCGACGACCACGTCTTCGCGGTCGTCCCGCCGGAGGGCTGGACCGTGGACGACACCTCCGGACTGGGCCAGCGGATCCGCGTCGTGCTCTACCCGAAGGGCCAGAAGTGGGACACCTCGCCGACGGTGATGTACGTGAACCCGCTCCACCAGGACCCCGAGCGCCGCCTGACGCTCCGCCAGATGATCGAGCGCGACGTGCTGTCGTTCCGCCAGCAGTTCCCACAGGGGCGCGTGACCGAGGAGAAGCCGATCCGGACGGCGAAGGCGAAGTCAGCCGAGGTGCGCTACTTCTCCTCGAAGGGAGGCGAGCCGACCGAGGCCGTGGCCTACGTCCCCGAGGACCAGCTCGTGATGCTGCTGGTCCTGCAGGCGCGCAACCCGGCCGGCTTCCGCAGCGCCCTGCCCGCCTTCGAGTCGCTGGTCTCCAGCTACCAGTTCGTGGCGGGCGGAGTGCAGACCCCGCGATGAGCGAGCCACGCGTCTCGACGAAGAGCCTGCGCTTCACCGAAAGCGTCATTCGCGAGATGACGCGGCTCTCGAACGCGCACGGGGCCGTGAACCTCTCGCAGGGGTTCCCCGACTTCCCCGCGCCGGAGGAGATCAAGCAGGAGGCGGCCCGCGCGGTGCTGGCGGACGTGAACCAGTACGCGATCACCTGGGGCGCGAAGCGCCTGCGCGACGCGCTCGTCGCGAAGCAGCGGCGATTCACCGGGCTCGCGTTCGACCCGGAGCGCGAGGTCGCGGTCTGCTGCGGCGCGACCGAGTGCATGGCCTCGACGATGATGGCGCTCGTGGACCCCGGCGACGAGGTGATCGTCTTCGAGCCCTACTACGAAAACTACGGCCCGGACGCGATCCTCTCGGGCGCCACGCCGCGGTTCGTGCGCCTGCGCGAGCCCGACTGGACGTTCGACCCGGCCGAGCTGGCGGCCGCCTTCAACGACCGCACGCGGGCCATCGTCGTGAACACGCCGAACAACCCGACCGGCAAGGTGTTCACGCGCGCCGAGCTCGAGTCCATCGCCGCGCTCTGCCGGAAGTGGAACGTGATCGCGGTGACCGACGAGATCTACGAGCACATCGTCTACGAGGGCGAGCACGTCTCGATGGCGACGCTCGAGGGCATGCGCGAGCGGACGGTGACGATCTCGGGCCTCTCGAAGACGTGGAGCGTGACGGGCTGGCGCATCGGCTGGTGCCTGGCGCCGCCGGCGCTCACGGACGCGATCCGCAAGGTGCACGACTTCCTGACCGTCGGCGCGCCGGCCCCGCTGCAGGAGGCGGCGGCGGTGGCGCTGGGGATGCCGGACGAGTACTACGCCCGGCTCGTCGCGGGCTACCGCGAGAAGCGCGCCTTCCTGGTGCCGGCCCTGGCCGAGGCCGGGTTCCGCGTGTTCGAGCCGAAGGGCGCCTACTACTGCATGACCGACATCTCGGGCTTCGGGTTCGACGACGACGTGACGTTCGCACGGTTCCTCGTGACGGACGTGGGCGTCGCCGGCGTGCCCGGCTCGAGCTTCTACTCCGATCCGGCGGCCGGCCGGCAACGTCTCCGCTTCCATTTCGCCAGGAAACGCGAGACGCTTGAGGCGGCCGTCGAACGGTTGCAGTCCCTCAAGGCTCGCGCCGCGGCGGGCCGGATCCGCTGACCCGGGGAGTTCTCCAGATCATGGCACCGAAACGCTCGAACCTCGGGCCGCTGGCCGTTGCGATGGCGCTCTCGCTGCTGCTCGGCTTCGGCCTCGCGCGCGCCCTGCAGGCCACCGACGACCTCCGCAGCAACCTGGACCTGTTCTCGAACGTGCTCTACCTGGTCCAGAACAACTACGTCGATCCGCCCGACAACGAGAAGCTCATCCACGGCGCCATCGACGGCATGCTGAGGACGCTCGACCCGCACACGCAGTTCCTGCCGGAGAAGCGCGCCCAGGCCATGGACGAACAGTTCCACGGCGAGTACTCGGGCATCGGTGTCCAGTTCGACATTATCGACAACAAGATCGTGGTCATCTCGCCGATCGAGGGCACGCCCGCCTACCGGCTGGGCATCCGCGCTGGCGACAAGATCTTCGAGATCAACGGCCAGCCGCTCAAGAAGGGCCTGACCACGGACGACGTCTTCAAGTCGCTCCGGGGGCCCGACGGCAGCACGGTCAACGTCACGATCGAGCGCGAGGACGAGCCCGAGCCGCTCCACTTCACGATCGAGCGCGCGAAGATCCCCATCGAGAGCATCCCGTACTCGTTCATGATCCGCCCGGGCGTCGGCTACGTGCGTATCATCCGCTTCGCCCAGACGACCGGCGACGAGCTCGAGAAGGCGCTCACGAAGCTGCGGGCGCAGGGCATGAAGAGCCTGCTCATCGACCTGCGCTCGAACTCGGGCGGCCTGCTCTCGCAGGCGGTGGACGTGCTCGACCAGCTCATCCCGGACAACAAGCGCCTCGTCTACACGCGCGGCCGGATCCCGTCCGCCAACGCCGACTACTACTCGACGAACCGCCCCGGGAAGTGGACCCAGGGCCCGCTCGTGGTGCTCGTGGACCACGGCAGCGCGTCCGCGAGCGAGATCGTCTCGGGCGCGATCCAGGACCTCGACCGCGGCCTCATCGTCGGCATCAACACGTTCGGCAAGGGGCTCGTGCAGAACCAGATGAACATGAGCCAGGGCAAGCTCCTGCTCACCATCGCCCGCTACTACACGCCGAGCGGCCGCGGGATCCAGCGCGACTACAACAAGTTCGAGGACCAGGCCGACTACCAGGCCGCCGCGTTCGAGCAGGACGTGCCCTCGGACTCCGCGCTGCACACCCGGCCGAAGTTCGAGACCGCGGCCGGCCGCACGGTCTACGGCGGCGGCGGCATCTACCCGGACGTCGTGATCAAGGACCCGCCGAACCTGACCCGGCCCGAGGTGGAGTTCATCACGAAGCGCGTCGGCTTCGAGTACGCCACGCACGTGTACCTGCACGACCACGCGAAGGAGAAGTTCACGCCCGCGAGCTTCGGCCCGCAGTTCGAGCTCACCGACCCCGAGTGGAAGTCGCTGCGGGAGACGGTGGAGGCGAAGAAGGTGGCGATGAACGACTCGACGTTCGCGGCCGAGAAGGACTTCATGCTCCACCAGGTGAGGGCGGAGCTGGCGAGCGCCGAGTTCGGCTCGCTCGAGCGGTACAAGATCGCGATCGAGGACGACGAGCAGCTGAACACCGCGCTCGGGCTGTTCCCGAAGGCGCAGGCGCTCATGGCCGAGGCCGCGACCGCGCAGAAGAAGGGCCTGTCGCGCTGACCGGCCGCGGCGCGCGACGCCGACCGAGAGCACGGCGCCCCGGCGGACCGATCCGCCGGGGCGCCGTCCGTTCCGGGTCGCGGCCGGGCCGGCGGGCTCAGGCCCGCGGCGACGCGCCGGCGCGCCCGACCGTGTGGAGGATCCAGGCGTAGTCGAACGCGATGTCGCGCAACGCGTCGTAGCGTCCGCTCGACCCACCGTGGCCCGCGCCCATGTTGCACTTGAAGAGCACCGGGTTCGCATCGGTCTTGAGCGCCCGCAGCTTCGCGACGTACTTCGCCGGCTCCCAGTAGCCCACCTGAGAATCGTTCAGGCTGGTCTTGATCAGCATCGCGGGGTAGGCCTTTGCCTCGAGGTTGTCGTAGGGCGAATAGCGGCGCATCCACCCGTACTGCTCGGGCACCTTCGGGTTGCCCCACTCCTCGAACTCGCCGACGGTGAGCGGCAGCGACTCGTCGAGCATCGTGTTGAGCACGTCCACGAACGGTACCAGCGAGAGGATGCCTCGAAAGAGATCCGGCCGCAGGTTCGCGACGGCGCCCATGAGCAGGCCGCCGGCGCTCCCGCCCTGGGCCACGAGCCGGTCCGGGCTCGTCCACTTCGCCTCCACGAGGGCCGCGGCCGCGTCCACGAAGTCCGTGAACGTGTTCATCTTGTTCGCCATCCGCCCCGCGTCGTGCCAGGCCTTGCCGAGGTCGCCCCCGCCGCGGATGTGGGCGAGCGCGTAGACGACCCCGCGGTCCACGAGCGAGAAGCGGTTCGAGTTGAACGTGACGTGGCTCGGGATGCCGTAGGAGCCGTACGCGTAGAGCAGGCACGGCGCCGAGCCGTCGCGCGGCGTGCCGCGCCGGAGGAGCAGCGTGACCGGCACCTTCGTGCCGTCGCGCGCCCCGATCTCGATCCGCTCGATCGCGTAGCGCGCGGGATCCCAGCCGCCGAGAACCTCCTGCCGCTTGAGGAACCGCGACTCGAGCGTCGCGAGGTCGAGGTCGAACACCGAGGGTGGCGTGACGAACGACTGGTAGGCGTAGCGGAACGCGCCCGCGTCGAACTCCTCGTTCGCAGCCGGTCCGACGCTGTAGGCCGCCTCGGGGAAGGCCGCGCGGCGCATCGCGCCGCCTGTCGGGTCGAGCACCGCGACCTGCGGCAGCGCCCGCTCGCGCTCGACGAGCACGACGCGGTCGCGGAAGCAGTGCAGGTCGGTCACCATCACGGCGTCCCGGTGGGGCACGACCTCGCGCCAGTGATCCGGCCCGGGCGCGTCCACGGGCGCGATCACGACCCGGAAGTTGCGCCCCGTGTCGTTCGCGCGGATCCAGAAGTGGCCGCTGCGGTGGTCGAGGTAGTACTCGACGTCCTGCCGCCTCGGGGCGACCAGGCGCCACGAGCCGCCGGGCTCGGCGGCCGGCAGCACCGCGACCTCGCTGGTCGTGTGGCTGGACCGCGTCTGCACGATCCACTCGCGGCTTCGCGAGAGCGCGACGTGGAGTTCGAAGCGCTCGTCGGGCTCGAAGTGGAGCTTCTCGTGCGGACCGCCGAGGCGGTGCCGCCAGAGAGTGTCGCTGCGCTTCGAGACGGGGTCCTCCTGCGTGTAGAAGAGCGTTGAGCCGTCGGCGCTCCACGCGACGCTCGTCACGCGCTCGGCGAGGTCCTCGGTCGTCCGGCCGGTCGCGAGGTCCTTCACGTGCAGCGCGTACTGGCGGTAACCGCTCGCGTCGGTCGTGAAGGCCAGGAGCCGCGCGTCGGGGCCCGCCTCGTAGTCGCCGAGCGCCATGAACGTGTGGCCCTGCGCCAGCGCGTTCACGTCGAGCACGACCTCCTCGGGCGCACCCTCGTCGCGGCGGCGGCAGTGGATCGGGTACTGCCGGCCCTCGACCGTGCGCGTGTACCAGAGCCAGCCCGAGCGGCGGTAGGGCACCGAGAGGTCGGTCTGCTGGATGCGCCCGAGCATCTCGGCGTAGAGCGCCTTCTCGAGCGGTCGCCAGTCCCGCGTCGCCGCCGCGGTCCAGGCGTTCTCGGCCTCCAGGTGGCGGATCGTGGCCGCGCTCGTGCGGTCCTGGAGCCAGGCGTAGTCGTCGGTGCGCGTCTCGCCGTGCAGTGTCGTGGCGCGCGGAATTCGTTCGGCGATGGGCGGACCCGTGAGGCCGCCCGCGGTCGGACGTGGGTTCATGGTCGGATAAGGGCGAGGGGTGAGCGTCCAGGGCCGGGTCGGGGGACCCGCAGGCGCAGGGACCCGGGGTGCGCCTCGAGGTATCGGCACGTCGGGCCTCGAACCGTGGCGAGAATGCCGGGGGAGCGGGCCGGACTCAAGCCGCCGTCAGGGGCGCGCCGCGGCGCGGACCGTGACGGGATCGCCGAGACCGAGCCCGAGACGGCCGCTCGCGTCGCCGCCCACCTGCGCGATCTCGAGCCGCCCGCTCGATCCGAGGATGGCGACGAGCGTGCCGACCGGCGCGTCGCCGTAGGAGCGCGCAAGGCCCGCGATCGACCGGCCGGGGATCGAGACCGTGAGCCCCCCGACCGGACCCTCGCCGAGGGCCTTGCGAAGCACCTCCTCCGTGAGGTTCGTGAGCGCATTGCCGAACCGGTCGATGAACACGACGCGTCCCGTCACCGAGCCCTCGTGCGCCTCCGGGCGCAGCTGCGGCAGCCGCGTGGGGTCCTGGACGCGCGGCCCGAACTCGGCGAGCGCCACTCCCAGCGCGGCGTGGGCGGCGACCGGGGCGAACACGTCGCGGCCGTGGAACGTGCGGCTGACCGGCGTGCGGAACCAGCGCTTCTCGCTCAGCACGTGTACCTCGGCCCTGGGGTCGCACAGCGCCCACTCGAGCAGGCCGTTGTCGGGCCCGACGAAGACCTGGCCGTGGGCGCGGGCCGCCAGCGCGCGCCGCTCCGTGCCGACGCCCGGATCCACGACCGCGAGGTGCACCGTGCCCGGGGGGAAGTCGGGGGCCGCGGCTTCGAGCAGGAACGCGCCGCGCACCACGTCGCCGGGAACGATCGCGTGGTTGAGGTCCACGATGGGCGCGGTGGGCGCGATCGAGGCGAGCACCCCGTGCACCACCCCCACGAACCAGTCCTGCGAGCCGAAATCCGAGGTGAAGGTCACGATGGGGCTCGGCATGTCCGTTCTCCGTAAGGGGGTGGGCGCGCGCGAGGGACGAGAGCCGCAACCTAGCACGGGCAGCGCCCCTGCGTGGGCCGCCCCCGGAACGTCGGGGAAATCCCGGAATTGGCCCGATCCGGGACAAGGGCGTGACAGACAGGCGCGCCTCTCCGGGCTAGACTTCCGGGGTCCTTTCGCTTTCCCCGCGAACGCCCTGCACCTGAGCGACCGCCACCCCAGGGAGGTTTTCGCCATGCGAAGAGCCGCGCTGCTCCTCATCACCCTCGCCGGCATCGCCGCGCTCGCCGCGGGGTGCAGCACCTCGACCCGCCCCGGAATGGGCACCGTGCGCGTGATGCTCACGGACGCTCCGGCCGCCTACGATTCCGTCGTGCTGGCCATCCGGGACGTGGCGATCCACACCGGGGCAGCCGATTCCTCCGGTGACTGGACCACCTTCACGCCCGCCGCCCCGAGCTACGACCTCCTCCAGCTTCGCAACGGCGTGTTCGCGACCCTCGGTCAGGTGATGGTCCCGGCCGGCCACTACACGCAGGTCCGGCTGCGCCTCAACCCGGGCTCCTACGTTGTCGAGAACGGCGTCCGGCGCGACCTCACGGTGCCGAGCGGCCTCCAGACCGGGCTCAAGCTCATCGGCGAGTACGACGTGCCCGCGGGCGGCAACGTGGACCTCGGGATCGACTTCGACGCCGCGCGCTCGATCCACGCGACGGGCAGCGGCGTGCTCATGCTCAAGCCCACCGTGAAGGTGGAGGTGATCCGGACGACCGGCTCGATCGCCGGCACGGTGGCCCCGGCCAGCCCGGCGTCCACGGTGCGCGCGATCTCCGGCGCCGACACGATCGCCACGGCGTTCCCCGACACGTCGGGCGCGTTCCGCATGTCGCTCCTGCCGCCGGGCCTGTACGACGTCGCGATCCAGGCCCCCGCCGGGTGGCGCGACACGACGCTGGCCGGCGTCAGCGTGACGGTGGGGCAGACGACGAGCGTCGGCCTCGTGCAGCTGACCGCGCAGTAGCCTGCGGGCGGCAGCGCGCCGGTCAGCGCGCCGCCGCCTCCAGCATCGGCCCGAGCCGCGCCCAGGCGCCCTCGACCGTGAGCCGCTCGAGGCAGCGCAGGTCGTCGCACGTGTCGCGGTGGCACGGGCTGCACTCGACCCGCGCCCAGAAGGCGCGATGCCCCCCGGATTCCGGGTAGGGGAAGAACATCGCGGGCCGGTTGCGGCTCATCAGGCCCAGCGTGCGGGCGCCGCTCGCCGCCGCGGTGTGGAGCGGCCCCGTGTCGCCGCAGACGAACGCCGCGCAGAGCGACTGCAGCGCGACGAAGCGCTTCAGCGGCCAGCCCTCGATCGCGAACGCACGGCCCGCGGGCAGTCCCGCGGCGCACGCCCGCGCGGTGGGCTCCTCTCCCGGGCCCGCGGTGAACAGCGCCACCGCATCCGGTCGCGCCGCGAGCGCTCGCGCGGCGAGCGCCGCGTGGCGCTCAGGGGCCCAGCGGCGCGTCGGCCAGCGCGCGCCGGGGTGGAAGCCGACGAGCGTCGCGCCCTCCGGCACGCCGAGCGCGCGCAGCGCCGCGCGCGCCTCCCCGCGCGCCGCTTCCGCGATCCGCAGGCGCGGCGTCGCGGGCGACGGCGGCACCGTCCAGCCGAGCGCGGCGAGCGATGCGAGGTGGAAGCCGGTCGCCGAAAGCGTGCGCGGCCGCGCGTGGTGCGTGTAGAGCGCCGAGCGCCAGCCCTTGTTCGGGTAGCCGACGCGCGCGCGCGCGCCGCTCGCGAACGCCCAGACGGCCGTGCGCGGGTTGCAGAAGCAGTCCACGAGCACGTCCGGCGCGAACGCGCGCAGGCGGCGCACGAGCGCCGCCGTCCCGCCGGCCGAAGGCCGCGGCGGCACGGCGATCACCTCGTCGAAGCGCGGATCGCCTTCGAGCAGCGGCGCGAGTCCGCGCTCGACGACGTAGCCGAGCCGCGCACCGGGGCAGGCGGCGCGCAACGCCTCGACGAGCGGCAGCGTCAGGCACACGTCCCCGAGGAAGCGGGGACGGACGACCAGCAGGTGGCGGACGGCAGCGGGATCGACGGGCTTCACGCACCCTCGCGCCCGGCGGAGCGGCGCCCGGAGCGGCGCGCCCTGCGCGGCTCGCGGTCCCCGATTCGCCGGGCCTACAATGCGGCGCGACCGTAACCGAGCCGGCGCGGCCCCGCCATCCGGGCGCGCCGCCGTTCCCGCACGCGAGGAGATCCCCGTGAGTCACGATCCGCAGGGCGCGTCGCACGCGCTCGAGACCAACGCCGTCCACGGTCCCCACGGCGCGCGCCCGGGCGCGGTGAGCACGCCGATCGTGCACAGCGCCACGTTCTCGTTCGATTCGCTCGAGGCCATGCAGGAGCAGCAGGAGGCCGGAACGGCCGGCTCGTTCTACCAGCGCATCGGGCACCCGACGATCCACGCGGTCGAGGAGCGGCTCGCGCAGCTCGAGGGCGCGGAGGCGGCGCTCCTGCTGCCCTCGGGCATGTCGGCGATCTCGACCGCGTTCCTCTCGCTCCTGAAGGCCGGCGACCATGTCGTGTGCGTGGACCCGTGCTACGGGGGCACGCAGGCACTGCTCGGCTGGGGCGCGGAGCGACTCGGCTGGGGCCACACGTTCGTGGACGCGCGCCGGCCCGACACGTGGGCGGCCGCGTTCCGGCCGAACACCCGGCTGCTGCACCTGGAGTCGCCCATCAACCCGACGCTCGCGGTGCTGGACGTCGCGGAGGCCGCGAAGCTGGGCCGCTCGAAGGGCGTCACCGTGACGCTCGACAACACGATCGCCTCGCCCATCGGCCAGCACCCGCTCGAGCTGGGGGCCGATCTCTCGCTCTACAGCGCGACCAAGTCCATCGGCGGGCACAGCGACCTGCTCGCCGGCGCGGTCATGGGCGGCGCGGCCGCGGTGGGCGCGGTCGCCCAGGTGCGCGCGCGGTTCGGCCCCGTGCCCGACCCGGCGATGGCGTGGATGATCGAGCGCAGCCTCAAGACCATGCCGCTGCGCGTGCGCGCCTCCAACGCGAACGCGCTCGAGCTGGCGACGCGCCTCTCGAAGCACCCGGCCGTCGCGCAGGTCTTCTACCCGGGGCTGCCCGCGCACCCGAACCACAGGATCGCGACGCGCCAGATGCGCAACGGCTTCGGGCCGCTGCTCGGCTTCGACGTCCGCGGCGGCGCCGACGCGGCCCTGCAGGTCGTGAACCACCTGCGGGTCGTGCGTCACGGCGCGAGCCTCGGCGGGGTCGAGTCGCTCGCCTCGCTCGCCGCCCACACGTCCCACAAGCTCCTCGGGCCGGAGGGCCGCCGGCGCGCCGGCATCCCCGAGGGTCTCGTCCGGGTCTCGGCCGGCATCGAGAACGTCGAGGACCTCTGGGCCGACCTCGAACAGGCCCTCGCGGAGGCCTCGGCGGCGGCCGCCGGGCGCTAGGGTGCCCCGGGCGGGCGTGTGGCGGGGCGCGTCAGGCCCGCGTCAGGTCGCGGGGGCGCCGGGTTCGCCGGGCGGGGCGGCGTGCTATCCTCACCGGCGCCTTTCCGAGATTCCCCGAACCTGCGGAGGTTCCCGACCGTGAAGCGCTTCGCCGCGCCGTTCCTCGCCGTCGCCGCCGGCCTCCTGGCCGCCCTCCCGGCGCTCGCCGCCGATCCCGCCCCCGCCGAGGCCCCGGCCCCGCCCGACAGCGTCGGCGTGCTCGAGAAGATCGTGGCCCGCGATTCGACCAACTTCGACAACCTCTTCCGCCTGGGCGTGATGTACTTGGACCGGGAGCGCATGTCGGAGGCGGCGCGCGTGCTGGCGAAGGCGAACCAGCTCCACCCGAAGGACGTCAAGGTCATGGTGGACATCGGCATCGCCGCCGACGCGATGGGCCACTCGGACACGGCCCAGGAGTGGTACGGCAAGGCGCTCGCGGTCTCGCCCGAGGACTCGCTGGCGATGTGCCGCATGGCGAGTTCGAAGTACGCGCAGGGCAAGTACGACGAGGCGATGAGCCAGCTGCGCAAGCTGATCAAGGACAAGCCGGGCTCGTACTGCGCCTACTTCACGCTCGGCGTGGCGTTCGCCGACGCGGGGCTCTACCGCGACGCGATCCGCCAGTGGCGCAAGGTCGTCGCGCTGGCGCCGACGTCGCCCGAGGCCCTGAGCGCCAAGGAGTCGATCGACGTGCTGGAGAAATTCCTGCAAGGCAAGTGACCCGCCGGCGCGCCGGACGCATCCCGCGAGACTCGAGCCGCGGCGCATCGACCGGTGCGCCGCGGCTTCGTTCGTGACGGACCGCGAGACGTCCACCCCCGTCCGGGAGGACCCGATGATCTACCTCGACCACAACGCCTCGACACCCGTCCGGCCCGAGGTGGCCGACGCGATGAACGCGGCGCTGCGCGACCTCGGCGCGAACCCCTCGAGCACCCACCGCGAGGGGCAGCGCGCGCGCGCGGCCGTCGAGCACGCGCGCGAGCAGGTGGCGCGGCTCGTGAACGCGCGGCCCGACGAAGTCGTGTTCGTCTCGGGCGGGACCGAGGGCGACCACCTCGCCGTGATCGGCGCCGCCTGGTGCCAGCGCGACCACGGTCTGCGCGTGGCGTACGCGGCGATCGAGCACCATGCGGTGCACGGCGCGGTGGACGTGCTCGCCGAGATGGGCTGGCAGCACGAGACGCTCGCGTGCGACGCCGACGGGCGCACGCTGCCCGACGGCGTGGACGCGCTGCCGGCCGACACGACCGTCGTCTCGCTCATGCTGGCGAACAACGAGACCGGCGTGCTGCAGCCGGTCGGCGAGCTCGCGGCGCGCGCCCGCGCGCGCGGCATGTTCGTCCATTGCGACGCGGTGCAGGGCGCGGGGAAGGTCCCGATCGACATCGAGGTGCTCGGCGTGGACTACCTCGTGATCTCGGGGCACAAGTTCGGCGGCCCGAAGGGCTCGGCGGCGCTGATCGCGCACGGAGGCGCGCCGCTCTCGCCCCTCTTCCGCGGCAGCGGGCACGAGCGCGGGCGTCGCGGCGGCACCGAGAACGTGCCCGGCATCGTGGGCCTCGGGCTCGCGGCCGAGCTCGTCGCGGCCGACCTCGCGTCGGAGACGCAGCGGATCGGGGAGCTGCGCGAGCGGCTCGAGCGCGGCCTGCTCGAGGCCGTCCCGGACGCGGTCGTGCACGGCGCCCGCGTGGCGCGCCTGCCGAACACGCTCAGCGTCTCGTTCCCCGGCGCACGCAGCGACCACCTGCTCGTCGCGCTCGACGCGCGGGGGATCGCCGCGTCGGCCGGCGCGGCGTGTGCGAGCGGGACCGTCGAGCCCTCGCCGGTGCTCTGCGCGATGAACGTGCCGCGGGATCTCGCGGTGTGCGCGATGCGCTTCTCGCTCGGCCGTACGACCACCGCGGCCGAGGTGGAGGCGGCCGTGCCGAAGATCGCCGAGGCGGTGCGCGCGGCGCGCGCCGGCGTGGCCGCGGGACAGCCCGCGTGACGAAGCGGCGCGTCCTGGCGGCGATGAGCGGCGGGGTAGATTCCGCCGTGGCCGCCGCCCTGCTCGCCGAGGAGGGGCACGAGGTCACGGGCGTGACGCTGCGGCTCGCCTGCTATGGCAGCACGCCGACGAGCCCGCGCGCCTGCTGCACGCTGGACGCGATCGACGACGCCCGCCGAACGGCGATGGCGATGGGGTTCCCGCACCACGTCATCGACGCCGAGGAGGTCTTCCGCCACCGCGTGCTCCTGCCGTTCGCGGACGGCTACGCGAACGGGCGGACGCCGTACCCGTGCGCGCTCTGCAACCGGCACCTCAAGTTCGGCGACCTCGTGACGCGGATGGAACTGGCCGCGGCGGACGTGCTCGCGACGGGCCACTTCGCGCGCGTGCGGGAAGACGGCGCGGGCGGCTTCGGGCTGTGGCGCGGAGCCGACGCGGCGAAGGACCAGACCTACGCGCTGGCGCTGGTGCCCTACGGCGTGCTGTCGCGCGTGCGGCTGCCGCTCGGTGACCTGACCAAGGCCGAGGTGCGCGCGCACGCCCGGCGGCTGGGCCTGCGCGTCTGGGACAAGGTCGAGAGCCAGGACCTGTGCTTCGTCCCCGACGGCGACTACGCCGGCTATCTCGAGCACACGCTCGGCCTCGAGCGCGGAACGGAGCCGGGCGCGTTCCTCGACGCCGGCGGCCTGCGGATCGGCACGCACCGTGGTCTCGTCCGCTACACGGTCGGGCAGCGCAAGGGGCTGGGCCTGGCCGCCGCCGAGCCGCTCTACGTGCTCGCGATCGACGCGGAGGCGAACACGGTCACGGTCGGTCCACGGTCGCTCCTCGAGTCCCCGGGCCTCGTGACCGAGCGCGTCAACTGGTTGCTGCCGGCGCCGCCGCCGGACGGGACGCGCGCGATCGCGCGCATCCGTTACAACCACGCGGGCGCGATGGCGACGCTGCGCGCGGCCGAAGGCGGCGGGGTGGAGGCGCGCTTCGACGAACCGCAGGCGGCCGTGACGCCGGGTCAGCTCGCGGTGTTCTACGACGGCGAGCGCTGCCTGGGCGGCGCAGCGATTCTCCGGAGCCTCGGCGCCTCCGGCGCCGACCCCGCGGAGGCGACGGTCTCCGGCGACGGTCGTCGCGACGCGACGTCCGCCCGCGTCGCGGCCGGGGCGGGAGGGCCCACGGCCGCTTGAAGACCCGCACGCTCGATCGCTGCCTCGCCTGCGGCTTTGGCGGCGCGTTCACGCCGCTGGCGATGAAGTACGCCTGGCGCGACGTCGAGTTCCCGGCCGCCGGGTGCCCGCGGTGCGGCATGCGCTTCCTGCGCGTCCAGCCCGAGGGTGAATCGCTCGCCGAGATGTATTCCGCGGAATACTTCGAGGCGGACTTCCGCTGCGGGCGCAGCACCACGCACTCGTTCGACGAGGCGGCGTTCCGCGCCGAGAACGAAGGGCTGCTCGACCGCTTCGAGCGCTGGCGGGGGCAGGGCCGGCTGCTCGACGTCGGCTGCGCCTCCGGCTGGCTGCTCAAGCACGCCGGCGAGCGCGGCTGGGCCGTGACCGGAGTCGAGCTCTCGCCCGAAGCGGTCGCGCACGCGCGCGGCCTGGGGCTCGACGTGCGGCAGGGCACGCTGGCCGAGGCGGGGCTGCCCGCCGCCTCGTTCGACCTCGTCTACCTGGGCGACGTGCTCGAGCACGTGCCGGACTGCCGCGAGACGGCGGCGCAGGTAGCGGCGCTGCTCGCACCCGGCGGCCACTTCTTCCTGCGCGGGCCCATCACGACGCACTCGCTCGCGCGGGGCCTCGCGCTCGCCGCCTGTCGCGTGGCGGGCCGGACGATCGTGCTGCGCGAGCCGCCCTACCACCTCTGGGAGTTCACGCCGCGCTCGCTGCGCGGGCTGCTCGAGCGCGTCGGGCTCGAGGTCGTCGTGCTCGAGCAGGCGAAGATCCCGCCCGGCCGCGCGCACGGGCGCAAGAGCGCGGCCCAGCGCCTGGCGATGGGGGTGCTCGACGCGGTCAACGTGCCGATCACGAGGCTCTTCAACGCCCTCGGAGACCGGGTGGTCGCGGTGGCGCGCCGCCCCGCCTGAGAGGCGATTCCCGAGCTCGAAACGGGCCTTGCGGGGCCCCCGGGGAAGGCGGAAGCTCGCGCTCTACGCGGTCCGACCGGGCCCATGAACCCTTCGCCGAGGTCCGCCATGCGCTTCACCGAGACCCGACTGCGGGGTGCCCTCGCCGCGACGCTGTGCGCCGCCGCGCTGGTCGCCGCACCCCGCGCCCACGCGACTCCCGCCGACTCCACGGCGACCCCGCCGCTACCCGTGCAGCTCGTGATCGAGCCGGCCCTGCCCTGCGCCGGCGACACGGTGGCGGTCGTGGCCGACAACCCCTGCAGGCCCTGCGTCGAGATCCAGTCGTTCGCCCGCGCGCGCGACGGCCACCTGCGCCTCGAGTTCACGCAGATGAGCCCGGCGGCGTGCTCGACGCTCCCGTGCGCGCCCGAGCGCGCCGCGGTCCGGCTCGGCGCGTTCGCCGCCGGGCACTTCACCGTGGACGTCGAGTGCGTCTGGCATTTCCCGCCGGATTCGGTCAACACGACCGGCGGCACCCGGATCGTGCACCGCCTCGTCTCCTTCGACGTGGGCCAGTGCTCGTCGGGCCCGCTGCCGTTCGTGAAGCAGGTGACCTTCGGCGAGCCCGGGCCCTGCCTGACCTGTCCGCCGGAGGTCTGCCCGGATCGTCCCTTTCCCGTCGTGCTGCAGGGGGCGCTTCCCGATTCCTGCTGGAAGATCGTGAGCTTCGAGCTGCTGCCGCTCCTGTCACCCGTCAACCGTCCGGTCGGCCGGCTGCTCGTGCAGGCGCCGCCGCCCAACATCGACTGCGTGAGGACGCCGGTCCCTTTCACGGTGTCCACGCCCTTCCCGCCGCAGGCCCCGGGCCCGCACGAGCTCGAGATCCAGGTCGCCATCGACTACGGGACGGATTCCCTGCAGATCGCCTCGCAGGGATTCCCCTACGTCGCGAGGGACAGCTGCCCCGTCCCCCCGCCGCTGGTTTGCGCGTGGCCGTACCTCGACCCGGTGCGCCCGACGCGCGTGGACTCGATCCCGGACACGACGTGGCGCTGTGACCTGAGCCTGGCTCCCGGCTCGCGCGGCCCGCTGGTGTTCGCCGCGCATGCCGAGGGCGCGCCGCTCGCCGGGCTGCAGGGCGAAATCGGCGCGTCGCCGTTCCTGAAGGTCGTGGGCATGCAGACGACCGGCGTCGCGGACGGCATGACGCTGCACTGGCTCCCGAAGGGCAACGGCGCGAGCTGGGTGCTCTACTCGGGCAGCGGCGCGCCCATCCCGCCCGGACCGCCGGTGCCGGTGCTGCGCGTGATCGTCGCCGCGGACAGCGCGCTGGCGGATCCGCGGCAGGGCATCGTCTACGGCACGGTCCTCGCCGCCTCGGATTCCGGCGGGACCGCGGTGCCGGTCTGTCCCATCATGACGCTCGTGCTGCCCGCGGCCCGCGTCTGCGTGAGCGAGGTCCCGAGCTGCGACGCAAACGGCGACGGGCTCTCGAACGTCGCCGACCTCGTGCGCATGGTGCAGTGCCTGGTGGACCCGGCGGACTGCCCCGACACGATCGCCGCGCGGCCCGACTGCAACGGCGACGGCGAGTTCCACGTGGACGACGTCTTCTGCTGCGCGCGCGCCATCCTCGGGGCCCCGCGCGACGGCGGCGGTCTCGGCCCCGGCAGCCTGCGCTTCACGTTCGGGCCGGCGACCTTCGACGGCTCGGTGATGCGCGTGGCGCTGCACGTGCAGGGCGCGGACGAACTCGGGGGCGCGCTGCTGCGGCTCGATTTCCCGTCCGACCGCTGGGAGCCCTTCGACGAAGGAACGGGAGTGGCCGCGTCGCTGTCGGCGCAGGTTGCGACGAACTGGACGCCGCTCGTCGAATACGGCACCGACGACGTGATGGTCGGCGTGCTGCGGCTCGACCCGTCGGCGCCGGCCGACCTCACGGTCCCGCTGGCGTTCCGCCTCCGGCCGGGCGCCTCGCCCGGCGGCACGCTCACCGTCGGCTCGAGCGACCTCGCCTCGCTGGACGGCACGCCGATCGCGCTCGACCTCGCCGGCCTCGGGGCCACGCTCGACGCGGGCACGCCGGTCGCGCCGGCGCGCGTCGCGCTGTCGCGGGCGCGCCCCAACCCGTCCGCGGGCGTGACGCGGTTCGTCGTCAGCCTGCCGGTCGGCGGCGACGTGGACCTCGCGGTCTACGACCTCGCCGGGCGGCGCGTCGCCACCCTGTGGCAGGGACCGCTGCCTGCCGGCAACCGCGAGTTCGCGTGGGAGCCGTCCCGGGTTCCGAGCGGCGTCTACTTCACGCGGCTCGTCGTGAACGGCGAGGTGCGCTCCTCGCGGGTCACGCTGCGGCTCTCTCGCTGAGGCGACCCGCACGAAGCGGCGGGGCGGTCCCGGTCGGGGGCCGCCCCGCCGGCGCGTCAGCGCCGCGGCGAGCGCGGGCGCACCGTGACGCGCAGCGAGTCGGCCGGCAGCGGCCGCGCGACGCGGAAGTTCCACGTCCGCCACGGCGGATTCTCGTCGATGCCCGTCCGGCGCCCGCTCGCGCGCACCTCGCAGGCGGCCGGCGCGTGGACGAACAGCGTCCAGGGTGTCGCGGGGCGGCCCGGCCACTCGGGCAGGTCGAGCCCCGCGCCGCCGGCAAGCCGGGCGATCGCGCGGAGGGAGTCGCGCCCGATGCCGGGAGGCGGACTCCAGGATCCTTCGAAGGCGACGTTCAGCCACGCGGTCCCCGGCCGGGGCGCGCGCGCCGTTTCGACGAGCAGCCGGCCGTCTGGGCGCACGCCCCACGAGAGCCGGACCCGCCCGGTGGAGTCGCTCAACTCGACGCGGCTCACGCTCGCGCGTCCGAGGCGCAGCTCGAAGCGGCGAGTGGTCCCCTGAACATCCAGCTTCGCGAGCAGGCTGCCGGACCACGCGGGCGCGGCCGGGTCGATCTGGAGCTCGAGGCGCTGCTCGACCGGCACCAGTGCGACACGTGAGGCCTCCGTCGCCGTCGTGGGCGCCGAAAGAGCGGCGAGAATGGGGATCAGCAGTGTTAGCATCCGCCGCACGTTACGGTGCCGCATGGACCGCATGCAACGGGTGCTTCGGACGGCGCGCACCACGATCACACCAGGAGGTGCTGGATGCAGGGCAGGGGTCGGATGTTGGGCGTCGCGTTCGCCGTCGTCGGGCTCGCGGCGGCCGGCCTTTCACTCGCGGCGGGTCCGAAGGAGGGGACGAAAGCGACGCCGGCGGCGGCGAAGTCGGTCATCGAGCGGGGCCGCTACCTCGCCATCGTGGGGGGCTGCAACGACTGCCACACGCCGGGCACGCTGTTCGGCGCGCCGGACTTCTCGCGCGAGCTGTCGGGAAGCGACGTGGGATGGAAGGGGCCGTGGGGCACGTCGTTCCCGCTCAACCTGACGCCGGACGTCGAGACGGGCCTTGGCTCGTGGACCGCGGCGGAGATCGCGAACACGCTGCGCACCGGGGTCAAGAAGGACGGCACCGTGCTGCTGCCGCCGATGCCGTGGCAGAACACCTCGCAGATGAGCGAGTCGGACCTGCACGCGCTCGTCGCCTACCTGCGGAGCCTCAAGCCCGTGAAGCACGCGGTGCCGAAGGCGCTGCCCCCCGGCGGCGCGTACGCCGGCCCGGTGATCCCGTTCCCGCCCCCGGGTCCGTGGGACGCGCCGGCGGGTGCGGCGGCACCGGCCGCAGGCGGCGCGGCGCCGGCCGCGGGCGACAAGCACTAGTCGGTCCGGTTTCGTGCGGGCGGCGGTCCCTGGGGCCGCCGCCCGCGGTTTCTTGGTGCGGGCCCGCCCGCCTGCTACGGTCCGGCGCCCATGAGCGTGCCCTCTTCCGCCACCGTTCCCGCCGTCGAGGCGCGCACTCTGCGCCGGGTCTTCCGCGCCTCCCGCGGCTCCCCCGAGGTCGTGGCGCTCGTCGGCATCGACCTGCGCATCGAACACGGCGAGGTCTTCGGGCTCCTCGGGCCCAACGGCGCGGGCAAGACGACGGCCATCAAGATCTTCAACACGTTGCTCTTCCCGACCTCGGGCGAGGCGCGCGTCGCGGGCTTCGACGTGGTGCGCGAGGCGCAGGAGGTGCGGCGTCGCATCGGGCTCGTCTCGGGCGGCGAGAACTCCGGCTACGGCATCCTCACCGTGCGCGAGTGCCTGTGGATGTTCTCGCAGTTCTACGGCATCCCCGGCCACGAGGCGCGGCCGCGCATCGAGCGCCTGATCGAGGTCGTGCAGCTCGGCCCGCAGGCCGGCACGCGCATCAACCGGCTCTCGACCGGGCAGCGGCAGCGGATGAACTTCGCGCGCGGCTTCGTCTCGGACCCCGAGATCCTGTTCCTCGACGAGCCGACGCTGGGCATGGACGTGACGGCCGCGCGGATCCTGCGCGAGTTCGTGCTCGAGTGGGTGCGCGAGCGCGCCGGGCGGACCGTGCTGCTCACGACGCACTACATGGCCGAGGCCGACCAGATGTGCGACCGGCTCGCGATCGTGGACCGCGGGCGGGTCCTGGCCTGTGACACCCCCGCGGCGCTGCGGCGCTCGGTCGAAGGCGGCCAGCACGTCGAGCTCGAGGTGCGCGAGCGCGTGCCGGGCGCCCCGCCCGCGAACGAGGTGCTCGGCGTCGCCGTCGCGTGGGGCGCGCCGCATCCCGAGCGCGGCACGCTGACGCTCAAGCTGCGACTGCCCGACGGCGCCGTGCTCGGCGGCCTCCTGCGGGCGCTCGAAGAGGGCGGCTGGTCGGTGCAGGGCGTCTCGACGCGCGAAACGAGCCTCGAGGACGCGTTCATCCGCATCGTCGGCCGCGGGCTCGAGGACGCGGAGGCGCCGTCGTGAGGCTCCTTCCCCGCGACCTCGTGCTCGACCTGCGGGCGATGAACGCCCGCGCGTACGTGCGCATCGTCGGCTCGTTCCGCCAGCTCGACTGGGTGATCTCGGACGCCGTGCTGCCAAACCTCGGCATGTGCGCGTTCGTGCTGCTCTACCGCGCGCTCGGCGCGCCGAAGAGCTACGAGGCGCTCGCGGTCATCGGCGGCATCCTGACGACCTACTGGATCAACGTGCTGTGGGGGATGGGCGCCCAGCTCTACTGGGAGAAGCAGGCCGGCCAGCTCCAGCTGCTCTTCGCCGCGCCATGCTCCCGCATGGCGATCCTGAGCGGCATGGCCCTGGGGGGCTTCGCGTCCACCCTGCTGCGTTCGCTCGTCGGCGTCGCGATCGGCATCTGGGTGTTCCACGTCCGGGTCGAGACGTTCTCGCCGTGGCTGTTCACGGCGGTCTTCGTCCTCACGATGTCGTCGCTCTACGCGCTCGGCATGACGTTCGCGAGCCTGTTCCTGCTCTACGGACGGGAGGCCTGGCACACCTGCACCGCCCTGACCGAGCCCGTCTACTTCCTGAGCGGGCTCTACTTCCCGATCCGCACGCTGGGCGCCCTCGGCGCCGTCGCGGCGGGGCTGCTGCCGCTCACGCTCGGCGTGGACGCGCTGCGCCAGGTGCTGCTCGGCCCGGCGGCGCACGGCCTGCTGCCCGTCCGCACGGAGCTGCTCGCGCTGCTCGCGTTCACGGTCGTGCTGCTCTTCGCCGCGCGCGCGTCGATGCGCTGGCTCGAGTCGCTGGCGAAGCGCGAGGGGAGGCTGACGCTGCGGTGGCAGTGAGACCTTCGTTCGCGCGATTCCGCGTTGCCGCCTGGCTCGGCTGGCAGGTGGACTCGAACTGGGCCGACCCGATCCTGTTCGTGATCTACGCCGTCGCCCGGCCGCTCGCGGTGGCGCTCATCCTCGTCGCGATGTACTGGGCCGTGAGCGGCCACGCCGTGCACTCGACGGCGTTCACGGGCTTCTACCTCGCGAACGCGTTCCACTCGTACGTCAACTCGGTCGTCGTGGACCTCGGCTGGGTCGTGTTCTCGGAGCGCGAGGAGTACGAGATGCTGAAGTACATCGCCGCGTCGCCGATGGGGTTGAACACGTTCCTGCTCGGGCGCGCGGTCATCAAGTTCGGCCGGGCGACGATCAGCGTCCTGCTCGTGCTCGCCCTCGGCTGGTTCGCGCTGGGCCTGCGCTGGGGGAACGCGGCCGCGCACCCGGCCGCCCTGGCCGCGACGCTGGCGCTGGGGCTCGCCGCGACACTGGCCGGCGCGATGCTCATGGCCGGCGCGTGCCTCGTGCTCACCCGCGCCGCGATGATCGTGCTCGACGGCGTCACGCTGTCGCTCTACCTGCTCTGCGGCGTCATCTTCCCGGTGGACCTGCTGCCGGTGCCGCTGCGCGTCGTCTCGTTCACGCTGCCGTGGACCTGGTGGTACGAGGCGCTGCGGCGCCTGCTGACCGGTGTCTCCGCCAGCGCGTCCATGGGGAAGCTCTCCGACGCGCAGCTCGTCGGCGGGCTCGCGGTCACGACCGTGGTCTTCTCGGGCGTGGCGGCGCTGCTGTTCCGCTGGCTGCAGGACCGGGCGCGCGCGCTCGGCCGGCTGGACCAGACGACGCTGTTCTGACCCGCGCCTCGCGGAGCGCGCGAACGGCGCCGCGGCGGCTTGCCTGCCGCAGGGCGAAAGGCTACATTTCCCGCCCGCTGGAAGTGGGAGAAGGACCGAAGGTTCGCCCGCCTGCCGCCCGGCCGCGACCGGGGTGCCGTTGCGCCCCGGGGCTCGAGTTGACTAGAGTCCGCGCGCCTCGAGGGACTCGCGGAGGGATGGCCGAGTGGTCTAAGGCGGCGGTCTTGAAAACCGCTGAGCGAAAGCTCCGTGGGTTCGAATCCTACTCCCTCCGCCAGCAACAACATGGAGAGGTGGCCGAGTGGCTGAAGGCAGCCGCCTGCTAAGCGGTTGGTGGGGTAAAACCCGCCCGGAGGTTCGAATCCTCTCCTCTCCGCCAGTAGCGGACCGCGAAGCGGTTCGCGAACCGCCTCGTGGTCGAGGTGGGCCCATAGCTCAATTGGATAGAGCGTCTGACTACGGATCAGAAGGTTGGGGGTTCAAATCCTCCTGGGCCCGCCATGTACCGCCGCCGCGCCGCCGGGCGCGCGCGGCCACCGGCCGGATCAACGCGCTCCGCGCGCCGAGGTGATGCCATGTCGCGACTGCTTGCAGTGCTGCTGCTCTTCGCCCTCGCCGTTCCCGTGCTGGGGGCCCGGCGTGGTCCCAGCAGGACGGACAACGTGTGGACCGCGCCCGATTTCGCGAAAGTCGCGCCGCGCACGATCGCCATGCTCCCGGCCGCGACCTACGACGGCAACGTCCAGGCGCGCAAGCTGTCCGAGATGGCCCTGGCGCGGGCGCTGCGCGACAAGGGCTACCGCTGGATGTCCACGCTCATCACGCGCGACCGCATGATGAAGGCCGGCGGCGATTCGCTGCTCAAGGCGCTCAACGACCAGCTGCTCGAGGAGCCGCGGCTCGACTCGCTCGCGGCGCCGGGCTACGCGCGGATGATGTTCGCGAACGCGCTGCTCACGATCCGCGTGGACCGCTACGAGAAGCTCGAGATGGAGTTCGACCAGGCGGGCAAGCCCTCCACGACGGTCGGCCTGAGCGTCGCGCTCGTGGACTCGAGCGGCCGGCTGCTCTGGACCGCCAGCGGCACGGAGACGGCCGAGGGGCTCTACCACGACCCGACCACGAACCCGACCGGGATCGACGCGAGCGGACTGAACAACCGGCCCATCACCGGGCAGGGCGGCGCGCCGAGCTTCCCCGAGACGCTGGGCAAGCTGGTCGCGCGGTGGGCGCCGGAGTTTCCCGCCCGCAAGCCCCGGGCGGCGAACTGACGCGGTGCTCGTTCACGACGACGAGGCCGGCATCCGTGCGGCGTTGCGCGAGGCGCAGGAGTCGCTCGCGCGCGACGAGGTGCCCGTCGGCTGCGTGATCGTCCACGACGGCCTGGTCGTGGGCCGCGGGCACAACCAGGTGGAGTCGCTGCAGGACGCGACCGCGCACGCCGAGATCCTCGCGATCGGCGCGGCCTCGAACGCGCTCGGTTCCTGGCGCCTCACCGAGTGCACGCTCTACGTGACGCTCGAGCCGTGCTCGATGTGCGCCGGCGCGATCGTGCTCGCGCGGCTGGGCCGCGTCGTCTACGGGGCCGACGACCCCAAGGCGGGCGGCTGCGGCTCGGTGACCGACGTGCTGGGCGAGCGCCGGCTCAACCACCGCGCCCTGCTCACCCGCGGCGTGCTGGCCGACGAGTGCGGCGAGCTGCTGCGCGAGTTCTTCCGCCGCCGGCGCAGGGCCGCCCTGCGGCTGGCCGAATCGGCCGCCGAGGATCCCTTCGCCGCCGATGGCGAGTCCGAGGGAGGCGAAGGCGCCTGAGGCGGGGGCCGCGGCCGGCGGAGGGAGCGGCTAGAACCCGCCCGCGAGGTGCGGCTTCACGCGGAAGGGTCCGCCTTCCTGCGGGCAGTGCGTGTCGCAGTGGCCGCACTCGTTGCACGCGTCGCCGAGCACGACGTACTGCCGGTCGGCCTTCGTGACGGTGTCGCCCGGCGCCAGCGCCGGCACCCCGTCGCGCCACTCGGCCGCCGCCGAGACCGCCGAGCCCGCGGGCAGGTCCACGGCCACGAACGCGAGGTTCGGGCACACGACGACGCAGTTGTTGCAGGCGTCGCAGTCGATGGCCTCGAGCGGCCGGCGCGGGCCCGACGGGGCGGGAGCCGGGCCGTGGTAGCGCGGCTCGTCGGCGACCAGCGCCGCGTACTGGGCGAGGTTCGAGCGCGCGGCCTCGGCCGGATCGTCGGTCGCGCGGCCGCCGCCCTCGCGGCAGCGCGCGAGCCGGTACGCGTCGAGGTCCGCCGCCCCGAGCCGCGCCAGCTCGGCCTCGAGCGCGCGCAGGTAGCGCGGCAGCCGCCGGTAGCCGGTCGGCTGCAGCAGGTCGGTGCACGTCGTCGCGGGCGCGAAGCCGCAGGCGACCGCGTCGGGGAAGTTCTCGGCGCAGAGCCCGGCGCTGAAGGAGACCGGCAGGCTTCCCCCCGTGGCCCGGACGAGCCGGTCGGCCAGCGCCACCGCGACCGGGTGGAGCGGCGGGCCGCTCAGGTAGGTGACGTTCCCCGCGAGGCGGCCGCGCGTGTTCCGCACGACGAGCGTGTTCGTGAGCTTGACGCCGAGCGTGAGGCCGCGGCGGGCCGCCTCCCCGCGCAGGCGCTCGAGCATCGCCACCGCGTCGTCGAACGCGGGGTCCCTCGCGAAGGCGTCCGGGTCGGGCTCGACGTCCGTCCAGCCGAGCCGGCCGCGCAGCAGCTCCTCGACGGTCCCGAGCCCGAGCAGCGTGGGGTTGAGCTTGACGACGACGTGCATCGCGTGGCGCTCGAACAGGTGGACGACCATGGCCTCGATCTCGTCCGGCGGGCAGCCGTGGAACGTCGAGAGCGTGACCGTGTCGGCGATGCAGGCGGGCGCGCCCTCGCCGGCGGCGCCGCGCAGCTCGGCGGGCAGGCGGTCGCGCAGCGAGGTGATCAGCGCGGCGCCGTCGCGCAGCGAGTCGAGGAAGCGTGCGACGCCTGCCGAGCGCAGCCCGGCGAGGTCGTAGCCGACCGAGGCGTCGAACACGGTGTCGGCCGCGGCGCCGCCGCCCAGGCCGCGCGCGCGCAGCTCGTGGACGAGCAGCCACGCGGCCGCGTACTGGCGCGCGGAATCCTCGAGCCGCAGCTCCTGCGACCATTCCACGTTCCACGCGGGTCCGGGGGCGTCGATGCACGGCCGCGAGATCTCGAGCGTATCGAGCGCCTGCACGGTCTTGAGCTCGAGCACGCGCGAGCCGCCCAGCCACGCGACGACGAGGTTCGGGGCGAGCTGCGTGTGCGGCCCCGCGGCGGGCCCCAGCGGCGTGGCCGCGCGCCGGCCCGACGGCAGGGTCACCGACAGGTCGAGCCCCTCGCGCGGCGACCAGGTCGAGCGCGCGGGCAGGCCGTAGATCCCGCGGCCGCGCGCGAGGTCGGCCAGCATCCGCGCGAGCAGCCGCTCGTAGGGCTGCGCAACGAGCCCGCTCACCCGAGCGCCTCGAGGCGCGGCCAGAGCTTCGCCGCCGCCTCGCGCGCCTCCGCGCGGATCGCGCCCAGGTCGCCGTGAACGAGCCGGCCGTCCTCGACGACCCTGCGTCCCGCGACCGTCACCCGCACGACGGCGGGGCGTCCGTGCGGGCCCGGCTCGCCGTACTCGACGACGTCGTCGGGCGCCTCGTTGCCGTGGAACATCTGCTCGACGAGCCGCAGGCCCGAGTGGAGGCGCGTCCGCAGCACGTCGTCGGCGGCCGGGTCGCCCTGCGCGCGCGCGAGGCGCACGAGCGCCGCGTACTCCTCGCGCATGTCCGCGGGGAACCCGTCGGTGCCGAGTGCGACCCGGGTCCCCGCGGACAGCGCCCGGGGCCAGCCGACACGGTTGTTCTCGTTCGAGCGCGGGTTCTGCACGATCCAGAGCGAGCGCTCCCCGGCCAGCCGCACCTGGTCCTCCGAGAGGTGGACGCCGTGCGCGAGGATCGAACGCGGCGGCAGGGCGTCGAGCGCGAGCAGGCGCTCGAGCGGCCCCGGTTGTCCGCGCCGCTTCGCATCCTCGACGTCGCACGCGTCTTCGGCGAGGTGGACGTGCACTTCGGTGAAGAGCTCGCGCGCGAGCGCTCCGGCCTCCCGCGCGGTCTCGTCCGAGACCGTGAACGAGGCGTGCAGGCCCACGAGCCCGCGCACGAGCGGGCGGCGGTTCCCGCGCACGAAGCGGGCGCACTCGGCGAGCCCGCGGCGCGCCTCGTCCCGCCCGCCGTTGCGCTCGGTGGCGCCGTAGCAGAGCAGCGCGCGCATGCCGAGCTCCTGGCAGGCGTCGGCGAGCACGTCGAGCGAGCCCTCGACGAAGTTCGGCGACTCGTGGTGGTCCACGAGCGTCGTCGTGCCCGCGAGCAGCGCCTCGGCGACGTAGAGCCTCGCGGAGGCGCGCAGGGCCGCCGCGTCGAGCGCGCGGTCGAGCCGCCACCAGATCCGCTCCAGGATCTGCGGGAAGCTCACCGGCGCCTCGCGGGGCGCCGGCATACCGAGGGGGGCGAGCGCGCTGTAGAGGTGCGTGTGCGCGTTCACGTATCCGCGCTGCGACATCATCGCCAGCTCTCCCGTGGCGCCTTCGTGCGGATCTTGCCGGCGCGGTAGGCCTTCGCCGCCGGCGAGTCCTTCATCGGCAGCCGCGTGCGGCGCACCCCGTCGAACGCCTCGAGCGCCGAGGCGACGGCGGCGGCGGTGGGCACGAGGCCGATCTCGCCCAGGCCCTTGGCGCCGAAGGGCCCCTCGGGCTCGGGGGACTCGACGAGGACGACGTCCACCTCGGGCATGTCGCGCGCCCGGAGGATGCCGATCTGGTTCAGCGAGGTCGTCACCGGCATGCCGTCGGCGCACGGCAGCTCCTCGGTGAGCGCGTAGCCGAGGCCCATGTGGATCGCGCCCTCGACCTGGCCCGAGGCCATCGCGGGGTTCACCGTGCGCCCCACGTCGTGCGCCGCCACCACGCGCTCGACGCGGCCCCTCGCATCGAGCAGCACCATCTGGGTCGCGTAGCCGTAGCTCGTATGCGTCTTGACCCGGCCGGTCGCGCCGAGCGGAGTCGTGTCGTCCACGACCTCGTCCGCCGCGAAGACCTGCCCGGCGAGGCCGGCGAGCGTGGCGCCCCGGTCGAGCGCTTCGCGCAGCTTGCGCGCGGCGCTCGTCACCGCGCGGCCCGCGAACAGCGTGGCGCGCGAGCCGGTCGTCTGGCCGCAGTCGAGCGCGAAGGTCGTGTCCACCTTCGGCACGAACACCGACGCGGGCAGGCCGGTCACCTCGGAGGCGAACTGGGTGAGGATCGTGAGCAGGCCCTGTCCCATCTCGGTGTACGGGTTGAAGACCGTCACCGTGCCGTCCGCCTCGACGACCAGGCGCGCCTTGCCCCACTCGACGACGCCGTTCCCGAGCCCGGTGTTCTTCAGGCCGCACGCGAGGCCGACCGCCCGGCCGGCCGCGGTCCACTCGCGCCAGCGCGACTCGACGGCGCGCAGCGTGTCGCGGATGCCGCAGCTCGAGCTGGCCGGCTGGCCGGTCGTGAGCAGGTCGCCGGGCCCGACCGCGTTGCGCCAGCGGATCTCCCAGCGGTCGAGGCCGCACTTCGCGGCGAGCCGGTCGAGCGCGCCCTCCAGCGCGAACGCCACCTGCGGTACGCCGAAGCCGCGCATCGCGCCGCACGGCGGGTTGTTCGTGTAGGCCGCGCGCGACTCCACGTCCACGTGGGGCACGCGGTAGGGCCCGCACGCGTGGCCCGCGGCGCGCTCGAGCACCTTCGCGCCGACGGAGGCGTAGGCCCCCGAGTCGCCGAGGAGCCGCGCCTTCACGGCGGTCAGCCGGCCGCCCGCATCGCAGCCGGCCGTCAGCTCGATGCGGATCGGGTGGCGCTTCGGGTGCATCCGGATGGACTGCGGCCGGGTGAGCGCGAGCCGCACCGGGCGCTTCGTCACCCACGCGAGCAGCGCCGCGTGGCCCTGGATGCTCAGGTCCTCCTTGCCGCCGAACGCGCCGCCGTTCGGCACCAGCTCGGCGAACACCTTCTCCTCGGGCAGCCCGAGCAGTCGCGCCACCTGCCGGCGGTCGTCGAAGATGCCCTGGCCCTGCGTCCACAGTCGCAGCCCGCCGTCCTCGGACGGCTCGGCCAGCGCGCACTCCGGCTCGAGGAACAGGTGCTCGATGCGCTGCGTCTGCCAGGTGCCCGTCGCGACGTGCGCGCTCGCCGCCAGCGCCGCGTCCGCGCCGCCGCGGCGGATGACCGAGTGGGAGAGCAGGTTCTCGTGCGCCGGGTTGACGCGCGGCGCGCCCGGGGCGAGCGATTCGTCGGCGGAGAGCACCGCGGGCAACGGCTCGTAGGTCACGTCCACGAGGCCAGCCGCCTGCCGCGCCGCGATCTCGCTCGTCGCGGCGACCGCCGCGAGCACGTCGCCGACGCAGCGCGCCTCCTCGCCCTCGGCGACGAACGCCGGCCAGTCGGCGATCAGTAGCCCGTTCCACCGCTCGCCGGGGACGTCGGCGGCGGTCACCACGGCGACCACGCCGGGCGTGGCCCTGGCGCGCGCCGTGTCGATCCGCGCGACCCGGGCGCGCGCGTGCGCCGAGAGCGCCACGGCGCCGAAGAGCATGCCGGGACGCTTCAGGTCCTCGACGAACGGCCGCTCGCCGAGCGCCAGCTCGCGCCCGCGCCAGCGCTCGAGGCTCGCGCCGACGCCGCCCTCGGTGACCCGTGCCGGGACCCGCTCGCCGCGGCGCACGCGCGCCACGCGCTCGATCGCCTCGACGATGGACCGGTAGCCCGTGCAGCGGCACAGGTGGTCGTCGAGCGACCGGACGATCTCCTCGCGGGTGGGCGAGGGGTTCGAGGCGAGCAGGTGGTGGGCGCGCAGCACGAACCCCGGCGTGCAGAAGCCGCACTGGGCCGCGTGCCCGGCCGTGAACGCCTCCGCGAGCGTCTCACGCTCGGCGGGCGGCAGCCCCTCGAGCGTCGTGATCTCGGCGCCTTCGGCGGACGCGGCGGGGATCGTGCAGGTCTGCCGCGGCTCGCCGTTGACGATCGCGGTGCAGGCGCCGCACTGCCCGGCCGGCCCGCAGCCGCGCTTCGGGCTCGTGAGCCCGCACGGCCCGCGCAGCAGCGACAGCAGCGTCGCGGCCTCGTGCGCCTCGACCTCCCGGGGCGTGCCGTTGAGCGTGAAGCGCACCTTCATGGGGCGCCCCGGCTCAGTCCAGTCCCGCCCGCGCCACGTACGCGGAGGGGAAGCGGGCGAGGAACGCGATCGCGTGGCGCAGTTCGCGCGTGTCGAGCACCTCGCCGATCTTGTGCGTGTTCTGCTCGATGCCGGTGCCGATGCCGAACATGGCCGGGTGCGTGAACGCTCCCGCGTCCACCCAGCGCTTGCGGGGGGTCACCGCGATGCCGTGTCCCTCGGCGGGCACGGGCCAGCCGACGCCGTCGGTCGAGAACACCCAGCGGTCCACGCGCGGTTCGCGGCGCATCGAGCCGCCCTGCTCGTGCTTCTCGTCCACATTCGGCGTCACGACGGCGCGCCAGGCGTCCACCGCGGCGCCGACGGCGTCGTGGTCCTCGGGCGTCATCCAGCCCATGTAGACCTGGGGGTTGCCCGGCACGAAGCCGCGCCACGTGGGCTGCTCGTAGGTCGGCACGCGCACCTCGACGCGGAGGCCGGCCGCGCGCGCGGCGGCGACGGCCGGCAGCGACCCGACGTCCTCGACCGCCTGCGCGGGCGTCTCGCCGACGGTGAGGCGGCGGTCGAAGCGGAACGTGAAGCGGTCGGGAACCGCGCAGTCGCTCGGGGTCTCGAGGTTCGCCCACGAGGCCGTGCGCGTGCCGGGCCCGAGGAACTCGTGCTTCCGGAAGCCGGTCCCGTCCCCGTAGGCCTTCGCGGCCTCGACGAGGATCGCGGCGCCGTACTCGAGCGGGTTCAGGCCCTCCCAGGGCATCGAGCCGTGGCAGGAGCGGCCCGTGACCTCGACCTCGATCTGCATGCGCCCGCGCTGGCCGCGGTACAGGCCGAGCGCGCCCTTCTTCGAGTCGCCGGTCGAGTCCGTGAGGATCACGACGTCGGGAACCATGTCGGAGGGGGCGCCGGGCAGCAGCCGCCGCGTGATGTAGAGCGGCCCGCCGCCGTCGTTGTCCTCCTCGGCCACGGTCGCGTAGCCGCGCAGGATCGCCCCGCGCATCACGCCCTCCGGCATCAGCTCGACGAGCAGGCGCGACGCCAGGATCTGCGTCACGACGCCGCCGAGCTGGTCGGCCGAGCCGCGGCCGAAGAGCAGGTGTCCCCACTCGTCGTCCGGGGGCAGGTACCCGAGCTCGCCGCGCAGGTATTCTCGGTCCACCTTCGCGGCGTCCACGAGCCCGAGGTAGGGGTCGAGGCCGCCGGTCTTCGCGCGCCACGTCTCGCGCAGGGCCCGCACGGTGTCGCAGTGGCCGTCGAGCACGATGACCCGCTTGCGGTCCCGCGGGATCCCGTCGTTCTTGTCCTCGACCGTCCACTCGAGGTTGCCGAAGGCGTCGAAGCCGACGTCGTCCGGCTGCGCGACGGCGCGGATCTCGACCATCTTCGCGCGCAGGTACTCGAGGCGCGGCCCCTCGTGGTTGCTGAGCCCGCAGAGCGGGTCGCCGCCCTGGTCGGCGGGACGGTCCACATGGTCCGCCGGGAGGCGGACGGCTTCCTTCAGGATCTCGATCGCGAGCGGCAGGTCGCGCCCGGCGAGCGCGGCGATCTTCCGGTCGAGGCCGGTCGCGGCGGTGGTTCCGCTCATGAGCCCATCTCCTCGAGGCGCTTCGCGAGGTCGGGCGATTTCGCCACGGCCAGCAGCGCCATGATGACGTACAGCTTCTTGTTCGCCTCGCGGGCGACGCTCACCTTGTGCTTCGCCATGACGCCCGGCGTGACCTCGTCGCCGATGTCCGCGGGCAGGCAGTGCAGGTAGAGCGCGTCGCCGCCCTTCGTGAGGGCCATGCGGCGTTCGTCGCAGATCCAGCCGCGGTGCGAGGCGTTGCGCTCGAGGGCGCGCCGCTCGATCTCGCCCATCCGCGCCCGGTCGCGGGCCCGGTTCGCCTCGACCCGCTCGAGCATGAAGTCGTAGGGCCCCCAGCTCTTCGGGTAGACCGCGTCGGCGCCGGCGAACGCGTCGTCCATCGAATCCGTGACGGTGAACGATCCGCCGGACTCCTTCGCGTGCTTCGCGGCGGTGGCGAGCGTGTCGTCCATGAGCGTGTAGCCGGGCGGGTGCGCCAGCACGACGTCGGCGCCCTCGCGGGTCATGAGCATGGCGACGCCCTGCGGCACCGACAGCGGCTTCGCGTAGCTCGGCGAGTACGCCCACGTCATCGCGATCTTCCGCCCCTTGAGGCCGTCCGGGAAGCGCTCGCGCAGCCACATCAGGTCCGCGAGCACCTGCGTCGGGTGGTCCACGTCGCACTGCAGGTTCACGACCGGGACCTTGCGCCCGTCCTTCGTCGCCGCGAGGTAGTCGCCGATGCCCTGCGCGACCGCGCGCATGAACCGGTTCCCCTCGCCGAGGATCAGGTCGTGGCGCACCCCGAGCGCGTGCGCGTTCATGCCGAGCATCGCGCCCGTCTCCTCGGCCGTCTCGCCGTGCTCGACCTGGGTCGAGCTGCCGTCCACGATCACCGGCCGCATGCCGAGCCGCGAAGCCGCGCCGGCCCAGGCGGACTTCGTCCGTGTCGAGTTGTCGAAGAACAGCGCGTAGGCCAGCTCGTCCGGGAACAGCGCGGTGGAACGCCCGGCCCGGTCGGCCGCCTCGAGTCGTCCCGCGACCGCCAGCAGCGCGTCGATCTCGGCGGCGCTCCAGTCGCGGGTCACGAGCAGGCTGCGGCCGAAGAGGCCCCGGACGACGGACGGGTCCAGGGCGGGAAGCGCGGACGTCTTCATGGGTTCTCCTTCAGGATGCGGGTGCCGGCGCGGTTCTCGAACGCGTCGAGCAGCGCCTCGGGGTGACAGATCAGGACTTCCTCGCCGCCATGCTCGAGGAACCAGAGCGCGGCCTCGATCTTCGGGCCCATGCTGCCGGGCGGGAACTGCTTCGCCTCCATCATCGCACGCAGCTCGGACACGGCGGCCTCGCGCATCGGCGCGCGCCGGTCGGTGAGGTAGTCGCGGTAGACGGCGTCCACGCCGGTCGTGATCACCATGCGCCGCACGCCGAGCCCGGCCGCGAGCAGCGCGCTCGCGCGGTCCTTGTCGATCACGGCCTCGAGCCCGCGGATGCGGCCGTTCGCATCGCGCATCACCGGGATGCCGCCGCCGCCGCACGCGATCGTCGTCACGCCGAGGCCCACGAGGCGCCGGATCGTGTCCAGCTGGACGATCGCGATCGGCGAGGGCGAGGGCACGACGCGCCGCCAGCCCCGGTGCGAGTCCTCGACCATCTCCCAGCCGCGCTCCGCGTGCAGCTTCGCCGCGTCCTCGGCCGAGTAGAACTTGCCGATGGGCTTCGTGGGCTCCCGGAACGCCCGGTCGTGCGGGTCCACCTCGACCTCCGTCACGACGGTCGCGACTTCGGTGGCGAGCCCGCGCCGCTTCAGCTCCTCGCGCAGGTCGCGCTGGATCATGTAGCCGATCGCGCCCTGCGAGTTCGCGACGAGGGAATCGAGCGGGACCTCGTGGATCTGCTGCTTCGTCATCTCGACCCGCAGCTGCATGAACCCGACCTGCGGCCCGTTGCCGTGCGTCAGGACGAGGTGCTCGCCCCGGGCGATGAGCCCGGCGATCGGCACGACGGCGCGCATGGTCACGGCGAACTGGTTCTCGACGGTGGGCGGGAGCCGGGGATCGAGCAGCGAGTTGCCGCCCATGGCGATCAGCGTCGGCGGGGCGGGTGCGGGGACGGGTCCGGACATAGGGGGGCCAGTATCGCGCCTTCCCGGCGGAAACACCTATACGACTTCGGTACCATGAGCCGCCGGGTGAACCGGATGGAGGGCGGGGCTGAACGCGGGCGGGGAGCCCGGGCGGTCCCCCCGCGAGCCGAAGGAGCCGGATCGTGGACGTGCCGGAGTTCAACCGCAGGGCGTGGGATCGCCAGGCCGCGGCGGGCAACCGCTGGACGGTGCCCGTCGGGCCCGGGGTGATCGCCGCCGCCCGCGAGGGCAGGTGGGAGGTGATCCTCACGCCCGTGAAGCCGGTTCCGCGCGAGTGGTTCGGGGACCTCGCGGGACGCGACGTGCTCGCGCTGGCTTCGGGCGGCGGCCAGCAGGCGCCCGTGCTCGCGGCCGCGGGCGCGAACGTGACGGTGCTCGACAACTCGCCCGCGCAGCTCGACCGCGACCGGGGCGTGGCCGGGCGCGACGGCCTCGCGCTCCGGCTCGAGCTCGGCGACATGCGCGACCTCTCGCGCTTTCCCGACCGCTCGTTCGACCTCGTGTTCCACCCCGCCTCGAACACGTTCGTTCCCGACGTGCGCCCCGTCTGGCGCGAGTGCTACCGCGTCCTGCGTCCCGGCGGGCGGCTGATGAGCGGGCTCGTGCAGCCGGCGCTCTTCCTGTTCGACGACGAGGACGTGGACCGCGGCGTCTTCACCGCGCGCCATGCACTGCCCTACTCGGACCTCGAGGCCCGCGACCCGGAACGGCTGGCCCGCATGGAGGCCGAGGGCGAACCCCTCTCGTTCGGCCACACGCTCGAGGACCTGGTCGGCGGGCAGCTCGAGGCCGGCTTCGCGCTGGTGGCGCTCTACGAGGACCGCTGGCCGGAACACCCGCTCGACCGCTTCCTGGCCCCGCTCTTCGCGACGCTGGCGCTCAAGCCGGCCTGACCGGCGGGGGTTCCGGCCGTTCCCCGCGGGGGAACTCCCGGCACGACCCATGCGAAGGTCCGGCGAGTCCAATGGCAGGCTCGTGCCTCCCACCCGCGGGGCCCCGGGCCTTCCGCCGGGCACGCGCGGGCCGGCCGGACTCCTGCGAGGAGCGTGCGAAGTGTCTCTTCGGTTCCCGTCCTGGATGCGCAGCACGCGGCTGCTGGTCGCCACCGGCGCCGCGGCGGCGCTGCTGCTGGCGTGGGAGACGCTGGTGGACGTGCGCTCGGGCACCCGCACGGCGGAGCGGCTCATGCTCGCGCAGGCGCGCTCGATCGCCGACCTGGTCGGCGAGGTCGGCTCGCACGGCTTCGAGAACTACCGGCGGTGGGAGGACGAGGTCGCGGCCCGGCTGTTCGACAACGCGCGCTGGGTCGCGCGGCTCGACGCCGCGCGGCCGTGGACCGACACCGAACTGGCGGACTTCGCGCGCGAGCACGGCCTCGGGCGCATCAACGTGTTCGACGCGCGGGGGGACAAGGTGGCCACGAGCCGCCTCGAGCCCGAGGAAAGCCTCGTGCCGCGCCACGACCCTCGCGACTTCATCGCGCCCGTGTTGCACGGCGGGACGGACGCGCTGCGGATCGGCTTCAAGGAGGCCCGTTTCCAGGGCGGGCTGCGCTTCGCGGTGGCGGTGAAGCGGGCCCGCGGCGGGGCCGTGGTGGTCAACGTGTTCGCCGACTCGATGCGCGCTTCGCTCGAGAACGTGCGCCCGGCGCACCTCATCCGCGCGCTGGGAGGCGCGAGCGGCGTCCGCTACGTCGCGCTGCAGACCGGCGATTCGCTGCTCGCGAGCAGCGTGGACGCCGCGCTCGTGCCGTCGCTGCCCGCGGGCTCCGGCGAGGGTGCCCGCGAGTTCGCGACGCCCGCGGGGCGCGTGTACGAGGTCGTGCGCGCGCTCGCGCTGCCCGAGATCGGGCCCGCGACGCTGCGGATCGGGCTCGACGCCGCGCCGCTCGTGAAGGCGCGGGCGGACGTCCGGCGCCGGGCGATCGTGCGCGCGGTCCTGCTCGCGGGCGCGTTCGCGCTCGCGGGCACGCTGCTGCTCGCGTCGCAGCGCCAGAGGCTCCTCGCCGACGAGGTCGCGCGCGTGCGGGCCGATCTCGAGCGGCGCTCCGTCGAGGCGCAGCGCTCGGCCCGCCTCGCGGCGATGGGCGAGCTCGCCGCGCACGTCGCGCACGAGATCCGCAACCCGCTCAACACGATCCACCTGACCGCCCAGGAGATGGTGCGCGACGGGACGGGGGGCACCGACCTGCGCGCGCGCGTCGAGGACCTGCGAAGCGAGAGCCGGCGGATCGAGGGCATCGTGCAGCAGTTCCTCGACCTCGCCCGCCCGCGCACGCCCCGGCCGCGCGAGATGGACGTGGGCGCCCACGTCGCGGCGGTGGCGCGCGCGGCCGAGCCGGCGTTCCGCGCCGCCGGCGTGGCGCTGCGTGTCGAGGCGGCGCCCGTGAAGGCCTCGCTCGACCCGCAGTTCGTCGCGGAGATCGTGGACAACCTCGTGCGCAACGCCCGTGAAGCGACGCCGCCCGGCGGCGAGGTCGCGGTGACGGTGCGTCGCGACGGCGCCGACGCGGTGATCGTGGTCGAGGACGGCGGCCCGGGCGTGCCGCCCGAGGCCCGTGAGCGGGTCTTCGACCTCTTCTACACGACGAAGCGCAAGGGCAGCGGCCTCGGGCTCGGGATCGTCTCGACCCTGGCCTCGGCCATGGGCGGCGGCGTGGCCGTGGACTCGGGCGTCCCGCGGGGCGCGCGCTTCACGGTCCACCTTCCCCGGGAGACGCGGACATGAGAACCGGCACGATCGTCCTCGCCGACGACGAGGCCCTTCAGCGCGAGGCGCTCGCGCGGGCGCTGCGCGCGCGCGGCCACGAAGTGCTGCCCGTCGAGGGCGGCGAGGAGGCCGTCGAGGCCGTGCGGGCGCGCGCCGTGGACGTGCTCGTGACCGACCTGCGCATGCCCGGCCTGTCGGGCCTCGAGGTGCTGCGCCGCTCGCGGGCGCTGAACCCCGAGCTGGCGGTCCTCGTGCTCACGGCGTACGGCACCATCGACGGCGCGGTCGAGGCGATGCAGTCCGGAGCCGCGCACTACCTCACCAAGCCCGTGGACCTCGAGGCGCTCGAGCTGGTCGTCGAGCGCGCGCTCGAGCGGCGCGACCTCGTGCACGAGAACCGCATGCTGCGCGAGCGGCTCCACCGCGCGGGCACGGGGCTGCGGCTGCTCGGCGAGTCGCCGGCGCTCCAGGAGGTGCTGGCGCGCGCGGGCCGCGCCGCGGCGACGGGCGCGACGGTGCTCGTGCTCGGCGAGAGCGGCACCGGCAAGGAGCTGCTCGCGCGCACGATCCACGAGCTGGGGCCCCGCGCCGAGGGCCCCTTCGTGGCCGTGAACTGCGCCGCCCTGCCCGAGAACCTGCGCGAGAGCGAGCTCTTCGGGCACGAGCGGGGCGCGTTCACGGGCGCCTCGGGCCTCCACCGCGGCCGCATCGAGCGCGCCGCGGGGGGCACGCTGTTCCTCGACGAGATCGGGGACCTGCCGGCCTCCGTGCAGGTGAAGCTGCTGCGCTTCCTGCAGGAGCACGAGTTCACCCGGGTCGGGGGCGAGAGCGTGCTGCGGGCCGACGTGCGGATCGTGGCCGCGACGCACCGCGACCTCGACGCGCGCGTGGCCGAGGGCGCGTTCCGCGCCGACCTGTTCTACCGGCTCGACGTGATCCGGCTCGTGCTGCCGCCGCTGCGCGAGCGCCGCGCCGACGTGCCGATGCTCGCCGAGCACTTCCTCGCGGCGCACGCAGGCCGGCACGGGCTCCCCGTCCGCGGGCTCTCGAGCGAGGCGATGGACGCGCTGGTCAAGCACGACTGGCCGGGAAACGTGCGCGAGCTCGAGAACGCGATCGAGCAGGCGGTGGTGCTCGGGTCCGGCACCGTGCTGGTGCTCGACGACCTGCCCGCCACGATCCGGGGCGCGGGACCGGGCGCGCGGCCCGGCGGGCCGCCGCGCGATCTCGCCGGGCGCATCGACGAGATCGAGCGCAGCCTCGTGCTCGGCGTGCTCGCGCGCCACGGCGGCAACCAGAGCGGCGCCGCGCGCGAGCTGGGGGTCACCGAAGGCGGCCTGCGCTACAAGTTGCGCAAGTGGTCCGGGGCCCCGTCCGGCCCCGACGAGGCGCCGCCGGGCGCCTGAGCGGCTCGCAGATTCCTTCGAACCGGCCCTTCCGCGATCGCAGGTTCCTTCGAATCCGGGTCGGCGCCGGCGGCGCAATCTCGTGCAAGTCCGCCCGCGCGAGTCAGGTCGCGTCGGGGCACGGCGCGTGCAGGGACGATCCCTCGCCCTGGCACCCGGACCGGCACCCGGCCTCGGGTGCGAATCGCGAGGAGGAGACGATGAAGACCCGCCTGTTCACGATGCTCGCCGTCCTGGCGCTGACCCTGGTGGCGGCCGCGACCACCGCGCAGGCCCGTTCGTGGGACCCGGGGCAGGGAACCTGCCCGAGCCCGTGGATGCAGGACGCCGATGGTGACGGCATCCCGAACGGCCAGGACCCGGACTACGTGCGCCCGCTGGACGGCACGGGGAACCAGTACAAGCGCGGTGCCCGGCCGACGGCCGCGGGGAGCACGTGGAGCTGGCAGTGGCAGTGGCGCGACCTGTTCAACGGTGCGTTCGGCTTCGGGCCCGGCACGGGCACCGGGGACTGCGACGGCACGGGGCCCCATGGCTTCGGCGGCTTCGGTCGCCGTTGAGCGGAAGCAGATCCGGGCTCCGTCGCGGGGGCCGGGCCGGTTCGCCGGTCCGGCCCTTCGCCCTGCCGCGGGGTGCGCGGCGTTCCCGGGGGGCGCTCCGTTGCAGTAGCATCCACGGGTTCGCGTCCCGAACCCGGAAGGTGCCCATGGCCACGACGACCCGAGTGCCGCTCGTCTCGCTCGATTCCGACGACCTCCTGAAACCCGTCGCCACCGCCGGCGCCGTCTCCGAGGCGGAGTTCCTCGCGCACCTGCGCGACGGCGTGGTCGGGCACGACGCGCGCCTGCAGACGCCGCAGGGGGCACGGCCGCTGCGGTACTTCGACTACACGGCCTCGGGCCGCTTCCACCGCGCGGTCGAGGACGCGCTCAACACGGGCGTGCTGCCGTTCATGGCGAACACGCACACCGAGACGAGCGCCACCGGGCGGCTCATGACGCGCCTCTACGAGCGGGCCCTGCGCCGGGTCGGCCGCTACCTGCACGCCGGGCCCGACGACGTCGTGCTGCCGGTGGGCTCGGGCTCGACGGGGGCGGTGAACCGCCTCATCCAGGTCATGGGGCTGCGGCTGCCGAGCCAGCTCGAGGACCGCTGGGGCCTCTCCGAGCGCATCCCGCGGCACGAGCGGCCCGTCGTCTTCCGCAGCCGCATGGAGCACCACAGCAACGACATCAGCTGGCGCGAGACCATCGCCGAGACGGTGTACGTCCCGTACGACGAGCACGGGCGCGTCTCGCCGGAGCAACTCGACGAGCTGCTCGGCGAGTGGAAGGACCGGCCGGTCAAGATCGGCACCTTCTCGGCCGCGTCGAACGTGACCGGGATCCGCAACGACGTGCACGCGCTCGCGCGCGTCCTGCACCGCCACGGCGCGTGGGCGTTCTTCGACTTCGCCGCGGCCGGCCCCTACGTGGACGTGGACCTGCACCCGTCCCGTCCCGACGGCCGCCCGGACGAGGGCGCCGCGCTCGACGCGGTGTTCCTCTCCGTCCACAAGTTCCTCGGCGGCCCGCGCTCGCCCGGGCTGCTCGTGGCGAACCGGAAGCTCTTCTCGAACCGCGTCCCCGTCGAGCCGGGCGGCGGCACGGTCCTCTACACGGCGCCGGACGAGCACGTCTACCTGAGCGACACCTCCCACCGCGAGACCGGCGGCACGCCGTCCATCGTCGGCACCATCCAGGCGGGCCTCGCGTTCGACCTCAAGGCGTCGATCGGCGAGCCGCGCGCGCAGCGCATCGAGCACGACTACCTCGCGCGCTTCCTCGCGGCGTTCGGCGAGGACGCCTCGATCGAGATCCTCGGCGACCCTTCCGTCGAGCGGCTGGGGATCGTCTCGATGATCTTCCGCGGCCTGCACCACAACTTCGCGGTCGCCCTGCTCAACGACTTCTTCGGCCTGCAGGTGCGCGGCGGCTGCATGTGCGCCGGCCCCTACGGGCACGACCTGCTCGGGATCGACGACCTCGTCTCGCACTCGATCCGGCGCGAGCTGCTCGAGGGCCATTGCGGGCTCAAGCCCGGCTGGGTGCGCGTGAGCTTCTCGCCGGTCACCCGCGAGGAGGAGTTCCAGGCCCTGCTCGAGGGCGTGCGCTTCGTGGCGCAGGAGGGGCACCATCACCTCGAGGACTACCGGCTCGACGACGCCACCGGCGAGTGGCGCCGGGCCTAGGGCCGGTTTTCGCGGTCGCGCCGCCCGCCCCGCGGACCCCGGCAGGGCGTCCGCCTTGCCGCATTCCGTCCGCGCCCGTAGCATTCTCGCGTCCATCCGTCCCACCGACAGGAGCCTCCATGGGGACGAGCGCCCTCGAAACGACCCTCGCGGACAGCCGCGCCTACGAACGCGCGGTCGGCCGCTTCCGTGAAGCGCGGATCGCGCTGCCCACGTTCGAACAGCTGGCCGACCCCTCCCGGATCCCCGACGCGGTGCTGCGCGCGCTCGAAGGCGTGGACCCGGACGCCCCGCACGCGCTGAACCTGTTCCGGGTGCACTGGTGGAACGACGCCTCGCGGCGCGGCCGCGTGCCGCTGCCCGGGCACGTCGTGCTGCCGAAGAGCCTCACCGGCGTGGACGCGCCGATCGTCGTGATCTTCGGTGACCGCTTCCCGATGATCGGCGCGCACAAGGTCCTGGCGGCCTACGCCTGCCTCGCGGCCCGCGTCGTCACCGGGCGGTTCGACCCCACGACGCAGCGCGCCGTGTGGCCCTCCACGGGCAACTACTGCCGCGGCGGCGTCGCGATCTCGCGCATCATGGGCTGCCGCGGCGTCGCGGTGCTGCCCG
>CAZPVG010000038.1:0-353 GCA_964589945.1 uncultured bacterium
CCGGACAAGGCGATCGACGTCATCGACGAGGCGTGCGCGCGCGCCCGCCTGTCGGTGACCACGGTGCCCTCGGAGATCCACGAGCTGGAGAAGAAGCTCGAGGAGGTCGTGAAGGAGAAGGAGGCCGCGATCCGCGGGCAGGAGTACGAGAAGGCCGCGCGCCTGCGCGACCGCGAGAAGGACCTGCGGGCGCGTCGCAACGAGCTCAAGAAGTCCTGGACCGAGTCGAAGCGCGATCAGTCCGTGCAGGTGGACGAGGACCAGATCGCCGCCGTGCTGTCCATCATGACCGGCATCCCGGTCGTGAAGCTCGCGGAGGAGGAGAGCCAGAAGCTGCTGCGGATGGAGGAGGA
>CAZPVG010000038.1:363-39116 GCA_964589945.1 uncultured bacterium
TGAGCGCCGTCTCGCGCGCCGTGCGCCGCAACCGCGTCGGCCTGCGCGACCCGAAGCGGCCCATCGGCTCGTTCATCTTCCTCGGGCCCACGGGCGTCGGGAAGACCGAGCTGGCGCGCGCGCTGGCGGCCTACCTGTTCGACGACCAGGACGCGCTCATCCGCATCGACATGTCCGAGTACATGGAGAAGTTCTCGGTTTCCCGCCTCGTCGGCGCACCTCCCGGCTACGTCGGCTACGAGGAGGGCGGGCAGCTCACCGAGAAGGTCCGCCGCAAGCCCTACTCGGTCGTCCTGCTCGACGAGGTCGAGAAGGCGCACCCGGACGTGTTCAACGTGCTCCTGCAGGTCCTCGACGACGGCGTGCTGACCGACAGCTCCCGGCGGAAGGTGGACTTCAAGAACACGGTCATCATCATGACGTCGAACCTCGGCGGCCGGCAGATCCTCTCCGGCGGCAAGGGCCTCGGCTTCAAGCACGCCGAGGGCGCGCAGCAGTTCACGGCGATCAAGGCCACGGTGCAGGACGAGCTCAAGCGGGCGTTCAATCCCGAGTTTCTGAACCGCATCGACGACGTCGTCGTGTTCCAGTCGCTGACGCGCGAGAACATGAAGGCCATCGTGGACATCCTCCTGGGCCAGTTCAGCGAACGGCTCAATGCGCAGGAGATCGAGCTCGAGATCTCGAGAGAGGCGAGCGACCTGCTCATCGACAGGGGATTCGACCCGACGATGGGCGCGCGGCCGCTCAAGCGCGCGATCCAACGGCTGCTCGAGGACCCGTTCGCCGAGTACATCCTGCGGGGGCAGATCCCCGGCGGGTCGAAGGTCACGGTGACGCGCAACGACGACGTCCTGGACTTCCAGACGTCCCGTTCCGCGGCCCCCGCACCCCCGCCGCCGCCCCCGGTCCCGACCACGCAGTCGTAGGCGGCCGGGAGGCCTCTCCGCGGCGCCGGGGTCGAGCCGACCCCGGCGCCGCGTGCTCGTGCCCCGGCGCCGGGAGGGCCGGCCCTCCCGGGGCGTCGGGGGTCCGGGAACGGAAGAGGGAGTGGGGGGGTAGAACGGGCGCCGCCGGACCCGGCCGCGCCGCTGGACAAGCGGGCGGCGGTGGCTATGATTCGGGACTTGCTCCCCATGGACCTGGCCATTCCCGTCCGACTCGCGCGCGCAAGGACGCCCGCTGCGGGCATGGCGACGCGGACCTACCCGGCCACGACGAGGAAACCCCGAGTGCATCGAAGCTCCATCCGGTTCCCGTGGCGCGCGCTGCTGTGCGCTGCCGCCCTGCTCCCCCTGGCCGCCTGCCTCGCGCCCCCCGCCCGGGCCCAGGAGGCGGGCGTGCTGACCGTCGGCCGCGTGCACGTGGAGGGCAACGAGCAGACGGACAGCACCCGCATCCTGCGCACGTTCGAGGTGCTGCCCGGCCAGCGCTACTCGCCGGACGCCGTCCGTCGCGGCATCCTCAAACTCGTGGCCCTGGGGCTCTTCGACGACGTCCAGGTGAACCGGGACGTGCACGACGACGTCATCGACCTGACCGTGGTCGTGCGCGAGCGCCCGCGCATCAACGGGATCTTCTACGCCGGGAACAAGAAGCGGGAGAACTCCGATCTCGAGAAGAAGACCTTCCTCCATGCGGGCGACACCTATTCGCCGACGCAGGTCAGCGCCCAGGTGGACTCGCTGGTCCAGTACTACCGCGACGAGGGCTTCGCGCGGGCGAAGGTCTCGGCCCGGCTGGACACGCTCGAGAACCGGAACGCCGTCAACCTCACGTTCGACGTCAACGAGGGCGTCAAGGTCCGGGTCAAGAAGATCGTCTTCGAAGGCCGGACCGCGTTCTCCGCGGGACGCCTGCGGAAAGTCATGAAGACGAAGCAGCACTGGTTCCTCGGGGGAGGCGAGATCAAGGACGAGACGTTCTCCGAGGACCGCGAGAAGCTCGAGGCCTGGTACCACGATCATGCCTACCGGGACATGCGCGTCACGGACTTCTCCCTCGAGCCGGGCGAGAAGCCGCGCGACCTGACCCTGAAGGTCACACTCGACGAGGGGCGGCCCTACGTCCTGGGGAACGCCACCTGGAGCGGGAACAAGGTCGTCCCCACGGCGACGCTCGAGAAGCTGTGGAACGGGGATCCCGGGGACCGCTACGACCGGAGCCTGATCGAGCACGCGACGGCGGCGGCCTACGCCGAGTACGCCGAGCACGGCTACCTCTACGTGAACTGCGACCCGCGCGAGTCGGTGCGCGACTCGATCGTGGACGTGGACTTCGTCGTGACCGAGGGGAAGCCCTCGCACATCGGCATGGTGACCATCACCGGCAACAAGGGCACGCGGGAGAACGTCATCCGGCGCGAGCTCTCGATCCACGAGGGCGACCTGTTCCGGCGCTCGGCGCTCGTGCGCAGCCAGGGCGACATCATGCGGCTCGGGCTGTTCGAGGAGGTCACGCCCGACTTCACGCCGGCCGAGAGCACCGACGTGGACCTCGTGTTCAAGGTGAAGGAGAAGCAGGTCGGCACCGCCTCGGCGGGCGCGGGCTACACGAGCCAGACCGGGCTCACGGGCTTCCTGGAGCTGGGGCACAACAACGTCCTGGGCAACGGCCAGCAGCTGGCCCTCCACCTCGAGCGCGGCGGCAAGCGCGAGGACTACTCGCTCAGCTTCACGGAGCCGTGGTTCCACGACTCGCCGACCCTGCTCGGGTTCTCGGCCTACAGCACGACGGCGCTGCTGCCCGAGTTCGACCAGCGTCGGCGGGGCGCCTCGGCGCGCATCGGCCGGCCGCTGCCCTGGCCCGACTACTCCCGCGGGTCCGTCAGCTACACGCTCGAGAAGATCCGCATCACCAACGTGCGCGACTCGCTCCTGCTCACGGGCGTCGCGGTCGGTGTGGACCAGCTGACGAGCTCGTTCGAGGTCAACTTCCTGCGCAACAGCACGGACAACCCGTTCTACCCGACGCGTGGCACGCGACTGACGGCGAACGAGGACTTCACGGGCGGGCCGCTCGGCGGCGACCTGAGCTACCACAGCCACCGCTACGAGGGGCGTGCGTACTTCCGCTCGCTGCTCAAGGGCATCACCACGATGGTCCGCCTGCGTGTCGGCCTCATGGGCCAGTACCCGTGGAAGCACGAGCCGGTGCCCGACTACGCGCGATTCCGTCTCGGCGGCGGCAACACGCTCGACCCGCTGCGCGGCTACCTCGACTACCAGATCGTCCCCGAGGGCAGCGTGACGAAGGTGTGGACCTACTACTCCGTGGCGGGCACCGACAGCCTGGGCCAGGCGACGAGCTCACTGGACTCGACGCTCGTCACGCGCCGCTACCCCGGCGGCCTCTACATGGGCCTGGTGACGGTCGAGCAGCAGTTCCCGATTGTGAACCCGTTGCACGGTGTGCTTTTCTTCGATGCCGGCAACGTCTGGAACCGGATCCACGACATCCAGCCCTTCGGCCTGAAGGTGGGCGCGGGCTTCGGCCTGCGGATGGAGATCCCGATCCTCGGTAACATCGGGTTCGACTACGGCTACGGGTTCAACCGCGACGACGGGGCCCGATGGCAGGGACATTTCCTGATGGGCAACTACGGGTTCTGACGGAGGTCGAATGCGATACGCGGGACGCGCGGGCCGGATCGGCGTCGTGGTGCTGCTCGCCACCCTCGCCGGTGCCGCCACGGCGCCGGCGGCCGACCTCGGCATCGGCTACATCGATTCGGCGCGAATCTTCACCGAGTACAAGGACGCGCAGGACGCACAGGCGCGTTTCGACCGCATGGTGACGGGCTGGCGCGACGAGGCGCTCGAGAAGGAGAAGGCGGTCGAGGCGCTCCGCAAGGAGGTCCGCGACCAGGCTCCGATCCTGTCAGCGCTCCGCCGGCAGGAGAAGGAGGCCGCGCTGCAGCGCGCCATCAGCGACTACGATGCCTTCATCCAGGACATCTGGGGCCCGACGGGCAAGGCCTCGACCGAGAACGAAAGGGCGACGGGCGAGATCGTGCAGAAGATCCGCCTGGCCGTCGAGAAGGTGGCGAGCGAGAAGGGACTCCAGCTCGTCCTCGATTCCGCGAGCGGGTATCTCGTCTACGCCTCCAGGGACCTCGACCTGACGGGTGACGTGCTTACCGAGCTGGCCGCCAGCTCGACGGGCTCGTCGCCGTAGGAGGCCGGTCATGAGCACGAGACGGCTGTCCGATCTCGCCGCCGAGCTGGGCGGCGTGGTCGTGGGAGACGGGAACACCGAGATCCGGGGCGTCGCCGGCATCCGCGAGGCGCAGCCGGGGGACATCACGTTCATCGCGAACGCGCGCTACGACGCCTACCTCGCCCAGACGAGCGCGTCGGCGGTGATCTGCTCGCGCGAGGCGCGCGAGGCGCGCGTGCCGCTGCTCCAGGTGGACAATCCCTATCTCGCGTTCCAGCTCGTCGTGCGGCTCTTCCGGCCCGAGCTCTACCAGCCGCTGCCGGGCGTGCACCCGACCGCGGTGGTCTCGCCGGCCGCGTCCATCGGGGAGAACGCCTCGATCGGGGCGCACTGCGTCGTCGAGGCGGGAGCGAGCATCGGCGCGCACACGGTGCTGATGCCGGGCTGCTACGTCGGCGTGCAGGCCTCGATCGGCCAGCACACGCTGCTCTACCCGCGCGTGACGGTGCGCGAGGAGTGCGTCATCGGGGACCGCTGCATCCTCCACCCGGGTGCCGTGATCGGGGCCGACGGCTTCGGCTTCGCGTTCGACGACGGCCGCTACCACAAGGTGCCCCAGGTCGGAAACGTCGTCGTGGGAGACGACGTGGAGGTCGGGGCGAACACGACGATCGACCGGGCGACGACGGACGCGACCCGCATCGGCGACGGCACGAAGATCGACAACCTCGTGCAGATCGGGCACAACGTCGTCACCGGGAAGCACTGCATTATCGTCGCGCAGGTCGGCATCTCGGGCAGCACGCGCCTGGACGACTACGTCACGATCGGCGGGCAGGCCGGGCTCGTCGGGCACATCCGCATCGGCGAGGGCGCGATGATCGGCGCCCAGAGCGGCGTCACGAAGTCGGTGGACGCCGGGGAGAAGGTCTCGGGCACACCGGCCATGCCGCTCGGCGCGTGGAAGCGCCTGAACGCCTATTTCGCCCGGCTGCAGCAGCTCTTCGACCGGGCCAAGGCGCTCGACGACCGCGTCGCGAAGCTCGAGAAGGAAAAGGACAGGGAGGCCGTTCGTTGAAGGGTCGCATGCAGCGCACCATCGCCCGCGAGACCGCGATCGAGGGCGTCGGGCTCCACACGGGCGAAAAGGGCGTCATGAAGTTCGTGCCGGCCCCCGTCGGGCACGGGGTGCGGTTCGTGCGCGCCGACCTCGACGGACGGCCCGAGGTGCTCGTGCGGCCGGAGAACGCCCACTTCGACCCCAGCGCGGGCCGGCGCACGATCCTCCAGCAGGACGGCGTCCAGATCCACACGATGGAGCACGTACTCTCGGCGGTCGCCGGGCTCGGGATCGACAACCTCCGCATCGAGGTCTCGAGCATGGAGGTACCCGAGGGCCACGACGGCAGTGCGGCCCCCATCGCGCGGGCGCTGATCGAAGCCGGCATCGTCGACCAGGATCGCCCGACGCGCCACGTCAAGGTGACGAGGCCGGTCTCGTGGAGCGAGAACGGGGTCGAGCTGTCGGCCGTGCCCTACAGCGGCTTCCGCGTCACGTTCCTCATCGAATACGACCACCCGCTCATCGGCACCCAGGAGATCTCGCTCGACATCACGCCCGAGGTGTTCCTCGAGCAGATCGCCCCCGCGCGCACGTTCGTGCTCGAGCGCGACCTCGAGTTGCTGCGCCAGTCCGGCTGGATCAAGGGCGGCCGCCTCGAGAGCGCGATCGTCGTGGGCACCGACCGCGTGCTGAACGACGAGCCGCTCCGCTTCCCGGACGAGTTCGTGCGCCACAAGGTCCTCGACCTGCTCGGCGACCTTTTCATCCTCGGCGGCCCGCTGCTCGGGCACGTCTCCGCGAAGCGGTCGGGTCACCAGGGCCACGTCGCGTTCGTGAAGAAGCTCAAGGACACGCTGCCCCTGCCGGGCCGGCGCCCCGGCGGGCCGCCGGAGGAGTGGGACACGACCGCGATCATGGACCTGCTGCCGCACCGCTACCCGTTCCTGCTCGTGGACCGGATCACGTCCATCGAGGAGGGGCAGAGCATCGAGGGCCTGAAGAACGTGACGGTCAACGAACCGTTCTTCCAGGGACACTTCCCGGGCCAGCCCACGATGCCGGGGGTGCTCATCCTCGAGGCCATGGCGCAGGTCGGCGGCATGCTCATGCTGAACTCCGTGGACGACCCGGCCAACAAGCTCATGTACTTCATGGGGATCGACGGCGCCCGGTTCCGCCGGCCCGTCGTGCCCGGCGACCAGCTGCGCTTCCGCCTCCAGCTGCTCAGCGCCAAGCGGCGGACCATGAAGATGCGGGGCGAGGCGTTCGTGGACGGCCAGCTCGTCGCCGAGGCGGAGTTGCTCGCCACGGTCGTGGACCGGCGGCCGTGAGCGCGACGATCCACCCGGCCGCGCTCGTCGATCCGGCGGCGCGGCTCGGGGAGGGGGTCGTGATCGGGCCCGGCGCCGTCGTCGGGCCGCACGTGACGATCGGCGACGGCACGCGCGTGGATTCGCACACGCTCGTGACCGGCTGGACGACGATCGGGCGGGACTGCCATCTCCACCACGGCGCCGTCGTGGGGTCGCCGCCCCAGGACCTGAAGTACCCGGGCGAGCCCTCCTTCCTCGTGATCGGCGACCGCACCGTGCTGCGCGAGTACGTGACGGCCAACCTCGCAACCGAGCCCGGGTTCACGACCCGGATCGGGAGCGACTGCCTGCTCATGGCGTACTCGCACGTCGCGCACAACTGCTGCGTCGGCGACCGCGTCGTGATCGCGAACGCCGTGCAGATGGCCGGTTACGTCGTCGTGGACGACTGGGCCATCGTCGGGGGCGGGACCGTCGTGCACCAGTTCACCCGCGTCGGCCGCCACGCGATGATCGGCGGCGGCTCGCGCATCCCCCAGGACATCGCCCCGTTCGTGAAGGTGGCCGGAAGCCCGCCGCGGAACGCGGGCGTCAACGCGATCGGCCTCGAGCGGCGCGGCTTCCCGCGCGAGACGCGCGAGGCGCTGGATCGCGCCTACCGTATCTTCTTCCGCGACGGGCGGACCGTCGCAGACGCCGTCGCGGAAATTCGCGCGAAGTTCCCCGGCATCCCGGAGGTCGAGCACTTCGCGCGCTTCTGCGAGACGTCCGTCCGCGGCATCTCGCGCTGAAAGGAGCTCCCGTGAAGCCGGTGCGCTGCGGTGTGTGGGGCGTCGGGGTCTGGGGCGAGAAGCACGCCCGCGTCTACGGTGCGATCCCCGAGGCCGAGCTGGTGGGCGTCTACGACCGCGAGGTGAAGCGGGCCCGCGAGATCGCGAAGCAGTACGGCGGACTCGCGTTCGAGACGCCCGAGGCGTTGCTCGCCGAGTGCGAGGCCGTCTCGGTGGCCACGCCGACGGTGACGCACCTCGACGCGGCCCAGCGCGCGCTCGCCGCGGGCTGCCACGTCCTCGTCGAGAAGCCCATGGCGGTCACCGTCGCGCAGTGCGATGCGATGATCGCGGCCGCCGCGCGCGCGGATCGCGTGCTGCAGGTCGGCCAGGTCGAGCGCTTCAACCCCGCCCTGCTCGCGGCGCGTCCGTTCCTGCAGGGCATCAAGTTCATCGAGGGGCACCGCATGGCGGCGTTCCAGCCGCGCTCGCTCGACATCGACGTCGTCGGGGACCTCATGATCCACGACATCGACGCGGTGCTGTACCTGACGGGGCGGACGCCGTCCCAGCTGTCGGCGGTCGGCGTGGCGGTGCTCTCGAACACCGAGGACATCGCGAACGCCCGGCTCGAGTTCGAGGACGGCTGCGTGGCGAACCTGACCGCGAGCCGCGTCTCGGTCGAGCGGCTGCGCCGGCTGCGCTTCTTCCAGGGCAACGCCTACGTTTCGGTGGACCTGTTCGAGAAGACGGGAGAGGCGTTCGTGATCAAGGACCCGGGCTCGTTTCGCCCGGGACGCGTGAACCCCCTGTCGCTGCTCGCCGGCATCCAGCGCACGAGGCTCGACGTGGGCCCGGGCGAACCGCTCACGCTCGAGCTGCAAGCCTTCGTCCGCTCGCTGCGCGGGGAGGGCGAGGGGGCCGCCCCGGCGCGCGCCGGCCGCGACGCGCTGGCCGTCGCCGAGGAGGTGCGCGAGGCCATGCGGCGCAGGGCGCTGCAATGGGCGGAGCACTGAGCGCGGAACGTCCGGCGCCGAAGCGGCTGCTCGTCGTCGCCGGCGAGCCGTCGGGAGACCACCACGCGGCGAACCTGGTGCGCGCGCTCGGCGCCCGCGGCGCGTTCGAGGTCCGCGGCGTCGCGGGCCCCCGGATGCGCGAAGCCGGGGTCGGCGCCATCGTCCCCCAGGAGGAGCTCGCCGTGATCGGCTTCAGCGGCGTGCTCGCGAAGCTGCCGGCGCTGCTGGGGGCGCGAGCGAAGCTGCTCGCGGCCTGCCGCGACTGGTGCCCCGACGCCGCCGTGCTCGTGGACTACCCGGGGTTCAACCTGCGCCTCGGGCCGCAGCTCCACGCGCGCGGTGTGAAGGTCTTCTACTACGTCGCGCCCCAGGTCTGGGCGTGGCATCCGGAGCGCGCGGCCGGGATGGCGCGGTGGGTGGACCGCCTCGCGGTCGTCTTCCCGTTCGAGGAGCCGCTCTTCCGGAACGCGGGCGTCGAGACCACGTTCGTGGGCCACCCGCTCCTCGACGACCTCGCGCCCGAAACGGACGCGGCCACGCTGCGCCGCGAGATCGGCGCCGGCGAGGGCGCTCGCCTCGTGGGGCTCCTGCCCGGGAGCCGCGCCGCCGAGATCGCGCACCACGCACGCACGCTCGTCGCGGCCGGGCGCCGGCTGCGCGAGCGCTTCCCGGACGTCGTGCCGGTGGTGGCGCTCGCGGCGGGAGCCTCGCTGGACGCCCTGTCCCCGCGCGAGCGGGAGGGCGTCGTCACGGTGCGCGGGCGCACGCGGGCGGTGCAGGCGCACGCGGCGTGCTGCGCGGTGGCCTCGGGCACCGCGACGCTCGAGACGGCGCTCTTCGGGACACCGCTCGCGATCGTGTACCGGGTCGGCTGGCTCAACTGGGAGATCGCCCGCCGGCTCGTGACGCTGCCGCGCATCGGTCTTCCAAACATCGTCGCGGGGGACGCCGTGGCCCCCGAGCTTCTGCAGGGCGCCTTCACGCCGGAGGCGGTCGCCGGGACGCTCGGAGCCTGGCTCGCCGACCCGGCGGCGCTCGCCGCACGCCGCGCGGCGCTCGCCGTCGTGCGCGAACGCCTCGGCGGCCCGGGGGCTTCCGAGCGGGCCGCCGCCGCTCTCGCGGAGCTCGTCGCGTGACGGGCGTGAAGTACCCCTGGTGGATGGGGGCCGCCTCGGCCCTCGGCGCCGCCGCGCTCTGGCTGCTCGGGCGCAGCTGGCGGATCGACCTGCGCAACGCGCCGGGGTACGCCGCGGCCGAGCGGGCGGGGGAACCCGTGCTCTACGCGTTCTGGCACGCGCGGCAGCTGCCGCTCGTCTTCACGCACCGCGGGCGCGGCATCGTCGTGCTCGTGAGCCGGCATCGCGACGGCGAGCTCATCACACGCATCCTCGAGCGCTTCGGCTTCGGCGCCGCGCGCGGCTCGAGCACGCGCGGTGGCGAGGCGGCGGTGCTGGGGATGCGGGCCGCGGCGCAGGCGGGACGCTGCATCGCGATCACGCCCGACGGGCCGCGCGGGCCCGCGGAGCGGGCCAAGGACGGCGTAGCGTTCGTCGCGGCGCAGCTCGGCGTGCGGGTCGTCCCGGTCGCGACGGCGGCGCGAAGCGCCTGGGTCCTGCGCTCCTGGGACCGCTTCCGGGTGCCGCGCCCGTTCGCGCGGGTCTGCGTCGAGCTGGGCGAGCCGCTCGCGGTCGGGCGCGACGCGGGCGACGGGGGGCTCGACGGGGCGAGGGCGCGGATCGAGGAGGCCCTGCGCGCGCTCACGGCCGAGGTGGCCGCGCGCGCGGGGGAGGACTCGTGAGCGCGGCGTGGTGGGCCTATCGTGCGGCGGCGCGAGCGCTCGGGGCGATCGCGCCGGCGGCGGGAGCGCTGACTTCGCCGCAGGACCGCGAGTTGTGGCGCGAACGGCTCGGCGAGGCGAGTCTGCCGGGAGGCTGCCACGCCTGGGTCCACTCCGCATCGCTGGGCGAGGCCGCCGGCGTGCCGCCGCTGCTCCGCGAACTGCGGCGCTTCGAGCCCGGGGCGCGCTTCTGGCTCACCGCCACGTCCCGCACCGGGCGCGACCGGCTCTCCGGCTACGAACCCCACGTCTCGCTGGCGCCGATCGACTCGCCCCAGGCGGCGAGGCGGTTCGTGCGCGGGATCGAGCCGCAGCGGCTGTTCCTGATCGAGACCGAGCTGTGGCCGAACTGGCTGCTGCGCGCCGCGCGCGAGGACCTCCCCGTCGCGGTCGTGAGCGCGCGTCTCTCGGATCGCTCGGTCGGCCACTATCGCCGGCTCGGCGGCGCGTTCCGCCGGCTCGTCGGCGGGCTGGGCGCGGTGCTCTGCCAGGGGGAGGACGATCTCGCCCGCTGGCTCGCCGTGGGCGCACCGCCGGCGCGCACGACGGCCGTCGGCAACCTGAAGAGCGACGGCCTGCCGGGGCCGGCGACCGACCGCGCCGGCGAGCGCCGGGAGCGGGGGCTCGACCCGGCCCGTCCGCTGCTCGTGCTTGGCAGTCTGCGGCCCGGCGAGCCGCACGCGCTGGCGCGTGCCTGGCTCGCCCTCGCGCGGCGCACGCGCGAGCGCTGGCAGGTCGTCGCCGTGCCCCGGCACCCGCGCGCCTCGGAGGAGCTTCGCGACGAGGCGGCGGGCTCGGGCATCCGGATCGCCGACGGGATTCCCACGGGGGGCGCCTGGCGCTGGGACGACCGGATGGGCGTTCTCGTCGGCTGGTACCGCGCGGCCGAGGCGGCGTTCGTGGGCGGCAGCCTGCGGCCGTACGGGGGCCACAACCCGCTCGAGCCCGCGGCGTGCGGCGCGGCCGTGATGACGGGCCCCCACCACCCGAGCCAGGCGGCCTACGTCCGCGCGCTCGAACGCGCGGGGGCGATCGAGGTGGCGGCTTCCGGGCCGGCGCTCGAGTCGGCGCTGCGACGGCGGCTCGAGGACCCGGCGGCCCGGGAGGCGGCGTCGCGGGCCGGCCTCCGGGTCGCCGCAGAACAGCGCGGCGCCGCGGCCCGGGCGGCGGAGCGCCTGGTGGAGTGGGGACTGTGGCCCGCCTGAGCGACTTCCTGCTCGGCTCGGCCGAGCGCCTGTACGCCGGCGCCTGGGAGGCGCGGCGCTCGGCGTACGCGCGGGGCTGGCGCACGAGCGAGCGCGTCCCCGCGCACGTCGTGAGCATCGGCAACCTCGCGGTCGGCGGCGCGGGCAAGACGACGCTCGCGCTGCACCTCGCCGCGCTCGCCCGCGATCGCGGCGTGGCCGCCGCGATCGTGTGCCGGCGCTACCGTCCGGGGCCGGGGGGACAGGGCGACGAGGAGCGGCTCTTCCGCGCCGCGCTGGGACCGGACCGCTGCTTCGCCGGAAGGTCGAAGCTCGCGCTCGCGCGCGCGGCGGCCGCCGCGGGGTCGCGGGTCGTGATCGTGGACGACGGCTTCTCGCACTGGCCGCTCGCGCGCGACGTGGATCTCGTGCTGCTGGACCGCACCGACCTCTTCGGCGGCGGGAGGCTGCTGCCCGCGGGACGGCTGCGCGAGCCGCTGCGGGCGCTCCAGCGCGCGCAGGCGGTGATCGTGACGCGGCTCGGGCCCCGCGAGGACCCGGCGCCCTGGCTCGACCTCGTCCGTCCCTATGCGCCGGCGGCGCGCCTCGCCGCCGCGCGCCACGTGCTCGCGGGCGTGCGGGACGCGGAGGGCCGCGAGGTGGCCCCGCACGGACCGGCCCGCATCGTGACCGCGACGGGCAACCCGCTGGCGGTGGCCGCCAGCGCGCGCGAGGCGGGCTTCGAGCCGGTGTCCCTGTCCGCCTACCGGGACCACCACTGGTTCACGCGGGCGGAAGCCGACCGCGAGGCGCGGGCCGCGGGGACCGGCGCGCTGCTCGTGACGGCCAAGGATGCCGTACGCTGGCCGGCGGCTGCCGCGCGCCGGCCGCTCGTGCTGGCGGTGGCCTGGGGCTGGGTCGCGGGGGGGGAGGCCGTGGAGTCGCTGGTCCTCGAAGCGGACGGAGGGAACGCGTGAGACGCGCAGCGGACGCGGACGTGCTCGTGCTCGGCAGCGGCATCGCGGGGCTCATGCTGGCGCTCTCGGCCGCGCGCCACGGGCGCGTGCTCGTGGTCTCGAAGAAGGACGCGAGCGATTCGAACACGAACATGGCCCAGGGGGGCATCGCCGCGGTCTTCGACCGCGCCGACAGCTTCCGGGACCACGCGCGGGACACGATGCGTGCCGGGGACGGGCTCTGCGACGCGGCGGTCGTGCGCGAGGTCGTGCGCGAGGCTCCCGAGCGCGTCCGGGACCTCGCCAGGCTCGGCGTTCCGTTCGACCGGCGCGGCCACGGTTTCGAGCTCGGCCGCGAGGGCGGGCACTCGCGGCGCCGCGTGGTGCACGCCTCGGACTTCACCGGCCGGTCGGTGCAGCAGACCCTGCTCGCCCGCGTGCGCGAGCACCCGGCGATCCGCGTGCTCGACAACCACCTCGCCGTGGACCTCGTGCTCGATTCGCGACTCCGCGGGCTGTCGCGGCCGAACGGACGCGACACGGTCTGGGGCGCCTACGTCATGGACCGCGCGACGCGGCGCATCCGGCCGTTCACAGCCGCGGCGACCGTCCTCGCCACGGGCGGCTGCGGGAAGGTCTACCTGTACACGAGCAACCCCGACGTCGCGACGGGGGACGGCCTCGCGATGGCCTATCGCGCCGGCGCCACCGTCGAGAGCCTCGAGTTCGTGCAGTTCCACCCGACCTGCCTCTACCACTCCGGCGCGCGGACGTTCCTGATCTCCGAGGCGGTGCGCGGCGAGGGCGCGGTGCTGCGGGCGCTCGACGGGACGCGCTTCATGCCCCGCGTCCACCGTCTGGCCGAGCTCGCACCGCGCGACGTCGTCGCACGGGCCATCGACCGCGAAATGAAGCGCCGCGGCGACCCCCACGTGTGGCTCGACATCACCCACGTTCCGGCGCGAAGGGTGCGCGAACGCTTCCCGAACATCGACGCGCAGCTGCGCGCCCTCGGCATCGACCTGACGCGCGACTACGTGCCGGTCGTCCCGGCGGCGCACTACATGTGCGGGGGCGTGCGCGCCACGCTGTCCGGGCGCACGGACCTCGAGGGGCTCTTCGCGATCGGCGAGGTCGCCTGCACCGGCCTCCACGGCGCGAACCGGCTCGCGAGCAACTCGCTGCTCGAGGCCCTCGTCGGCGCCCACCAGGCCGTGCGCGAGGTCGCGGCGAGGCTCGCGCGGGCGCCGCGCGTCCCGCGGGCCCATCCCTGGCAGGCGCGCGGCACGCGACCGCCGCATGAGCAGGTCGTCTTCGACCACAACTGGGACCACGTGCGCCGGGTGATGTGGGACCTCGTCGGCATCGTCCGCACCGACGAGCGCCTGCGCTTCGCCGCCGGGAGGCTCGCGCAGATGCGCGAGGAGATCGAACGCGACTACGAGCGGCTGCGGCTCAGCCCGGACCTCGTCGAGCTGCGGAACATCGCGCTGGTGGGCAGCCTCATCGTCGCCAGCGCGCAGCGCCGGCGGGAGAGCCGGGGCCTGCACTACAACCTCGACCACCCCCGCCGGACCCCCGAGGGGGCCCGCCGGCGCACGCGGCTGCGTCGGGAACGCCGCCGCGGCGGGGCGCTTGTGCCCGGCGAACACGGCCACCTATAGTCCGCACCGGAGGACGCCGTGAGCGGAGAGACCACCTTCTGGGACACCGTGGACGCGCTGCGCGAGACGCGGCCGCGATACGCCCGCGAAGCCTATGGCTTCGTCGTGCAGGCGCTGGGCGTCACCGTGCAGTCCCTGCCGCCCGAGCGGCTCGCCGACGAGCGGCGCCGGCACCTCTCCGGCGGGGAGCTCCTGGGGGGGATCGTAGACCTCGCGCGCCGGGAGTTCGGCGCGCTCGCCCCGATGGTCTTCCGGGAGTGGGGGGTCCGCACCTCCGAGGACGTGGGCGAGATCGTCTTCGAGCTCGTGCGGGCCGGCCAGCTGAGCGCCCGCCCCGAGGACACGATGGACGATTTCCGCGACGGCCCCGACCTCGCCGCCGAGCTGGGCCGCGACACGGGCTCCCGGGGCCCGCGGTGGAGGTCGGGGGGCCGGCCGGGGCCCGCGGCCTGACGCGTGCGCGAGTTCGCCCGCCTCCTCCGCCTGCTCCGCCCGTACCGCCGCCGTCTCGCCGCGGCGATCGCGTGCATGCTGCTGTACTCCGCGGCGTTCACCGCGTCGCTGACGCTCGTGGACCCGTTCACGCGGCTCATGTTCGGCGAGTCGCCCCCGCCGGTGGCGCGTCTGGCCGGGGGCGGGGAGGCCGCCTCGGGATGGCTCGCGCGGCTTCCCGCGGCATGGCACCACTGGCTGTTCGAAGCGGAGCGCCTCGTGGCATTCGAGCGTCTGTGCGCGCTGATCCTCGCGCTCTTCCTGCTCAAGAACGCCGCCGACTACGTCGCCTCGTACCTGAGCGTCTCGGTCGAGCAGGCGGCGATGCGCGACCTCCGGGGAAGGCTGTTCGCGCACCTGTCGCACCTCTCGCTCGATTTCTACCACGGGCGCCGGTCGGGAACGCTCATCTCGCGGCTGACGAGCGACGTCGAGGCGCTCCGCAGCACGATCGCGGTGACCATCAGCAACCTCCTCAAGGACGGCCTGACGCTGCTCGGCGCCCTGACGATCGTCTTCCTCGCCTCCTGGCGGCTCGCGCTGTTCTCGATGGTCGTCGTGCCGCCCGCGGCGATGGTGCTCGTCGCGATCGGGCGATCGATGCGCCGCCGCTCGAACCGGGCGCAGGAGAAGATGGCCGACCTGACGAGCGTGCTGCAGGAGACCATCGGCGGCGTCCGGGTCGTGCAGGCGTTCGGCATGGAGGACTACGAGGCCGGGCGGTTCGGCCGCGCGAACAGCGGCTACTTCTCCGCGTTCGTGCGCCTGCGGCGCGTCTCGGCGGCGGCCAAGCCGCTCAGCGAGATGGCGATCATCGTCGTCGCGGTGGCGATCGCCTGGATGGGCGCGCGCGAGATCTTCCACGTCGAGAGCCTTCCGCCCTCGCGGTTCTTCCAGTTCGTGACCGCCCTGCTCGCGACGATCTCGCCCATCAAGAGCCTCTCGGAGATGAACAGCACGATCGCCGCGGGTCTCGGCGCCGCCGACCGCGTGTTCGGCCTGCTCGACACGCCGTCGACCGTCCTCGAAAAGCCCGGCGCGAAGGAGCTCGGGCCCTTTGCCGGGTCGCTGCGCTACGAGAACGTCTCGTTCGCCTACGGATCCGGCCCCGAGGTGCTCCACGACGTCTCGTTCAGCGTGCGACGGGGCGAGGTCGTCGCGCTCGTCGGGGCGAGCGGCGCCGGCAAGAGCACGACGCTCGACCTGCTGGCGCGCTTCTACGACCCGTCCTCCGGCCGGGTGACCTTCGACGGCACCGACCTGCGCGACGCCGCCGTGGCGTCGCTCCGGCGGCAGCTCGGGGTCGTGACGCAGGAGACGATCCTGTTCCACGACACCGTGCGCGCGAACATCGCCTACGGGCTCGCGGGGACGAACGACGAGGCCGTCGAGCGCGCCGCCCGGGCCGCGCACGCGCACGGTTTCGTCTCGCGGCTGCCCGAGGGCTACGACACGATCGTGGGCGACCGGGGCCTGCGTCTCTCGGGCGGGGAGCGCCAGCGCCTCGCGATCGCGCGGGCGCTGCTCCGGAACCCCCCGATCCTGCTCCTCGACGAGGCCACCTCCGCGCTCGACACCGAGAGCGAGCGGCTCGTGCAGGAGGCGCTCGAGCGCCTGATGCGAGACCGCACGGTGCTCGTCATCGCCCACCGGCTCTCGACCGTGCAGCACGCGGACCGCATCCTCGTGTTCGACGACGGGCGGATCGTGCAGCAGGGCACGCACGCCGCGCTCCTCGCCGGCGAGGGGCCGTACCGCCGCCTGCACGAGCTGCAGTTCGCCGACTGATGCCGCGCCGGACCGTCGCCGCGCCCGCCGGGGGCTTCCGCGAGATCGCGGTCCTGCGCCTCTCGTCGCTGGGCGACGTCGTGCTCACGCTGCCGGTCGTGCACGCGCTGCACGCGGCGTACCCGGGCGCCCGGCTGCACTACTGGGTGAAGGAGGAGTACGCCGACGTCGTGCGGCACGACCCGGCGATCGACCACGTGCGCGTGCTCGAGCGGGACGCGCGGCGCCTCGAGGACCTCGTCTCGATGAGCGCGGAGCTGGAATCCTGCGACCTGCTCGTGGACCTGCACGGCAACGCCCGCACGCGCGTGCTGACGCTGCGCCAGCGCGCGCCGGTGCTGCGCGCCGCCTCGCAGCGGCTCCTGCGCGAACGCTGGGTCCGGGCGCGCTGGAGCCGCCCCCGGCCCGCCGACCCGGCGACCGTCCGCTACGCCGCGGCGCTGGCGCCGATCGGGCTCGCCGCCGCGGACGTGCCGCGCGTCGCCGCGGGTGCGGAGGCGGAGGCGTGGGCCTCCGGGCGGATCGCCGCCGGCGAGCCCCGGACGGGGTTCGTGGCGCTCTGCCCGGGCGCGCGGTACTTCACGAAGCGCTGGCCGGAGGAGCGCTGGTGCGCGCTCGACCGGGCGCTGGCCGGGACGGGAACCGCGCGGGTGGTGTTCAGCACTGCCGCCGAACGCCGCGCGCTGCCGGCGCTCGCGGAGCGGGTCGAGGTCGATCCGGACGCGCGCTGGTGCACCGAGCCGCTGCCGCGCATGGCCGCGCTGCTCTCGCACGCCTCCGCGGCGGTGACCCACGACAGCGGGCTCATGCACCTCGCGGCCGCGCGCGGCACGCGGGTGGTCGCGCTGTTCGGGAGCACCTCGCCGGCGCTCGGGTTCGGTCCGCGCGGCGAGGGGCACGCCGTGCTGTGCCGGAACGAGCCCTGCCAGCCCTGCACGCTCCACGGCCGCGAGGCGTGCCCGCGCGGCCACTTCCGCTGCCTGCTCGGCATCGGCGTCGAGGAGGTCCTCGAGGCGATCGGGCGCGTCCGCTCGGGGACTCCGGCCGCCGGGAGCCCCGCGTGAGACGCGCCGGCGGGCGCGCGCGGCCGCGCCGCGCCGAGCCTCGCAAGGTCCCGGTGCGCGCGACCCCGCCCGCGGCCGGCATCGTGATCGGCGTCGCGGCGGCGCTCGTGGTCGCGACCTACGCCCCGGACCTCGGGCTCGGCTTCAGCAACGACGACTTCACGATCCTCGACAAGGTCCGCGGCCGCACGCTGGGGGGACTCCTCGGTGCCCGGGAGCTGCTCGCGGGCTGGTGGCGGCCGTGGTCCCGCGAGCTGCACTTCGCGCTGCTCGACCGGGCGTTCCACGGCTCGAGCCTCGCGTTCCATGCGGCGAACCTCCTCCTGTGGCTCGGGGTCGTCGCGCTCGGCTACGTCTTGCTCCGGCGGTTGCTGGGGCCCTCGCTCGCGGTGCCGCCGCTCGCGGGCGCGCTGGCCGCCTCGAGCTGGGGGCTGTTCGTGCTGTGGGCCTGCGCGTCGCAGGACCTGTGGATGCTGCTTTTCTCGCTGGCGTTCCTGGTCGCGTTCGACGCGGGGCGCCTCCTGTGGTCGGCGCTCTTCCTGGCGGGCGCGCTGCTGTCCAAGGAGACGGCGATCGTGCTCGTGCCGCTCGCGATCTGGCTCCGGCGCTGGCGCGAGGGCGGTGCGTGGCCGGGGCGGGCGGCGCTCGCGACGATCGGGCTCGTCGTGGCGGGCTGGGGGGTGCTGCACCCCTCGCTCGGGGGGCGGCTGCTCTTCGGCTCGCACGCGTCGATCGTTCCGGTGCCGACGCGTCCGTTCGCCTGGTCCGATCTCACGTGGTTCGCCGCGCCGTTCAACCTCGAGTTCGACCCGGGCCTCGCCGCGGGGCTTCCGGGCCGCGCGGTCCTGGGGGCGGCGTGGGCGATCGGGCTCGGCGCGCTGGCGGCGTGGGGGCTGCGCGCGGCTCCCGCACCGGCAGGCGCGGCCCGGCGGCGGCTCGCCGTGCTCGGGCTCGGCTGGTGGGCGATCGCATGGACGCCGATGCTGGCGCCGTTCCTGCGGTGGCATTCCTATTACGGATGGATCGGGCTGCCGGGGCTGTGGCTCGCGATCACGGCCGGCCTCGCGGGACGCGGGCCGTGGCTCGTCCTGGCGATCGCGGTCACGGCCTACCTGCGGCCGTTCGCGGCGCACCGGCTCGTGGACGACTGGGGGACGGAGGAGTACCAGCGCGAGGCGGCGACGAACCTCGTGCGGCTGCGGGACGCGCTGTGGGCCCACCTGCCCACCCTGCCGCCGCACGCGCGCGTCTTCCTCGGCGCGCTGCCGAACGGGATCGGGTTCCACACCGGTGTCCGGCAGTCGATGCCGCTGCGCGTCTGGTACCGCGACTCGACCGTGCAGGGCTGCCTCTTCAGCGAGTACGCGCCCCGGCCGTCGGGGGACCGCGGCCCGGACTTCTTCTTCGTGGCCACGCCCGACCTGCGGCTGCTCCCGGTCGCCGACGGGACCGGCCCCGCGCCCGACTCGCTCCGGGCGGAGCCGCTGTGGGCGGCCGCCGAGGAGCACGTGGCGCACGCGTACACGCTCGCCGGGGAGTACGCGAAGGCGCGCGACGGCTTCGCGCGCCTCGCGGCCACGTTCCCGTCCGACCCGCGCCAGGCGTTCCACCTCGGCGAGGCGTGGGACGACCTCGGCGACCATCGGCTCGGCGCCGAGTGGCGAAACCGCGCCGACTCGCTCGTCGGCTCGCCCCCGCGTCTCGGTGCGGCGTACCTGGACCGGGAGTCGCGCGGCGGCCGCTGAGTCGCGCGAGGCCGTGCGGGTTTGCCGCCCGGCGGGAGCTTGCCTAGACTCGCCGCCTTTCCGCGCCCGCCCGGGGCGCGGGCCGTGTGGCCCGACCGACCTTCCTGGAGAGACGTGTGAGCGAAACGCAGAGCCGCAAGCAGTTCGTCGAGGACCTGACCGACCAGACCGACGATTTCGCGCGCTGGTACAACGAAGTCGTGCGCAAGGCGCAGCTGGCCGACTACTCGCCGGTCCGCGGCTCGATGGTCATCCGTCCGTACGGCTACGGGCTGTGGGAGAACATGCAGCGCCTGCTCGACCGGCGGATCAAGGAAACCGGGCACCAGAACGCGTACTTCCCGCTGCTCATCCCCGAGTCGCTGCTCCAGCTGGAAGCCGACCACGTCGAGGGCTTCGCGCCCGAGTGCGCGTGGGTGACACAGGGCGGGAGCGAACCGCTCGAGGAGCGCTACGCGATCCGTCCGACGAGTGAGGCCATCATCGGCCACATGTACTCGAAGTGGATCGAGTCGTACCGGGACCTCCCCGTGCTCATCAACCAGTGGGCGAACGTCATGCGCTGGGAGAAGGTCACGCGGCTCTTCCTTCGCACGGCCGAGTTCCTCTGGCAGGAGGGCCACACTGCGCACGCCACCGAGGGCGAGTGCCTCGAGGAGGTGCTGCGCATGCTCGAGGTCTACCGCGAGTTCGTCGAGACCGAGCTGGCGATTCCCGTCTACGCGGGCAAGAAGAGCGACTCCGAGCGCTTCGCCGGCGCGCAGGACACCTACGCGATCGAGGCGCTGATGAAGGACGGCAAGGCGCTCCAGGCGGGCACGTCGCACCACCTGGGCCAGCACTTCGCGAAGGTCTTCGACATCACCTACCAGGACGAGCAGGGGAAGCGGCAGTACGTCTGGCAGACCTCGTGGGGTGTCTCGACGCGCCTCGTCGGCGCGCTCGTGATGACGCACGGCGACGACCAGGGCCTGCGGCTGCCGCCGAACGTCGCGCCGATCCAGGCGGTCGTCGTCCCGATCTGGCGCAAGGATGCCGACCGGGCCGCGGTGCTGGAGTTCGTCGCGAAGGTGAAGGCGGCGGTCGGCGGCCTCGTGAGGCTGCACGTGGACGACCGCGACCAGTACACCCCGGGGTGGAAGTACAACGAGTACGAGATGCGCGGCGTGCCCGTCCGCCTCGAGGTGGGGCCGAAGGACGTGGCCAAGGACGCGGTGATGAGCGTGCGACGCGACACGCGCGCGAAGGAGTCCCTGCCGCTCGCGGAGCTGCCGGAGCGCCTGCCCGCGATGCTCGCCGACGTGCAGCGCACGCTGTTCGAGCAGGCGAAGGTGTTCCGCGCGGAGAACACGGCGCTCGCGCAGACGCGCGACGAGGTCATCGCGCACTTCGCGGCCGAGAAGCGCGGGTTCGTCGCCGTGCCGTGGGACGGCACCGCCGCGTTCGAGGGCGCGATCAAGGAGGCCTGCGGCGCGACCCTGCGCTGCCTGCCGTTCGACCTCACGGGCTTCGAGAGCCTCGAGAAGCCCGGGCACCGCGTGGCGCTCTTCGCGCGGGCCTACTGAGGCTGCCCGGGGCGGGTGTCTCGATGCGCCGGATCCTCGTCCGACTGCCGAACTGGCTCGGCGACGCGATGATGGCGCGGCCGCTGCTCGCGTCGGTGCGCGCCTCCTTCCGGGACGCCTCGATCACGGCGGTCGGCCCCCGCACGCTGCTCGAGCTGCTCGCGACCGACGCGTCCTGGGACGAGGCGATGCCGTGGCCGCTCCCGGCCGGCGGGATGGGGCGCCTGCGATCGCCGCGCGCGTTCGCGGCGCTGGTGCTGCCGCCGTCGTTCTCGAGCGCGTGGTTCGCGTTCCGAACCGGTGCGGCCCTGCGCGCGGGCTTCGCGCACGAAGGCCGCTCGTGGCTGCTGACGCACGCGGAGCGCCGTCGCGCGCGCGGCGACCTCCACCTCTCGCGCGAGTACCTCGCCCTCGGGCGCGCGGTCGGGGCGGCCGAGGGCGCGCCGCCGGGACCGCTCGCGCCGACGCCGGCGGGGCGCGACGAGGCGCGCGCGCTGCTCGGAGCCGACACGCGTCCGGTGGCGGTGCTCGGGCCCGGCGCGACCTACGGCCCCGCCAAGAGGTGGTCGGCGGAGCGGTTCGCGGAGGTCGGACGTCGATTCGCGGCGCGCGGCTGGCGCGTCCTCGCGTGCGGGGCGGCGGCGGAGGCCGGCGCCTGCGAAGAGGTCGCGCGCGAGTGCGGGGGCGAGTCCTTCGCCGGGCGCACGAGCCTCGAGGGACTGGCGGCGATCTGCGCGGGCGCGGCGGCGGCCGTGTGCAACGACTCGGGCCTCGCACACCTCGCGGCCGCGGCCGGGGCGCCGACGGTCGCCGTCTTCGGCTCGACGAGCAGCGCGTGGACGGCGCCGCTCGGGGCGCGCGCGGCGGTGGCCCAGCGGCCGCCGGTCTGCTCGCCGTGCTTCGCGCGGACCTGCCGGATCGGCTACCGCTGCCTCGTGGCAGTGAGCCCGGACGAGGTGCTCGCGGCCGTGGACCGGGTCGCCGCCCCGGGAGGGCGGGTCGCGTGAAAGTGCTCGTCCACGGAGCGTCGCGAGCGGTGCGGGAGGGGCGCCTGCGTCTCGCCCTCGCGGGGCTCGCGCGGCGGGGCCACGAGGTCCGCTGGCGGGGGGGGCGCCCGCCCGGGGAGGAGGAGCTGGCTCCGTCGCCGCGCGGGCCGGAGCACGCCGTGGCCGACGCGGTCGTGGGGGGACCCTCGACCGCGGGCCCGGCTTTCGCCGGCTGGCAGGCCCGAGCGCGCGTGCTGCTCGTGGATGCCTCGGGGGGCGCCGTCGGGCGATGGACGTTCGTCGACCGCTGGGCGTGGGACTCGCTCTACTCGTCGGCGCTCGTGGACGAGGGCGACTCCGAGGCCGTGCGACGCCACGCGCGAGGGCTGCCGCTCGAGCGCTTCGCGCTGTGGTCGGGCGAGGCGCCGCCGGCGGCGCCCGACGCGACCCACCCCGACGTCGAGATCCTCGAGCGCGCCCTCGAGCGCTCGCTCGCCCGGCAGGCGCGGCGTGCGCCGCGCGCGGCCGCGTTCCTCGACCGCGACGGGACGCTCGTCGCCGAGCGTGGCTACCTCGACGACCCGGACGGGCTCGAGCTGCTCCCCGGCGTACCCGCGGCCCTGCGGGCGCTGCGCGCGGCGGGCATCCCGGCCATCGTGGTCTCGAACCAGTCGGGGGTCGGCCGCGGGCTCTTCCCGCTCGCGCGGGTCCACGAGGTGATGGCGGCCCTGCGCCGCCGGCTGCGGGCCGAGGGCGTCGAGCTGGACGCGATCTACTTCTGCCCGCACCGGCCCGACGAGGGATGCGCCTGCCGCAAGCCGGGCACCGCGCTGCTCGAGCGTGCGGCCGAGGACCAGGTGGTCCTGCTGCCGGCCTCGATGATGGCGGGGGACAAGCGTCTCGACGCGGCGACGGGCCAGGCCGCGGGGGCCTTCGGCGTGCTCGTGCGGACCGGCTACGGGCGGGAGGAGGAGCGGCAGGTCGGCGACGGCTCCTTCGAACGCGCCCCCGACCGCGTGTTCGACGGGCTGCCCGAGGCCGTGGCGTGGTTCGTCTCGGGCACCGAGGCCCACTTCGGCAGCGGCTGAGGCTACGCCCGGGCGCCCGCGCGCGCGCGGCGTCAGCGCTCGGGCCGGACGTCGAGCCGGTAGGAGCCGGACGGGTCGAGCCGGTAGACGAGACGGTAGCCGGGCAGCTTCACCTGGTCGCGCGCGATCCAGCGGTCGTCCACGAGGTCCCGCAGCCGGGCGGGGTAGCTGCCGCGCTCGAGCCGGTAGAGGTCGAGGGCGTAGCGCACGTCGCGGACCTGCGCTGCGGCGAAGACGTCGTCGACCGGGTTCGAGGCGGGCCGGATGGCGTGCGCCGCCACCCAGCGGAGGCCGAAGACCGCGGCCGCCACGAGCAGGGCCACCGCGAGCTCGCGGTGCAGCCGCAGCGGCGCCCGCGGGGCGCGCGCCTCGGGCTCCGGGAAGCGCACGGGGGGCGGGGCCAGCCCCGGGGCGCGCCGGCCGACGAACTCGATCCAGTTCGCGTCGTGCATCCGCTGCAGGGCCTCGTACACCTCGTACTCGGACAGCGGGGCCGTCTCCACGAGGTCCGCGACCGTGCGCTGGCCGTCCACCATCCCGAACAGCTCGCGCTCCTCCTCGGAGAGCGGCTCGTCCGGGTCCGGCAGGTCGCGCACGCCGAGCAGCTGGTGCGGGTCCTTGAACAGCGAGACGTAGCGCTTCTGCTCGTCCACGCGGCGGGACGCCTCGATCAGCGCGCCCTCCATGCTCAGCGAGGCGATGGGCGGGTTCGGCCACTTCGTGTTCGGGTCGAAGCGGTACGCGCCGTTGTCCCAGCGGACGACCCGCATGAGGTCGTCGAGAATCTGGCGCTCGAGATAGCCCGTCAGCTCCTGGCGGTCGAGGTAGCGGCCGTTGAGGAGCAGGTCCTCGAGGTCGCGGTTCGACTCGCGCTGGATCGTGACGATGCCGCGGTACTGCTCGTCCGAGAGCCGCTTCGTGTGGAGCAGGAAGTGGAGCAGCGGGTCGTCCTTCGACAGGCCGGGCTGGCGCGTGGCGACGATGCGGCCGTCGACCACCCAGATGGCCGCGCGCTCGGTGTTCCACTCGAGCGTCAGGCAGCCGGACTTCTTCTGGGTGCCGATGAGCTGCAGGATCTCGGTTGAGCCGAAATCGCGGAGGTTGCCCTGGAGCGCCATGGGATGTCCTACGCCGCCTCCGGCGTGACGCGCCGGGTGGACTGGGTGATGCGCCCGCGCTGGGACGCGGCGAGCGCGGCCTCGCGGGCCCGTTCGCGGGCCTGGAGGCGGAGGTAGCCGAGCACCGAAACGGCGACGACGAGCGCGAAGCCGGAGAGCACGAGCACCGGCGGAACCTCGGCGGTGGAAAGCGTGAGCCGCGGCTCGATTGCGAACGGGGGCGGCGTCCCGAGCCAGGCCCGTCCCAGCAGGTACGTCGTCGAGAGCAGCGCGATCGCGGTGAAGACGTGCCGGTTCGCCAGGATCCCGTAGCCCGGGACCAGCGTCGCGAGCGCGACGCGCAGGAGGTGGTGGCGGCGCTGGCTCGCCATGCGGTGCCGGGACAGCATGAGGCTCGTGAACTCGCCGGACTCGGCCTTGGACTCGACCTGCACGCAGGTCGCGCACAGCGCGATTTCGCGGCGGCGCTCGGCGCAGCGGCGGCAGACGACGGCGCCGCAGTTACCGCAGGTCCGCAGGGGCAGCAGTCGCTGCTGGCGGCGTCCGAGCGCCACGCCCGCCCCGGCGAGCAGCAGCGCCGCGAGCGAGAAGAGCCAGCCCGACGTCTCGAGGTGGCGCCGCAACGAGACGGGGAGGGACCCCGTGGAACCGCCGGGGAGCTTCGCCTGCAGGAGAGCCCTCCAGAACACGGCGGGGGAGAGCCACTCGTCCACCAGGGGCAGCAGCCCGTCGGTGCGGGCCTGGGACTGGTAGGTCTTCACGAGCTCGAAGTTGGCCGCGGTCGCCTTCGAGAGGGCCTCGGACGCCCTGGCGTACTCGAAGCGCTGCGTGTAGATCTGCGAGGCGTTGTAGTTCGCGGCGGCGTTGTCCGGGTTGAGCTCGATGGCCTTCTCGTAGCATTTCAGGGCCTCGTCGGGCCGCCCGGCCATGGCGACGACGTTGCCGAGGTTGTTCCAGGCGCGGTCGTTCGAGGGCCACCGGGCCAGGACGCGCCGATAAGCGTCCTCCGCTTTCGCCAGATGCCCGCCGCGCCGTGCGGTCCAGGCGAGGCCGAATTCGATGATCGGGTTCGAGGAATCGTGGGCGGCCAGGGCGGCCAGATGCCCCTCGCGCACGGGGTCGAACGCGCGGTTCTCGAGCGTGGGTACCGCGTAGAACGGTCCGGTGCGCTCGTGAAGGGGCAGCGACATGCGCTGGACGACGAGCAGCAGCATCGGGGTGGCGACCACGAACGCGAGCAGCATCACGAAGAGCGAGCGCTCGCGCAGGCGGAGGTGCGGCCACAGCCAGCCGAGAAAGAGAAGCGTCGGCAGCGTCCAGCCGAAGCCGAGGAGGTAGGGGAGCACGAGCAGCGCCGGTGCCCAGAGCCGGGCGGTGCGCCGCGACGCGAAGCGCGCCACCGACTCCTTCCACGCGTGGGTCAGCTCCCGCCGGCGCAGCCACACGACCAGCATGGCGGCCGCGAGGAGGCCCACGAACAGGGCCTCTCCGAGCAGGATCGCGGCGTTCGCAACGAGGTTGAGCTGGAGCGAGAAGTTCTGCCGCAGCAGGTCGACGACCGTCGCGTACTGCAGCAGCGCCTGGCTCGGTTCCCTCGTGAGCGTCCACGCCGCGAGGGTGAGGTGCGGCTCGATGAACGACGGGTCGAGTTCGGCGGCGCCCCGCACGTCGAGCACGGCCGCGTCGGACTGGCCGGCCTGCCGGGCCATGAGGCCGCGACGGTAGAAGACACGGGCCTCGTCGGGAAGCGAGGCGAGGTGGCGCGCCGTGCGGTAGTCCACCCAGTCCTGCACGTGGCGCAGGTCCGGGGGCCGCGCGATCGGGGCCGTCGCCGCGGAGCCGGCCTGCGAGTCCGCCGCGGCCGGGGTGGCGCCGTCGGTCGTGGTCGCGGCGGGGAGCGTCGCCCGGACGACCGCCGGGGCCGGCTCGGTCGCCGCCGTGGAGTCCACCTGCGGGAAGGCGGGCGCCGCCCCGGCGAGCAGCGTGGCGAGGACGGCGAGCCACGCTGCTCGCGAGGGCCGGGGCACGCCACGGCGACGGCGCGGAGCGGAGCCGGAAGGACCCGCTTCGCACGCAGGGCGCGTCATTGGACTGAAATGGGCCGAGCGGTCCCTGGGGTGCATTCCCTTGACACTCCGGATGGGCACTCCTACCTTGCGGCGCGATCGTCCGCGTTATCGGCGGGCCTTCCGGACCCCTTGAGAAGCATCTCCGGCCCCCGTTTCCCGACATTTCCGGCCCGGGCGTCGTTTCGCCGGGCTGGGCCAGGGGAGGGGGCTTCCTGCTGACGGGCCCCCCTCCCGGAGCACCCCGAATGAACGAAAATCCCGCCGCCCCCGCCACGCCACGGTGGATCCGCATCGTGGACGCCCCCGAGCACGTCGGGGAGCACGTGGAGGTGCGGGGCTGGCTGGCGCACCGGCGCTCGAGCGGCAAGGTGCAGTTCCTCGTGATCCGCGACGGCTCGGGGATGATGCAGTGCGTGGCCGGCGTGCGGGACCTCGAGCCCGACCAGTGGGAGGCCTGCGCGACGCTCGGCCAGGAGTCCGCAGTCGTGGTGCGCGGCTCGCTCCGCGCCGACGCGCGACAGGTCGGCGGCGTCGAGCTCGGGCTCGACCATGTCGAGGTGGTCTCGCCGGCCGCCGACTATCCGATCACGCCCAAGGAGCACGGCACCGACTTCCTGATGGACCACCGCCACCTGTGGCTGCGCTCGCCGCGCCAGCAGGCGATCCTCCGGATCCGGGCGGAGATCGTGGCGGGCTTCCGCGAGTTCATGAACCGGGAAGGCTTCGTGAACGTCGACGCCCCGATCTTCACGCCGAACGCGTGCGAGGGTACGACGACGCTCTTCGAGACGCAGTACTTCGACGAGAAGGCCTACCTGACGCAGAGCGGACAGCTCTACATGGAGGCCGCGGCCATGGCGTTCGGCCGCGTGTACTGCTTCGGGCCGGCCTTCCGCGCCGAGAAGAGCAAGACCCGCCGCCACCTGATCGAGTTCTGGATGATGGAGCCGGAGTGGGCCTTCGCGACGCTCGACGACGTCATCGAGCTCGAGGAACGGCTGCTCGTGGACGTCGTGGCCCGCGTGCTCGACCGGCGCGCGGCGGACCTCAAGACCGTCGAGCGGGACGTCGCCAAACTCGAGAAGGTCCGCGCCCCGTTTCCGCGCATCCATTATGACGACGCGGTCCGGATGCTCCGGGAAGCCGGGCACGCGTTCGAGTACGGCGGCGACTTCGGGGCGCCCGACGAAACGGAGCTGTCCGGCCGTTACGAGACACCGGTCTTCGTCACGAACTACCCGGCCGCGGTGAAGGCGTTCTACATGGAGCCCGACCCGGCGAACCCGGACCTCTGCCTTTCCTGCGACTGCCTGGCTCCCGAGGGCTACGGCGAGATCATCGGCGGCGGGCAGCGCATGGCCTCGCTCGACCTGCTCACGCGGCGGATCGAGGAGCACGGGCTGCCGCAGTCCGCCTTCGAGTGGTACAAGGACCTGCGCCGGTACGGGTCCGTGCCGCACTCGGGCTTCGGCATCGGGGTCGAGCGGACGCTGGCCTGGATCGCGGGGCTCGATCACGTGCGCGAGACCATTCCGTTCCCGCGCATGCTCTACCGGCTGGCGCCATGACGCGCACCCCCGGCGAGGGCGAACAACGCCGCCCCGGGGCCACCGGGCCGAAGCGGACGTTGACATGTCTTGCACACGCTTCCTAAACTTGAGCCACTTCGTGAACCGGAGCGCCGGAAGTGCCGTTCTCCGACCGGCTTCGCTCCTGCTGGCGTGTGCCCTCCTCGCGGTGTCCGGGTGCGCGTCGGATCGCTCCCCACGATCCACGGAAGATTCCGAGACGAGCGGGCGTATCAAGGTCGTCTGTGCACCCGATCTGCGGGTGATGATGGACCGGGAAGTGGAATCGTTCCGGAAGCTCTACCCCGAGGCGGACATCGAGTTGACCTACGGCCAGTCCCGCGAGGGCGTCGCCGCCCTCATGAGCAAGACGGCCGACCTCGTGGTGGCGGCGAGGGAACTGGAGCCGGAGGAGCGCAGCGTGGTGGTCAAGGGCGGAATGGAACTCGAAGGCTACCGGGTCGGGAAGGACGCGATCTGCGTGATCGTGAACCCCGCCAACCCGCTGCTGTCGATCTCGCTGGACGACCTGCGGCGGATCTTCTCGCGCGAGGCGCGGACCTGGCCGGACGTGATGGGGAAGGGCGGCGCGATCGTGCCCGTCATCCCGCCGCCGGGAGGCGACCTCTGGACGGCCTTCTTCCAACGGGTTCTGGGCGGAAAGTCGCCGACCGCCCCCGCGGTGCGCGCCGACGCCGACTCGGCCGTCGCCCGGATCGTGGCCCGGGACCCGAACGCGATCGGCTTCGTTTCCTCGGTCCACGTACAGGACGATGTCAAGGTCTTGCGCGTTTCAGCCCTGACGGGGCTCCCCGACTGGAAGCCGGACGCCGAGCGCGTCTATAAGGGGGACTATCCGCTGTCCCGCATCATCAACATGTACGTCCGTTCGAAGGGCCCGAAGCTCGCGAACGGGCTCGTCACCTTCGTTTCGAGTCTGGACGGCCAGAAGATCGTCCACGAGGCCGGATTCGTGCCCACGGCCGTTCCGGTGCACTTCGTAAGACGCTCCCTGATGCTCGGCTCACATTGAGGAGAGACGTGACGACCAGCCAGAAGAACCCGAACCGCCGCCGGGCGGCCGCCCGGTGCCTCGGCCCGCTGCTCGCGGGCCTCGTGGCCCTCGTCGTGTTCGTTCCCGCCGCCCGCGCCGACGACCTGAAGGACGCGCGCAACGCGCTCGCGGCCGGCCAGTACGACCAGGCGCTCGCGCTGTTCCAGCGCGTCGCAAGGCAGGGCTTCGCCGAGGGCGAGGCCGGCGTCGGCGAGGTGTACCTGCACAAGCGGGATTACGCCAAGGCGAAGCTCGCGTTCGAACAGGCCCAGAAGATGGACGCCAACCTCGCGGAGGCCTGGTTCGGGCAGGGCGAGGTGGAGCGCCGCCAGGACAACTTCGCGGCCGCGGTGCCGTTCCTGCAGAAGGCGGTGGACATCGACCGCAAGTTCCCCGAGGCGCAGCTGGCGCTGGGCAGGTGCCTGATCGAGCTCAAGCGCTACGACGAGGCCGTCAAGGCCCTGAACCCGGGGCTCAACTGGGGCTCGAAGTGGAAGCCGCGCTTTCTCGTGGAGCTGGGCAATCTCGAGATGAGCCGCGACTCCCTCCGTGACGCGGGCATCTATTTCACCAAGGCCCAGCAGGAGTCGCCGGACGACCCGGTCACGAACCGCGCGCTCGGCGACTTCTACCTCAAGCGCGGCATCGGCTCGCTCGCCATCCCCAACTACAAGCGGGCCGTGGCCCTCGACTCCGGGGACGTCGAGCTGCACTTCGCCCTGGCCAAGGCCCTCGAGTACGACCAGCGCTACAACGACGCGCTGACGGAGTACAAGTGGGTGACCGACCGCGACCCCGACTTCGCCCAGGGCGAGTACGCGCTCGGCAGCCTCTACTACCGCTCGGGGCAGGCCGACCCGCGCCGGTACGGCGACGCGCGCGCCTACCTCGAGAAGTACACCGAGCTCAAGCCGGACGACCCGCGAGGCTGGAGCGTCCTGGGTCGGGACCTCTACTACCTCTCCGCCGCGGAGCGTGACCCCCAGATCCGGGACGAGGCCGTCGCGGCCATGGAGAAGGCGGCGTCCCTCGGCGAGAAGAACAAGGAGATGTACACGGTCCTCGGGCGCGCCTACGTGGACAAGAAGGAGTGGCAGAAGTCCATCGACGCCTACGCCAAGGGTGAGCCGAACACCACGGACCAGTTCAAGATCGGCCAGATGCTCGTGATCCTGGGCAACTACGACCGGGCCGACTCGGTCTACCAGGCCATGATCGACCGGGATTCGACCTCCATCGACTCCAAGTACGCCCTCGTGGAGCTCGGGAAGCTCAAGTTCCGCCTGAAGGACTACGCGGGAACCGTTGCGGCAATGGAGCGACGAATCCCCCTTGACCCGCCCTCGGACGAGGCTTACTACTACGCGGGGCTGTCCTACAAGGAGTTGAATGAGTTGCCGGAGGCCGTCGCGGACCTCCGGAAGGCGGCGGAGCTTGCTCCGGACAAGGCGGAGCGATGGTTCTGGCTCGGACTGGTGCTGGCCGCGGCGGACTCGACCGACGCCGCGGACGACGCGTTGCTCAAGTCCACCGAGCTCGATTCCACGAGCCGGAACGCGTCGCTGGCCTACCAGCAGTTGGGATACCGCTCGCTCCTGGACAAGAAGTGGGAGAAGGCCATTGGCCTGCTCAAGCGGTCGATAGCGATCTACGACAAGGACCCGCACACCCTCGTCTGGCTCGCGCAGGGCTACCAGAACTCGGGGAACCGGGCCAGGGCGATCGAGACCTACCGCAAGGTGTTGGAGCTCGATCCGGGCAACGAGGACGCAAAGAAAGGGCTGAAGCTGCTCAGCGAATGACGCCGCATCGGCGCGGGGCCCTCGCGCGGACGGCGACGGAGGAACACGATGGCATCGCTCAAGAGTCGACAGGTGGGGAGCATCACGATCCTGCAGCCCAAGGGGTACCTCACGGGCGGCGAGGAGACGGAGGAGCTCGAGAAGGCGATTGCCCAGCTGAACGCCGAGGGGAGCAAGCACCTCATCATGAACCTGAGCGAGACCCAGCACCTGAACTCGACGGCGCTGGGCGTGTTCATTCGCGCGCGTGATCAGTTCATCCGTCGCGGCGGCCAGGTGAAGCTGTGCGCGGTGGACAAGCGCATCGAGAACATCTTCGTCATCACCAAGCTGTCCATGGTCTTCGACGTGTATGCGACCGAGGAGCAGGCGATCGCCAGCTTCGCGGAGCGCGAGTCCGTCTAGTCCGCCGCGGAAAGGGAGGTCGACAATGGGCGTCGGTCGCAAGCAGGTCCGCAGCATCGTCGTCATCGCCCCGAAGGGACGCTTCTACGGCGACAAGGAGACGGACGAACTCGACCAGGCCATCGCCCAGGAGGCGGCCGCGGGGAACCTGCGCCTCGTGCTGAACATGGCCGAGTGCGACGCGCTGAACTCGATCGCGATCGGCGTGCTGATGAAGGCGTACACGAGCTACCGGAACAGGGGCGGGGAGATCAAGCTCTGCGGCCTCGGCAAGCGGCTGAAGGATCTGTTCGTCATGACCAAGCTCATCATGGTCTTCGACCACCACGACTCCGAGGAGCAGGCGCTCGCGGCGTTCGCGGAGGTCGAGAAGTAACCCTCTCGCCTGACCGGGTCGGGGGGATTCACGAGAGAAGGTCGCAAGCGCGGCCCGGGCGGTGAGAACCTCTCATCCGCTGAACAGCAACCACCACCGGAGGGCGCCGGGACGCCTGACGGGGTGACGGAGGAACGACAAAGCAATGGCCAGAATCCTCGTCCCACTCTACTTCATTGCGGCGGTGGCGGTTTCGTTCGCGGCCTGGTGGAACCTGCCTGCGCTGGGTGACCTGGGCAAGCAGATGCGGGAAGCCGGGCCGCTGGTGGCCATGCTGTTCCTGCTGCTCATCCTGCAGATCACGTTCGTGCTCGAGCGTACCTGGAGCCTGAACAAGGCGAAGGGGCGCGGCTCGCTTCCGGACTTCCTGAACAACGTGCGCAAGAAGATCCAGGCCGGCGACGTCGAGGGTGCGATCCAGCTGTGCGGGCAGCAGCGCGGCTCGGCGGCGAACGTCATGCGCGCGGGTCTCGAGCGTTACATGCGGCTGCGCGAAGAGGGCGCGACGAAGGACAAGATCGTGGCCGAGACGCAGGCGGCCATCCAGGAGGCCAACGGCCTCGAGGTGCCGCTGCTCGAACGCAACCTGATCGCGCTCTCGACGATCGCTTCGATCGGCACGATGGTCGGCCTGCTCGGCACCACGATCGGGATGATCCGCTCGTTCGCCGCCCTCGGCCACACGGGTGCCGTGGACGCGACGAAGCTCGCCGTCGGCATTTCCGAGGCCCTCGTGAACACGGCCGGCGGCCTGACCGTCGCGATCCTGGGCATCGTCATGTACAACGTCTTCGTGACGCGCGTGGACAACTTCAACTACATGATGGACGAGGCGTCGTACGAGGCCGTGCAGCTGCTGTCGGCCAGCGCGGGCGAAAAGAAGTAGCGGGAAGGAGAAGAGCCCATGCTCACGAAGATGCGCCGCATCGGCATCTCCATCGACATGACGCCCATGGTGGACATCGCGTTCCTGCTGCTCATCTTCTTCATGGCCACGACGCAGTTCAAGCCGCCGGAGAAGGACAAGATCAACCTGCCGGAGTCGAACTCTGAGGCGAAGTCCCCCGAGTCGGACATCATCACGATCGCGGTGACGGCGCCAAGGCCGGAGAACGACAACCAGTCGCTGGTGCGGGTGATCTACCGGCAGGCCGGCCAGGAAGTGGACCGGATCGTTCCTCCGGACCTCGTCAAGGCCGACCTGGGAAACGTGCTGAGCAACGCCCGTGCCGCCAACCCGAGGGCCCGCGTCATCGTCAAGATGGACAAGGACGCGCAGTTCGGGGTGATGGCCGACATGATGAGCGCGTTCCAGGAGTCCAATGCGACACGATTCAACGTCCAGACGAATCTCATGCAGGGTGGCGGAATCTTCAAGAGGGGATCATCCGCCCCGAGTGCCGAGAAATAGCGCCGGGAACGCGGGAGGTGATTCGCGATGGGTGCCGTAGACACCCCACAACCGAGAGAAGCTAAGGGCAAAGGCAAGGGCTTCCACCGCCCCAAGCGGCGTATTGGCATTCGCATCGACATGACGCCGATGGTGGACATCGCGTTCCTGCTGCTCATCTTCTTCATGGTCACGACGGTCTTCCGCACGCCGCAGGCCCTGGAGATCAACCTGCCGCCGGACAACGACACGCCCGCCGAGATCGCGGAGTCGAAGGTGCTCCAGCTGCGGGTGCTCTCCGACGACCGCATCTACTGGAAGCGCGGCCCGAAGGACGTGCCGTGGACCCGGACGACGCCGGCGGGGATCAAGGACGTGCTGAAGCCCTTCAAGGGCAACAACGATCTCGTCGTGCTCATCAAGATCGACCGTGAAGCGAAGTTCGACAACATGGTCACGATCATCGACCAGCTCGACGTCGCCAAGCTCTCGCGCTTCTCGATCCTCGAGCTGCCGCCGAAGGAGAAAGCCGAGGTGGAGAAGCTGTGAGCACGCGCAAGATCGCCCTGTACGAGTTCATGCCCTACGGGGCGCCGGAGCTGATGGAGGTCGCGGAGACCTACCTCACCCGAGCGCTGACCGTGGCCATGGTGACGCTGGTAGTCGTCTTCGTGGCGCTGCTGGGCCTGATGTTCTGGCTCAACAACCGCCCGCAGGAGACCTCCACGATCGTCGTGCCGTTCCGCGAGCTGGCCGCGCCTCCGCCGCTCACCGACGCCACGCCCCCGCCGAAGGTCCAGGTGACGACGCAGGTCGCGCCCCCGGCCGCGGCGGTTCCCGTGCCGGTGCCCGACGCCGAGGCGCCGCAGGAGCAGACGATCGCGTCGCAGGAGGAGCTCTCCGCGGCCACGCCCAGCGTGAGCACGCAGGGGGACGGCGACAACATCGTCGTGGCGCCCCCCGCGGAGGACGAGCTGCCGAAGTTCGGCGAATACGTCTACGTCGAGGAGTTGCCGGAGGCCATCACGCGCATCCCGCCGACCTACCCGGACATCGCCCGGGAAGCCGGCGTGGACGGCACGGTGCTGGTCCAGGCGCTCGTCGGCAAGGATGGCAAGGTGAAGGACGTGAAGGTCACCAAGTCCATCCCGATGCTCGACGCCTCGGCCGTCGCGGCGGTGAAGCAGTGGGTGTTCAAGCCGGCGCTGTCGAACAATAAGCCGGTGGCGGTGTGGGTCGCCGTGCCGGTGAAGTTCAGCCTCCACTAGCGGAGGCGACCCGGCGGCTCGGGAAGCCGCCTGAAGGAAGGAATGACCGGGCGCGTGGGACGTACAGTCCCATGCGCCCGTTTCGTCGAGCGGGCGACGCCTCGCGGCCCCCGGGCCCGTGGCGTGCCGGCGCGGGACGCCGGCGGAAAGGACACCCATGACCGCTCTCCGTGGCATTCCGTCCCATTTCGGCTACGCCCCGGCCCGCGAGGCCGAGGCGACCTCCCGGCGGGCCCTCGGCGCGGGGCTCGCCTCCGGCAGCCTCCTGCTCGGGCTGCTCTACGCGGCGGCCTTCCTCGTGCTGCCGCTCCTGCCGCGCATGGCGACACCTCCGGAGACGGCCGTTCGCGATCGCGTCGTGGACATCCTGAAACCGCCGCCGATCCTCCGTCCGATCCCCAGCGTGTCGGTCACGCGCCCGTCGCCCGGTTTCACGCGGGAGCCCGTGGTCGTCCCCGACTTCGAGGCCCCGCCGGAGGTGCCCGTCGCGCCGGCGGGCTCCGTGACGGCGGGACCGGCGGCGCCGGGCGGTGAGGGGACCGGAGACGGCGTGGCGCCCGCGACCCCGGGGACCGGGACCGCGCCCGGCCCCGAGGTGTTCATCTGGTACGAAGAGGCCCCGGCAGCGGTCTTCACGCCGAAGCCGGAGTACCCCGACCTCGCGCGGGAGGCCGGCGTGGAGGGAACGGTTCTGCTGCTGGCCTGGATTCGAACCGACGGCGGGGTCGGGGAAGTTCGGGTGAAGAACTCGATCCCGCTCCTCGACGGGGCGGCCGTGGCCGCCGTGAAGCGGTGGCGGTTCACGCCCGCGCTGGCGAGTGGCCGGGCGGTGGCCGTCTGGGTGTCGGTCCCGGTCCGCTTCTCGCTGCGCTGACGCCCGGCGGGATCCCGGGCGCGGTCGCCCTCCGGCGGCCGCGCCCGGCGCCCATTTCCCGCGCCGGTCGGGGGTGGGTTTGACCGGGGTCGGGGCGGGTGCCTACCGTGACCGCCTCTGTCCGGAACCTTTCCACCCCTCCACGGAGTGTCCCATGTCGCTGCAGCCCGAGGCCCCCACGTCGGCGGCTGCGCCCGCTCCCCGGTTCTCGCTGTTCTCGCGGGCCGTCGCCATCTTCGCCCGTCCCGCCTCCGCCTGGTCCGGCCTGGAAGAGCGCGCGCAGTGGTGGTTCCCCCTGCTCGTCATCATCGTGCTCCAGCTCGTGATCATGTGGCTGCTGTACCACCGGGCGTACCTGCCCATGTACTTCGACCAGCTGGACGCCCAGCTCGCCTCGGGAGCCATCCAGCAGGCGCAGGCGGCTCGCGCCGAGCAGATCATGCAGTCCCCGGTCATGGTCTACGTGACCGCCGGCATGGCGGGACTGACGAACGCCATCTTCATGTTCCTGATGGCCCTCCTCGTCTGGTTCGGGGTGAGCTTCATCCTCGGGGCCCGGTTCCGCTATCGACTCGCCCTGGAGACGACCACGTGGTCCGCCCTGGTCTGGATTCCGCAGCAGATCGCCTTCTTCGCGCTCGCCTGGTCGCAGCAGACCATGAAGGGCATTCACTTCGGCCTCGCCGCGTTCCTGCCCGACGCCGACCCGCCGGCCAAGTGGCACACCGCGCTGTCGGTGATCCTCGACGCCCTGGGTCCATTCAACATCTGGTTCGTGGCCGTCGCCGTGCTCGGCTGCGCGGCGCTCAGCGGCGCTCCCCGGCGCAGCGTTGCCTGGGTGCTGGGCGGGCTCGCCGTGGTCGTCGCGGTCGTCTCGGCGCTTGTTTCCGGATGGCTTGCACCCGCTTCCTGATCCCCGACCGAAACCCGGCCGCCCGTTCCGCCGTAGAACGCCCGAGCCGTGACACCTCGCGGCGTTCCAACGTCATGCAGAGAAGCACGAGAGGAGTGGACACCCGGATGCTTCGAATCCTCGTGGTTGCGTTCGTCCTGGCCGTCGCGGTTCCGAATCCCGTCCCGGCCGAGTCGCTTTCCGGCGATTCCACGGCCGCCGCGCCCCTCACGGCGGACGGCGCGGTCCGGATCGCCCTCGAGCACAGCACCCAGATGATCCAGGCAAGGGCCTCGGTGCTGACGGCGCGCGGGGGCCTGTGGAGCGGCTACTCCAACATCCTGCCGCAGGTGGGGGGCAGCGTGTCCCGGAGCGGCTCGTTCACGCGTGAGCAGTCGGGCTCGCAGGCGTTCGGAGGGTTCGTGACGCCGTCGCTCTCGACCTACGACACCGAGGGCTACTCCGGCTCCCTGTCGCTCTCGGGCAACTGGTCCATCCTCGACCTGTCCTCGTGGGCCTCCTGGTCGGCCTCGCGCGCGAACATGCGCGCCGCGAACCAGGACCTGCGCGCGGCCCGGGCGGACGTCGTGCTCGCCACGAAGCGGCAGTTCTACGAGGTGGTCAAGGCCATGCATCTCGCACAGGTCTCGGCCCAGGCCAAGCGCCTGGCCCAGGACGACGAGCGGCGCGTCAACGCGCTCTACGAGGTGGGCTCGGTGTCGAAGAGCGACCTGCTCAAGGCGAAGGTGCGCACGGCCCAGTCCGAGCTGGACTCGCTGCTCGCCAACCACGCGGTGACGAACCAGCGCATCGCGCTCGCCCAGCAGATGGGCATTCCCGAGGGCGACCTGCCCGAAGTGGACTCCACGCTCACGGCGTCACCGGCGCGCTTCGACGCGGCCGGCGTGCTCGCCGAAGCCCGGGCCGCGCGCCCCGACCTCAAGGCGGCGGACGCGGCTGTGAAGTCGGCGGAGCTGTCGCTGCGCTCGGCCCGGTTCTCGCGCCTGCCCTACATCACGATGAGCGGCTCGTGGACCCCGGTCAGCCGGCGATCCTCGAAGTTCTACTCGAACGCGATCCGGGACACGGCCAGCTTCTCCTCGAGCGAATCGGACCACTCGGTCAGCGGGCAGATCGCGGTCAACCTCAACATCTTCGACGGCCTCGCCACCGAGGGCCGCGTCTCCTCGGCGAAGGCCAGCGTCCTGCGGGCGCGCGAAACCCGGGACGCACTGAACCGTAATCTCGAGAGCGAGGTTCGGCAGGTGCTGCTCTCGTACCAGGAGGCGATCGACCGGGAGTCCCTCGCGCGACGCACGGTGGAATCCGCGGGCGAGAACCTGAACCTCGTCCAGCAGAAGTACAACGTCGGCTCCGCGACCATCCTGGACCTCGTCGACTCGCAGGTGCAGTACCAGCAGGCGCAGAGCGATCTGGTCACCGCGCTGGCCGCGATCCGGGTGGCGGAAGCTTCGCTCGACCGGGTGCGCGGCCGGGTGGAATGACCGGAAAGGACGCCGACTTCATGAAGAACCGGAAGTGGCTGTGGATCGTTCTCGGGGCCGTCCTCGTCGTGGCGATGATCGCCGCGAACGTGGTGAAGAACGCCCGCGGCAAGGTCGAGGCGGTGCAGATGGCGCTCGTCCACCGCGAGGACATCACCTCGCGCGTTCGGGCCCCCGGGAAGATCGAGGCGAAGACCCGGGTGCAGGTGAGCGCCGACATCATGGGGCGGATCGTCCGGCTGCTCGTCAAGGAGGGTGACCGCGTCAAGAAGGGCGACCTCATGCTGCAGCTCGACGACACGCAGTACCGGGCGGCCCAGGAACAGGCCCGGGCCGGCTACGCCACGGCGAAGGCGCGCCTGCGCGAGGCGCAGACGGCGCTGCGCATCAACGAGGCGAACTTCTCCCGCCAGCGCACCCTCTGGGAGCAGAAGCTCCTCTCGCAGGCGGAGTGGGAGCAGGCCCAGAACGCAAACGAGAGCGCGCGCGTCGCGGCCGCGACCGCCACCGAGGAGGCGGCGCGCTCGAAGGCGGCGCTCGCCGCCGCCGACGACAACCTGCGGAAGTGCCGGTTCCTCGCTCCGTTCGACGGCGTCGTGAGCGCCCTGAACGTCGAGCAGGGCGAAAACGTCATCATGGGGACGATGAACAACGTCGGCACGCAGATCCTGACCGTCTCCGACATGTCGCGCATGCTCGTGCGGGCGGACGTGGACGAGACGGACATCGTGGACCTCAAGCTCGGCCAGAAGGTCAAGATCTCGGTGGACGCCATCCCCGACACGACTTTCCCGGGGACCGTCACGGAAATCGGCAACACGGCGAAGCGCTCGATCACCTCGTCGGTCGAGGGGCAGACGGATTTCGAGGTGAAGGTCGTGTTCGACGACCGCGTGCCCCAGGTCCGGCCGGGCATGACGGCGGACGTGAACATCGAAACGGGGACGCACCACAACACGCTCGTGGTGCCGATCCAGGCCGTGGTCGTGCGCACGCAGCGCGAGCTCGACCGGGCGGCGAAGAAGACCGGAACGCGGGCCCGCCGGGCCGCGGGCGCGGCCGTGAGCGCGGACGAGGACACCGTAGGCCGGCGCGACAAGGAGATCACGGGCCTGTTCCGCGTGAAGGACGGCGTTGCGACCTTCGTGCCGGTCCGCACCGGCATGGCGAGCGAGACGATGATCGAGATCTTCGGCGACGTGAAGGACGGCGACACGGTGGTCTCCGGACCGTACAAGGCCCTGCGCGACCTGAAGCCCGGCGGCAAGGTGAAGAAGGAATCGGGCGGCAAGGAGAAGAAGTGAGGACGGCATGCTGATCTCGATCCGTGACCTGCACCGCGTCTACCAGGTGGGCGACCAGGAAGTCCGGGCGCTCGACGGGGTGGACCTCGAAATCGACGCGAACGAGTACGTCGCCATCATGGGCCCCTCGGGGTCGGGCAAGTCGACGCTCATGAACATCCTCGGCTGCCTCGACACGCCCACACGCGGCTCCTACCGGCTGAAGGAGCAGGAGATCGCGAAGATGACGGACGACGAACTCGCCCGCATCCGGAACCAGGAGATCGGGTTCGTCTTCCAGACCTTCAACCTGCTGGCGCGGGCGGACGCCCTGCACAACGTCGAGTTGCCGCTGGTCTACGCGGGTCTGCGGCACGAGGAGCGTCGCCAGCGAGCCCGGGAGAGCCTGACGCTCGTCGGGCTCTCCGACCGCATGAAGCACAAGCCGAACGAGCTGTCG
>CAZPVG010000039.1:0-585 GCA_964589945.1 uncultured bacterium
GGGTGCACCGCTCGCGCGACCACGGCGGCGTGCTGTTCATCGACCTGCGCGACCGGCACGGGCTCACGCAGGTCGTCTTCCGCCCTGAGACCGGCGGCGCGGCGCTGCTCGAGCGGGCTTCGCGGCTCGGTAACGAGTGGGTGATCGCCGTGCGTGGCGTCGTGACCGCGCGTCCGGCCGATGCGATCAACCCCGAGATGGAGACGGGCGAGATCGAGGTGGACGTCCGCGAGCTGAAGATCCTGTCGGCCAGCGACCCGCTCCCGTTCCAGGTGAACGAGGAGTACATGCTCCCGAGCGAGGACCTGCGCCTCAAGTACCGCTTCCTCGACCTGCGGCGTCCCGAGCTGTCCCGCATGCTGGCGCTGCGCCACGACGCGGCGATGGCCGCGCGCGCCCACCTCGCGTCGCAGGGCTTCCTCGAGGTCGAGACCCCGCTGCTGGTCCGGCCGACGCCCGAGGGCGCGCGCGACTACCTCGTGCCGAGCCGCGTGCACCACGGCCGGTTCTACGCGCTGCCGCAGAGCCCTCAGCTCTACAAGCAGACGCTGATGATCTCGGGCTGCGACCGCTACTTCCAGCTCG
>CAZPVG010000039.1:595-37597 GCA_964589945.1 uncultured bacterium
CCGTTGCCTGCGCGACGAGGACCTGCGCGCCGACCGACAGCCCGAGCACACGCAGATCGACCTCGAGATGAGCTTCGTGACCGAGGACGACGTCTTCGACCTCGTCGAAGGCCTGTTCATCGCGCTCTGGAAGGAGGTCCTCAGCGTCGAGGTGAAGGGCCCGTTCCCGCGCGTGACCTACGACGAGGCCATGAAGCGCTTCGGCACCGACAAGCCCGACGTGCGCTTCGGCCTGGAGTTCACCGACGTCACCGAGCTCTGTGCACAGTCTCCGCGCAACGTCGTCGCGAACGGCGCGAAGGCCCCCGGCGGCATCGGCGTGGCGATGACGCTCCCCGGCGGGGTCGGGATCTCCGGCACGCAGCTGCGCAAGTTCGAGGACGTCGTGAAGGCCGCCGGCGCCGGCGGGCTGACGTTCTTCAAGGTGCAGGCGTCCGATCGCGAGAAGCAGCAGGTGATCTTCCCCGGCGAGCTGCTCGACCGGTTCCTCGAGCGCTGCGGCGCGAAGGACGGCGACGCGGTCGTATTCACGAACGGCCCGTGGGAGAAGACATGCCGGGCGCTCGGCGTGCTGCGTTCGCAACTCGGCCAGGCCGAGCTCGAGAAGCGCGGCCTCCTGGACGCCGGGCCCGCGAAGCAGGAGTGGCGGTTCCTGTGGGTGCGGCAGTTCCCGCTCTTCGAGTTCAACGAGGACGAGAAGCGCTGGGAGCCCAAGCACCACATGTTCACGATGCCGAACCCCGAGCACCTCGAGTACCTCGAGACGGACCCCGGCAAGGTGTACGCGCAGCTCTACGACCTCGTCCTGAACGGCAACGAGCTGGGCTCCGGCTCGGTCCGCATCCACCGCCCGGACATCCAGGAGCGTGTGATGAAGGTGGTGGGGCTGTCGAAGGAGCAGGCCTACGAGAAGTTCGGCTTCCTGCTCGACGCCTACCGCTATGCTTCCCCGCCTCACGCGGGGATCGGCCTGGGGTTCGACCGGATCGTCATGCTCATGGGCGGCCGCGACAACATCCGCGACACGATCGCGTTCCCGAAGACCGCGAGCGCGACGAGCCTGATGGACGGCAGCCCGGGCCCGATCGAGGACGACGCCATGCGTGAGCTGGGGCTGAAGCACCTGTAGGGAGCCCGCCGGCACGGGCCGCCGCGCGCCGGCGCCCGCGTCCTTCCTGCACCCCCGCGCGCCCTCCTGTATCCTCCGCCGGTCGCGAACGCGTTCGCGGCGTTGTCTTGCCAGATCGTCTGCATCCTGCGAAGGAGTCTGCCAGCCATGATCAAGCTGATGCTCTTCATCGACGGCACGTGGCTCTACTCGAACACGCCGCGTCTCGTCGAGGCCTCGGGCGAGCCCGGCTTCATGCTCGACTTCGGCAAGCTGCCCCGCGTGCTGGGGGACGAGGTCTCGCGCCAGCTCGGCCACGCCGAGTACACCGTGGTGCGCACGCACCTGTTCGGCAGCTACGCGGACAACGTGGACTCGCGCGACACCGATCCCGTCCAGCGCCGGCTCAACTTCTTCTCGATGCTCCGCCAGCAGCACCACTACGAGGTCGAGGCGTTCCCGATCAACTTCCGCGGCAAGCGCCTGCGCAAGACCGACCGAGAGCCCAGCGACACGTTCGAGCCCAAGGAGAAGTGCGTGGACATCGCGCTCGCGACCGCGATGCTCTTCAACGCCTCGATGCCGAACGCCTACGACGTCGCCGTCGCCGTGCTCGGTGACCAGGACTTCAAGCCCGTGCTCCAGCACGTGCGCCGGCTGGGCAAGCGCGTCGCGATCGCGTCCATCCAGGGCGCGTGTGCCTCGGAGCTGTCGGACCCGGGCGACAAGGAGCGCGTGCGCGACTCGGACATCATCTGGCTCGAGGACCTGCTGCAGGCGCTCGTGCGCCGCTACGACCCGCACGTGCTCGAGTGCCAGTCGCCGCAGCACCGGGGTGACCGGCGCGTGCAGACGACCTACTACCCGAAGCGCGGCGAGAAGTTCTACTGCGAGGAGTGCCGGTCACAGTTCTCCCGGCTCCGGCAGCAGGAGAATGGCGCCGGGGAGGAGCGCGTGCGCTGGGCCCCGACGGGCACCCCGCTGCGCGGGTTCGTCTGCCACAAGCGCATGGACAAGAGCTACGGGTTCATCCGCGTCGAGGGCTGCGGCGAGTGGGACGGGCCCGAGTACTTCTTCCACGAGACCGACATCAGCGACGGCACCTCGTTCGCCGAGATGCCCGAGGGCGCCGAGGTGGAGTTCGTCGTGAAGGCCGACCCGCCCGAAGGCAAAGCCCCGCCCGCGCGCGACGTGCGCCGTCGCATGGCCGCCTGACACGCGCGGGCCGCGCCCGCACCCGGATCATCGCAGGGCCGCACTCTTCGCTCGTCCGCCGCCCCCACCGGCACCCGGCCGACAAGGAGGAACCGGATGAAAGCCGTGACCGTCACGCCCGCCACCCGCCGCGTCGAGGTGCGCGACGTTCCCGAACCCCGCCCGCAATCGCCCTCGCAGGTGTCGCTGAGGATGATCCGTGCGGGCGTGTGCGGGACCGACCGCGAGATCTGCCGCTTCGACTACGGCACGCCGCCCGCCGGCAGCGACTACCTCGTCATCGGACATGAGTCGCTCGCGGAGGTTGCGGAGGCCGGAGCGGAGGCGAAGGGCTGGAAGAAGGGCGACCTCGCCGTGCTGATCGTGCGGCGTCCGTGCGGCGACCCCGCGTGCGACGCGTGCCGCGCGGGACGGCAGGACTTCTGCGTGACGGGGAACTACACCGAGCGCGGCATCAAGGGCGAGCACGGCTTCATGGCCCAGACCGTCGTCGAGGACGCGCGCTACCTCGTGCACGTGCCGGCGGAGCTGCGTGACGTCGCCGTGCTCGTCGAGCCGCTGACGATCGCCGAGAAGGCGCGGCTCGAGGTGGATGCCATGCTCGACCGCATGCCGTGGCGGCGCGAGAGCGTGAATGGCCTCCACGTGATGGTCCTCGGCGGCGGCCCTGTCGGACTGCTGGGGGCGATGGCGTTCTCGGCGGCCGGCTGCCGCGTGACGCTCGCCTCGCGCCAGCCCGCGACCGACGTGCGCGCGAAGCTGCTCGAGGCGATCGGCGGGCGCTACGTCCCCGTCGGTCCGCCCCCGCTCGGCGAAGCCGTGAAGCAGGCCGGTCGCGTGGACGTCGTCTACGAGGCCATCGGCGCCGCGCCGCCCGCGTTCGAGGCGCTCCAGGCGCTCGGGCCCAACGGGCTCTTCGTCTTCACCGGCGTCCCCGGCCGGCGCGGCACGCCCGACGTGGACGGCGGCGCGCTCATGCGCTCGCTCGTGCTCAACAACCAGGTCGCGCTCGGCACGGTGAACGCCGGGCGGGACGCCTACGAGGCCGCCGTCGCCGACCTCGGCCGCTTCATGCAGCGCTGGCCGGACGCGGTGCGCGCCCTCGTCACGAACCACGTGCCGCTCGCCGACGCGCCGAAGGCGCTCACTTCGCCGCCCGACGGCATCAAGACCGTGATCGAGATCGGCTGATCGCGGCGGCGCGCCGGGCCGGGTCCCGGCGCGCACTTCGCCGTTGCGCGCACCGCCCGCCCTCGGGCATCGTGGACCGCGTGCGCAGGGCGCCTCCCGTCCGCGGAAAGGGTCCTCCCACCTGTACGGCTTCGAACCCGACATCTACGAACCTTCCGCCCAAGCGTGCGGACACGGGCGACGAGGAGGGTCGTAGCATGTCCGATTCCGTCCGCGAGCCTTCGGCTCCCGATCCCGCCCCGACGTTCGAGCGCACCCGCGCGCTCGCGAAGCGCCTGCTCCGGTCCTGCCGTGACGGCGACGCGGCCGCGCTCGGCCGGATCCGTGCGCAGCTGCCGCGACTCGCGGCGCTCGACCCCGCGAAGGCCGCCGAGAACGTCCGGCTCGCCGACGTCCAGCACGCGCTCGCGCGCGAGGCCGGGCTCGCGAGCTGGGCCGAGCTGCGGCACTCCATCGAGGCGCGCGAGCCGTTCTTCGTGCAGCTCGGCCGGTTCCTGCGCGCCCTGCACGACTCCGACGCCGCCGCGATGCGGCGCGTACTCGAGGCGCATCCGGGCGTCGCGAAGACGAGCATCCACGCCGCCTGCGCCGCGTGCGACGAAGCGCTCGTCGCCAGCTGGCTCGCGCGCGAACCCGGGCTCGCCACCGCGCCGTACGGGAACACCTCGTGGACCGCGCTTGAGGCGCTCGCGGCCTCGCCGCTCTTCGCGCTCTCGCCCGCGCACGCGCGGGCGAGCGTGGCGATCGGAAGGCGGCTGCTCGATGGGGGAGCCGACGCGAACCACTCCGTGCCCCAGCCGGGCGCGCCGCACCTGAAGCTGCCCGCACTCTACTTCGCGAGCCGCGTGGGCAACGCCTCGCTCGTGCGCCTGCTGCTCGAGCGCGGCGCCGACCCGAACGACGGCGAGTCCACCTACCACGCCGCCGAGAACGACCACCGCGAGGTGCTCCAGGCGTTGCTGGAGCACGGCGCCGACCTCTCGGCCGCGCACGGGACCTGGAACAATACGGTGCTCTACTTCCTCGCCGGTTACCGTGACCTGAACCCCCGGTCCCGACAGGCCGACGCCGGCATGTGCTGGCTGCTCGAGCACGGCGCCGACCCGAACGTGCCGAGCTACGACCAGCGCGAGACGCCGCTCCACCGGGTCGCGGATTTCGGTCGGAATCTCGCCCTGGTGCGGACGCTCCTCGACCACGGCGCGGATCCGGACGCGAAGCGCGCGGACGGACGCACCCCGCTCGATCTCGCCGTGCGCTCGGGACACGACGGGATCGCGACGCTGCTCCGCGAGCGGGGCGCCCGAGGAACGGCGCGGCCCGTCGACGAGCTGCTGGGTGCCTGCGCGCGGGGTGACCTCGAGGCGGCGCGCGCGGTCGTCGTCGCCCACCCCGGGCTGCCCGATACGCTGACCGACGAGGAGCGCCGCGCTCCCGTACGCGCCGCCGAGAACGGCCAGGCCTCGGCGATCCGCGTGCTCGCGGCGCTCGGATTCGACCTCGCGGGCGGCGGCCCCGGCCGCTCGACGCCGCTCCACCAGGCCGCGTGGCGCGGGCACCTCGCGACCGTTCGCGAGCTGCTCGCCGCGGGCGTGCCCGTGAACCCGCGCGACGAGACCCACGGCAGCTCGCCGCTTGCCTGGGCCGCGCACGGCTCGGCCAACTGCCGCGACGCCGACGAGGACTACGTCGCCGTCGTGGACCTGCTGCTCGAGGCGGGGGCGGAGCGGGAGCCGTCCTTCAATCACCGGCACGAGCCGCCCGAGCACCTCGCGAGCGACGCGGTCGCGGAGCACCTGAGGTTCCGGGGCTTCGCGCCGCGGGAGTGAGACGGGAGGACCCCGCGGTCCCGGTTGACACCGGAGCCCCGCGGGGCCGACCGTTCCGCCCCATGCCCGATCCGACGGCACCCCCCGACCCCGAATCACAGCGCCTCGCCGAGGACGCCTCGCGCACCCGGAACTGGAAGCGCTGGGGCCCCTACCTCGCCGAGCGGCACTGGGGCACCGTGCGCGAGGATTATTCGGCGGACGGCACGAGTTGGGACTACCTGCCGCACGACCACGCGCGGAGCCGCGCCTACCGCTGGGGCGAGGACGGCCTGCTCGGACTCTGCGACCGCGAGGGCCGGCTGTGCTTCGCGCTCGCGCTCTGGAACGGGCACGACCCGATCCTCAAGGAACGGCTCTTCGGCCTGAACGGCGAGGAGGGCAACCACGGCGAGGACGTGAAGGAGGCGTACTTCTACCTCGACGCGCTGCCTACGGGCGCGTACCTGCGCGCGCTCTACAAGTACCCGCAGGCGGAGTACCCGTACGACCGGCTCGTCGCCGAGAACCGCCGACGCGGCAGGAAAGACCCCGAGTTCGAGCTGGCCGACGCGGGCGCGTTCGACGGGAACGGCTACTTCGACATCACCGCCGAGTACGCCAAAGCCGCGCCCGACGACATCCTCGTGCGCGTCACGGTCGCGAACCGCGGGCCCGAGGACGCGCCCCTCGCCGTGCTGGGCCAGCTCTGGTTCCGCAACACCTGGAGCTGGGGCCGCAGCGGCGAGGCGTACCCGCCGAAGCCGACGCTGCGGGCCGACGGCGACCGCGCGGTGTTCGCCGCGCACGCCACGCTCGGCCGTTTCCGGCTCGAGTGCGACGCGGGGCCCGCCTCCGCCCCGGAGCTGCTGTTCACGGACAACGACACGAACCACCAGCGGCTCGACGGCTCACCGAACGCCACGCCGTGGGTGAAGGACGCCTTCCACCGCTACCTCGTGAACGGCGAAGTGGGTGCCGTGAACCCCGCACGGGAAGGCACGAAGGCGGCGGCGCTGCACGCGCTCGTCGTGCCCGCCGGCGGGCAGGTCGAGCTGCGCTGGCGGCTGCGCGACCAGACGCTGGCGCTCATGCGGCCGTTCGGCCCCGAGTTCGGCGCGACCTTCGCCCGCTGCCGCGAGGAGGCGGACGCGTTCTACGCCGCGAAGCTGCCCGTGTGCCTCACGGATGCCGAGCGCGCCGTGTCGCGCCAGGCCTACGCGGGGCTGCTGTGGTCGAAGCAGTTCTACTTTTACGTCGTGAACGAATGGCTCGAGGGCGATCCCGCGCAGCCCCCGCCGCCGCCCGGCCGGTCCGCCGGTCGGAACCACGAGTGGCGCCACCTCTACAACCGCGACGTGGTCTCGATGCCCGACAAGTGGGAGTACCCGTGGTACGCCGCGTGGGACCTCGCGTTCCACCTCGTCGCCATGGCGCGCATCGACCCGGACTTCTCGAAGCAGCAGCTCGTGCTGTTCCTGCGCGAGTGGTACATGCACCCGAACGGCCAGATGCCCGCCTACGAGTGGGCGCTCGACGACGTGAATCCGCCCGTGCACGCGTGGGCGGCGTGGCGCGTCTACAAGGCCACCGGCCCGCGTGGGGGGCGCGACCGGCTGTTCCTCGAGCGTGTGTTCCAGAAGCTGCTGCTCAACTTCACCTGGTGGGTCAACCGCAAGGACGTCGAGGGCAACAACCTCTTCGCCGGCGGTTTCCTGGGGCTCGACAACGTCGGCGTGTTCGACCGCAGCCGGCCGCTGCCCGGCGGGGGGCACCTCGAGCAGGCCGACGGCACCGCATGGATGGCGTTCTACTGCGGCACGCTGCTCTCGATGGCGCTCGAACTGGCGAGCGAGGACCCGGCGTACGAGGACGTCGCCTCGAAGTTCTTCGAGCACTTCGTCGCCATCGCCGACGCGATGAACCGCTTCGGCGGCACCGGCCTGTGGGACGACGCGGACGGCTTCTACTACGACCAGCTCCACGTGGACGGGCGCTCGATCCCGATGCGGCTGCGCTCGGCGGTGGGCCTGATCCCGCTCATCGCCGTCGAGGTGCTCGAGCAGTCCTTCATCGACCGGTTGCCCGGTTTCCGTCGCCGCATGCGGTGGTTCCTCGAGAACCGCGCCGACCTCGCGAACCACATCACCTACGCCGAGAGGGGGGAGGCGCCGCTCGGCGGGCACGACGGCCACCGGCTGCTCGCGATCCCGTCTCGCAAGCGGCTCGAGCGCGTGCTGCGCGTGATGCTCGATCCGGCCGAGATGCTCTCGCCGCACGGCGTGCGCTCGCTCTCGCGCGCCTACGGTGCGAAGCCCTACGGGTTCTCGACCGACGGCACCGTGCACCGGGTCGCCTACGCCCCGGCCGAGAGCGACACCACGCTCTTCGGGGGCAACTCGAACTGGCGCGGGCCCGTGTGGTTCCCGATCAACTTCCTGCTGGTCGAGGCGCTCGAGCGCTACCACCACTTCTACGGCGACTCGTTCACCGTCGAGTACCCGACCGGGTCGGGCGCGCAAGCCACGCTCGGCGAGGTGGCGGCGGACCTCGCGGCGCGCCTCGCGGCGATCTTCCTGCCGGGGGCGGACGGCGCGCGGCCGTTCGCGGGCGGGGACCCGCGCTTCGCGAACGACCCTCACTGGCGCGACCTCGTGCTCTTCCACGAGTACTTCGACGGCGAGAACGGTCGCGGGCTCGGCGCCAGCCACCAGACCGGCTGGACCGCGCTCGTGACGCGCTGCCTCGAGAAGGTCGCGGCGGCGCGCACGCGCGAGCGCGCTGGGGTCGCGGGGGAACGCTAGGCCGGCGCGCCGGATCCGCCGCCGGAAGCGTCGGGCTCGCCGCGGGAACGCGGGCGGTTCCGCCACGCCACGCGCTTCCCGGCCCGCGGCTCGCCCTCGCGCATCGGTCCCGCGCGCGGAAAGCTCCGGTGGGGCCGGACGTTCGCCGATACGACGCGCGAAGGCCCCCGTTCGTTGACGGGCACCGGCGAGCGGCCCACGGGCGCGGCGGTTCCGCGAACGGGCGCCGGTCTCAGGACCCCTCGGGTGCGCCGGCGGCCGTGCCGTCGCGGCGGGCGAGCTCGCGGAAGAGGAAGCCCACGCCGATATCGTAGAGCGCGTGGACGACGATGGCGGGGAGCAGCGAGCCCGTGAGTGCGACCAGCGCGTGCATGAGCAGCGCGAAGGCGCCCGTGGCGACCATGCCGTGCCGGCCCTGGTAGGCGTGCGAGACGCCGAAGGAGGCCGAGCACAGGACCGCGGCCATCCACCCCGAGTGGACGAGTTCGGCGACGTTCGCGAACAGCACGCTCCGCCACGCGATCTCCTCGAACACGCCCGCGCCGATGGCCATCGCCACCCAGACCGCGGCCTGTGCCCTCGTTGCCGGCAGCACGGCGAGCAGCTCCTCGCGCTCGCTCGCGGGGCGCGTGCGCCAGGTGACCGACGCCGACGCGAGCATCAGGACGAGGGCGCCCGCAACGAGCAGCGCGCCACGCAGGTCCGGGGACCGCACGACCGCCCACGGCATCCCGATCGCACGCGCGGTGACCCAGGAGAGGGCGCCGAGCAGCACGAAGGAGAGGAAGGCGCTGCGCACCAGCAGCTCGCGCGAGAGCGGCTGGCTCATGGCCTCGAGCCGCCTCGCCGTGCGGACCGCGAGGACCGGGGCCCCGAGGCCGACGAGCAGCACGTAGACCGCGCCGGCGGGGTGGATGAGCATGGCCGTGAACCCTCGCCCGCCCGCGACGGCCGCGCAAGAGCGGGCTCCTGGCGGGCCCGCCGCCGGTTGCCGGGCGCGGCGCGGAGACGACGGGGACCGGCCCGCCAGCGTCGCGGCGCCGCACTCCGGCACCGCCATCCCGGTCGCGGACCGTTGACTTTGCTGCACAAAGTACTTGACCGTGGCGCGCCCGCCCGCGTTCAATTCCCCGCGTGAGCCCGAACCGACCCGAACCCGACGACCTGCCGCCGCCCATCCCTCTGCCGATGCGGGCGGCCGACGACCTGCGCTACATCCGCGAGGCCATCGAGCGCGCGGGCTCGTTCACGTCCATCTCGGGCTACGGGCTGGTCGCCGTCGGCCTGACGGCGCTCGTCGCGGCCGCCGTCGCGCCCCGCGACCTCGCGAGCGACCGCTGGGTGATCGTCTGGCTCGGCGAGGCGCTGCTCGCCATCGCGATCAGCGTCGGCACCTCGGTGCTCAAGGCGCAGCGGCTCGAGGTGCCCCTGTTCGGCGCCACCGGGCGGCGCTTCATGCTCGCGTTCGCGACGCCGGCGGCGGCCGGCGCGATCCTGACGGCGGCCCTCCTCAAGGCGCACTCGAACGCCCTGCTTCCCGGCACCTGGCTGCTCCTCTACGGCGCGGCCGTGGCCGGCGGCGGCTCGTTCTCGGTGGGCAGCGTGCCCGCCATGGGCGCGGCGTTCATGGCGCTCGGGGCGATCGCGATGGTGGCTCCGGCGGCGTGGGCGAACGCGTTGCTCGGCGTCGGCTTCGGGCTCCTGCACGTGGGGTTCGGAACCTGGATCGCGCGGAGGCACGGTGGCTGAGGCGGCCCGGGGCAAGGGCGCCGCGCGCCGCGCGGCCGGGCCGATGCCGGTACCCGCGGCGGCGTCGCACCACGACCTCGACCAGGTCATCCACGTGCGCGCGCGGCTCGCGATCGTGAGCGCGCTCGCCGTGAACCCGGCGCTCTCGTTCAACGACCTCAAGAAGACGCTGCGCATCACCGACGGCAACCTGAGCGTCCACGCCCGCCGGCTCGAGGAAGCGGGCTATCTCGAGTGCCGCAAGTCGTTCGAGGGCCGCGTGCCGCGCACCGAGTACCGCCTCACGCCGGCCGGCCGCCGCGCGCTCCAGCGCTACCTGGACCACATGGAGGCGCTGATCCGCGCGACGCGCGAGCGCTGACCCACCTGGAGGGGACGGGCCCGGCAGCGTGAACGAGTCCTTTACTCGGCAAAGTGACCGGTCGAAAACCGGGGAAGCAGGGGAAGGCCCCGAAGGGGCTTCCGCAGCAGACGGTCGTTCGGAGAATCACCCGGGCCCTGGAGCGAGGAACCATGAAGCGCCACAAGCGAGACTCACGTGAACGCCGGAGCCACCGGAGGTTCGAACGCCGCGGCCACTCCCGGCTGACCGCGGACCGGACCTCGGGCCGTGTGGCCGTCGCCGTCCTGAGCGCCGTGGGGCGCCTGGCCCGTCGTCTCGGGCCCGCCTAGAGCCGGCACGGGCCCTCCGGGCCGAAGTTCATAACTCCGTCAAGCGCAGGGGGGTAGCGGCCCGCGGCCGGCCCCCCTTTTCCGCGCCAGTCGGCCGGGCGGCCGCGCCCGCCCGCGGCCCCTTCCCGCCGGGCGAAAAGCTGCTCCAACCTTCGCTTTCCGGCGGCCGTCCAAGGCTGTGCAATGGCAGCGACGGCGACCTGGAATCTGGCACTGCGAACCGTGGAAGCGCCCGCCCTGTCCCCGATCCTCGAGACCAGCGACGTGGCCCTGGCCGCGCGTGGAGACGCGCGTGCTTTCGCACGCCTCTACGAGGAGCACAAGGGCCGGGTGATGGCGATCGCACGGCGCATGGCCGGCCACGAACAGGCGGCCGAGTTGACGCAGGACGTGTTCGTCCGCGCGTGGAGCAAGCTCGGCACGTTCCGCGGCGACGCCCGGTTCTCGACGTGGCTGCACCGGCTCGCGGTGAACCTGATCCTCAGTCGCCGCGCCTCGTGGGCCACCGAGCGCGCGCGCTTCCTCGGCACCCAGGACACGCTCGAGACGCTCTCGGCGCGGCCCTCGGGGCGCGAGCTGAACATGGATTTCGAGAAGGCCATCGACCTGCTGCCCGACGGCGCGCGCACGATCTTCGTGCTGCACGACGTGGAGGGCTGGAAGCACGAGGAGATCGCCCGCGCGCTGGGCGTCACCTCGGGAACGACGAAGGCGCAACTGCACCGTGCCCGCATGCTGTTGCGCGGCACGCTGGCCTGAAGGGAGTGACGCGACCGTGACCGATCGGTGGACCGACAGCCTTTCGGACTACCTCGACGGTGACCTGACCGCCGCGGAGGCCCGCGCCCTCGAGACGCACCTCGACGCCTGCGAGGACTGCCGCCTGTTGCTGGGCGAGCTGCGCCGCGTGAAGCACGAAGCGCGGGCGCTCGCGGACCCGCCGGTTCCGGACGATCTCTGGGCGGGGATCGCCGAACGAATCGGGCCGGCGGTGTCCGCGAGCGCGCACGCCGACGGGACGACGCGCGTGCTGCGGCTGCCGCCGCGCCGCCCGGCGTTCACGTGGGGATGGGCGATGGCGGCGGGCATCGCGCTGCTGCTCGTGTCGGCCGTCGCCCTCGTCCTCTCGAACCGCTCGGCGCTCGCGCCCGGCGGGCCGGCGCTTGCCTCGGGCGACACCGCCCCGGGCAGCTCCGCCTCGGCCGCCTCGTTCGACGCCGCCCACGTGGAGGGCGAGATCGCCGACCTGCAGGCCGCGCTGGATCGCGGCCGCGGCAAGCTCGACCCGAAGACCGTCGAGGTGCTCGAGAAGAACCTCAAGCTCATCAAGGAGGCCACCGAGGACGCCAAGCGCGCGCTCGCAGCCGACCCGGCGAACCGCGACCTGCAGAACTACTTCGCGTCCAACGTCCAGTCGAAGATCGACCTGATGAAGCGCGCCACCAGCCTGGCGGGAGTGTGACGCCATGCCCGCCCTGACCGCTCCGCTCTTCGCCCTCGCCCTCGCGGCCAGCACGGCGCCGGCCGCACCGGCGACGCCGGCCACGGCCGTCGTGTGCGCGGCGCCCGCGCCGCCGGCCTGCGACCCGGGCGCCGAGGTCGAGCACGAGATCGGCGCGTTCTTCGCGCGCCGGCTTCCCGACGGCACGATCGTGCTGTCGCCGGGGCGGCACTTCGTGTTCACGCCCGGGCCCGACGAGGCCGCTTCGCTTCCGCGCTGGATCGTGCTGACGCTGCCCGCCGGGACGTCGCGCGAGTACTCCGCGCGCACCGAGACGCTCATCGTCGTGCCGAAGGGCGCCATGCTCGAGCTGTCGAACCTGATCGGCGACATCCGCGTGGACGGCTGGAACAGGGACGAGGTGCGCGTCGTCGCCGAGCACGGCCGCAACGACCGCCTGCGCGCCCGGATCGTCGAGCTGACGCGGCGTGTCGAGCTGATGCGCCGCCGCGCCGAGGAGATGCACCGGCGCCTCGAGGCCGCGGCGCGCCGCCGGGAGAGCGACGTGCACCGCGAGGAGGCCGACATCCGGCGGCAGAGGGCCGAGCTCGAGAGGGCGCGCCAGGAGGCCGCGAAGGCCAGCGTCGTGCTGCGCCTCGAGACCGTGGACCGGCTCGGCGCCCCGGCCCCGGTCCAGTACAGCATCACCGTGCCGCACTGGATGGCCCTGAAGCTCACCGGCATGGAATCCGACATCAGCGTCGAGGGCGTCCGCGCGGCGATCGCCGCCGCGTCGGTCCGCGGCGACGTGCGCGTGCGGGGCGGGAGGGGCCCGCTGGAGATCTCGTCGGTCGAGGGCGCGGTGCGCGCCTACGACTGCGACGGCTCCGTGCAGGCCTCGTCCATCAACAACGACGTCGAGCTGGACGACGTGACCGGGGCGCTGAAGATCCAGAGCATCAACGGCGACATCCAGATCGGGAAGGTCCGCTCGAGCGACGTCAACGCCAGCTCGGTGAACGGCACGGTCGTCTTCCGAGGCGTGTTCGAGCCCAAGGGCCGATACCGCCTGGCGAGCCACGCCGGAAACCTGGTGGTCGGCGTCCCCGTAGACGCGGGTGTCGACGTTTCCGTGGCGACCTTCCAGGGCGGCTTCCGCACCGCGTTTCCCGTCCAGGTCGGCCCGTGGCGCAAGGGCGAGAAGTTCAACTTCGTCCTGGGCTCCGGCGGGTCGTCGCTCGAACTCGAGTCGTTCCAGGGGCTGATCGAGCTGCTCCGTCCCGCCGAGGTCCCGGCGGTGGCGCCACCCGCCCAGCCCGCACCGAAGCCCGGCGAGGTCCGGATCGAGAAGGCCCCGCGGGCCCCGAAGGCGCCCCGTGCGCCCAGGGACTCCGGCGACGACCAGGACCAGGACAAGGAGGACTGATGTTCGGAATGCTTCGACGCCCGCGCGACCTGCGGCTCTTCGCCGCCATCGGCGCCACGCTCATCGGGCTCGTCTACGGCAGCGGCAGCTGGGCCGCCTCGTCGGGAAACCACGAGAGCTGGAACTGGAGCGGCACGCTCGCCGCCGGCCGCACGCTCGAGATCAACGGCATCAACGGCTGGATCGAGGCCGTGCCCTCGACGGGCAACCGCGTCGAGGTGTCCGCTGACAAGCACGGCCGGCGTGACGACCCGTCCTCGGTGCGCATCGAGGTCGTCCAGGACTCCGACGGCATCACGATCTGCGCCGTCTACCCCGGCAAGAGCAGCCCCTGCACCGGCGGCGGCTCGTCGCTCTGGCACAGGAACAACGATGTCCAGGTGGACTTCACGGTCAGGGTGCCCGCGGGCGTCACGTTCGCGGCGAACACGGTGAACGGCCGCGTCTCGGCCCGCTCGCTCGCCGGCCCGGTCCGGGCCCACACCGTGAACGGTGCCTGCGAGATCGAGACCTCTTCGAGCGGCGAGGCCGCGACGGTGAACGGCAGCGTCCGCGCCACGCTCGGCCGGGTGCCGGCGGACGAGAAGCTCGACTTCTCCACCGTCAACGGCAGCATCACGCTCGCCCTGCCCGCGCACCTCGACGCCGACGTCCATGGCAGCACGGTGAACGGCTCGATCGTGACCGACTACCCGGTGACCGTCTCGGGCCGCTGGGGCCCGCGGAGCATGCACGGCACGATCGGCAAGGGCGGCGCGAAGCTGAACGCGAGCACCGTGAACGGTTCGATCAAGCTCGTACGCGCCGACGGCGCGCGCGACGACCGCGACACCCGCGACAGCGACTGACCGCGGCGACGCCGCGACGACGAGGGCCCGCCTCCCGGAACGGGGAGGCGGGCCCTTCCGCCTGCCCGGCGCCCGCCCAGGACCGTCCGCTCGCGGGAACGCGCGTCCCATAACCGGACACCCGGCAACTGGCCCCGGGGCCTGTTCTCTGGGCTGACGCCCAAGTCCCGCAAGACCTTGGGCCCTTTCCGCGCGCCGGAACGGATCTTCCTGTAACCCGGCCGGAACCGTATCCGTCGAAGCCCCCGGAGAGACCCATGGACATACCCCGCCAGAAGAAGCCCCGCCGGCGCCTGCCGATCTACCTCGGGATCGCGGGCGCGCTCGTGCTGGCCACGCTCGGGCTCGTGACCATGAAGCCCGCCGCACCGGGCGTCGAGCGCTCGACGCTGCTCGTGGACACGGTCAAGCGCGGCCTCATGGTGCGCGACGTCCGCGGCAACGGCTCGCTGGTGCCCGAGGACCTGCGGATCGTCTCGGCAATGACCGCGGGCCGCATCGAGCGCATCCTGGCGCGGCCCGGCACGAAGGTGGACGCGGGCACGGTGCTGCTCGAGCTGAGCAACCCGGACGTCCAGCTCGAAGCGCTCGACGCCGAGCGGCAGCTCAAGCTGGCCGAGGCCGAGCTGGCAACGCAGCGCGCGACGCTCGAGACGCAGCGCCTCGCCGCGGTCAGCGCGGTCGCGACCGCGCGCTCGGACCTCCACGAGGCCGAGCGGCAGGTCAAGGTCGCCGAGCGGCTCGCCTCCGACGGCCTGGGCTCGGGCATGGACACCGACCGCGCGCGCGACCGCATGGCCGAGATGCAGGAGCGCTTCGACAGCGAGCAGCGCCGCCTCGCGGTGACCGAGGACGCGATGAAGGCGCAGCTCGACCTGCGCGAATCCGAGGTGGAGCGGCTGCGCTCGATCGCGCGCTTCCAGCGCGACCGCGTCGCCTCGATGACCGTGCGCGCCGGGCAGAAGGGCGTCGTGCAGTCGCTCTCGCTCGAGCCCGGCCAGTGGGTGAACCCGGGCCAGGAGCTGGCGCGCGTCGCCGGCCAGGACCGCCTCAAGGCGGTGCTCCAGGTCCCGGAGTCGCAGGCGCGCGACCTCGCGCTGGGCCTGCCGGCCACGATCGACACGCGCAACGGGCTCGTGAAGGGCCACGTCTCGCGCGTGGACCCGGCCGTGCAGGGCGGAACGGTCGCCGTGGACGTCGAGCTCGACGGGCCGCTGCCGCGCGGGGCGCGCCCCGACCTCTCGGTGGACGGCACGGTCGAGATCGACCGCATCCCAAACGCGCTCTACGTCGGCCGGCCGGCCGACGGTTCGACCGAGGCCGAGATCCAGCTCTTCAAGCTCGAGCCCGACGGCAAGAACGCCGTGCGCGTGCCCGTGCGCGTCGGCCGCGGCTCGGCCGACGCGGTCGAGATCCTCGGGGGCCTGAAGGAAGGCGACCGGGTGATCCTGAGCGAGATGTCCCAGTGGAGTTCCACGCCGCGCGTGCGGCTCAAGTAGCGAAGCAGGGCGCGCGCGGTTCCATTCCCGCGCGTCACGACGAACCCCGGCGCTCCCCGCCCGAGGAGGAAAGGATGACCGTGACCACGAACGACCGCCCCGCGACCGCGGCCCGACCCGTCCACACGGACGGCGCGCGTAACGGCAAGGCGCTCCTGCGCCTCGAGAACCTGAGCAAGGTCTTCACGACCGACGAGGTCGAGACGCACGCGCTCTCGGGCGTCCATCTCGAGATCCAGAAGGGGCAGTACGTCTCGATCGCGGGGCCCTCGGGCTGCGGCAAGTCCACGCTGCTCTCGATCCTCGGGCTGCTCGACACGCCCACGGACGGGGCCTACTGGCTGGACGGGGCACCCGTGCAGAGCCTCGACTTCGCCGAGCGCGCGCGAATCCGGAACCGCCAGATCGGGTTCATCTTCCAGAGCTTCAACCTGATCGGCGACCTGACGGTGTTCGAGAACGTCGAGCTGCCGCTCACCTACCGCGGCATGCCCGCGGCCGAGCGGCGCAAGCGCGTCGGCGAGGCGCTCGAGCGCGTGAGCATGGCGCACCGCGGCCGCCACCTGCCGGCGCAGCTCTCGGGCGGCCAGCAGCAGCGCGTCGCGGTCGCGCGCGCGCTCGCCGGCGACCCGCTCATCCTGCTCGCCGACGAGCCGACGGGGAACCTCGACTCGGCGAACGGCGAGGCGGTGATGGAGCTGCTCCAGGACCTCCACCGCATGGGTTCGACGATCTGCATGGTCACGCACGACGAGCGCTTCGCGCGCCACGCGGAGCGGACCATCCACCTCTTCGACGGCCGCATCGTCGACGAGCGGCGCGAGCGCTAGGCGCGAGGGGGGGACGACGCATGGGATCCGTGCTGCAGGACCTTCGCTTCGCGCTGCGCTCGATGCGGCGCACGCCGGGCTTCACCGCCCTCGTCGTGGGGGTGATGGCGCTGGGCATCGGCGCCAACGTCAACGTGTTCTCGATCCTCTACGGGCTGATGATCCGGCCGTGGCCGCTGCCGCAGTCCGAGCGGATCCTCGAGGTCCGCGTCACCGACCCGCGCCACCACGAGGACAACCGGGCGATGTCGTGGGGGAACTTCGCCGACCTGCGCGACCGCTCGAAGACGATCGCGGCCATGGGCGCGTGGTGGGACATGAACGCCACGGTCACGATCGACCGGGACCCCGAGAAGTTCTACGCGGCCAACGTGACGTCCGGGACCTTCCCGGCGCTCGGCATCAAGCCGATGCTCGGCCGCAACTTCAGGTCCGACGAGGAGGTCTGGGGGCGCAACTTCGACCAGGTGATCATCAGCGAGCGCATGTGGCGCACGCGCTATGGAGCGTCGCCCTCGGCGCTCGGGAAGACGCTCCGGCTCAACGGTCGCACGCGCACGATCGTCGGCGTGATGCCGAAGGACTTCCGCTTCCCCGAAGTCCAGGACTTCTGGGTGCCGGTGGGCGTCAATCCGGCCGAGCCCGACCACCGCGACGACGGCTGGCTCGTGGTGGTGGCGCGCCCGAAGCCGGGCGTGACCGTCGCGCAGGCCCGCGCCGAGCTGACGACGCTGTGGTCGGGGCTCGTCAAGGAGCACCCCGCCGAGATGAAGGAGCTGGGCCTGCGCGTCGTGCCGATCCAGCAGAACTGGGCGCGCGGCGTGAGGCCGCTCATGCTCCTCATGCAGATCGCGGTGCTGTTCCTGCTGCTCATCGCGTGCTCGAACGTGGCGAACCTGCTGCTCGCGCGCGCCGCCACCCGTCGCCGCGAGATCGCGCTGCGCATCGCGATCGGCGCCTCGAAGGGCCGCGTGCTGCGCCAGCTGCTGACCGAGGCCGTCCTGCTCTCGCTGCTCGGGGCGGTGATCGGCGTCACGCTCGGCGCGTGGGGCAACTCGCTCTGGATCGCCGCGATCCCGCTCGAGATGCCCTGGTTCCTGCACTTCGTGGTGGACGGTCCGGTGCTGCTCTTCACGGCCGGGCTGGCGGTGCTCGCCGGGATCGTGTTCGGTCTCGCGCCCGCGCTGCATGCCTCGGACGAGAACCTCGTCGAATCGCTGCGCGAGGGGGGCGTCCAGGCCGGGCACTCGCGCTCCGGCCACCGGCTGCGCAGCACGCTCATCGTGGCCGAGGTCGCGCTCTCGATCGTGCTGCTCATCGGCTCCGGGCTGATGGTCCGCACGTTCCTCCGGCTGGCCGCGGCGGGGCAGAACGTCCGCACGGAGGGCATCGTGGCCGGGCGGGTCCTGCTGCCGATCGCGCTCTACCCGACCGACGCCAGCCGCCTGGAGTTCTTCCACCAGCTCGTCCGCGGCCTGCCCACGCAGCCCGGCATCGTCGCGGCCACGGGCATGAACAACCTGCCGCTCGGGCGCAGCAACTGGACGCGCCGGGTCGTGACCCCGCGCATGAGCCAGGAACGCGAGGGCGCCGAACTGGCCTACTGGGCGACCCTCCCGGGCGCGCTGCGCACCACCGGGGTGTCGCTGTTGCAGGGCCGCGACTTCACCTTCGACGACGACTCGGCTTCGGCACGGGTCGCCATCGTCAGCCGCAACGCGGCAAAGCGCCTCTTCAAGGACGAGAGCGCGATCGGGCAGCGGATCCGCTTCGCGGGTGACGCGGATTCGCTCGGCTGGTACACGGTCGTCGGCGTCTCGGGCGACGTGCAGCAGAGCGTCGAATCGGACGACCCGGCGGTGGGCAGCGTCTGGGTCCCCGAGATGCAGCTCGGCTACCAGCAGCTCTGGATCGTCGTCGAGTCGAAGGCCGGCGAGGCCCAGGCGGCTTCGGCGCTGCGCCGCGGCGTGCGCGGCCTGAACGCCGACATCGCCGTGGCCGACCTCAAGTCCATGAAGGAGCAGCTGCACTTCGCGCTGTGGATGCGGCGGCTCTTCGCGGGCGCGATCGGCGTCTTCGGCGTGATGGCGCTGGTCATCGCCGCGGTCGGCCTGTACGGCGTGATGGCGTACTCGGTCGCGCAGCGCACGCACGAGATCGGCATCCGCATGGCGATCGGCGCGCAGGCCTCCAGCGTGCTGCGCATGGTCATGGGCCAGGCGATGCGGCTGACGCTGATCGGCATCGGCCTGGGTCTCGCGGTGGCGTTCGGGGTCACGCGGTTCATGGCCTCGAGCATCCCCGGCGTGAGCCCGACCGACCCGCCCACCTACACGGTGGTCACGTTCATCCTCGTCGCCTCGGGCCTGCTCGCGGCCTGGGTGCCGGCGTGGCGGGCGACCCAGGTGAACCCGATGCAGGCCCTGCGCTGCGAATAGCGGCCTCGCGGCCGCACGCCCCGCGCCCGGCCCGGCGGCCCCACGGTCGCCGGGCCGGCGCACGTCCGGGGCCCGCGGCTCCGGCCCGGGCCGGTCGTGCGCGCGCGAACTTGCTTTCGCCTGACCGGGCCGGGGCGCCCCTCTGGTAGGCTCTCCGGCCATGTCGGCCCCGCGCGTCCCTCCCGGCGTCTTCGCGGCCTTCGCGGCCGCCCTGCTGCTCGCCCTCGCGGGCGGGACGGCCGCCCCCGCGCGTGCGGGCGGTGCCGACCCGGGGTTCGACCCGGGCGCCTCGCTCGCGGCGCCGAAGCCGACCTCACATCGCTTCACCTGAGCGCCCTACGCGGTCCCGTCGGGACCGGTCGTGGACTCGGAGTTCGCGCTCTACCACCTGCACCGTGCGCTGTGGGACCCGGTGGACCCGACGCAGCTGGGCTCTCTGGAGCCGGAGTTGCAGTACCGCGTGAACGGCGAGGTCTACCGCTTCGCGAACGAGAAGGACCTGCGCCGCTTCATGCAGGCGCCGCACCTCTGGTGCGGCCTCGTCCGCGACCCGGTCACGGGCCGCCGCTTCTACCCCTCGGCGAACACGCCGAGCGCCTACTGGGTGGGCGGTCCCTACTACTTCGAGACCGAGCAGACGAAAGCGGACTTCGTCGCCGACCCGAAGAAGTACGAGGTCGTGCGGCTGCTGTAGCGGCCCGGCGGCGCGACCGGGGGTGCGTGCTAGTCTCGCGGGTCATGAGTTCCCTGTACGTGCACGGGACGCATCCCGAGGAGCAGCGGCGGCTCGCGGACCTGAACACGCTGGTCAACCGGGCCTCGCTGGCGGCGCTCGCGCCGCGCGAGGGCGAGCGCGTGCTCGACGTGGGGAGCGGGCTCGGGCAGCTCGCGCGCGAGATCGGGCGCGCGACGGGGACCCGCGTACTCGCGATCGAGCGCAGCGAGGAGCAGCTCGCGCGCGCGCGCGCGCTGGCCCGGGAGGCCGGCGAGGAAGCGCTCGTCGAGTTCCGGCACGGCGACGCCCTGGCGCTGCCGCTCGCCGAGAACGAGCTCGGCGGCTTCGACTGCGCGCACGCGAGATTCGTGCTGGAGCACCTGCCCGACCCGCAGGCGGCCGTCGCGCAGATGGCGGCGGCGGTGCGGCCCGGGGGGCGCGTGGTGCTCGAGGACGACGATCACGAGATGCTGCGGCTGTGGCCCGAGCCGCCGCACGTCATGACGGTCTGGCGTGCGTACGCGCGCACCTACGACCGGCTCGGGTGCGACCCGATCGTCGGGCGGCGCCTCGTCCAGTTGCTCGCGGGAGCCGGGCTGCGGCCGCGCCGCAGCACCGACCTGCCGTTCGGGGCCTGCTCGGGGGACCCGGCGTTCGCCCCGATTGTCGCGAATCTGGCCGACATCTTCCGCGGCGCGCGCGAGGCCATCCTCGCGACCGGGGGCGCGGACGCCGACGGGTTCGACGGCGCGCTCGCGGCGCTCGAGGCGTTCGCGCGGCGCGACGACGCGGCGTTCTGGCTCACGATCCGCTGGGCGGAGGGCGTGAGGCCGTGAGCGGGCCCGGGCCGCAGGCCGCGCGCCTTCTCGTCGCGGACGACGATCCCGACGTGCTCTCGGCGCTGCGGCTGCTCCTGCGCGGCGAGGGCTACGAGGTCGAGACCGCGACCAGCCCCGCGCTCGTCATGCACGCGCTCGGGCAGAAGGACTTCGACCTCGCGATCCTGGACATGAACTACGCCCGCGACACGACCAGCGGCGGCGAGGGCCTCGACCTTCTCGAGCGGCTGCGCGCGGTCGTGCCGGCACTGCCCGTGGTCGTGCTGACCGCGTGGGGGAGCGTCGAGGGGGCGGTCGCCGCCGTGCGCCGAGGGGCGCGCGACTACGTGGTGAAGCCCTGGGACAACGACCGGCTGCTCCAGACTCTGCGCACGCAGCTCGAGCTCGCCCGCGCGCTCGAGCGCGGGGCGCGGCTCGAGCAGGAGAACCGGCTGCTGCGGCGCGAAGGCCTGCCCGAGATCGTGGCCGGGAGCCCCGCGATGAAGGCCGCGCTCGACGTCGCACACCGCGTCGCCGCGAGCGAGGCGAACGTGCTCGTGACCGGCGAGCACGGCACCGGCAAGGAGCTCGTCGCGCGGCTCGTGCACGCGCTCTCGGGGCGGGCGAACCGCCCGTTCCTCACGGTGAATGCCGGCGGGCTCTCCGAGGGCGTCTTCGAGAGCGAGCTGTTCGGTCACGAAAAGGGTGCGTTCACGGGGGCGAGCGGGGACCGCGCGGGGCGCTTCGAGCTCGCCGACGGCGGGACGCTGTTCCTCGACGAGCTCGCGAACGTCCCGCTCCCGCAGCAGGCGAAGCTGCTGCGCGTGCTGCAGACGGGCGAGTTCGAGCGCGTGGGCTCCGCGCGCACGCGGCGCGTGGACGTGCGGCTCGTCTCGGCGACGAACGCCGACCTGCGGGCCGAGTGCGCGGCCGGGCGGTTCCGCGAGGACCTGCTGTTCCGCGTGAACACGGTCGAGATCCCGCTGCCGCCGCTGCGCGAGCGGGGCGAGGACGTTCTGGCGCTCGCGGCGTTCTTCCTCGAGCGCTACGCGAATCGCTACCGCAAGCCGCTGTCGGGCTTCTCGGACGCGGCGCTCCAGGCGCTGATCGCGCACCCCTGGCCCGGCAACGTGCGCGAGCTCGGGCACGCGATCGAGCGCGCGGTGCTGCTCTCACGCGGGAAGGTGCTCGAGGCGGGCGACCTCGGCCTGCGCACGGCCGGGGACGGCGCGCCGCCGCTCGAGAAGCTCACGCTCGACGAGGCCGAGCGGCTGCTCATCCAGCGCGCGCTCGACCGGCACGGCGGCAACGTGAGCCTGGCGGCGAAGTCGCTCGGACTCTCGCGCAGCGCGCTCTACCGCCGCCTCGAGCGGCACGGCATCCGGGCCCCGGGATCGTGAGCGCGCCGCGTCGACGCCGGCTCTCCTACGGGACGCGGGTGACGCTGATCGCGCTGGCCGGCGGCCTGCCCGCCGTGATCGTCGCGGCCGTGGCGCTCGCCCGCGCGGACCTCGATGGCGGCCTGCGCACGATGCTCGAGCTGCTCGTGGGCGCCGCCTGGCTGCTCGGCGCGCTGTCGGTGCGCGAGCGCGCCGAGCGGCCGTTGCAGACGCTCTCGAACCTCGTCGGCGCGATCCGCGAGGGCGACACTTCGATCCGGGCGCGGGGCGCGGATCCCGAGGACGCGCTGGGCCTCGCGTACTGGGAGGTGAACGCGCTCGCCGAGCAGATGCGGCACCGGCGCTGGGACGCCTTCGAGGCGGCCTCGCTGCTGCGGCAGGTGATGGAGTCCATCGACGTCGCGCTGTTCGCGTTCGACCCCGAGGGGCGCCTGCGCGTCGTGAACCGCGACGGCGAGCGGCTGCTCGCGCTCCCCGCCGAGCGCGCGATCGGGCGCGACGCCGCCTCGCTCGGCCTCGCGCCCGCGCTCGCCGGCGAGACGCCGCGGCTCGCCGAGCTGCGACTGCCCGGCCGCGCGGGACGCTGGGAGATCCGCCGCGGCACCTACCGCCACGAGGGACGGCCCCACCAGCTGCTCGTCGTCTCGGACCTCGGGCGCGCGCTGCGCGAGGAGGAGCGCCAGGCGTGGCAGCGGCTCATCCGGGTGCTCAGCCACGAGATCAACAACTCGCTCGCCCCGATCCAGTCCATCGCGGGCAGCCTGCAGACGCGCCTCGGGCGCGCGGGGGCCGCCGCCGCCGAGGCCGACCTGCGCGACGGGCTGGCCGTGATCGAGTCGCGCTCGCGCTCGCTCGCGCGCTTCATGCACGCCTACGCGCGGCTCGCCCGGCTCCCGCAGCCGACGCCCGGCGACGTGGACGTGGAGGGCTGGGTGCGCCGCGCCGCGGCGCTCGAGACGCGCCTCGCCGTCGAGGTGCGCTGCGGCCCCGCGGTCGGCCTGCGCGCGGACGGCGACCAGCTGGACCAGCTGCTCATCAACCTCGTGCGCAACGCGACCGACGCCGCGCTCGAGACCGGCGGCCGGGTGTGGGTCGCCTGGCGCGCGGCGGACGGCCGGCTCGAGCTGGAGGTCGAGGACGAGGGTCCCGGCATCGCCGACGACTCGAACCTGTTCGTGCCGTTCTTCACCACGAAGCCCGAGGGCACCGGCATCGGGCTCGCGCTCGCGCGACAGATCGCCGAGGCCCACGGGGGCACGCTGTCGCTCGAGAACCGCGCCGGGAGCCGCGGGTGCCTCGCCCGGGTTGTCCTGCCGTTGTCCGGTGATTCGGCCTTCCCCCACCGGGCCGTCGGTCGCTAGCCTGAGCGCGGTGCCGCGGGAATCCATCCATCCCTTTTCGGAGGTCGAACGCCATGACGAGCCACCAGCTGTCCGTCTTCCTCGCCACCTGGGAGCAGGAGTCCCAGGGCGTCCTCAAGCTCCTGCGCGCGTTGCCGGCGAGCCAGTACGACTTCCGTCCGGACCCGAAGGGCCGCTCGATAGGAGAAATGGCCTGGCATCTCGCGGAGGTCGAGGGCCTCCTCGCCAACTCCGTAGCCCAGGGCCGGTTCGACTTCGGCGCGAAGCTCCCGATCCTCGAGCGCCCGAAGACGGTCGCGGAGCTGGTGCCGGGCTACGAGCATGTGCACGCCTGGAGCGTCGAGAAGATCGGCAAGCTCACCCCGGCCCAGCTCGAGAAGAAGCTCCCCTGGCCGCCCCACCAGGTGGACGTCGGCGACGCGCTGTGGGGCTGGATGCTCCACCACCTGATCCACCACCGCGGGCAGCTCGTGCTCATGTGCCGGCTCGCGGGCGGGACGCCCCCGGGCCTCTTCGGGCCGAACCGCGAGGAGATGGAGGCGATGCGGGCGAAGGCCTGATCGCTGCCCGCCGGAACGATCGCGGGCGGTCCGCCGTGGCGGACCGCCCGTTTCGTTCTCCGGCTGCGCGGCCGCGCGTCTCAGTACCAGTCGCGATCCGGCCGCGGGCCCACGAAGCAGCCGAAGACCCACGCCTTCGAGTCGTAGGGCAGCGTGTCGTCGTGCAGCGTGCCGTTCGAGACCGCGTTCACCGCGAACCAGCGCCAGCCGCCGTCGGTGTCGCCGATGTGCAGGTCGAACGTGTACGTACCGTCGCCGTTGTTCTGGAACGGCGCGCGGCGATCGTGCCAGTAGCCGAGCACGACATCGTCCGCCCGGCCGGTCGTCGCGGTGACCGTCACGATGTCGCCGGGCGAGAACGCGCGCACGCGCGGCAGCGACCAGAGCGCCGCGGGGTCGGTGATCGTGGTGTCGACGCCCGGACCCTGGACCCGCACGCTCGCGACCGTCGTCGTGGCCGCGTCCGAGGTCACCTCGACGAGCGAGCCGTCGGTCAGCCGCCACACGGTCGCGTCACCGCCGCCCGTGGGCAGGCGGCGCAGGCGCAGGTAGCGGACCCACGTGTCGGCGAGCGGCTTGTGCACGACGCTCCCCGTGTCGCCGGAGGCCGTGAGGACGTTGAACGTGCCGGTGAATCGGCGCGTCACGGTCACGTCGGCCTGGTGCGGGCGGCCCGCGGCGTCCGAGTCGGAGAACGCGTACGCGACGTCCAGGCTCGAACCGGTGATCGCGCGCCAGAACGTGAGCGGCGGGATCGAGGCCGCCGGCCCGGCGGGCTGGAGGCGCGCCGCCTGCGTGGACGTGCCCGCGTTCATCAGGCCGTCATCGAGGAACGACGGGTCCGAGGCGAGCACGGCGTTAACGGCGGCCTGGTCGGAGGTGCGCGCGGAGGGCGCGGTGGGGGAGTTCGAGGCGCCGCAGCCCGCGAGGACGAGGGCGAAGGCGAAGGCGGGCATCAGGCGCGCGAGGTCGCGCCGGGCGGTGGACCGGGACATGGGTGGATGGATTCTCCTGCGTCGGCTCTGGAAGTCGGGTCGTCCCGGGCCCGGACGGGCCGGGGCGCTGCTGCGGGGAGGAAGGAGGCTGCAACGGACGGGCCAGCCCCGAAGCCCCCTTCTTCGGCCGGACTTTTCGCCAACTTGTGCGAGATCGCGCGGAGCCGCGCCGGCATTGCGCGCGGCGCGGCCGTGCAGGGCGCCCGGCCGCCGGGGCACGGCCGTCCGCTCGGCCCGTCGGCGCGGGCTCCGCGCGTGGCGGTGCCGGCACTGCGCGCGACAGCCCATGGCCGGGCCGCCGGACGGGATCCGGGCGGTTGGCGGGCCTTCCGGGGTGCGCTACGTTCCGCGCGCTCCGACCCTCCGCCGTCCCGCCCGATGAGGACCGTCACGCCGCAATGGAACGCATCGAGTCGCACCTCGACCCGTCGAGCCCCGAGTTCGTCGCCAACGCCGCGCACCACCGCGCGCTCGCCGACGACCTGCGCGCGCGCATCGCGGCCATCCGCATGGGCGGCGGCGCCGCGGCCGTGGCCCGGCACCGCAAGCGCGGCAAGCTGTTCGTCCGCGAGCGCGTCGAACGGCTGCTCGACCCGGGCACGCCGTTCCTCGAGCTGTCGGCGCTGGCCGCGAACGGCCTGTACGACGACGAGGCGCCGAGCGCGGGGGTGATCACCGGCGTGGGCGTGGTGCACGGCCGGCAGGTCATGGTCGTCGCGAACGACGCGACGGTGAAGGGCGGCAGCTACCTGCCCATGACGGTGAAGAAGCACGTGCGCGCACAGGATATCGCGCTCGAGAACCGCCTGCCGTGCGTCTACCTCGTGGACTCGGGCGGCGCGTTCCTGCCGCTGCAGGACGAGGTGTTCCCCGACCGCGACCACTTCGGCCGCATCTTCTACAACCAGGCGCGCATGTCCGCCGAGGGCATCCCGCAGATCGCGGCGGTGATGGGCTCCTGCACCGCGGGCGGCGCCTACGTGCCCGCGATGGCCGACGAGGCCATCATCGTGAAGAACCAGGGCACGATCTTCCTCGGCGGCCCGCCGCTCGTGAAGGCGGCGACGGGCGAGGAGGTCACCGCCGAGGAGCTGGGTGGCGGCGACGTGCACACCCGCATCTCCGGCGTGGCCGACCACCTCGCCGACGACGACTCGCACGCGCTCGAGATGGCGCGCGAGATCGTCGCGCACCTCGGCGCGCAGCGCCGGGCGGACCTCGACCTGCGGGAGCCCGAGGCGCCCGCCTACGACCCCGCCGAGATCTACGGCGTGCTGCCGACGGACCTGCGCCGGCCCTACGACGTGCACGAGGTGATCGCCCGGCTCGTGGACGGCTCGCGCTTCCACGAGTTCAAGGCGCGCTACGGCACGACGCTCGTCACCGGCTTCGCGCACCTGCACGGCATGCCGGTCGCGATCCTCGCGAACCAGGGCATCCTGTTCAGCGAGTCGGCGCTCAAGGCCTCGCACTTCATCGAGCTGGCCTCGCAGCGCGGCGTGCCGCTGCTGTTCCTGCAGAACATCACCGGCTTCATGGTCGGCAAGCAGTACGAGCACGGCGGCATCGCGAAGGACGGCGCGAAGATGGTGCACGCGGTCGCGAACGCGACGGTGCCGCGCATCACGGTGATCATCGGCGGCAGCTACGGCGCCGGGAACTACGGCATGTGCGGGCGCGCCTACCAGCCTCGCTACCTGTTCACGTGGCCGAACAGTCGCATCAGCGTGATGGGCGGCGAGCAGGCCGCGAGCGTGCTCGCCCAGGTCCGCCGGACCGCGCTCGAGGCGAAGGGCGGGCACATGTCCGAGGACGAGGAGCGCGAGTTCAAGCAGCCCATCCTCGACAAGTACGAGCTCGAGGGCAGCCCGTACTACTCGACGGCGCGGCTCTGGGACGACGGCGTCATCGATCCGGGCGAGACCCGCACCGTGCTCGCGCTGGCGCTCTCGAGCTGCCTGAACGCGCCCATCCCGGAGATGCGCTTCGGCGTGTTCCGGATGTAGCGCCGTCTCCGCGACCGACGTGCGGCGTGCGGGGCCCGGCGCCGGCCACGTGCCGCATCGGCCATCCTCCTCCAGGATCCACGCGTGAATCCCGCCACCCTCGCGCTCGTCCTCGCCTCGGCCGTCATCCACGCCACCTGGAACCTCTGGGTGAAGCAGGTCCGCCCGGCGGCGCGCAGCGGGCCGCTCATGTGGCTGCTCGTGACGATCTCGGCGGTCGTCTACGCGCCGCTCGCGCTCGCGCTGGCGGCGCGGGGCGGGTGGTGGCCCGACGGGACGGCGCTCGCGCTGATCGTCGGCAGCGGGCTCATCCACGTCGTCTACTTCCTGCTGCTGCTGCGCGGCTACCGGCTCGCCGACCTCTCGCTCGTCTACCCGGTCGCGCGTGGCACGGGCCCGCTGCTCGCCTCGCTCGCGGCGATCGTCGTCTTCGCCGAGCGGCCGGCGGCCCTCGCGTTCGCCGGGCTCGCGCTCATCGTGACCGGCATCGTCGTCCTGACCTGGCGGCCGGACGCCGCCGCGCACGCGAAGGTGGCCCCGGGGTTGCGCTACGGGGTCGCCACCGGCGCGCTCATCGCGATCTACACGCTCTGGGACGGCTGGGCGGTCAAGCGGGCCGGCATCCCGCCCCTGCTCTTCTACTGGGCGGGCGAGCTCGTGCGCGTCGCCGCCTTCACGCCGTCGGCGATCGCCGACCGGCCCGGCGTCGCGGATCTGTGGCGCACGCAGCGGCCGAAGGTGGTCGGCATCGCGCTGCTCAGCCCGCTGAGCTACGTGCTCATCCTGCTGGCCATGCGCGGCGGCGCGATCAGCCGCATCGCCCCGGCGCGCGAGGTCGCCATCCTGCTCGGGGCCTACCTGGGCGGCCGGGTGCTGGGCGAGGGGGACCGGAAGCGGCGGCTCGCGGCGGCGGCCGCGTTCGCGCTCGGGGTGGCCTCGCTCGCGCTCTCGAAGGGGTGAACGGTCCGTCCGGTCCCCGTTGTGCGGCGGGACCGCCGCATGCGACCCTTTTCCCGCCATGCGCAGGAAACCCATCCCCCGCTGCGAGGTCTGCACGGCCCAGAACCCCGGTGGCCTCTGCCGCCTGCGGACCGGGCCGGCGGGCCGCTTCGCCGAGGAGCGTGTCGCGCAGCTCTTCACCCGGGGCCAGGCGCTCTTCCACGAGGGATGGCCGGCGCAGTCGCTGTTCATCATCCATTCGGGACTCGTGCGCGTGTTCCGGACGTGGCGCAACGGCGAGGAGCAGGTCCTGCGCCTGCTCGGCGCGGGGGAGATCGTGGGCTACCGGCCGCTCTTCGCGAACGAGCCCTACGGCGCGAGCGCCGACGCCGTCGAGGAGTCCACGATCTGCGTGGTGCCGCGCGAGGTCGTGCTCGACCGGATCCGCCGCGACCCGGAACTGGGACTCCAGCTGCTGGGCAAGCTCTCGACCGAGCTGCGCCTCTCCGAGGACCTGATGATGGACCTCATCCGGCGGCCCGTCCGCGAGCGGGCGGCGCGGCTGCTCACGGGGCTCCTCGACCGCTCGGGCCGTTCGCCCCAGGCCATGGCTGCGGCCTCGGGCCAGATCCCGCGCAAGGACCTCGCACGGATGATCGGCACGACGCCCGAGACCTTCTCGCGCGTGCTGCGCTCGTTCGCGGACCGCGGCATCGTGGAGCTGACGCGGGACCGGATCCTGGTCCGGAATCCCGAGCTGCTGCGCCGGGTCGCCGGGGAACGCGAAACGCCCTGACTTGACCGCGGTCAAGTCGGCGCTTGCCCCGCGTCATGTCCGGCGCGTCCCGTCCGGTTCAGACTCGGTGCGATCGGCACGACCTGCCTGCGGGGGATACGTCGGCGTGGTCGCGCCGCATCGATGCGGGAATCGCGCTGGCCGCGCGCCTCCCGCGGTTCCCCCACACCGGAGGACGTGATCCATGAAGCAACTTGCGACGACTCTTCTCGTTCTCGGCGCCCTCGTGGCCGCCTCGGCCGCGCTGGCCGGTGCGCCGCTCCCGGGCGACTACAAGACCACCGACCAGGGCGGCGTCGTGAGCCTTGGCCGCTACACCGAGGGTTGGGCCGCCGGCGGCGCCGCGCTGGAGCCCGGCACCACCCTCAATGCGCTGTCGTGGGACGGCGTGGCGCTGGGGACGCAGTGGTACTACCGCTGCGCCACGACGGCCGCGACGGCCGCGGTGCTCGTCGACAACGTGGATGCCAGCGGAAACGGCAACCGCACCTACATGAAGCAGTTCGTGGGCGGCACGATCTGGCTCAGCGGCACGGGCCCGTGGGCGAACGGTGACGCCGGCTACCCCGGCGTGATCGACAGCTACACCGAGTTCGAGACCGTGCAGTACTCGAGCTTCGTCCCGGTCGCGGCGGTGACGAACGTCCAGGCCACGGCGCACTTCGACGCCTACCCGGACGACTGCATGGCGTTCCAGGTGAGCAACGGCGTCGAGGTCGGCAGCACGGCGCTCGGCGGTATGAAGCCGGCCGACTACCCGGACTTCCTCTCCGCCGGCACGTGCACGCCGGACGCCCCCGAAGGCGCGTGGTGGAACTTCCTCACCATGACGCTCTCCATCTCGTCGGGCTGCGCGACGCCGGCGCACCCGTCCACCTGGGGCGGCGTGAAGGCGATGTACCGCTAGCTTCCCCCGGGCCCCTCGCGCGGCGCCCGCCCCGGAAGGGGCGGGCGTTTCGCGTTTTGCGGGCCCGGCGGGGTGTCCGCGCATGGTCCTTCCGGCCCATTGAAAAAAGTGACCCGAGGTTCGATTTTCAAACCACGGTTCAAGTCCGAGCCGGGGGAAGGGGTCCGGAGGTCCGAATGACGCGGAACGGCACGAACGGCAGGGTTTCGGCGCACGTGCAGGCCAAGCGCGAGCGGCGGCGGGACGAGATCCTGCGGTCGGCGCTGACGGCGTTCCGCGAGCGGGGCTACCACGCCACGACCCTCGACCACATCGCCGAGCGCCTGGGCGTGCGCAAGACGGCCCTCTACCACTACTTCCCCGACAAGGACGCGATCCTCCACGCCTGCCACGCCGAGTCGCTCGCGCAACTCGAGCGCATCCTGGCCGAGGCGCGCCGGCGGCCGACGCCGCCCGAGCAGCTCCGGCACCTGATCGTCGAGCACGTCCGCGTCATGACCGGCTCGCCCGGCGACTCCCCGCTCGCATTCGAGGTCACCGCCTTCGGCGACCGGCAGCAGGCGGAGATCGTCGCCGGCCGCGACCGCTACGAGCGCGAGATCCGCCGCATCATCCAGCAGGGGATCCGCGACGGCTCGTTCCGGGCCGTGGACGCCAAGGTCGCGGCGTTCGCCGTGCTCGGGGCGCTCAACTGGATCTCGCGCTGGTACCGACCCGAGGGCGCGCTCGACGCCGGGGCGATCGGCACGCAGTTCGCCGACCAGCTCGTGGGCGGGCTCACGCCCCTGCCGAAACCGCGCGCCGCGCGCCACCCGCGCTCCCCGGCGCGCGCGCGAACCCCACGAAAGGTCCGCCCATGAAAGCCATCCGACTGACCGCGGCGGGCGCACCGCTCGCGGTCGAGGACGTCCCGCTTCCCGAGCCCGGCCCGGGCCAGGTCCGCGTTCGCGTCGCGGGCTGCGGCGTCTGCCATACCGACATCGGCTTCTGGCGCGACGGCGTGCCGACGCGCCACGCGCTTCCGCTGACGCTCGGCCACGAGGTGAGCGGCACCGTCGAGGCCGCGGGCGAAGGCTTCGCCCACCTCGTCGGCCGTGAGGTCATCGTGCCCGCGGTGATGCCGTGCGGCGAATGCGACCTGTGCCGCGCCGGCCGCGGCAACGCCTGCAAGAAGCAGATCATGCCCGGCAACGACCTCGACGGCGGCTTCGCCGAGGCGCTCGTCGTGCCGGGCCGGGGCCTGTGCGAGGTGAAGAGCCGCGACGACTACGACCTCTCCGAGCTGTCCGTCATCGCCGACGCCGTGACGACGCCCTACCAGGCGGTGGTGCGCAGCGGCCTCAGGCCCGGCGAGCTGGCGATCGTCGTCGGCACGGGCGGCGTCGGCGGCTACGCCGTGCAGGTCGCCGCCGCGTTCGGCGGGAAGGTCGTCGCCATCGACGTGGACGACGGGAAGCTCGCGGCCATCGCGCCGCACGGCGCTTCGCTCACGCTCAACTCGAAGACCACGGACTTCAAGACCCTCAAGAAGACGATCGCGGCGAAGGCCGCCGAGTGGGGCTGTGCGCCGCACGGCTGGAAGATCTTCGAGTGCTCGGGCTCGACCGCGGGGCAGGAGACCGCGTTCGGGCTGCTGGGCCTCGCCGGCACGCTGATGGTCGTCGGGTTCACGCTCGGCAAGCTCGAGGTGCGGCTCTCGAACCTCATGGCGTTCGACGCGACCGTGCAGGGCACGTGGGGGTGCCTGCCCGAGCTGTACCCGGCGGCGCTCGAGCTGGTGACGAGCGGCAAGGTCACGCTCAAGCCCTTCATCGGCCGCCACCCGATGAGCGCGGGCCCCGAAATCGTGCGACAGGTGGCCGACCACGAGATCCACCGCCGGGTCGTCCTCGAACCCGACTGGAAGTGAGAGCGCCGGGGCATCCCCGAATCCAGCTCCAAGGAGCGCCAGGAAAGGAAGCGGTCATGCTGAAGAGCCACACGCTGGTCCCGAACTTCAAGTTCGAGCACGTGAAGTACGAGCTCAAGCCCGCCATCGACCCGAAGGGCAAGCCGGCCGAGGGCCTGTTCAACGCGTGGATCGTGATCGACAACCCGTCCCAGCTGAACAGCTACACGACCGACATCGCGCGCGAGGTCACGCTCGCGTTCCGCGAGGCGAGCATGGACCGCCGCGTCGTGTGCGTAGTGTTCACCGCGACGGGCGACAAGGCGTTCTGCACCGGCGGGAACACGAAGGAGTACGCCGAGTACTACGCGGGCAATCCGCAGGAATACAAGCAGTACATGCGCGTCTTCAACGACATGATCGATTCCATCCTGCGCTGCGACAAGCCGGTCGTGAACCGCGTGAACGGCATGCGGATCGCCGGCGGGCAGGAGATCGGCATGGCGTGCGACTTCACGGTCGCGGTGGACTCGGCGCGCTTCGGCCAGGCGGGCCCCCGGCACGGTTCGGCGCCGGACGGCGGCTCGACCGACTTCCTGCCGCTCTACGTCGGCTTCTCGCACGCGATGGCGAGCTGCGTGCTGTGCGAGATGTGGAGCGCGCACAAGGCCGCGTTCCTCGGGCTGATCAGCGAGGTCGTGCCCGTCTACAAGGTGGACGGCAAGTACGTCCCGAACCCGATGGTCGAGACCGGCCGGTTCGCGGACGCGTTCGGCCGGATCGTGTACGGCGACTTCAAGACGGGTGACGAGGCCGCGGCCGCGAAGGCCGTGCTCGCGAAGGCCGTCACGGACCACTCGGCGCTCGACGAGGCGGTCGAGCGGCTGTGCACGAAGATCCTCATGCTGATGCCCGACTGCGTGAACAAGACGGTCAACAGCGTGCGCAAGCACAAGCTCCACCACTGGGACGCCAACTCGCAGACCAACCGCGACTGGCTCGCGCTCAACATGATGACCGAGGGGCGGGCCGGCTTCCGCGCCTTCAACGAGGGCCCGAAGGACCGCCGCGAGGTGGACTTCGTCAAGCTGCGCCAGCTGCTCGCGCAGGGGCATCCGTGGGACGACGAGCTGCTGCGGGCCGTCTCGCCGCAGTTCCAGGCGGAGGGCGCGGCGCGCTGAGGCGCGCCGCGAAGCGGACGTGGACTTCGGACTGGCGGGCAGGTCGGCGCTGGTGACGGGCGGCGCCTCCGGCATCGGCGCGGCGATCGCCGTGACGCTGGCGGGCGAGGGCTGCGACGTCGCGGTCGTGGACCGGGTGACGCCGGAGCGGGCGGCGCCCGCGCTGAAGGCGATCGAGGCGGCGGGCCGGAGGGCCGCGTACCACGAGGCCGACGTCTCCGACTTCGCGCTCGCCGGCCGCACGGTCGAGGCGGTCGCGAAAGCGTTCGGCCGCCTCGACGTGCTCGTCTGCTGCGCCGGGGTCACCGACGACGCGCTGTCCTGGAAGCTCACCGAGGAGCAGTGGGACCGCGTGCTCGACGTGAACCTGAAGGGCTGCTTCAACTACTGCCGCGCCGCCGCGCCGCTGATGCGCGACGCCCGCGGGGGAAGGATCGTGAACATCGCCTCGATCAACGGCCTGCGCGGCAAGTTCGGGCAGGCGAACTACGCCGCCTCCAAGGGCGGCATGGTCGCGCTGTCGAAGACGCTCGCGCGCGAGCTGGGCAAGTTCGGCGTCACGGTGAACGTGGTCGCGCCCGGGATGGTGCGCACCGAGATGGCGGCCGCGATCCCCTACGAGGCGCTCGAGAAGGCGCTCGACGAGACGCTGCTCGGGCGGCTCGCCGAGCCCGTCGACTGCGCGGCGGTGGTGGCGTTCCTCTGCAGCGACGCGGCGTGCCACGTGACGGGCCAGGTCCTGCAGGTGGACGGGGGGCAGTACCTGTGAGCCGGGTCGGGATCGTGGGCATCGGCCACACGCCGTTCGGCCGCCGAACGGACGCGAGCGTCCAGGAGCTGGCCGCCGAGGCGTTCCGTGCCGCCCTCGCCGACGCGGGCCTCGAGCGCGACGCGATCGACGCGAGCGTCATCGGCTCGGTGCCCGAGTACCACAAGCAGCGCTCGCTGGCCGGCGTCGTGCAGGAATACCTCGGGCTGCTGCCGAAGCCGACCTGGCTCACCGAGGTCGCGTGCGCGTCGGGCAGCGCCGCGATCCGCACGGGGTGGCTCGAGATCCAGGCCGGCGCGCACGAGGTCGTGGCCGTGATCGGCTGCCAGAAGATGACCGAGATCTCGACGGCCGAGGTGCTCGCGCTCATGGGCCGCGTCGGAGAGGTGCAGTGGGAGTCCAGCTTCGGCACGACCTTCCCGGGCTACTACGCGATGTTCGCCCGCCGCCACATGCACGAGTACGGCACGACGCGCGCGCAGATGACGGCCGTCGCGGTGAAGAACCACTTCTACGGCGCGAAGAACCCGGTCGCGATGTTCCGCAAGGAGGTCACGGCGGAGAAGGCCGAGGCGAGCGACGCGGTGGCCTCGCCGTTCCACGTCTACGACTGCTGCGCGAACGCCGACGGCGCCGCCTGCGTGATCCTCGCCTCCGAGAAGCGGGCCCGCGCGCTCAAGAGGCCGGTCGTGTGGCTCTCGGGGCTGGGCGCGGCGACGGCGAGCATGTCGGTGCTCAAGCGCCCCTCGCTCACGGGCCTGCCGAGCGCCGAACAGGCGGCGGCGCAGGCCTACGCGATGGCGGGGATCAAGCCGGACCGCATCCGCGTCGCCGACGTCCACGACTGCTTCACGATCGCCGAGATCATGGCCTACGAGGACCTCGGCTTCTGCGCGAAGGGCGCGGGCGGCCGGTTCGTCGAGGAGAAGCGCTCGTGGATCGGCGGGAGCACGCCGGTGAACGTGGACGGCGGGCTCAAGGCGAAGGGCCACCCGATCGGGGCGACGGGCGTCTCGATGACCTGCGAGATCGTCAAGCAGCTCCGCGGCGAGGCGGGCGAGCGGCAGGTGCCCGACGCCGACGTGGGGCTGACGCACAACGTGGGCGGGATCGGGCAGTACTGCTTCGTCCAGGTCCTGACGAGGGATGCGTGATGTTCAAGTGGTTCGGCATCGTCAATCACACGCCGCACACGAAGGTCGCGGCATTCGCGCAGAACCTGCGCGAGGGGCGCATCACGGGCAGCCGCTGCCGCGCCTGCGGGCACGAGACGTTCCCGCCGCGCGCCGACTGCGAGAAATGCCTGTCGCCCGACTTCGAGCTCGTGCCGGTGAGCGGCCGCGGGCGGCTGTGGACCTGGACGCGCATCACCGCCGCGCCGCGCGGATTCGAGGCGTACGCGCCCTACGTGCTGGGCGTCGTCGAGCTCGAAGGGGGCGGCCGCGCGCTGGCGCCCATCGGAGCTTCGGTGCCCGAGGATTCGCTGGCGATGGGGATGGAGCTGGTGCTCGTGCCGCGCGTGCACGAGGAGACCGAGGAACTGCACGTGGACTACGTGCTGGAAAGAGCCTGAGGAGTCCGCCATGACCGTGACCACGACAGTCGAGAACGGCATCGGGACGGTGACGCTGGAAGCGCCGCCGCTCAACATCCTGACCCGCGCGGTGCTGGCCGAGATCCGCGAGGCGACGGCGAGGCTCGCGAAGGAGCCGGACCTGCGCGTCCTGCGCCTCGCGGCGAAGGGGAAGAACTTCTCGGCGGGCGCCGACGTCGGCGAGCACCTGCCGCCCCAGCACGCCGAGATGATCCCCGAGTTCGCCGAGACCATCGAGGCGGTCGCGTCCTTCCCGCTGCCGGTCATCGCCGGCGTCCGCGGGCGCTGCCTGGGCGGCGGGTTCGAGCTCGCGCAGGCGGCCGACGTGATCGTCGCCGGCGAGGGGTCCTCGTTCGGCCAGCCCGAGATCCTGCTCGGCGTGACGGCCCCGGCGGCCTGCGTGCTGCTGCCGCGGCGCGCCCCGTACGGCGAGGCGGCCGCGATGCTCTTCACCGGCGACCCGGTGCCGGCCGTCCGCGCGAAGGCGATCGGGTTCGTGCACGCGCTGGTCTCCGAGGAGACGGTGGACACCGAGACGATGACCATGGCGAAGCGGATCGCGCGCCACAGCGCGGTGGCGCTGCGCGAGACCAAGCGGGCCCTGCGCGAGGCGGCGGCGATGTCCCGCGCCGAGGCCCTGCGCTGGACGGCGCGGGCCTACGTGGACGACCTGATGAAGAGTCACGACGCCGTCGAGGGGCTCCAGGCCTTCCTCGACAAGCGGGCGGCCGAATGGAGGCACCGGTGAGCGACGTGCGCGTCTTCCCCGAGTGGCGGGGCCGCGACCTCGACGGCATCCTGCACGACTGCGCCGAGCTGCTCGACGACACCGAGTTCCCGACCGTGAAGCGCTGGCGCGAGGCGGGAGGGAAGGTCGTCGGCCACTTCCAGGTCTACTTCCCCGAGGAGATCGCGCACGCGGCCGGGATGCTGCCGTTCAAGATGCGCGGCGCCCCGATCGAGCCCAAGCATGCGGACTCGCGCTTCGGCTCGTACCTCTGTTCGATCCTCAAGACGTCGCTCGAGCTGGCGATGTCGAACCGCGTCCCGCTCGAGCTGTTCGTCACGCACCCGATCTGCGATGCGGCCCGCAACCTCGCGGCGGTCTTCGGGCGCAACTTCCCGTACCCCTGCCAGATCCTCTACCTGCCGCAGAACGCGGCCTCGCCCGCGGCGCGCGAGTACCTGCGCGGGGAGTACGACCGCGTGCGCGAGCTGTGCGGGACGATCGGCGGCCGGCCGGTGACCGACGAGGCCCTGCGCGCCTCGATCGCGGTCTTCGACCGCAACCGCGCGCTCCTGCGCGAGCTGTACGCGATCAAGCGCGAGACGCCGTGGCAGGTCGCGGCGCACGAGGCGTACACGCTCGTGGCGCTCGCGGGCCTGATGCCGCGGGAGGAGCACAACGAGCTGCTCGAGACCGTGCTGCCGATGCTGCGCGCGCGCGAGGCGAAGTCGCAGGACCGCGTGCGCGTCGTGTTCGAGGGCGGCTTCTGCGAGCAGCCGCCGTTCGAGCTGATCCGCTCGATCGGCCAGTCGTGCTATGTCGTGGACGACGACTTCCTGATCGGCCTGCGGTGGATCCTCGAGGACGTCGGCACGGCGGGCGATCCGCTCGACGCGCTCGCCCGCGCCTATCTCGACCGCTCGAGCTACAGCCCGGTCCAGCACGACCCGCGCAAGCCGAAGGAGGCGATGCTCCTCGAGCGCGTCCGGAAGTCGAACGCCCAGGCGGTGATCCTCGCGGCCGCGAAGATGTGCGAGCCGGGGCTCGAGGAGCAGGTCGCCTACATCCACGCCCTCGAGGAGGCGAAGCTGCCGTACTTCGTGACCGAGTTCGAGGAGAACATGACCAGCTACGACACGCTCGAGATCCAGCTCGAGACGTTCGTCGAGAACCTGCTGTTTGTTTGAAATGAGAAAGCTTCCGTGGTCGGTCGCGGGGAGTGCCCGGCTGCGGTGCGTCCGAGGAGCGGCGGAGCCAGGGATGGCGGGAGCCGCGACTGGATGCAGCGAGAGCGAGGCAGGATGCCGAGCCGAGCGG
>CAZPVG010000040.1:0-36791 GCA_964589945.1 uncultured bacterium
CTTGGCTTGCTCGGCTTGAATTCCTCGATTTCAGGCCCGCTCGGCTTGGGAAACCGCTGCCCTCCCCTACCTCCCGCTCAGCCGCACCGTCCGCCTCACGAGCGCGCTGCCAGCGGCCTCGAGGCGGATGACATACAGGCCCGCAGGCAATCCGCGGCCTCCGCTATCGCGGCCGTCCCAGACGATTGTGTGCTCGCCGGGTCCCATCGAAGCCACGTGAAACTCGCGGACGGTGCGGCCCATGGGGTCGAACACCTGCAACTGGACGGGGCCCTCGCGCGGCAGCGTGAAGCGGAGCGACACCGGCCCACCCGAAGGATTGGGCCCGGGCGGCGCGAACGAAAGCGCCGTGGGAGTCGCGCCGGGGTCCACTCCGGTCAGTCCACCGGGCGCGAACAGCGCGTAGCCGCTCTCGTTGCCGTGCACGTCCACCGCAGAGAGCTTGTAGTAGAGCAGCGTGCCGATGTCGTCCACGTATCCGGTGTCCGGCTGCGCCGAGATCAGGTTGCCTGCCGACGGCACGAAGCCCGCCGTCGGGCCGCGATACAGCCGGTAGCCGGCGAGATCGGCCTCCGAATTGGCGCCCCAGTGCAAGAAGGCCCGACCGCTTGACCACGTCCACGTCGCCGGCGAAGGGATCGCGGGCGAGAGGTTGTCCACCGAGTAGCCGCTGTCCGGAGCCGAGTTCCAGAACGTGCCGTACGAGCTGCCCCGTGCCTGGACCATGAACACCGTGTAGGGATTCGAACCGGCGATCGAGTCGGTCGTGGTGGACGCCGTGTAGCTGTAGGTCGGGAATGCGCTGGCCGGCTGCGACGTGACGTACTCCCACGCGTAGGCAACGGTCGCGTCCGCGTCCTGCAGATAGAGACCGGCAGCCGGAGCGTCCGGAAGCGCCGTGGCCGACGCGCTCGCCGCGGTCCGCGCCGACGCGAGCCAGTCGTCGAGCCACTCGCCGCCCTGAGCCACCCGGCTCGCGGCAAGACCCGCGGGGACCTGCCGCCAGATCCAGTAGGAATCCAGGTTCGGGAACGCCTCCTGGTCCAGGTACGACGCCGTCCACTCGAGTCGCACACGGCCGCCCTGGTCGGCGGTCACGTCCCGGACCTGTTCGATCACGGGCTCGGGATTCCCCAGCGCGCCGAAGCGATCCACCCGCTGGGCGTAGAGCTGGTTGGAGCTCGTGCGGCGGTCGTCGAACATCACCAGTGCACCGGTACCGCCGTCACCGACCACGGACGTCGTCGAGGTCCCGAGGCTGAGTCGACCGATCTCGGTCCCGCCGTAGGTCCAGCCGGGCAGCAGGCTGCCGTTTCCCGCGACTCGCGCACCGTAGCAGCCGAGGAAGTCCGGTCGCAGGTCGGTCCACACGATGTAGGCCCCCCCCGCGCCGTCGGCGGCGATCGCGGGGTTGAACTGCGCGCTCGTGTTGATCGCGACGGCCGTGCCGTTCGGGGTCCACCCGGGAGCAATCCCACCCGAAGCGGCCAACCGGCAGGCGTAGAGATCGCCCGTGTCGTTGCGCCCGTCCCGCCACGCGAAGAGCGCTCCGCCGCTCCCGTCCGGACACAGCTGAACCTGGTTCTGGCTGCCCGAAGCGTCGCACACGGGCACTCCGTTCGCTGTCCAGCCGGTCGCCAGCGCGCCGAGATCCGTCAACCGCATGGCGTAGATGTCGTCGGTGCCGCCGCGCGTATCGACCCACGCGATCACGTAGCCGCCCGTGCCGTCCGCCACGATCTGCTGGTCGTACTGGTCCCCGCCGCCGCCGCTGGACACGAAGGTCTGCCAGTTGTACACGAATCCGGCCGCGTAGTGGACGGCATCGATCCAATAGGCCCCCGTGCCGCCATTGTCGTCACGGTAGGCGACGGTGAATCCCCCGGCACCGTCGGCGGTGATGACCGGTTCCACCTGGTCGTAGATCGGATTCTCGATCGCCCCCGCGTAGGCGACCGTGGCGTCGGCGTGAACGTACGCCCCGTAGAGGTCGATGTCGGAGGGCGGGCCGACGGCGTACACGTACTCCCAGACGACGTAGAGATCGCCCGCGCCGTCGTCGGCGCATGCCGGATGGTTCTCGTCCACGGCGAACAACCCGAGCCTCAGGCCCGCGCCGGGCCAGCCCGGCGCCAGCGAGCCGGCAGGCGTGACGCGCTGCGCGTAGATGTCGCTGCTGCTGCTTCCGCCGTTTCGGTCGTCCTGCCAGGCCACGTACACGCCGCCGGCGTCGGCGGCGATGGACGGGTACCACTGGTGCGACGTCATGGGAGTCGTGGCGGCGAACCCGTCGGCTGGCCAGCCCGGGACGATCTGCCCGTCGGCCCCGACGTGCTGCAGGTAGACCGTGCTGTACCCGGTGCGACTCTCGGTCCAGGTGGCGTAGAAGCCTCCCTGCCCGTCGGCAACCATCCGCGCCGCGGTCTGAGTGCCCCCCGACGGAGCGATCTGGACGTTCACGTAAGGATCGTGCGGCCAGTCGGCCCGGGCGGCGGGGACGAGCGCGACGAGGAGTGCCAGCGCCAGGGTTGCCACCGGAATGCGCGGGTCGTGGAGCGTTCTCATGCGTGTGCCTCCTCGGGTCACGGGCCTGCGGCGCGGACGCCCGGGTCGGGTTCTATCTCACCAGCAGGACCTTTCGGGCGTAGGAGCGGCCGTCCACGTCGAGGCGCACGAAGCAGACGCCGTTCGCCACGCGACGCCCGCTGTCGTCCCGGCCGTCCCACGCGATTTCGTGCCTCGAGGCCGGCTGCCAGCCGCTGACGAGCGTGCGCAGCAGGCGGCCCGAGAGATCGAAGACGCGCAGTCGCACGCGGGCGGCCCTCGAGAGGTCGAAGCGGATGAGCGTCGCGCGATGGAAGGGGTTCGGCGAACTCCCCAGCAGCCGCGTGCTGGCGGGGATCCCGCCCGGCCCGTCGTCCACCGCCAGCGTCGCGCACCCCACGTCGCGGGCGCCGATCAGGCCGCCGCAGGGGCTCACCGGCTGGGCGCAGGGCGAGTTCGAGGCGATCGAGTAGTCACCGGCGAGGGTCGGGGCCGAAGCGCAGGGCTCGGCCGCGCAGAAGAGCGGCGGGGCCGTGACGTGCCCGTCCACGAACGTGATCGTGCCGTCGGAGACGAACTGCGTGGAATCGACGGCGCAGCAGGCAAAGGTGACGCCGCTGGCGGCGTTCACGGTTTCGACCCGCAGGTCCGCGCCGGTGGCGGCGCAGTTGCCCTCGAGAATCGTCTGCCCCACCGAGACGACGTCCGGTCCGCCTGCGGTGTTCACGACGCGAAGACCGCCACCGGTGCCCCCGCAGCGGTTGCGCGCGATCGTGCACGAGGTGAACTCGGGCCGTTGCCCCTGGCCGATCTCGAGGCTCGCTCCCCCGCCGTTCGCGCCGGCGTAGTTTCCGGCAACGAGACAGTTGTTGAAGCTGGGAGCGGCTGCCGGCTCGACCCGCAGGCCCCCGCCCTCCGTGCCGACGTTGCCGGCGATCCAGCAGTCCTGGACGAACGCGACGCCTCCGGCGAAGTCGAACCCTCCGCCCGGGCCGACCGTGAAGTTCCCCGTGACCTCGCCACCCAGCCAGACGGGCGCGCCGCCCTGCACGCTCGCCCCGGCTCCACCCGCCGGGGCCTGGTTGTCCGCGACCGTGCAGTCCTGGAAGACCGGGTCGCCGTTGCTCACGAGCACGCCTCCCCCGACCGTCATCGAGCGATTGCCCGTGACCTGGCAGCGGAGGAACGTCGGGGCGCCGGCGGCGACGAAGATCCCGCCTCCGGAACCGTCGCAGCCGTTCCCGCTTGCGACGCAGTCCTCGAAGTAGGGGCCGCCGCCGGCGACGAAGATACCGCCCCCGGCGTCCTGGGTGCTGTCCTGCTCGAACCGGCAGCCGATGAAATGTGCGTCGCCGTTGAGGAACAGGCCGCCTCCTGGGAGCCCGATGGTCACGCTGCTCTCCGCGACGCAGTCCACGAAGGTCGGTGACGCGTTGTCCACCCGGATGGCGCCGCCCTCGGTGCCGGAGCCGTCGCCGTTGCGGAACGTGAAGCCGTTCACCTCGGCGGCCGGGCCCTCGCTGGTGGAGAAGCCGATGCCCCGCGCCACGTGCTCGGCGTCCACGATCGTCGCCGCGGACCCCTCCTCTCCCAGCAGGACGATGCTCTTGCCGTGGAAGTCGAGGTCGCGGTTTCCGGGTCCGCGGTAGACGCCGGCCGCCACCATCACGGTGTCGCCGGGGTCTGCCGCGTCGATGGCCGACTGGATGGTGGGATAGGAAGGACTCGGCACACCCAGAACCGTCTCGCGGAGGCTGAACCCGATCCGGATGTTGTCCACCAGCGGCCATGGCGTCGGCCCGCTCGGCGGGTCCGTGAAACCCAGGACGCGGATGTACGCGCGCACGGAATCCGAGTGTGCCGGGATCAGGTCGGCGCTCGCGCCGTAGAGCGTGTACGCCGCGGCCGTGTCCGTGGCATAGCTGCGGACTCTGCCGCAGAGGTTGGCATTGGTATACGTCGAGAGACGGCCGAGCTGCCGGGACCAGCCGACGGCACCGTTGAGCGGGCAGGTGTCGGGGTAGTAGCTCCAACCCATGCCGATGCCAACGATGTCGCCCTGCGACTGGCTGTCCAGGTCGAAGTCCGCGAAGACGTTCAGTGGGCCGGCCCCGGACGGCAGCGGGACCGCGTTCGACTCCAGGACCTCGGCGACGAGGTACGGGTGCTCCAGGAGCGAGTCGTGGAACTTGAGCACGTTGCCCGACAGCGCCGAGCAGTCGACGAGCGAGCCATAGCTGGAGAGATTGCTCAGCCCGCCAAGGCTCGGCGCGGGCACGGCGCTGACGATGACCCCCTGCTCACCGGACTCGAAATCGTAGGGAGGCGCGGGCCGGCCCACGAGCCCCATTCCCTGGACGTCGAGGTTGTCCAGCCCGAACGGCCCCAGGTCGGTTGCGTAGATGCTGTCCTGGTCCGAATAGGTGGCGTCCGAGTGAAACGTGAAAAGGATGCGAAAGCCGTCCGACGAAGGCACCACGTACGGGTAGCTCACGTGATACGGAGCGGCCGGGCTGCCCATCTTGCCGGTCAGCCTCCCGAGCTGCGTGCGCGTCGTTCCCTGCAGGACGAAGACCGCCAGGCTGTCGTACAGGGGTTCCATGTCGTAGAAGCAGTCGAACGACACGGTGATCGGCGTCCCGGCGGCGACCGACATCGGTGCCGACCTGAGCTCGATGTCCCAGTCGTTCCCGTATCCCAGGCCTGCCAGGTACTGGTGCAGGCAGGCTTCGTCCTCGAAATACCCGAGCCAGTAGCTGGCCGTCCCCGCGATCACCGGCGCCGGCGGGCCGTTCAGGTGGCCGGACCAGCTCGTGGCGTCTATCCGGCGCCAGGGCAGCGTGCCGTCGAACGTCTTTGGAATGCTCCAGCCTTCGAGTGGATCGGGCGCGCCGTGGTCGAAGGTCCAGGTGCCGTTCTCGACCGCCGCCCCCGTGGCCGGATCGTAGTCGCCGTACCAATGCAGGCTCGACGACGTGGCCGCGGTCGCACCCGCACGCGGGGCACGCGCGAGCGCGTGTCCGGAGCGGGGCGTCTCCGGCGCGATCGTGACGGCCGGAGCCCGGCTTGTCTTGGGCGACGTCGGCGATGCGTGAGCGGCGGGTACGCCCGCAGCGACGCCCACGAGACCGACGCCCAGAAGGAGCGCCAAGGATCGCATGAGACCATCCTTCCTGCTGGGCTCGCAGAAAGACCAAGGTTACCGCGGTGTCCGAAACGCGGACAACATTCGAATGCGGGAATTTGGCCGCGATGTAGGCCGCGAAATGGCTTCGGGCCGGCGGAGCGATCCGCCGGCCTCGACATGCCGCCCGGTCCGCCCGCCGCTACAGGCTGTCCCGCTGCAGGCCCCCGCGCCGTCCGGCCGTGTCCCGCGGCGTCGCCTCGGCGACCGCCCACGCGATGCCCGTGTCGTAGGAGCCCGCGGGCGTGAACGGGGCGAGCGGGCCCGCGATCGTGTCGGGAGCCGGGATCGCGGTGCGCACTCCTGCCGACGGCCTCGCGGGCCCGCTTCGCAGCGCGACTCCCGTCGCGAGCGCGACGGCGAGGCACGCGATCGCGGCGGCGTAGGCGGGCACGGGTCGCCACGCCAGGGCGGCGAGGGGGCCGCGATGGGTCCGGGCGGGCAGCGCGGCCCGCACCCGTTCGCGTACCGCGGGGCCGGGAGCAGGCTGTTCGCGGCCGACCGCCTCGCGCACGGCGAGCAGCCGCTGCTCCTCCGCGCGGCACCTTTCGCACGACTCGAGGTGCTCGTTCAGCTCGCGCAGCCTCTCGGGCGCCGGCTTCCCGAACACCAGGTCGACCAGGTCGGGGCCCAGCTCATCGCAGCTCTTCATGCTTCTCCTCCTGCCGGCGGGCCGGCTCGGGAATTCCGATCTCCTCGCGGAGGCTTCGGACGGCGTGGTGCAGGCGTGACTTCACGGTTCCGACGGGAACGCCCAGCGTGCGGGCGACCTCCTCGAGCGACATGCCGTCCCGCATGCGCAGCAGGACGACGGCCCGCTGCGGCTCGGGCAGGCGCGACAGCGCCGACTCCACCTCGCGCACGCGCGCGCCGGCGGCGTGGATCGCCGCCGGGTCGCACCGCTCGGAGTCGCCGGGCGGCTCGGGCCCCTGCTCGAGCGGCGTCGTGCGGCGGTAGCGGCGCCGCCGCAGCTCGGTGATCGCGAGGTTGCCCGCGATCCGGAACATCCACGGGGCGAACGTGCCGCGCGGCTCGTAGCGGTCGATGTGACGGTACACGCGCAGGAACGTCTCCTGGAGCAGGTCGTCCGCGGTCGCCGCATCGCCGACCATCCCCACGAGGTAGCCCCGCAGGCGGCCGGCGAAGCGGTCGAAGAGCATGTCGAAGGCCCCCGCTTCCCCCCGGCGGATGCGGATCGCGAGATCGTCGTCGCCGAAGCTCAATGCGCCCCCCGCACGTCCCGCGGCCCTACTGCAGGTACTCCGCCCGCCAGCGGTCGAGGTCCGGGCATTTCGGGTCGCGCTGGCTCCAGGCGTTGATCCACTGCGCGATGTCCTTGCGGTCCTGGTGATGGAAGTGCGCGACGTCCAGCATCCAGGCGATTCGCTTCCGGGCGTCCTCCAGACGCCCGTCGTCCGCGAGCGCGGGGGCAATACGCCACATCACCGACTCGTAGTTGAACATGAGCTGCCTCAACGCGGACCACGAGTTCCAGTCCACCGAGAGTGACTTCACGCTCTGAAGCCGGTAGACGTGGTCGAAGTTGTGCTCGATGGCCGCGACGTCCACGCGGCTGTCCGTGCCGGCCTCGGGCAGCACGCGGTAGACGAGCCCCTCGAGCAGCCGCTCGTCCGGGATGCGCTTCTCGACGCTCGCCACGGTCACGCTGGCATAGAGCGGCCGGTTCCACCCGTCGCGGGCCAGGTTCGCGATCAGGCCCTTCAGGGCCTCCTCGCTCTGCTCGTAGGAATGGAGGTCCTTCGTCGAGCCCTCGAGCAGCGGCACGGGCACGGCCAGTGGCCCGTTCCGCAGCTGTCGCCGGTACCACTCGAGGTTGAGCAGGCTCAGGTTCACGACCGCGACGTCCGTCCGCACGTTGCGCGCCGTCTGCAGCGCGATGAGCGGGTAGGTGTCGTTGTCGCCGTTCGTGAGCAGGATCGCCTTCGGATCGAGCCCGGCGAGCAGGTTGTAGGCGAAGTCCACGAGGGGCTCGGGCATCCGGCCGTCGTCGAGCAGCGTGCGCAGGTGCGCATTCGCCTCCGACGTGCGGCCCTCCGACTGGAGCATCGTCCACAGGATGTAGTGCGGGTCGTCGAGCGACGGGTCGAGGTGCAGGGCGTGCTCCAGCAGCTTCATCGCCTGCTTCGGTTCGGAAGGCTGCGAGCCACAGTACGTGTGCCACAGGAATCGCCCCAGCGTGGCGCAGGCCTGGGCGTCGTCGGGACCGAGCTCGACGGCCTTCTTCGCGTACTTCACGAACTCGTCGCACGACGAGCCGGCGTAGCTCGCCGCGCGCGCGAGCTGCGCCCATCCCAGCGGGTCGCGCGGGTGCCGGCGCGTGTACTCGCGCCAGGCGTCGCGGAGCCGGACGTACTCGTCGTGCGAGAGCACGCTCTGGCGCATCGAGACCACCCGCTCGGGCGTCGAGGCGGTGGACGGCGGTCCGGCCGCGGCGGCCGGCGTGGCCAGTACGAAGAGCAGGGCCAGCGCCAGCGGCCCGGGAATCCTGTGCGACATGGGGCACCTCCGGTGCGCGAAGCCGGCCCGGACCGCCCGGTCCGGGGCCTCGCACCAACAGAACGCGCGAACCGCCCGGAGGTTCAACCCGAAATCGCCCACCGGGCGAAGACGCGGCGGCCGCCCGGGCGGGTCGGTCAGCTCCGCGCGGCCGGTTTCCACCGCGGCAGCGTCAGCTCGAACCGCGCGCCGCCCAGCCCCGAGGCCGAGGCGGTCACCTCGCCGCCGTGCGCCCGCGCGACACGGCGGAGCATCGCCAGCCCGAGGCCGAACCCGTGGCTGGCCGCCCGCGCCTCCGCGCCGCGGTAGAACGGGTCGAACACGCGGTCGAGGTCGGTCTCCGGGATGCCGGGGCCGGCATCTTCCACGAACAGCACGGCGTGGTCGCCCTCGATCGCCGCGCTCGCGTGGACGGGCTGGCCGGGCGAGCTGAACTTGCAGGCGTTCGAGAGCAGGTTCCGCACCGCCGACGCCAGCAGCGTCGCGTGACCGGCGACCAGCACCTCGTCGTCGGCGCGGACCTCGACGTCGTGGGCGCGCTCCGGCGAGTGCGCGCACTGCTCGCGCACGGCGTCCCGCAGCACGTCGCCCAGGTTCACGGGGAGCGACGGCTCGCCCGCCGCGGCTGCCGCGGCTTCCGAGCCGCGCAGGAGCAGCAGCGCCTCGACGAGCTCGCTCATGCCCCGCGCCTGCTCCCAGGCGCGCGAGAGGGATTCGCGCTGCCGCGGCGGGAGAGCCGGGTCCGCCACCGCGCGCTCGAGCTCGCCCGAGATCACGGTGAGTGGCGTGCGCAGCTCGTGCGCGGCGTCCTGTGCGAACGCGCGCTCCGACGCGAGCATGCCCTGCACCCGCGCGAGCAGGCGGTTGAACGCTTCGGCGAGCTGCGCGATCTCCCTCGGGTCCGTGGAACCGCCCACCGGGCGCAGGTCACCGCGCTGTGTGGCCTCGTCGGCCTGCTCCGCCATGCGCGAAAGCGGCCTCAGCGCGCGGCTGGCGAACGAGCGGCTGAGCACCGTCACGAGAACGAACAGCGGCACGGCCGCGAACGCGAGCGAGAGCACGAGCGCGGAGATCGCGCTGCGCAGCGTCCGGTTCGCCGCGGTGACCACCACCCAGCCCCGCACTCCGATGGCGGCACGCCGCGTCAGCGTCTGTTCGCGCTCCCACGAGCGTCCGCGGCCGTTCCAGGCCACGCGGTGGCCGTCCGCGTCGAGCACCTCGACGCGGACGCCGGGCGGGGCGTCCTGCTCCACCGCTTCCGTGGCGACCGCGAGGATCTGCTTCCCCTCGCCGAGTTCGTGGGACAGGTCCGCGGCCATGCGCGTGGCGGTGTCGGAGAGGAACTCTTCCTCCTGGCGCTCGAGCGTCCGCGCGGCCAGGCCCACCGTCGAGGCGGCGAACACGAGGATGAGCGCCGCAGCGAGAACCTGCTGCAGCGCCGCGAGGCGGAAGACGAGCGAGTGGGCCTTCACGCGCGCCATTCCCTCACGCACGCGACTCGAAGACCAGCCCTTCCCCGCGCACGGTGCGGATGCCGCAGCCCTCCTCCGGGTCGCCGAGCTTGCGGCGCAGGCGGCTGAGGATCACGTCGAAGCTGTCGGACGAGGCCGCGCTCGTGTCGTGCCAGAGCGTCTCGAGCACCTCGCTGCGGCTCACGACGTGGCCGGCCCGGCTCGCGAGCGTCTCGAGCACCCCCCATTCGCGCGCGGTGAGCGGCACCTCCTCGCCGGAGCGCTCGAGGCGACGGGCCGTGAAGTCGATCGAGACCGTGCCGGCGACGATGCGCTTCGGCGGTGCGAGGCCGCCGCGGCGCGTGAGCGCGCGCAGCCGCGCCTGCAGCTCGGCGAGCGCAAAAGGCTTGCGCAGGTAGTCGTCCGCGCCGGCATCGAGGCCCTGCACGCGCTGCGACACCTCGGCCCGCGCGGTCAGGCACAGCACCGGCGTCCGGTCGCCCTTCGCGCGCAGCTCGCGGCAGAGCTCCAGCCCGTCGCCGTCGGGCAGCATCAGATCGAGCACGATCGCGTCGAACTCCTCCGTCGTCGCCAGGCGCAGCCCGGTGGCGAGTCTCGCCGCCGTGGTCACGCTCATGCCCGCCTCTTCGAGCGATCCCACCAACAACTCGCGGGTCGGGCCGCTGTCCTCGACCACCAGCACGCGCATCGGCGCCTCCCTTCCGGATTCGGGTCCGGGTGGAGGGTAGCAGTCGCGACGCCTCCGCGCCCGGGGCGGGCGGGCCGGCGCGGGGCGCCGGCCCGCCGTCCGGAGGTCAGCCGAGCGGCAGGTGGTTGCCGTTGGCCACGAGCCAGGCGTCGAAGGACTGCACTTCGGGGTGCAGCTCGCGGGCCAGCTTCGGGTCGCGCGCGCGCTCGAAGTCCTTTCCGCGCAGGGCGTGGTACTCGAACATGTTTCCCAGGTCCTCGGCGCCCGGGAAGCCGAGGCTGCGGTAGACCGAGAACGGCACGTCCTGGAACACGACCTTGCGCCCCAGCGCCTTTCCCATCTTCGCGGCCAGCTCCTGGCCCGAGAGGATCTCGCCCGAGATGCCGAACCGCTGGCCGGCGGCCGAGGGTCCGCGGCGGAAGATCCCGTAGGCGATCCGGCCGATGTCGCGGGCCGCGATGCCCGGCAGCCGGGCGCCGCCGAGGGGCAGCGCCAGCACGAGCTCGTCGCCCTCCCCCTTGCGGGGGCCCATGCCGAAGCCGACGAAGTTGTCCCAGTAGAACGCCGCCATCAGGAAGCTCGTCGGGGCGGCTTCCTTCTCGAAGACTTCGTCCATCTGCCCCTTCGAGTCGAAGTGCGGCACCTTGTACCGCCCGTTGATCGTGGGCAGGCGCGGGTCGTCGAGCGGCACGAGCCGGCGCGTGTCCTCGAGTGTTGACCAGACGACGTGCTTCAGGCCCGCCTTCCGGGTCGCGTGCGCCATGGCCGTCGCCTGCGCGCCCTCGCGCTCGGGCGAGAGGTGCTCCCAGTAGTTCGTCACGCAGAAGGCGCCGTACGCCCCGGCGAACGCGCGCTCGAGGCTCGACGGATCGTCGGCGTCGCCGGCCACGACTTCGGCGCCGAGCTTCTTCAGCTCCTTCGCCGCATCGGAATCGGGCTTGCGGGTGATCGCGCGCGCCGCGAAGCCGCCCTTCGGATCCTCGAGGATCGCGCGCACGAGGCCGCCGCCTTGGGCGCCGGTGGCCCCCATGACCGCGATGATCTTCTTGTCGGACACGAAACATCCTCCCTGGCTGGCCGGGTGTGCTTTCGAACTCCCCCAACGCCCCTTGGGATGCGCCCGGGAGCCGGGCGAATCGGCGCGGTTTCGCGGGCGGGGCGGGCGGGCTCAGTACGCCGCGAGCTCGCGGATGGCCTTCGCGATGCGGTCCTTGTGCGGGAGGATCGTCTCCTCGAGCTTCGGCGCGTAGGCGACCGGCGTGTCGAGCGCGCCAATGCGGCCCACGGGGGCGTCGAGGTCCATGAAGCACTCGTTCGCGATCCGGGCGGCGACCTCGGCGCCGAAGCCGCAGAACAGAGCGTCCTCGTGCGCCACGATCACGCGGCCGGTCTTCGTCACCGACTTCGCCACGCTCTCGAAGTCCAGCGGCTGCATCGTGCGCAGGTCGAGCACTTCGACCTCGATGCCCTCGTCGGCCAGCTCCTGCGCCGCGAGGAAGGTCCGCTGCACGAGTGCGCCGTACGTGACCACGGTCACGTCGGTGCCCGGCCGCACGATCCGCGCGCGACCGAACGGCACCGTGTACTCGGGGCCCGGGTAGGGTTCCTTGGCGTACGGCTGCCGGTAGAGGTGCTTATGCTCGAGGAAGAGCACGGGATCCTCGCTGCGCAGCGCCGTGCGCAGCAGGCCGGCCGCGTCGCTCGCGCAGCTCGGGAGCACGATCCGCAGGCCCGGGCAGTGGGCGAAGATGCTCTCGCCGCACTGGCTGTGGTAGGGCGCGCCGCCGCCGAGGTAGCCGCCGTAGGCGGTCCGGATCACGACCGGCGCGCTCCAGGCGTTGTTCGAGCGGTAGCGGAGCATCCCGAGCTCGTTGCGCATCTGCATCATCGCGGGCCAGATGTAGTCGAAGAACTGGATCTCGACCACGGGGCGCAGGCCGAGCGTGGCCATGCCGATCGCGCGGCCGACGATGTTGGCCTCGGCGAGCGGCGAGTTGTAGACGCGCTTGCCGCCGAACTGCTTCTGCAGGCCCCAGGTGACGCCGAACACGCCGCCCTTGCCCTTGACCTCGCCCAGGACCTCCTCGTGCGAGGCGTCGGCGACGTCCTCCCCGAAGACGACGATGCGCGAGTTGCGCTTCATCTCGTCGCGGAGCACGTAGTTGATGCTCTGCAGGATGGTCTCGGTCTGCTTCGGGTCGGCCGGCTGCGGCTGAGCGACGAAGCGGTCCGACGTCGGGTCCACGTTGGGCGAGAACACGTAGGCGCCGGCCGTGTGCGGCGCCGGCTGCGGCGAGGCCTGCGCGTATTCCGAGGCCGCGCGCACCTCGGCGGCGATCTCCTCGTGCAGCTTCTCGAGCCGCTCCTTCGTGACGACGCGCTCCTCGACGAGCCAGCGCCCGAAGGTCTTCAGGCAGTCGCGCTCGGCTTCGGCCGCGCGGACGGTCGGCGGCTTGTACTTGGTCTCGTCGTCCGACATCGAGTGCGAGTACGGGCGGGTCACCCTCGCACGCACGAGCGCCGGTCCCTTGCGCGCGCGGCAGTACGCGACGGCCTCCACCAGCGCCCGGTAGGACTCGACCGGGTCGTTGCCGTCCACGTCGCCCACCCAGTGGAGGTTCGGGAAGCCCTTCACCAGATCGGCGACGTTGGCGCCGGCCGTCTGGACGTCCACGGGCACGGAAATGGCGTAGCCATTGTCCTCGACGAGGAACAGCACGGGCAGCTTCAGGTTGCAGGCGCTGTTGAGCGCCTCCCAGAACTCGCCCTCGCTGGTGGCCCCGTCGCCGGTCGAGACGTAGACGACCTCGTCGCCCTTCGCCTGGCCCTTCAGCTCGGGATTCTCGCCCTCGAGCTCGCGGTACTTGACCAGGGCCTCGGCCGCCCCCACCGCCTGCAGGAACTGGGTCCCGGTAGGGCTCGACTGGGACACGATGTTGAGCTCGCGGTGGCCCCAGTGGCTGGGCATCTGGCGCCCGCCCGAGTTCGGGTCCTCGGCCGCCCCCACCGAGGAGAGGAGCATCTCCTGGACGGTCATGCCGAGTTGCAGGCACAGGGCCCGGTCGCGGTAGTAGGGGTAGAAGTAGTCGTGCCCCGCCCGCATCGCCTTGCCCGCCGCCGCCAGCACCGCCTCGTGCCCCGCCCCGGAGATCTGGAAGAAGATGAGGTTCAGCTTCTTGAGCCGGATCTCCTCGTCGTCCGTCCGGCGCGAGGTGACCATCGTGCGGTAGAGGCCGACGAGATCGTCGGCCGAGAGGCCGGCGTGGCGCGACGTGGCGGTCGCGGGCTTGGCAGAGGCCATAGGGGACGTCTCCGGGGAGGATGCCGGTACGACGAAAGCGAACCTCACTTTAGCGGACCCGGCGCGGACCCGGCAAACGCGGGACGGGGTCCGCCGTCCGCCGTTTCGCGGTTCTGAACACCCCGCGCAACCGTGCGAGCCGCGCCTCTGCGGGCAAGTCGCCATTAAGAGGCGTGTGCCATGGTGCGAACTGCGCGGGCCCCTCTGAGGTACGGAGGCACGTGGCGGTCGGGCGCGATCCGGAATCCGCGAACGACCCGGACGGGCTGCCGGCGGACGGAAGCCGCCGCGGCGCGCGCGACGCGCGCCGGGCGGCGGCCGTCGACTCGAAGGGAGAAACCCGGGCGTGTGCGGGATCAACGGGGAGTTCCACTACCGCGAGGGCGTGCCCCGGCCCCAGCTCGTGAAGCGCCAGTCCGAGCGGATGCGGCATCGCGGCCCCGACGGCGAGGGCCTGTGGCACGACGAGCGCGCCGCGCTCGGGCACCGGCGCCTGTCCGTGGTGGACCTGACTCCCACGGGGCGCCAGCCGATGCCGAACGAGGACGGTTCGGTGCAGGTCGTCTACAACGGAGAGATCTACGGCGGTCCGCGGCTGCGCCGCGATCTCGAGAACGTGGGACACCGCTTCCGCGGGACGAGCGACACCGAGGCGATGCTGCACCTCTACGAACAGTCCGGCGACGCGTTCCTCGAGGAGCTGCGCGGCAAGTTCGCGCTGGGGATCTACGACCGGACGCGGCGGCGCCTGGTGCTCGCCCGGGACCGGATGGGCATCAAGCCGCTCTACTACCACGACGACGGCTCGCGCCTGGCGTTCGCCTCGGAGCTGACCGCGCTCGTGATGGACCCGCGCGTGCCGCGCGAGACCGACCTCGAGGCGGTGCTGGACTACCTCGCGTTCGGCTACGTCCCGGCGCCGAAGACGATCTGGAAGGGCGTGCGCAAGCTGCCGCCGGGGCACCTGCTCGTGGCGGATGCGAACGGCGTGCGCGTGCGGCCCTACTGGACCATCCCGCAGGGTCCGCCGCTCGAGGACGCCGAGGACGCGCTGGTGGATCGCCTGCGGGAGCTGATCGAGGAGGCGGTGCGCGTCCGCCTGCACGCCGACGTGCCGATGGGCGCACTGCTCTCGGGAGGGCTCGACTCGAGCGCGGTCGTGGAGTCCATGACCCGGTTCGCGACGGACCGCGTGGACACGTTCACCGTCGGCTTCCCCGGCAGCGACGCGAGCGAGATCCCCGGCGCGAGGCGTGTCGCCACGCACCTGGGTACGTCCCACCACGAGACGATGGTGACGCCGCAGGCGGCCGACGTCCTGCCGCGCCTCATCGCGGGCATCGGCGAGCCGTTCGCGGACGCCTCGATCGTGCCGACGTTCTACCTCTCGCGCTTCGCGGCGGAGCAGCTCAAGGTCGTGCTCTCGGGGGACGGCGGCGACGAGATGCTCGGCGGTTACCGGACCTATCCGGCCGCGCTCCGTCACGCGCGCCTGAACTGGATCCCCGCCCCCATGCGTGCGTTCGTCGGGTACCCCGCGCGCTGGCTCGGAGCCGACGACCGGCTCGCGACGCGCCTGCAGCGGGTCCCGATGAACGTCTTCGAGCGGCACGTCGAGGCGATGGCGTGCTTCAGCCTCCGCCCGCTCGAGCGCGTGCTCTCGCCCTCGCTCACCGACGCGATGCGGGACTACAACCCGTTCCGGACCTACCTGGACCACTACCGCGAGGCCTCGCGCGTCGCGGGCGAGGTGCCCGCGCTCCTCCATCTCGACGCGCGGACGTTCCTCTCCGGAGACGTGCTGCAGAAGGTGGACAGCGCTTCGATGGCGAACTCGCTCGAGGTGCGCTGCCCGCTGCTCGACACGTCCGTCGTCGAGTTCGCGGCGCGGCTGCCGCTCGCCCAGAAGGTGCGGGGACGGTCCACCAAGCACCTGCTGCGGCGCGCGCTCGCCGGGCGCCTCCCGGACGACGTGCTCGCGCAGGGCAAGCGCGGGTTCTCGCCGCCGATCGAATCGTGGTTCGGCGGCTCGTTCGGGAGCCTCGTCCGCGAGTTGCTCACCGACCCGGCGGCGAAGGCCCGCCAGTGGCTCGACCCGCGCGAGGTCGAGCGCCGGCTGAACCGACAGGCGAGTTCGGGAGGTGAGTCGAGGCGCCTCTGGACGCTCGCCTGCCTCGAGCTCTGGGCGCAGCAGCAGGACGCGGCCGACGTGGCGTTGACCGCCTGAGCGGCGCCGGCGGGTGTCGGGCGACCTCCCCCGGGCCGTCCCGCCTGCCCCGCCGCGTGTGGCGTCCGGACCGGCGCGTTCGTTTCCACGCGGCCGCCACGCGCGGGGAGCCGGTGTACGATGGTGCGCGTGAGAGTCGCCCCGCACCCCCCGACGGGATTCGCCACCTCTTCGAGAGCGGCCTCGTCCCCCTCCTTTCCGGCGTCCGCCTGGCCCTGGGCGGGCGCGCTCGTCGTCGCCGGGGTGCTGCTCGGGCACCTGCGGGCCTGCGTCGCGCTGACCGGCGGGCACTTCACCTACGTGCTCGACGACAGCTACATCGAGCTGGCGATGTCGCGCAGCCTCGCGCTGCACGGCTCCTGGAGCCTGAACGGCACCGGCTTCGAGCCCGCGGCCTCCTCGCCGCTCTGGACCGCGCTGCTCGCCCTCGCCTCGCGCCTCGTGGGCCCGCACGAGCTGCTTCCGTTCGCGCTCAACCTCGTCGCCGGCCTCGGCCTGCTCTTCGTCGCCGACGCGTGCCTGCGCACGTCCGTCCCCGGACCGGCGGCGCGCGCGGCGGTCGCCACGGCGATCGTGCTGCTCGCGCCCGTCACGGCTTTCGCGGTCACCGGGATGGAGCACGGACTCGAGGCGCTGGTCGGGCTCGCGCTGGCCTGGGTGGGCGCCCGCCGTGTCTTTGCCGGCCCGCACGGCGGGACGGACGTGGCCGGCGCCGCCGGGCTCGGCGTGCTGGCGGCACTCGCGACGCTCACGCGCTTCGACTGCCTCGCCCTCCTGGTCCCTCTCGCGGTCGTGGCGGTGTGGCGGCGGCGGTGGCTCGACGGCGCGGCGCTGGCGGCCGGGGCCGCCGCCGCGTTCGCACTCTACGGCGGGCTCGCGACCGCGCACGGCGGCTTCTGGCTCCCGAACTCGGTGCTCATCAAGAGCCGGCTCGGCCTGTGGCGGGCGGCGCACTTCGACTGGGGTTCCTATTTCGGGCGTCTGCCGCACCTGCTGTTCGCGCCGCGCAACGCGCACTTCCTCGTCCTGTTCGCCCTCGCGGCCCTGCTGGTGCGCCCCGCGCCGGGGCGCGACACGCCCGCGGCGCGCGCGGGGCGCGGACTGCTGGCGTTGCTGGTCCCGGCCGTCCTGCTCACGTTCCAGTTCGGCGACGTGGGGTCGTTCTTCCGCTACGAGTCGTGGCTCGTGCCGATCGCGCTCACGGCGCTGGTGGCCGCCCTCGCCCCCCATCTCGCGGCGCTGCCAGAAGGGTGGGCGAGTGCCGCGCGTCCGCGCGCGGCCGCGACGGCACTTGCGACCGCGCTCTTCCTCGCGCTGCTCGGCGTGCGGGCGTGGCACGCGGCGGAGTGGGGACCGCTCGCCTCGCGGAACATCTACGAGCAGCAGCGCCAGATGGGGCGCTTCGTCCACGACGAGCTGCCCGGCCGCACCGTCGCGGTGAGCGACGTCGGCGCGGTGAGCTGGTTCGGCCACGCGCGCGTGCTGGACCTGGCGGGCCTGGGCTCGATGGAGGTGGCGCGGGCGCGGCTCGCGGACCGTTCGAACTCGGCCTGGCTCGCGCGCTACTGCGACGAGCACGGTGCCGACGCCGCCCTCCTCTACGAGAGCTGGTTGCGCGGCCGCGGCGGCGTGCCCCCTTCCTGGCGGGCGCTCACGCGGTGGGTCCTCCGCGACAACTACGTCGCCGACGGCGACACGGTGACGGTTTACGCCACGCGGGCGGCGTCCGTGCCGTTCCTGCGCGCCGCGCTCGACCGCTTCGAGCCCACGCTGCCGCCGCGCGTGGGCGTGCTGCGCGTCGGCGATCGCTGACGGCGCGGCGGGGCCGCCGCCCCGCCGCACAGCGTCACGTCCTCAATAGCCCTGCGCGCAGCCGTCCTTGCGCTTCTCGGTTGCCCCCTCGTAGACGCCCGTGGCCGGGTCGCGCCAGATCGCCTGGTAGCCGCCGTAGGCGCCGACGGCCTCGGGCTCGATGCGATGCCCGCGGCGGCGAAGCTCGGCGAGCACCGAGTCGGGCAGGCCGTCCTCGATGTGGAGCACGCCCCCGTCGGTCATGACGGTGCCCGTGGGCTCCGAGGAACCCGTGTGGTGAAAGCGGATCGCGTCCCCCGCCTCCTGCAGGTTCATCCCGAAGTCGAGCAGGTTCACGACGATCTGCGCGTGGCCCTGCGGCTGCATGTCGCCGCCCATGAGCCCGAACGCCATGATCGGCTTGCCGCCCTTCGTCATGAACGCGGGGATGATCGTGTGGAACGGCCGCTTGCCCGGCTCGAGCGAGTTCGGCCGGCCGGGATGGAGGTCGAACAGGTTGCCGCGGTCCTGCAGGCCGAAGCCGAGCGACGGGATCACGTAGCCCGACCCGAAGCCGGTGTAGTTGCTCTGGATCATCGAGACCATCATGCCGTCGTCGTCGGCGGTGCAGAAGTAGGTGGTCTCCGACCGGTTGAGCGCGGCCGGGTCGCCGGGCAGGTCCTTCATCGCGGCGTGCTTCATGTCCACGAGCTTCGCGCGCTGCTTCGCGTAGGCCTTCGAGATCAGTTGCTGCACCGGCACCTTCGCGAACTGCGGATCGGCGTAGTAGCGCGCGCGGTCGGCGTACACGATCTTCTTGGCCTCGGTCATCACGTGCCAGAAGTCGGCCGAGTTCCGGCCCATGCTCTTCAGGTCGAAATTCTCGAGCACGTTGAGCAGCTGGAGCGCCGCGATCCCCTGCCCCGGCGGCGGCAGCTCCCAGACGTCGTAACCGTGGTAGCTCGTCGAGACCGGCGTCACCCACTCGGAGGTGTGCTTCTCGAAGTCCTCCTTCGAGAAGAACCCGCCGTTCGCCTTCGAATAGCGCACGATCTCGTCGGCGATGGGGCCCTTGTAGTAGGCGTCGCGCCCCTTCTCCGCGATCATCCGGAGCGACTTCGCCAGCGCCGGGTTGCGGAAGATCTCGCCCTCCGCGGGCGCGCGGCCGCCCGGCATGAACACCGGCGCGAAGCCCGGCTTGTCCTTGAAGACGCGCGCCCCGCGCGCCCAGTCGTGCGCGATCACCGGCGAGAGCGGGAAGCCCTCCTCGGCGTACTGGATCGCCGGCGCGAGGTCGCGGGCGAGCGGCAGCCGCCCGTACTTCGCGTGCAACTCCGCCCAGCCGTCCACGGTGCCGGGCACGCTCCAGGAGTAAGGCGAGTAGAGCGGGATGGTGCCGTCCTTCTCGGGCGGGACCTTGTCCGCGGTGAGCGCGAGCGGAGAGCGCCCGCAGGCGTTCAGACCGTGCAGCTTCCCGTCCTTCGGGTCGTAGACGATCGCGAACAGGTCGCCGCCGATCCCGTTCGAGGTCGGCTCCATGAGCCCGAGGCAGGCGTTCACCGCGATGGCGGCATCCACGGCGCTGCCGCCCTCCTCGAGGACCTGGAGGCCGGCCTGCACCGCGAGCGGCTGGGCCGCGCACACCATGCCGTGCTTCGCGTAGACGGGCGAGCGCGTGGCATTGCCGCGCGCGGCGAACGTGGTCTGGTCGAGCGAAACGGTCATGAGCAGCACCGCCGCGATCGTGAGAAAGCGTGGGGGCATGGGGACACCTCCGGAAGTGCGAGAGGGCGAAACATGTGCGCACTATAGCCAAAGGCGCCGGGCCGCGCGGACCTCAGGGAACGGGTCGCGAAGCGCGTGAACCTGCCGCAGGTCCGACCGGCGGCGGCCGCCGTCGCGCTCCCGGACCGCGTTCCTGACCCGGTCCGGGACATGGCGCCCGTCGGGGACGAGCTTGCGCTTCGCAGCCCGGGCCGGTGGCTGACGGTTCTCGCGGGGCCTGCGGCCCGCGCGGAATTTGCGCTCCTCGAGCTTCTCGACCAGCGTGTCCAGGACACGCTCGAACACCTCGGCCAGGTCGCCCGAGGGCACCGCGTGGCCCGGAAGTGCCTTCGCCCGCGCGACCTTTCCATGCCCCGACCGCCCGAGCGTGGACGGATTTCCGTACCGCCCCGGTCAGAGCACGATGACCCCGGTCCGACACTCCACGGGCGCCGGCAATGCGGGCTCCGTTGCCAGGGTCGAGCCGTCAGCCGCCCGTCGGCGATCATGGCGAAGATGGGGTCCTTCGCGCGGCAGCCTCTCCCCGATCCGGCGACGTGCGAATCGAACCGCGAACAGGCAGGATGCCCGCGTGAACGGCATCCCCTCGAACTCCCGCGGCCTCGCGCGGCTCGCGCTCGCCGGCGCGATCGCGATCGCGCTCGTCACGATCGCCGTCCGCTTCACGGGGCTGGGTCGCGAGAGCCTGTGGCTCGACGAAGGCTTCACCTGGCGCCTGACGACGCTCTCGCCCGACGCGATCATCGCGGCCTCGCGGACGGACGTGCACCCCCCGCTCTACCCGCTGCTCGAGCGGCTCGTCGTGGCGGTCGCGGGCGACCGCGAATGGGCGCTGCGCCTGCTGTCGGCCGTGGCCTCGTCCTTCTCGGTGCTCTTCGCCGCCCGGCTCGCGAAGCGGGCGTTCGGGCTTCGAGCCGCCTTCGGCGCCGCGGTCCTCGTCGCGCTCTCCGCGTTCCAGGTGCACTACGCGCAGGAAGCGCGCGCGTACGCGCTGTTCGGGATGCTGTCGCTCGCCTCGGCGGACGCGCTGCTCTCCGTGCTCGAGCACGGTCGCGGCCGGGCGCGCGCCGCGTGGATCGTCGCGACGGTGGCGCTGCTCTACGTGCACGCGCACGCGCTCTTCGTGGTGCTCGCCGAAGCGCTCGCGGTGGGCTGGGCCGCGCGCCGGCGCGAAGGCGTCCGGGCGGCGCGACCGCTCGTCGTGCCCGCGCTCGTGGTCGCCGCCGCGTTCCTGCCCTGGGCCGGCGACATGGCCTCGCAGGTCGAGCGGGTCGCGCGCGGCTTCTGGATCGCGCGCCCCGGGCCCTTCGATCTCGTGCGCACGCTGGTGGAGTTCGCCGGCAGCCCGCCGGCGGCCGTGCTCCTCGGGGCGCTCGCCGTGCTCGGCTTCGTGCGCCCGCCGCGGCCCGAGCCCGCCCCGCGGCCACCCGCGAGGGCGCTCGTCGTGCTGCTCGCGGTCGTGCCCCTGCTCGTCCCCTTCGTCGCCTCCTGGGCCGGCCCGCCCGTCTACCTGACGCGCGCGGCCCTCGCCGCCTCGCTCGCGCTCGCGATCGTTGCCGCCGCCGGCTGGGCCGCACTGCCCCGCTGGCCGCGCGCCGTTCTCGGCCTGCTCGCGCTGCTCGCGTGCGTGCCGCCGCTCGTGGACGCGCACCGGCTCGTCCACAAGGAACCCTGGCGCGACGCCGTGAGCTGGATCGAGCGCCAGGCGCATCCGGACGACCTCGTGCTCGTCACCGCCCCCTGGTATCGCGACGGCGTCTTCGCCTACTACCTGAAGCGTCGCGACCTCGTCGTCGAGCGAGTGCCCTCGCACGAAGGCCCCGTGACGCCGCAAGACGCCGCGGCGCTGCGTGCGCAGCTCGCGTCCCACCCGCGCGCATGGCTCGTGCGGGCGCGTGCCGACGACCCGCACGGCCTGCTGCCCGCCACGCTGGCCGAGGGCCGGATGCGCGTCGCGGAGCGCGAATGGAGCGTCGCGCCCACCGGCCCGTCGCGCCTGCGGCGGGTCCGGGCGCTCGACGTCTTCTGCTATGCTGCGCCGGATTCCTCGCCCCCCTCGACCACCTCGCGCCCGGCCGGGCGCTGACCTTCCGAACCTTCGAAGGAGCTGCACATGCCCCGCGCGACGCGCACGGACTTCTACGACGTCGACTCGCTGCTCAACGAGGAGGAGATCCAGATCCGCGACGCGGTCGGCGACTGGGTGGACGAGCGTTACCTTCCCATCGTCGAGGAGGCGTACGAGAAGGCCTACTTCCCGAAGGACGTGATTCCCGAGGTCGCCGACATGGGCCTGCTCGGCGCGACGCTGCCCGAGAAGTACGGCTGCGCCGGCGTCGGCCCCGTCTCGTACGGCCTGGCGATGCAGGAACTCGAGCGCGGAGACTCCGGACTGCGCAGCTTCGCCTCCGTGCAGGGCTCGCTCTGCATGTTCCCCATCTTCGAGTACGGCTCCGAGGAGCAGCGCCTGAAGTGGCTGCCGCGCATGGCGAAGGGCGAGGTCATCGGCTGCTTCGGACTCACCGAGCCCGACCACGGCTCCGATCCCGGCAGCATGATCACGCGCGCGAAGCGGGTGGACGGCGGCTACGTCCTGAACGGCGCCAAGATGTGGATCACGAACGGCACCGTCGCCGATCTCGCGATCGTGTGGGCGAAGCTCCACGATCCCGAGAAGAACCGCGAGTCCATCGCCGGGTTCCTCGTCGAGAAGGGCACGAAGGGCTACTCGGCGCCCGAGCAGAAGCGCAAGCACTCCCTGCGCGCCTCGGTGACGAGCGAGCTGGTGCTGCAGGACGTGTTCGTGCCGGAGGAGAACCGGCTGCCGAACGGCAACGGCCTCAAGGCGCCGCTCGGGTGCCTGACGCAGGCGCGCTTCGGCATCGCGTTCGGGGTCGTCGGGGCCGCCATGGCGTGCTTCGAGGAGGCCACGCAGTACAGCAAGGAGCGCATCATGTTCGGCAAGCCGATCGGCTCCTTCCAGCTCGTGCAGGGTGAGCTCGTCAAGATGCACACGGAAATCATCAAGGCGCAGCTCCTCGCGCTGCAGTGCGGCCGCATGAAGGAGCGCGGCGTGTGCAAGCCCGAGCACGTGTCCCTGGCGAAGCGCAACAACTGCGAGATCGCGCTCGACGTCGCGCGCCGCGCCCGCGACCTGCTGGGCGCGAACGGCATCACGGCCGAGTACCCGGTGATGCGGCACATGTGCAACCTCGAGTCGGTGAAGACCTACGAGGGCACCCACAACATCCACACGCTCGTGCTCGGCGAGGTCATCACGGGCATCCCCGCCTACCGCTGAGCCCGGCCGGAACGGCGCACGAAGGGCCCGGGGCTCGCGCACCGGGCCCTTCGCCTGCGCCCCGGCGCTCCGACCGCCGGGACCGGCGGATCGCCCCATTCGCACGCGAATCCGTGGCGTCCCCGCCGCCCCGCGTGTAGGGTGCCCGCCATGCGCGTCCGAACCCCACGAACGGACTACCGTCTCGCGCACCTCCGCGAGCGTTCGGCGCCGGCCGATCCGTTCCGGCTCTTCGGTCGCTGGTTCCGCTCCGTGCTCGCGCAGGGCGGCCAGGACCCGCACGCGATGGTCGTCGCCACCGCCGACCGCCGCGGCCGGCCGTCGGCGCGCGCGATGCTGCTCAAGGCGTGGGGGCCCGACGGCTTCGTGTTCGCGAGCAACTACGCCAGCCGCAAGGCCCGCGAGATGGCCGCGAGCCGGCGCGCCGCGATGCTCTTCTACTGGCCCGGGCGGCAGCGTCAGGTGCGGATCGAGGGCCGGGTCGCCCGCGTGCCGCCGCGCGAGAGCGACGCGATCTGGGCCGACCGCCCGCGCGACGCGCAACTCGGCGCGTGGGCCTCGCCCCAGAGCCGACGGCTCGCGGGGCGCGAGACGCTCGAGCGCCGCCTCGCCCGGGTCACCGCGCGATTCGCCGGCCGGCCCGTGCCGCGGCCCGCCGGCTGGGGCGGCTACAGGCTCGTGCCCGACCGCATCGAGTTCTGGCAGGGCCGCGCCAGCCGGCTGCACGACCGGCTGTCCTACGAGCGCGGCCGGCGCGGCTGGACGCGCGTCCGGCTCGCGCCCTGAGGAGGCGGCCCGTGAAGCGCAAGCCCGCGCGCGGCCCCGGTCCCTGGCGCGACCTGCTCAACTTCGCGTGGAAGATCCCGCTCTGGGGGCTGCCGTTCGCCGGCTTCTTCCTGCTCGTGACGGGCGCCCCGCTCGTGCGGTTCGGGCTCTACTACCTCGTCTCGCTGTTCTTCACCGTCGCGGCCATGCTCTCGGTGTGGTTCACGAAACACTGGCTGGAGCGCCGCGTCGGCGCCCTCCTGCCGCGACGGAAGACGCTCGTCGTGTCGGCGACCTACCTCGTCGTCGCGATGATCGCGACGATGGGGATGGCCCTGACGCTCAACGCGACGATGTTCCCCGGCTTCCTGGGAGGCGTGCGGGGCGCGGTCGTGATGATGGTCTACGCCCTGCTCTTCGGCGGGCTGTTCCTCGGCGTCTCGATCGCGATCGCCTACCACCGCGAGGCGATGGAACGGGCGGGCTCGGAGCGCGAGCTGCAGCTCGCCCGGCGCATCCAGCGTTCCTTCCTGCTGTCGGAGTTCCCGCGCCGGGCGCGCGTCGAGGTGCACGCCGTCAACGTCTCGTCGCGCGAGGTGAGCGGCGACTTCTACGACGTCGTGCCGGTGGGCGACGAGCACGTCGTGCTCGCCATCGCGGACGTCTCGGGCAAGGGCGTTCCCGCGGCGCTGCTCTCGAGCATGCTGCAGGCCTCCGTGCGCACGCAGGCAGGCAGCGTGTCGTCGCCCGCCGCCATGATCCGCACGATCAACGCGCTGGCCTGCCAGCGCGCGAGCACCGGGCAGTTCGCGACGTTCTTTCTCGCCGTGCTCCACGAGCCCACGCTCACGCTGCGCTACACGAACGCGGGCCACAACTTCCCGGTGCTGCAGCGCGCGGCGGGCGGGCGCGAGCTGCTCGAGACCGGCGGCTGCGTCGTCGGCATGCTCGACGGACCCGAGTTCGAGGAGGGTTCGGTCGCGCTCGCGCCCGGCGACCGCCTCGTGCTCTACACCGACGGCGTCTCCGAGGCCGAGCGCGAGGACGGCGAGATGTTCGGCGAGGAGCGCCTCTACGCGCTGCTCGAGGCGGAGCCGCGCGAACAGCCCGCCGAGCGGCTCGTGGACCGCGTGCTCGCCGGCGTCGAGGGCTTCCTCGACGGCGTCGAGCCCGGGGACGACATCACCGTGATGGCGATGCGGGTGCTCGAATCGCCGGCCGCCCGCGCCTGAGGCCGACCGTTCGTCCCGCCCGAACGACGGTTCGTCGGGTGGGCGCTTGGCCCGCGCCGGGTCCGGCCGTCTACTGACGGACGCATGGACACCACCTCGCACGATCTCCCGCACCGCCGCCGCCGGCGCCGTTTCGTCCGCATCCTCTGGGCTGCGCCGCTCTGGGCCGTGCCGTTCGCGCTGTTCTTCGGCACCCTCTCGGGCGCGAGCCCCGCGGCGTACTGGCTCACGTACAAGGTCTCGCTCGTCTTCTCGTACGTGATCGGGTTCACCGTCTTCGCGGTCGAGCGCTTCGCCCTGCCGCGCCTGCGCTGGAGCGCGCCTCCCGGGCGCTACCCGTGGATGCGCGAGGGCGGGCTGTTCGTCGTCGCGAGCGTCGCGGCCTCGCTGCTCGCGGCGATCCTCGTGGACCGCTGGGTGTACCCGGGCTTCCTCGAGGGCTCGGGCGCCTGGCGCGCCACCGCGATGTTCTCGCTCGCGTTCACCCTGCTCGTCTCGGGAATCGTCTACGCGCGGGTCTTCTACCGGATCTCGGTCGAGCGCGCGCTCCAGGTCGAGCGCATGCGCGCCGAGCTGGCCCGCGCCGAGCTGCGGGCGCTGCGCGCGCAGGTACACCCGCACTTCCTCTTCAACACGCTCAACACCATCGCCGCGCTCATCGCCGAGGACCCGCGCGCGGCGGAGGACATCGTCACCCGCCTCGCGGACGTGTTCCGCTACTCGCTCGCCTCGGCGACCAGCGACGCCGCGCGTTTCGGCGACGAGCTGGAGTTCCTGCGCGCCTACCTCGCCATCGAGCGCGCGCGCCTGGGCGAGCGGTTGCGCTACGAGGAGGCGGTCGAGCCCGGGCTCGAGGGCGTGCCCGTGCCCGGGCTGCTGTTCCAGCCGCTCGTCGAGAACGCCGTCCGCCACGCCGTCGCCGACCGCGAGGAGGGCGGGACCGTCCGGCTCGAGGCCTGCCGCGCGGACGGCGCGCTGCGCGTGACCGTGGCCGACGACGGTCCGGGCTTCACGCCCGGCGCCCCCGCCCGCGGGCACGGCGTGGGGCTCGAGAGCGTGCGCGAGCGGCTGCGGCTCGCCGGGGCCGGGCACGCGCTCGCGATCGACTCGGCCCCCGGCGGCGGCGCGCGCATCACGGTCACGCTGCCGCTCGAGCCCGGGCCGGCGCCGCCCGCGCTCCCCGCGGAGGTCCGCCGATGCGAGTGACCGCGGTCCTCGTCCTGGCGCTCGCGTTCGCCGCCCCGGCGGCAGGCGCGGGCCTCGCGAGGACGCCGGCCGGGGCGCGGCGGGCGCTCGATCGGGCCGTGACGCTCGCCGACGCCTCCGCGATCCGCGAGGCGCGCGACGCGTTCGCGCTGCTCACCGCCGCCGAGCCCGGCTCGCCGGAGCGCCTGTACTGGCTCGCGCTCGCCGACTGGCGGCTCGTGCCGATGCTCGCCGATTCGGAGAAGACGTCGGCGCGACTGCTCGTGCGCGAGGGCATCGGCGCGTGCGACCGTGCGGTGGCGAGGAGGCCGAAGTTCGCCGACGCCGTCGCGCTCAAGGCCGCGCTGCAGGGGCTCGCGTACCAGTTCGTGAGCCGGCAGGCCGGCATGGCGCTGGGCGCCGAGATGGAGGAAGGCTACGGCCGGGCGCTCGCGCTCGAGCCCGCGAACCCGCGCGTGCTGCTGCTCAAGGGGCTCAACGACCTCTACAAGCCGAAAGACGTGGGTGGCGGGCCGGAGAAGGCGAAGTCCTGGTTCGAGAGGTCCCTGGCCGCGTTCGCGAAGGCGGCGCCGGCGGGCGACGACGCGATCGACTGGGGCCGGGACGACGCGCTGCTCTGGAGCGGCGTCTGCGCCTCGCGGCTCGGCGACTGGCGCACCGCGCGCGAGCGCTTCCGCGAGGTGCTGGCCCGGAGCCCCGACCACGCGTGGGTGAAGAAGGTGCTCCTGCCCGAGGCCGAAAAGCAGCTCGCCGGCGGCGACGCGAAGGAGCCGAAGTGAGACACGCCGCGACCCGCCTCGCGCTCGCGGCGATCGTCGCGGGAGCGCTCGCCGCCGCCGCGGACGCGGCGACGCTCTCGGGCGTCGTCACGGACCGCAAGGGCCAGCCCATCGAGTTCGCCAACGTGACCGTCCCCGCGCTCCAGCGGGGCGCCGTGACGGATGGCGAGGGGCGCTTCACGCTCGAGCTGCCCGACGGGCCCGCGGCGCTGGTCGTCTCGCAGATCGGTTACGCAGCCGCACACCTCTCGGTGGTCGCCGGGCCGGGAGCGGCCCCGCTGCGGGTGACGCTCGAGGAGGCGCCCGTGCCGGTGGCCGAGGTGACCGTCTCGGCTTCGTCGTTCGGCAAGACCGGCAAGAGCGAGGGCGCGGTCGTGCGCCGCTCCGACGTCTACATGACCCCGGGCGGCGCGGCGGACGTCTTCCAGGCGCTCCGCGCCCTGCCCGGCATCAACGCTCCCGCCGAAGGCGCCGCGCTCTACGTGCGCGGCGGCGACCCGAACGAGACGATCATCCGCGTGGACGGCGCCGTGATCGGGCACCCCTACCACTACGAGGGCGCCTCGGGCGGGCTCTTCAGCATCCTCGACACGTACATGCTGAAGAGCGCGTTCTTCTCGAGCGGCGGGTTCACGTCGAAGTACGGCGGCGCGATGAGCGGCGTGCTCGACATCGAGACGCAGGACCCGATGAACCTGCGCACCGCGAGCCTCTCGGCCAACCTCGCCGGCGGCGGGTTCTCGACGACGTGGGCGCTCGTGCCGGACAGGGTCTCGGCGCTCGTCAGCGTGCAGCGCTCGGTGCCCGAGCTGCTCTTCCGGCTGTACGGCTCGGTGTCGGACTACACGCAGGCGCCGGCGAGCGAGAACGCCGTCGGCAAGCTGCTGTGGCGCTACTCGCCGACGGGCCGCGCATCCGTCCTCGGCATCCGCTCGGCCGAGCACCTCGGCCTGTACGCGAACGCGCTCAACGTGCGCGAGGTCTACGCCTCGAACGCGCGGAACGCCTTCGGGGCCCTCCAGGTCAAGGACGTGCTGTTCGGGCACGCCGCCCTGCGCGCGAGCGTGACGAACCAGCACTACCGCTCGGCGTGGGACTTCTCGGCCTTCGGTGCGAACGACCGCGAGCACGCGACGCAGGCGACCGCCGACGTCGTGTGGCCGCTCGGGGACCGGCACGAGCTGTCCTTCGGCGGCACGTGGCGCCGCCACGCGCGCGAGCAGACCGGCTTCGCCGCCGCCGACAGCGTGGACCTCGCCTCCGACGCGCCGGTCCGCCCGTTCGGAACCCGTGCGGTGACGCGCGAGCCCGGCGTGTACGCGGAGGACAAGCTGCGCGTGTGGGGGCCGCTCTACGCGACGGCCGGCGCCCGGTTCGACTGGTCGGCAACCGAGTCGCGCTGGACCGCGGACCCGCGTGGCGCGCTCGCGTGGCGCGTGGACGAGCACCAGACCGTTCGACTCGCCGCCGGCCGCTACCACCAGGAGGCCGACCCGCTGCTGCTCGACCGGCGCTACGGCAATCCCGACCTGCCCGCGCCGTTCGCCGACCACCTGATCGCCGGCTACGAGTGGAAGTCCGAGTTCGGCAACATCCGCGTCGAGGGCTACGAGAAGCGCTACCAGCGCCTGCCGGTCGTGGACTCGCTCACCTGGTACCGCGCCGCGGGTACCGGCCGGGCGAAAGGCGTGGACGTGTTCGTGCAGGGCACGTGGCGCGACCTGAACGGCTGGGTGTCCTACGGATTCATCGACGCCCGCCGCCGCGTGCTCGACGACCCGCGCGAGGTGCCCGCGAGCGGCGCCGTGCGGCACTCGCTCACGCTCGTCGGGCAGTACGCCTTCAACCTGCGCTGGCAGACCGGCGTGCGCTGGACGCACACGAGCGGCCGTCCCTGGACGCCCGTCGTCGGCGCGACGTGGGACCCCTCGCGCGGCATCTGGCGGCCGGTGTACGCCGAGAACAACTCCGGTCTCATGCCCGCCTACAACCGGCTCGACGTGCGGCTCATGCGGCTCTTCTCGCTGCCCGCGGCCGGCTACCTGCCCGCGAGCGCCGTGTGCGTGGCCTACGTGGAAGCCATGAACGTGCTCGACACGCCGAACGTGCTCGACTACGTGTACAACGAGGACTACTCGAAGCGGTACGAGGACTGGTCGTACTTCAGCAACCGGCTGCTCGTGGCGGGAGTCTCACTGTCGTGGTAGAAGGCGGCCCATGAGCCTCGAGCCGCTCCGGGTCGTCCTCGTGGACGACGAGCCCCTCGCCCGCGCGCGCGTCCGCCGCATGCTGGGCGAGATGGGCGGCGCCGTCGTCGTGGGCGAGGCCGGCTCGGCGTCCGAAGCGCGGCGCGTCGTGGCCGACACGGCGCCCGACCTGCTGCTGCTGGACGTGCAGATGCCCGGCGAGGACGGCTTCGCGCTGCTCGCCTCGCTCGAGCCGCGCCCGGCGGTCGTGTTCGTGACCGCCTACGACCAGTACGCCGTGCGCGCGTTCGAGGAGAACGCGGTGGACTACCTGCTCAAGCCGTTCCGCGCGCAGCGGCTCGCCGAGGCGCTGGCCCGCGCGCGGCGCGAGCTCGCCCAGCCCGCCGAGCTCTCGCGCCGGCTCGAAGAGCTGCTCGCCGCGGTCGGGCCAGGCGGGCGCGCGACGGCGTGGCTCGACCGGTTCACCGTGCGGCTGGGCACGCGCCAGCTCATCGTGAAGGCCTCCGAGGTGCTGTGGTTCGGCGCCGAGGACAAGCTCGTCTTCGCCGCCACCGGGACCGCGAAGCACTACGTCAACTTCACGCTCGACGAGCTCGAGCGCCGGCTCGACCCGGCGCGCTTCGTGCGCGTGCACCGCTCCGCGATCGCGAACCTCGACCGCGCGGCCGCGCTGCGCCCCGGCTTCGCCGGCACCTGGCGGCTGCAGCTCGACGACGCGGCGCGCACCGAAGTGCCCGTGAGCCGCGTGCGCGCCCGCGCCCTGCGGGCCCGGCTCGGCGCCTGAAGACCCTCGCGTTTCCGCGCGACGGGTCATCGCGGGCGGTGGTCGGAATTCGCACATGCGTTCGCGGCCGCTTCGGATCGTCCTCGTGGACACGGATCCCGGCGTCCGCGCCCGCATGCGCCGCATGATCGGCGAGATCGGCGGCGCAGTGGTCGTGGGCGAGGCGGGTTCCGAGCCGGCCTCCAGGGCCGAGGCGATGCGGAGGCGGAATCTCCTGCCTGACGCCCTCGTGATCGGCCTGCCACCGCGGCGGCCGGCGCAAGGCAGATGGTTCTACGCCCGGCCGGACGGGGACGAGCCGGACGCGCCCCTGGACGTTCCTCACCTGGCCGCCTGCCTGTACCGCGTGCGTTGCCAGGTCGAGAGGGAGTCCGATCCGGCTCAGGGGATGGAGCAGGTGCTGTCGACGGGGGGTTCGGGTTACAACCTGCGAGGCCTGGATTCGGCATTTCACCGTGCAGGCCGCCGCGCGGCCGCGCAGGGCCGTGAAGGCACGGCCCTCGAGGGTTGCCGGATCTCGCGGTTTGCCTGCATTCGGGCCGATGCTTGACCCGCGGCCCCCCGCGGGCTTTCATGCGGGCCTTCCCTCCCGATTTTCGGCCCGCCCCATCGCGAGGAAACCCGTATGCCGGGAGCGCCCGTGAACCACTCCAACGAGTTCCGGATCCGCCGTACGCAGAACTGGTTCACCCTCGGATTGACCTACGCGGCCATGTACATGGCCCGGTACAACTTCGGATTCGCGAACAAGTCGCTTTCCGACGCCTACGGGTGGAACAAGGAGCAGATCGGCGCGATCATCACGACCGCGACGCTCGTCTACGGGCTCTCGGCGCTCTTCAACGGTCCCATTGCGGACCGGCTCGGCGGCCGCCGGGCGATGCTCATCGGCGCGATCGGCGCGACGATCTTCAACATCGCGTTCGGATTCGGCGCCTACATGGGCTTTCTCGGGACCGGCGCCGTGCTGCTCGGCTATCTGGCGACCGTGTGGACGCTGAACATGTATTTCCAGTCGTACAGCGCCCTCTCGCTCATCAAGGTGAACAGCGGCTGGTTCCACGTGAGCGAGCGCGGCGTGTTCAGCGCCATCTTCGGCTCGATGATCCAGGGCGGCCGCGCGCTGGTGTACGCGCTGATGACCGTGCCGCTCGTCGTCGCGCTGCCCTGGCAGTGGAAGTTCTTCCTGCCCTCGGTGGCCACGGCGATCATGGCGTACTTCACTTACCGCGTCGTCCAGGACACGCCCCTGCACGCCGGGCTGCCCGACTTCGACCCGCAGGACGCCACGAGCGGCGACACCGAGAAGATCACGTTCGGCTACGTCGCGCGGAAGGTGTTCACGCAGCCCATCCCGCTCACCATCGCGGTCGCCGAGTTCTGCACCGGGTTCGTGCGCCACGGCTTCGAGCAGTGGTTCCCGCGCTACATGCAGGAGGCGCAGCACCTGCCGCTCGACAACCCGATCTTCCAGAGCGGCGCGGCCGCCGTCGTGCTCTCCGGCATCGGCGGCGCGTTCGTCGCCGGGTACATGTCCGACAAGCTGTTCGGCTGGCGCCGGCCACCCGTCGCATTCATCGGCTATGTGCTCCAGATCATCTGCCTCGCCATCGTCTGGAGGGCCCCCAGCCTGACCTGGATCATCATCGCGTTCGCGGTGAACTCGGCCGCCATCTCGATGGTGCACTCGATGCTCTCGGGCACGGCATCCATGGACTTCGGCGGCAAACGCGCCGCCGCGACCGCCGCCGGGCTGTTCGACGGCATGCAGTACATCGGCGGGTCGTTCACCGGAATCGGCCTCGGCTGGCTCCTCGACCGTTTCGGCTGGGGCGCCTGGGGCCCCGGCATGATCGGTTTCTCGTTCATCGGCGCCGTGCTCATGCTGGCGCTCTGGAACGCGCGGCCGCAGAAGCACGCCGCGGTGCACTGAGGCGGCCGGGGGCGGCGGCCGCCGCGCCCGCGCTGCTACGCCCCCGCAGGAGCACCGACCGTCTCGGTGCCGCGCACCCGGCGCGCCAGCAGCGCGAACGCCACCAGCGCCACGACGCCCACGCCCGCCTCGGTGAACAGCATGCCGTTCGTGCGCCAGGCGTCGTGCGCCCAGCCGTCCACGCGCAGCATGCCGAGGCTGAAGAGCGTGTTGAGCGCGAAGAAGAGGTTGATCTTCGTCGCCGCCGCCGTGTCGCCGATGATCGCCAGCACGAGCGCCGTCATGGACGAGGCGCACATGCCGAGCGTGAACGTGTAGAGCAGCGTCGTCGCCGCGTAGCCGAAGCCCGTCCGCGGCGAGAACGCGATGGCCACGCAGGCGAGGAGCCCGAGCCCGCACGAGAGGGCGTAGGCCGTAGCCTTGGCCGCGCGGTCGGCGAGCAGGCCGCCGGCGAAGCAGCCGGCGACGATCGCGATCCCGCCGCCCAGGCCGAGCACCGAGGAGACGGTGTCGGCCGAGGCGTGCCACTCGGGCGCGAGCGCGCCGAAGAGCCCCTGCGCCGCGCCGGTGCCGATCGGCAGCACCGCGAGGATGAGCCCGATGCGCCCGGCCCGCGAACGCACGACCGCGACCAGCTCGCGCCAGGCGTCGCCCGCGCGCGCGAGCGGCGAGGCGCCGTCGAGGTGCCGCGGCGGCTCTTCCAGCCCCGTGAGCGCGAGCGAGCAGGCCCACAGCACCGCGGCAAGCCCCAGTCCCGCGACCCAGGGAGCCGGCGTGTGCTGCATGAGCCACAACCCGAGCCCGCCCCCGGCGGTCTGGCCGAACTGGTTCCCCGACTGGAACCAGCCGCCCGCGCGCCCGCGCTCGTGGCGGTCGGTGTTGTGGGTCATGAGCCCTTCGGTCGCGAAGGCGATGAACGTGCCTCCCAGACTCGTCACGAGCACGATCGCGCCGAGCAGCGGCATCGAGGAGGCCCGAAGCGGCACCAGCGTCATGCCCACGAAGCCCAGCGAGACGACCGCGACGGCGATCCGGTACCAGCGCTTGCGGTCGAGCGTGTAGTCGCCGAGCGGCGCCCAGAGGAACTTCCAGCCCGAAGCGAGCCACGTCATGCCGACGACGCCCGCGATCTGGGCGACCGGCACCCCCGCGCGGCTCGCGAGGTAGCCGAGCGCGATCGAGGGGAAGCCGAACGTGAGCCCGAACGGGAAGTAGAGCACCGACCAGACCCACGGGTGCCGGCGCGGCCGTGACGGCGCGACGTCGAGGACGGACATGTTGAGGCACGTTAGTCCCCGGCCCGCACCGGGGCGAGGGATTTCGGCCGTGTCGTCCCGGCGCGATGCGGGCGGGCGCGGCCCCGGTCAGAACCGGCGGTAGAGGCCCGCACCGGCGTACGCGCCGGTCTGTCGCACGACTCCGCCCGAGCCGCTTTCGCGGTAGCCGGCGTGCAGCCCCAGCGAGACGCGCTGCCGCACGAGGTCGCATTCGGCGAACCCGCCCGCCTGCCAGCCCTGGCTGTCGCCGTTGCCCTGGCCCACGCCCTCGACGCCCACGAAGAAGACCCTCGGCCCCTGCCAGTCGAGGTTGTTCGCCTGCCAGCGCAGCGCGCCGCGCGCATACGTGTAGCGCGCCGCGCCCGCGTAGTTGGCCAGCCCGAGGACTCGCCACCTCGGGGACAGCGGCGTGTCGCCTTCGAGCTGCACGACCGCCCCCCCCACGGTGCGGTCGCGCGACATCAGGCCGGGTGCGGCGAGCTCGCGATGCTCGCGCCGCACCTCGCCGCCGGCGGTGACGGTCAGGCTGCCACGCGGGCCGGAGACGCGCACGCCGGCCATCAGCGAGGCCCCCGGCGCGCGGACACGAACGCCGGTCGAGGAGGAGTCGTAGGTGTACGCGAGCCAGCTCCCCGTCAGCCGCACGGGGAACACGAAGGTCGGCCCGCCCGGGACGAGCGCCCCGAGGGTCGCGAACGCGTAGCCCTGATCGCGCGAGCTTCCCTCCCAGCCCGCGATGCCCTCGAACGGGCCCGGGCCCGCCGCGCGGGCCGCGGCGGGCAGCGTGAGCGCCATCGCCAGCGCCGCCGTCGCGAGACGCAGCCGACGGGGCCCCCGATTCGGCCGGCGTGCGCTCATCTCGGCGCCCGGTTCAGGACCAGCTCGACGATCTTCCATCCGTCCTTTCCTTTCACGAACGTCCAGCGGTCCCCGCGAGAGAGGAACACGTGCTGGATCCCCGACGGGGTGCGGATCGTCGCACGAAGATCGTTGACGATCACGGCGGTGTCGCCCTGGATGAAGACCGAGGCGTCGCTGTGACGCAACTCGAGGTAATGGTGGCGGGCGAACTCCTCGACGTAGCGCCGGCGCACCTGGTCGTGCCCGACCCAGACCCGGTCGTCGGAAGGATCCGACACGGTGTAGTTCGCGTCGCGCACGACACCATCGGGCGCCCAGAGCCGCATCGCCCGGTCGGCATCGCCACGCAGCGCCGCTTCCTTCTCGAAATACAGGTCGGCCTTGATCTGGCCCTCGTCGGACGGCTGGACCATCGCTGCGGGGATCAGTCCGGCCACGCGACCCGGGGCCCGGTAGGCGCGCTCGGACTCCGGGGCGAATCGCACGGCCAGCGCATAGACGATCAGGCCCATGGCCACGAGGCCCGCCAGGGCCCAGCTCGCGACACGGCCGGTGCTCATGCGCGTGAAGCGCTCGCCGGTGGTGCGCGTCGACCGCAGGTATTCGGGGTGCGCGGCGCGAAGCTCGCTGCGGTGCCCCGCAAAGCTGCAGGCCGCCGCCGAGAGATAGATGAGGGACTGCCACCCGAGCAGCCCGATCATCACGCTGATGTGCGCCGACGGCGCCTGCGTCGCGAGCAGCCCGGCAACCGCCGCCAGGCACATCAGGAACAGTGCGGACTCCTGGGTCACGATGCGAAGCGGGTGCCAGCGGTCGATCGGCCCGTGCTTCTTGGGCGTGCGCAGGAAGACGCCCTCGCGGCTGACGAGGCCCAGGGTGCAGGCGAGCGTCACGACCCAGGTCAGTCCGAGCAGGATCGCGAAGGCACGGACGGCGCGACGCATGCCGCAGCGCAGCCGGACCCGCAGGGCCCAGAGGAACCGGGTCACCCCGATGAAGACGAACAGGAACGGCACGATCAGGACGGCGGGCGCCAGGGGCTGGAGGAAGAGCGAGCGCGCGAAGACGAGCGAGGCCGAGCCGACGAGCAGGATCATCGTGAACGCAAAGGTCACCGGGTCGTTCAGCCACTGGAGTCCACCCAGCAGGTAGTCCCACTGCTGCGCGAACGTCAGGCGATGGGACGGGTCGCGCCAGCGCGCCCACGGCATCAGCGCCCGCCAGTGCCGCCGCAGGATCTGCATGCCGCCGAACGCCCAGCGGAATCGCTGCTTCTTCAGCCCCTCGAAGTTGAGCGGCATGAGCCCGCGGCCGAACGACTGCTCGACGAACACGCCCCGATGCCCGCGATCGAGCATGCGCAGGGAGATCTCGGCGTCCTCGGTGATGCACCACTCGTCCCAACCTCCGAGTTGCTCGAGTACCGGGCGCCGGATCAGGCCCATCGTGCCGGCGAAGATGATCCCGTTGTGCTCGTTCCGGCTGGCCATGGAGATGCGGAAGAAATAGAGGTAGGCGTCGTAGCAGGCCTGCGCGTAGCGGTCCCCTTCGGCGATGTCGCGGTAGTCCTGGGGCGTCTGCACGAAGGCCACCGACTCGTCCCGGAAGAACCCGACACAACGCGCCAGGTAATCGGGCTCGACCACGTAATCCGAGTCCACCACGCCGACAATCTCCGTGGCGGGGTCGGTGCGGGTCAGGGCGAAGTTGAGCGCGCCCGACTTGAAACCCGGCCAGTTCTCGAGGTGGAAGAACTTGAAGCCCAGCTTCGCGCAGTGAGCTTCGACCGGACGCCAGAGCGACTCGTCGGTCGTGTTGTCGTCCACGACCACGACCTCGTAGTTCGGGTAGTCGAGCCGCGCCAGCGCGTCGAGCGTCTCGATCACCATGTCGGGCGGCTCGTTGTACGCCGGAACGTGCAGCGACACGCGGGGGGCATCGCCCTCGAGCGGTCGGGGCTCGGCGATCCGGCGCCAGCGGATGCGGCAGAGCACGTCCAGGATCTCGTAACTGCCGGCGCAGAGCAGCACGAGTGCGAAGAACTGCAGGAGCATCAGGATCAGCGAGAGGACGAGGGTCAGGGGGCCCGGCCGGGTCCCCGCGACGACCGTGACGAGGTAGACGAGGAACGTCCCGCTCAGCGTCAGCGTGGTGGCCAGGCACGCGTGCCCGAAGGCGTTCCAGTCCTCCAGGAGCGACACGACCAGGACGGCCGCGACGGCCACGGGGACCCACTCGACGGGTCCCGGCGTGAAGCCCGTCCAGCGTTCCGCGACGGCGAACGCCCCGGCCTGGAGCAGACCGATCCAGGCGAGCGAGACGGTCCAGTGCCCCACGCGCAGGCGGTGCCCCGCCGCGTAGGCGAAGGCCCACGAGGCGACGAAGGCGGTCGTCTGGGCGATGACCATCGGAACGATGGAACCGTGAGCGAACATCGGGACGGCGCTCCGGGATCGGCGGGAGACCGCGTGGGGTGGGCCCCCCGATTGTCGTCGCGTTGCGGACGGCGGTTCGGCCGAATCGACGGCCGGCCGCCGGCGGAGTATCGCTGCGGCGCCCGGCTACGGGCCAGCCCGCCGGAAAGGGCCCTGACGTTTCCCTGCGCACCAGAACCGCCCCGCGCCGCATCGAAGCGCTCGTCAGGGTTGTTCCAACACGCACCCGAATCCCCAGGGAGGGGCCATGTCCATCCGGCCCGTTCGCAGGATCCTCGAATCCCAGCCCACCATGGAGGGCGCCGGCGTGAAGCTGCGCCGTGCCTTCGGCTTCGGCGACACCGCCGAGACCGACCCGTTCCTGCTGTTCGACGACTTCCGGAACGAGCGGCCGGTGGACTACATCGCCGGGTTCCCGTGGCACCCGCACCGGGGCATCGAGACGATCACCTACGTGCTCGCGGGGACCGTCACGCACGCGGACAGCCTCGGCAACGCGGGG
>CAZPVG010000041.1:0-35864 GCA_964589945.1 uncultured bacterium
AAGCGCCCCAACGTCACCAACCCGTTGAGGCGCTTCGTACTTCCTTCTCGCGACGTCCCTTGGCCACTTCGGCCTCATTCACACCATTTCAGGCCCGCTCGGCTTGGGAAACCACTGCTCTCGCCCTCCCGCGGCGCGGCTCGTCGCGGGGACTCTGGGCGAAGAACTGCGGGCTGTCGGTGTTCCCGGATCGGGCCTAGCATTCCGGCATGCGTTGGCTGTTCGTGACCCTTGCGCTCACGACCCTGCTGGCGGCCGTCGCCGCGGCGGCGCCGGACTCGGGCCCACCGCCGCGCATCTGCTACGACCGGGTCGGCAGCATCGGCGAACTGGTCGGCCGGCAGCCGGCCGACAGCCTGGACGACCCCACGGGGACGATGCGCCTCGTCTACGACTGGCGGATCGGGTACGCGGCGATGGTGGGCGGCGGGCACCTCGCGGGGTGCGACACGTTCACCGTGGTCGGGCTTCCCGCGGGGACACCGGTGGACGTCCGGATGCGGCTGCATTCCATCGCGCACATCGACACCTCGTACGTCTCCTGGCTCGCGTTCGACTACGAGCTGTACTGGTTCACGCTCGGCGGCGTGCTGGAGTCTTCGTGGGGGGTCGAGGCGGGTGATCCCCCGCTGGACCGCGACACCTACGAGGAGGTCGTCCTCCACTGCTTCGCGGGCGAGCCGTTCCCGATGCGCTGGCGGTTCGACGGCGGCGGAATCCGCGCGGGGCACTACTTCTTCATGCGCGGGATCTGGGAGGCGCTCGACCTGCCGCCGGGCGCCCGGCTGGTCTCGGTCGCCGGCATGGGCTACGACGTGACGTCCGCGCGGTCCTCGAGCTGGGGGCGGCTCAAGCTGCACTACCGCTAGTCGCCTGCCGATGGCCCGGCCGCGACGAGCGCCTGATCGAGTCGGGTGGCGCCTGCGAAGGCTGGTCACGCCCGCCGGAGCCGCGCGACCTCCTCGGCGCGCGTGCCCCATGCCGCAACCCTTGCGCCACGGGTGAATGCAGTGCGAACGCGGGCAGGAGCCGCCGGCCTCGCCGCCCAGAGTTCGCGAACGCTGGACGTCGCGCGACGCGATTCAGATTGAGGGCCGCCGCCCCTCTGCGGCAGAATTGCCCCTCGGCCGTCTCACGCGGAGTACCCCACGCTCTGTGACCGAGCATCCATCCCTCATCACAGGCCAGGAGGTCCCGCCGTGAAACTCAGCTTCGCCCTGCCCATCTTTCTCGCGGTCGCCGTTGCCGGCTGCTCGAGCACCCAGAAGATGCCGACGGCGCCGTCGTCGTCGCTTGCCCCCTCGGCAAGTGCGGCCGTGAACACCACGCCCGGCGTGCCCCCGGGCTCCGGGGTGACCAACGCCGCGCGGCCCGCCCCCGGCAAGCCCGGCTATGAGCCCGCGTACGAGGACGGCCGCACGGTCACGATCAACGCCATCGAGGTGCCCGGCAAGGCTCCGACCACCGCTCAGGCGGACTTCTACGAGGTCGTCTACCCGCCCGACTGGCAGGCGCTCGGCATCCCGGCGCCGCAGTGCAATCCCTGTGATCACGACGGCAACGGAATCGACCCGCCGGACTACCACGATCACGTGCTCGACAGCTCCCCCGGCGACACCGACTACCGGGTGCCGTGGCACGTCTGGGCGCTGGTGCCGGCCTACAACCAGAACGCCACACACGACGCGGCGATTGGTGCGATCTACAAGGCGGACCTGCCGCTCAAGTCGGAGCAGGCCGTGCTCGACTTCTCGAAGATGAAGCTCGACGACGGCTCGCCGGTGGCCGTGCTGGTCGACGCACAGTTCTACTTCCTCTGCGCCGTCGTGAACCCGAACGCCGCGAATTAGCCTCATCGTCATCGGCCAGAATACTCAGCGCCCGGCGGGTCCTCCCGCCGGGCGTTCGATTAGAATGCGCGCTCCGGCCGACCGATCGACCCCGTCCCGAGGAGTCCCGATGCCCACGCTCCAGGAAATGCGCGAGGCCGCACGGGCCCGTTCCGCCGGCGATTTCGACGGCAAGATCCGCGCCTACTACCCGTACTGGGACGCACAGTACCGGCCGTACCTCCTCGCGGCGCTGAACGCGTTCCCCGAATCGCAGCTCGACTTCAAGCCGGCTCCCGAGGTGCTCACGGCCCGGCAGGCGTTCCTGCACATCGCCGACGTCGAGCGCGGCTGGATCCACTCGATCGTGGACGGGAATCCCGACGAGGACTGGGTCGTGCCCGCGGAGGATCCGGCCGACGGCTGGCGCACGCTGATCGAGCCGCCGGATCGCGCCACGCTGTTCGGCCTGCTCGAGCGGTGGCACGAGCCGACGCGACGCTGGCTCGAACGCCCGCCCGCCGAGTTCGCGCGCGTGGTCCGTCATCGCTTCCCCGACGGCATCGAACGCTCGTACACGCTGCACTGGATCCTCGACCACGTGCAGGAGCACGAGATCCACCATCGAGCGCAACTCAACCTCTACCTGCGCCTGCTCGGGACCACACCGCCGTCCATCTAGGGGACGAATCCAGGGCCGAGACGATGGCCTACGGCGTCGGCGCGTGCACCGGGTGGTACTTGAGATCCAGCTCCGAGAAGATGAACGAGTAGATGTCGGCGTACATCTCGTTTCGCGCGTTGAGCGGCACACCGATGTGGCCGGTCGTCATGCTCGTGCGCAGCAGGACGGGCTTCGTGGTGCCGCTCGCCTGCAGCGCTGCGGCGAACTTGAACGAGTTCGACGGGGCGACGCGCGGGTCGTTCACGCCGGTCATGAGCAGCGTGGCCGGGTACTGCACGCCCGGTCGCACGTGCTGGTATGGCGAATAGGCCATGAGCGCCTTGAACTGCTCGGGGTTCTTCACCGAGCCGTACTCGGTCGTGTTGAACTCGCCGTTCGGACTCAGCTCCGAGCGCAGCATGTCGTAGACGCCGACCTGCGAGATCACGACGGAGAACAGGTCGGGGTGCTGGGTCATCTCGGCGCCCATCAGCAGGCCGCCGTTGCTGCCGCCCTGGATCACGAGGCGGTCCCTCGACGTGTACTTCTTGTCGATGAGCATCTGGGCGCAGGCCGCGAAGTCGTCGAACACGTTCTGCTTCTTCGTGAGCATCCCGGCGAGGTGCCACGCGTCGCCGTACTCGCGGCCGCCGCGGATGTTGCCCACGGCGTAGATACCGCCCTGCTCGAGCCACAGCAGCCGGGTGGCGTTGAAATCCGGCGTCATGCTGATTCCGTAGCCGCCGTAGCCGTAGAGCAGCGTCGGCGCCTGACCGTCGAGCACCGTGCCCTTCTTCATCAGGATGTTGACGGGCACCTTCGTGCCGTCCTTCGACACCGCGAAGTCGCGCTTCACCTCGATGTCGGAGAAGTCCGCGGGCGAGCGCATCGCGAGCTTCGTCGGCGTGAGCTTCCCGGTCACCGGGTCGTAGCTCTCCCAGCGCTCGGGCTCGGTGTAGCTCTCGAGCGCGATCGCGAATAGGTTGCCCGCGAGCGGCACGAAGCCCGCGACCGAGCTGAGCGGGGGCACGGGCACCTTCCCGAGCGACCGGCCCGCCTGCGTGAAGAGGCGCATCTCCATCGGGCCGCCGAGGATGTCCGTCACGGCCAGGTTGCCGCCCGCCACGTGGATGGCGTCGATGCCGCGGTCACTCGGCGGAACGACCGGCGTGGCGTTCGCGAGCACCGGCCAGTCGAGGGGCATGCGCACGACTTCGCCGTTCGGGTCCTTCTTGCGCGAGAGCAGGTAGAGCCCGTCCTGCCCGAACTCGGCGCCCACGATGCGGTCCTCGAACCCGGCGAACTGCTTCGGCTCGCCGTCGGGCCCGAGCAGCCACCAGCCGATCTGCCCGCCGTCGCCGTTCCTGACCGCGATCAGCAGGTAGCGACCGTCGTCGGACGACTTGAACGAGATCTCCGCGATTCTCGGCAGCTCCTTGCCCATCACGTAGGTGTCGGAATCGGGCGACGCGCCGATGTGGTGGAAGTAGACCTGCTGGTAGAAGTACTGCCCGTCTTCCCCGCGCTCGCCCGGCGCGGGGTAGCGCGTGTACCACAGGCCCGTCCCGTCCGCGGTCCAGGCCACGTCACCGCCGGCCGTGCCGCCGTTGACGCGCGGCAGCACGTCGGCCAGCTCGTGCCCGTCGGCCACTTCGTAGAGGTGCACGTCGCCGGACTCGGTGCCGCCCCTGGAGAGCGACACGGCCACGCGGGTGCCGTCGAGCGAGGGCTCGTAGAAGTCGATGCTCGTCGCGCCGGTGGAGTCGATCCGGTTCGGGTCCACGATCACCCGCTCGCTCGACAGATCGTCGAGCGACGTCAGCGCGACCAGCATGGGCTGATTGTTCGGCGGCTGGTCCTTCATCGCGAAGATCGTCTCGCCGCGATGCCGGAGGCCGTAGTAGTGCGGCGCGATGTCCTCGGTGAGCTGCGCGATGCGATCCCGGATCTCGGGGCGCGAGGGAATGTTGTCGAGGATGTTCCGGGTGTAGACGTTCTCGGCCTGCACCCACGCCTTCGTCGCCGAGTCGCTCCAGTCCTCCATCCACCGGTAGTCGTCCTGCACGGTCGTGTGGAAGTACCTGTCGGTGACGGGGTGCTTCGCGGCCGGCGGGTACTTCTCGCGTGCCGGCGCCTTGCCCGTCGCCGCCATCGCCGGCGCGGCGAGCGTTGCCGCGAGGGCCAATCCGAGAACGAAGAACACCGGGGACGTGCGTTCCGTCCGTGCCATGGTCCTGCCTCCTCGACGTGTGCGTATGGAAAGCGGCGGCCTGCCGCGTTTCGCGGGACGTTAGCACTTGCGGGGCGGGCGCGCGGGACCGCTGCGGGCGGCTCGCTGCGCGACTAACGGTACACCGACGTAGGCGCGCCCAGCTGCGCCGGGCCGCCGGCGTGGCGATCGGCTGCAAGACCTGCGGGCGGTTGTGCTATGTGCCGACCACGCAAACGCGCCCGTCGGGCCCCGCCGAGTCGTTGAAGTTCCCGCCGATGAACCACCCCCGTGACCATCGGGAATCGCGGCGTAGACCGCGCCGCACACGTCCGCATAACGCGTGAGCGGCTGCCCGCCATGCGGATCGAGGGGGATGTCTCCTCCGGTCGGTGCACCCACGAGGCCGATCGCGCCGCCCAGGTAGAGCGTATTGTCGGAGCGCGCGGCAGCCGTAGACTCACCCGTCGACGCCCCAGGACGAAGGAAGGACCTGCTGGGCCCGCGACGGGCACGGCCATCGGTGCCCTGAGCAGGCGACAAGGGGGCACGACGCGGCCGGCCACGTCGTGCAGCCGGATCGTACGCGGCTCCGGGTCCCCGTCGCCCAGCCACCAGGGCTCGAGCGAGAATCCCGGGTGCCGCGAGCGCGGCGCCAGCTCATCGAGTGACTGCGATCCTCCGGTGAAGTGCCGCTCCCCCGGCGCCCAGACGGACGAAGTAGAGCCCTGCCGGGACCGGACGCCCATCCGAATCGCGAAGGTCCCAGATCGGTTCGTGAGTCCCCGCCGGGCAGGACCGGTCGACCAGCGCGCGCACCGAGCGTCCGGCCGCATCGAAGATCTCGAGTCGTACCCACGAGCTTCGTGGGAGCGTGAACGCGAGGCGGGCGGACATCGTGGCGGGATTGGGACTCAGTGGCCCGAACGCGAGCCCCGGCGTGGCGGGAGTCACCCCCACGTTCTCTCCGAGCACCACGACGGCGGGTTCGGAGCCGTTCCCATGGACGTCGGTGGCCACCAGCTTGTACACGCGAGGAGCCCCCGCCACGTCCACGTAGCCGGTGTCGACGAGCGTCGCGATGAGGTTCTCCGCCACCGGAACGAACGCCTCGGAGTCCCCGCGGTGGAGTCGATAGTCGGCGAAGTCCGCTTCGGTGTTCCGGCTCCAGTGGAGGCTCGCAGTGCCGGCGTCGTAGGTGCCCGCGAAGGAACCGGGCATGGCAGGCGCGAGGTTGTCTACCGCGACGGCCTCGACGGGTTTCGAGTTCCAGAAGCCCGTGCCGCTCGAGCAGTGCGCCTGCACCATGGCGCGGGTGACGGGGTCGCCGCCCGGCGAACGCGTGGCGGGCGTCGGCAACTCCACCTGGTAGTGGACCGCCTGTTGTGCCGGTTGGGCACCCACGTATTCCCAGTAGGTGGTGACACCGTCGGCGACCGTCCGCGTGTACAAGCGCCCGTCCGCAAGCGGAGCGGCGGCAGACATGGCGCGGTCGGCAGCCCCGGCCGCGGCGTGGTCCTCGGACCACACCGCTCCGGCCGCCATCGCCGCCAGCGCCTCGGCCGCCGGAACTTCGCGCCACAGCCAGTACGACGAGACCAGGTTCTGGGCGTTCGAGTCCAGGTAGCTCTGGTCCCAGCCGAGCGTCAGGACCCCGCCCTCATCGTCGAGTGTGTCGTAGAGGTAGAGCCCCTGGGGCGCCGGATCACCGAGCGCGCCCCAGGCGTCCACGCGCTGGGCCGTGGTCGTGTAGACCACGCCCCAGGAGGTCATCTCCCCGAACGCATAGGCCACGATGGCGCTGCCCGTCTCGTCGGCGCAGAGCGCCGGCGAGTGCTGGTCGTAGGCGCCACTCGCGACGACGATGCCATCGGTGGTCCACGCCCCGTTCAGTTGAGCGCGCCGCGCGTAGAGATCGATGTCGCCGCCGCGCTGGTCCTCCCACACCACCAGCGGATCGTCCCATTCGTCGACGATCAACTCGGGGTTCTGCTGGATACCGCTCTCGGTGCAGATGGCCAGGGCATCATCGCCGTACAGCAGCGTGCCCGCGCCCGTTACGCACTGCACATAGATGTCCTGATCGTATTCCCCGTCGATGTCCCGGTCATGAGCCCAGGTCACGTACGTGTGCCAGCCGCCACTGCCCGGCGCGATCCGGGGCCTGCCGGTCACCCCCTGCCCGTGGAGCGCCGCGGCGAGCGGGATGCCGCCCGTGACGCCCCACATGGTGCGCGATGCGTCGGTGACCCGGGCTCCGTAGAGATCGCCTCCGCCAGAGGGGTCGTTGCGATGATCGACCCACACCAGCACGGCCCCGCCGGCCCCGTCGCTGCAGAGATCGACGTCGTGCTGGTAGGAGGCATCCGTGCGGACCGGTTCGCCGCTCGCGCTCCACATGCGGGCGCCCGAAGCGTCGAGGTGTTGCGCGTACACGTCGAGGTCGCCGATCCAGCCCAGGATCGCGCCGCCGGTGCCGTCCGTGCACAGCACCGTGCGTGCGTACTGGACGTCGCGGAGCACCGTGCTCGCCTCGACACCCCCCGCGGTCCAGAGCGTCACTCCCGCCGCCGAGAGGCGCTGCGCGCGCACCGCGTCCTCGGTGGGCCCCGCGTATTCGGCCCAGGAAACGATCGCCCCGCCGGAGCCGTCGGCGACGATCGCCGGGTGCCCGGGGCCGGTTCCCGAGCTCTGCCCTGCGCACAGTTCGATACCGTCCGTCCCCCAGAGCGCGGCGCCCGTCGGATCGAATCGCTGCGCCACGAGCCGCAACGGGTCGTTGTTCTCGTTCTCGTGCCACACGACGATGGCGCCCCCGGCGCCGTCGGAGACGACGGCGGCGCCGGTCTGGTGGGAGTCGCTGTAGGGCGACTGGCGTGCCCTGATCCCGTACGGCGTCCAGAGCACGAGGCCGTCACGGTCGACTCGTTGCAGGCGGACCTCGGTCTTGGTCGGCCCACCCTGGCTCTCGGTCCAGAAGGTCTCCTCCCAGGCGACGATGGCCCCACCCGCCCCATCGCTGCACACCGCGGTGGCTTCCTGCACGTCCCAACTCGGGTAGCCCAACGGCAGCCCCCACATGGGATAGATGGGCCACGCGGAGTACGCCCACGCGGTCGCGCAGAGACCGCACATGAGAAGCGCGGCCATCATCACGGCTCGAAGCCGGTTGCCGATCTCGAGTTTCATGACCATCCTCCTCGACCCTTCGCGGGCCCGTCGCGCCACGGCGCGCAGGCCGCTCGGCCAGGGGTCAGTGGGTCCAGACGACCTTGCGCGTGAGTGCGAGGCCATCGGCCTCGAGCCGGATCAGGTAGAGAGCGCTCGGCAACAGGCGGCCTTCGCCGTCGCGCCCGTCCCACGAGGCGGTGTGCGATCCCGCCAGGGTGAGCCCCGCGACCAGCGTTCGCAGCCGGCGCCCCGAGACGTCGAACACGGCGAGCGAAACCGCGGCCGCGTGGGGCAGGCTGAAACGCACCTCGGTGCGGTTCCTCACGGGATTGGGAGTCGGGCGCCCGAGCGACCATTCCGCCGGACCGACCACCGGCGGTCCGATGCCGGTCGTGAGTGACGCGTAGGCGGCCGCGCTCGCGTTGCCGTGCCGATCGACGGCCTTGACGCGGTAGTGCGCGGCGGGTGCGTCATCAACCCACGCGGTTTCGGTGGTCTCCGTGACGAGCACGGTGTGCGCGGGTGGGAAGGTGGCGTCAGCACTGCGCTCCAGCCGGTAGCCCGCCAGGTCGGGCGCGGGGCTCGGCGACCATCGCAGTGTCGCGCTCCCTGCCGCCGACGTGACCACGAGCGGTGAGGGTGAAGGCGGCGCGAGGTTGTCGACCGAATAGCCCCCCAGCGGAGCCGACGTCCAGGTGTTCGTTCCCGTCGCGTTCCGCGCGACGACCCGGTACGAAGTGAGCGGGTTGCCGCCCGCCGTGGAATCCACGGTGGTCGGGGCGGCGAAGCTGTAGGCGGCGAAACCACTCGACGGCACGGTCGCGAGCGACTCCCAGTCGGCCGCCCCGGGCGCGAGCCGCCAGATCGCGTACGTGCTCACGAGTCCGGTGGGCGTGTCGAGGTAGCTTGCGTCCCATGCCACGCGCACGGCTCCGCCCTGGTCGCCCAGGACGTCCTGAACGCTCACGACCCGTGGCTCGGCCTCGCCGAGCTTGCCGAAGTGGTCGACGCGCTGCGCGTAGATATCGAAGTCGCTGCTGTTGCGTATGTCGTCCCACGCCAGGATCGCTCCGCCGGAGCCGTCGGGGCACAACACGGGGTCGCGCTGCGCCCACTCCGCGGTGCACACCCGGATCCCGGCCGGGCTCCACGCCAGGTTTCCGGAGGCGTCGTAACGCTGCGCGTAGACGTCGACGGCGGTCCCGTTCGTGTTCACCCAGCTCACGATCACGCCGTCGTCGCCATCGCCCGCGACGTGAATCTGCGCTTGGCTGCCCGAAGCCGAGGAAGCGGCCACCCCCTGCGAGGCCCATTGCGGCATGCCGGTCGGCCCGTCCACCCTCTGGGCGTAGGCCCGGTTCGTTCCGCCGCGTCCGTCCCGCCACACGAAGTAGCAGTGACCCGAGGCGAACCCCGAGTAGACGAACAACTGCACGCCCGCCTGGTCCGCGGTCGCTTCGGTGCACACCGCCACTCCACCGGCCGACCATGCAGGCATGCCGTCGGAGTCGAGGCGTTGTCCGAAGATGTCCACCGTTCCCGTGCCCTGTTCCTCCCAGCCGAGGATGGCGCCCGAGAGGCCATCCGGCCAGATGGCCGGGTGAGCCTGCGCCGCGGTCGAGGTGGACACCTCGACGCCGTTCGACGCCCATTGCGCCGCGCCTGAGCTGTTGACCCTCTGCGCGCGGATCCGCGAGGGGGCGGTTCTTTCGTCCTGCCACGCGATGATCGCGCCGCCGACACGGTCGGTGGCGATCACCGGCACGGTCTGGTCCCCGCTGGCGGTGCAGACGGGCCGTCCGTTCGAGGTCCACTGCGGGCTGCCCGTGGGACCGATGCTCTGCGCGTACACGTCGCGCGAGCTTCCGCGCCCATCCTCCCAGGCGACGAGGACGCCCCCGGCCGCGGAGATCGCGGCAGGCGAGGACTGATCGTCGGCGGCATCGCACACGACGACGCCGTTCGTCGTCCAGAGCGCGGTGCCGCTCGAGTCCACCCGCTGGGCGTAGATGTCGCTGTTGCCGTAACCGGCTCGAGCATCGGTCCACACGAAGATGGCCCCGCCCCCGTAGTCGGCAACGACCTGGACGTCGGCGGCTGACCCGATGCAGATCGGCACCCCGGAACCAGCCCACGCGGGCGTTCCGTCGGGACGCAATCGCTGCGCGTAGATGCCATATCCCGCCGCGCGCCCGTCCACCCACGCGACGATCGTGCCGCCGACGCCGTCCGCGACGATGGCCGGACGCACCTGATCACCACCGGGCTCGAGGCACACGGGGAGGTTGCTCCAAGAGTCGTGGGGCCAGGCGGCGAGGGCCGGCCCTGCCAGGGCGCACGTCGTGCCCCACGCGAGTGCTGCGGTAGTGACGAGAAAGGCGAGATCGCGCATGGCGTGCCTCCGATCGAACGGTCCGGAGTCTTCCGTGGCGCACCGCCCAATTCGGGGCGGGACCGCGCCGGCGGGCTCCGGGTTCCCGCGTGGTCATCGACTTGGTCCCACGAGCCGGCGATCCGTCACACGGACCTGCAGCGAATCGGAGCCTCGGGCGACACGGCTCACGACCACACGGGATCGCCCTGGGCCGAGGCGCCTGTGCGGAGCCCGGGCCGGCCGGGCGTTCGGCGTTGCGGGCGGGTCTCGGACGGAAGCGGTCGCCCCCGGGGCAAGTCCGGGAAGGTGGGGGGCCGGAGGCGACCCCGCAGGCGCAGCGGCGGCGGGGCACGGACGCTGAGTCTTCGCCTGGCGACCGCGGTCGGGGCGGGGCTGGTCGGACCATGCCGGACGCCGGCTTCACGCGTTCGGGAGCATCAGACCCGGGGGAGCCACGAAGCGAGAGTGGGCGCGTTGCCGTACGCCAGGGTCGCGGCCCGTGCCGCGGCCCTCCATGCCGCGGTGTTGCGGTCGAAGACCGCGGGCCGCCAGGAAGAGGACGTGGTGCTCGAGTCGCGGACGGTGCAACCGATCGTGCTCCGGTCGCAGGGTCACAGCGCCTCGACGATCCCGGTCGCCGTACCTTCCGTCCGTTTCGTGGACCCGGCGCCCGGATCGGGCACCCGGGACCGCGCCCTTCACTCCACCACCACCACCCTCGCCTTCGCCGTCGCGCCCCCCGCGGAGAGCACCGCGAAGTAGAGCCCCGAGCGCACCCGCGCGCCCTCGCGGTCGAGGCCATCCCAGGTGGCCACGCCCTCCGTGCCGGGGCTGAGCGGCAGCGAACGCACGAGGCGGCCCGCCACGTCGTAGAGGCGGATCGTGCGCGGACCCGCGGCGCCGGCGCCCTGCCACCACAGCTCGAGCGGGAGCGCGGAGGGCCGCGAGCGCGGCGCGAGGGCCAACCCGACGCGGGCGGCGAGCGGGCCCGGCACGGCCGAGACCACGTTCGAGACCGGCGAGTCGAGGCCGCTCGCGTCTTCGGCGACGAGCGCGATCCACCAGCGCGCGCCGCCGCCGAGGCCGCCGAGCGTCGCGCTCTCGGCGCCGCCAGCGTCGGCGGACGCGGGCACGTCGAGCGCGAGCGGCGCGGCATCGAAATTCTGGTCGTCGATCGGCGAAGTCGAAGCGCGCAGCCGGTAGCGTGCGGGACGGCCCACGCTCCCGTCGTCGCCGCTCGCGGTCCAGCGCAGCGTGACGCTCGTGTCGGTCCACGCGGCCACGCGCACGTCGGCCACGCGCGCGGGCGCGTCGCCGGGCATCACGACGGTCGCGACGTTGGAGAGCGCGCTCGGGTTGCCCGCAGCGTCCACGGCGCGGATCGCGAACCGGACCGTCGCGTTCTCGGCGACGCCCGCGACGTCGAGGTGCTGCGGCGTGCCGGGCGCGGCCGCGACCGGCGGGTCGGGCACGGGAACGGCGGCGGCGAACGACGCGTCGTCCATCGCGCCCGTGGTCCACCTCAGCTCGTAGCCGACGGCATCGCCGCCCGGAGCGGTCCAGGAGAGCGAGGCCAGGTGCGTGCCCTGTACGGCGGCCGCGAGGTCGCTCACCGGGGACGGCGGCTCGTTGTCCACGACGCCGAGCGGCGGGGCGTAGAACGTGCACGCCGTGCGCGCGGCGTTCGCGCGCGCCGTCGGGTACGGGCGGGCGTCGGGCGACTGCGGGGACGACGGCCAGCCGCGGTGGAAGAAGAGCGTCGTGTCGGGGCCCGTGCCGCTCGCAACCCAGGCGAGCCCGCCGGCCTCGGCGCCCGCGTAGACCGCGGTGGGATCGCCGCCGCCCGGCTTCGGGAAGCCGGCGACGAGGGAGCCGTCCATGCGGAAGGCGAAGAGCCGCTCGTCCGCGCTGCGCAGGAGCACCACCGGATCGGTGCCGCCCGGATCGAGAGCGCCGACGAGGATCGTCGCATCGCGCGACGGCAGGATGTCCGCCCCCGCGTTCCACGCCCCGACCGTGCGCCCATACCAGTTCACGACGAGGATGCTCTCGGGCGAGGCGCGCACGAGCACGATCTCGTCGAGCCCGTCGCCGGTGAGGTCCGCCACCGAGGGCGTCACCGTCTCGAAGCCGGGCGGCAGGACCGAGAAGACCGTCCCGCCGCCCGCGTTGTAGACGGTGACGAGGTTCTGCCAGGCGACGACGACGCAGGGACGCGTCGGCGCGCCCATGTGCGCGATCGCCGGAGCATACGGGCCCGGGGTACCGCTCGCCGGCCATCCGTCGGGCGAAGTACCGTCGCCGAGCACGATCCAGACCTGACCCGAGGAGACGGCCGCGGCGATGTCGGCACCGGGCCGGCCGTCAAGGTCGCCGAGCGCGACGCGCACCTCGCTGTTGCGCGATCCGAGCACGCGCGGGAAGCCGTTCACCGGCGTGCCGTCGGCGTGCCAGGCGCGCACCGTTCCGTCGGAGCCTCCCCAGACGACCTCGAGACTCCCGTCGCCGTCGAGATCGCCGAGCGCCGGGCAGGCCGACGACGCCCAGGTCGCCGTCTCGATCGGCACCGGCCAGCCCGGGAGCGGCCGGCCGTTGCCGTCGAAGCCGTCGATCGTCTTCGCCGCCGTCGCCACGAACAGCCCGACGCCCCGGCCGTCGCCCAGGTCCGCGGCGGCGACGCCGCCGATCGGCGGGCCGGAAAGGGACACGGAGGTCACCCGGCCGTCGGGCGAGGCGTCCGCGAACACGAGCCGGGCGTCGGCCGTCGCGTACGCGACGCGGTCCGGCGGAACCAGCATCGGCAGCAGCACGCCGGGGCCGACGGTCGGCGAGGGCAGCCGCACCGCGAACGACACGGGGCCGTGGCTCAGCGCCGCCCGCGCGTCGAGCCGGCCGGAGCCGTAGCCCGCGAGTCCCGGGTTCTCAGCGGAGATGTCATCGGCGGTCTCGGCGAGCAGCACCTTGAGCTCGTACGGCGTGAGCGGCCGCAGGCCGCGGTCGCGACGGTCGGCCTGCACGAGCGCCGCCGCGCCCGCGACGACCGGCGCCGAGAACGACGTGCCGGTGGCGTTGAGCGTGTAGGACGGCTGGCGCATGCCCGCGCTGTCCGCGGGCGGCCGCGAGAGCAGCGTCGTCGCGATCCCCACGCCGGGCGCGGCGAGCGTCACGAACGTGCCGCGGTTCGAGAACGTCGCGACGTGGTCGAGCGAGTCGGTGGCCGCGACCGCGACGGCCTCGGGCCGGTCGGCGAGGTAGTGCGCCGGCTGGCCGTTGCCCGCGGCGACGACCATCGTCACGCCGCAGGCCGTCGCATAGTCGGCCGCGACCACGAGGTCGGCCTGCGGCTGGCTCGCGAACGAGACGTTGATCACGCTGGCGCCGTTCCGGGCCGCGTAGACGAATCCCTTCGCCGCGTAGGTGAGGTCGATCCAGCCCGAAGGCTGCAGCGCGGCGGAGAAGCCGACCCGCACCGGCATCAGCCGCACGTCCCACGCGACGCCCGCGACGCCGATGCCGTTGTCGGGCTCGGCGCCCACGACACCGGCGACGGCGGTGCCGTGGCCGGTGAAGTCGTTCGGGTCGTTGTCGCGGTCGCGCCAGTCCTCGCCGGGCACGACGGTGCTCGCGCTGTCGAGCGCGACGAAGTCCCAGCCGAAGACGTCGTCCACGTAGCCGTTGCCGTCGTCGTCCACGCCGGGGAAGCCCGTCCGCTCGGCGGCGTTCGTCCACATGCGCCCGCGCAGGTCGGGGTGGTCGTAGAGCACGCCCGTGTCGAGTATGGCGACCACGATCGCGCTGTCGCCGCGGCTCACGTCCCATGCGGTTGTCGCCCGTACGTCGTGGCCGGCGGCCTGGAGCAGGTGCCACTCGTTCGCGAACAGAGAGTCGTCCGGGATCGCCTCGACCGGGACGCGCGCGATCGGGTCGGCCGCCGCCACGTCCGGCGAGGCGCGGAACGCCGCGAGGGCCGCGTCGTGACTCGAGCCGGGCGGCAGGTGGACGACGTAGAAGGACGCGAGTGCGGCTTCGTCGGAGCCGGCCGCGGCGGTATGGAAAGCGCGAGCTTCGCGCGGCGGGAGCGGGAACTCGGCCTCGAACGTCGCGCCGAGCGAGGCGGCGACCGCGTCCACGCCGGGAACGCCGAGCGAGGCCACGCGGGTATCGCGCGGAACGGCGCCGGCCGCGGCCGCGCGCGTGGCCGCTTCGGAAAGGCGGACGACGATCGCGTCCGGGCGGTAATGGATCGCGGGGTCGGCTGCGCCCGCGGAAGGCGCGGCGGCGGCGCGTGACGCGGGCGCCAGCGCGAGCAGGGCGAGCAGGGCGAGCAGGATGCGCGTGGCCAGGGTCCGCACCGCCGGGGGCGCGGTGCGTGCGCGTGCGACTGACTTCATGGTGTCCCCGCTGGATCCGGTCTGCGGCCGCCCGGCCGGGGGCAGGATAGCAACCGGATCGTGTCCCCGACAGCGGGAATTGCCGTGCGCGGCGCCCGCGAGCGCCACCCAGGGCATCCCTCCGGCCCGCCCGGTCTACGGCTTGACCGCCGCCGGCTGCGCGTGCGGATGGTCGTCGTACGGGTTCTGGCGCATGAGCCGCACGAACGGCAGCGTGAACGCCAGGGCGATGCCGGTCCGCGCGAAGACGCGCTCGAACGCGATCACCGCGGCCTGCTGCCGGACCAGGCCGTCGAGCGCCTGCCGTGCCGCCGTCCTCGCCCCGACCACGTCCATGCCGTGCTCAACGTGAGCAGCGAGACCACGGCGCTGAGGGCGAGCACCGTGATGAGCCCCGACTCGAACCCGTCGTTCCGGGTGCCGGTCTCGAGCACGTACTGGAGCGACGCCAGTCCGACGCTGAGCAGCGCGACGCCCTGCCAGTCGAAGTCCTTCTTCATCTGTTCGGCCTGCGCGCGGTTGGCGGCGAGGGGGACGGCGTGCCGGGGCCTCCCGGAGCGGGCGGCGCGCGCCGTGCTCCGGCCGGCGGCCGCGGCGGGGCGGCAGAACGCGAAGCGGCCGGCGGGATCGCTCCCGCCGGCCGCCGCAATTGTCCGTCGGACGGCCCGCCCTCATGGCTCTCTTTCGTCCTTCCCGATCGCGGGCAGCTCGAGCAGCAGTTCGTCGACCTCCTCGCCGCGCGCGTTCGCGAACCCCTTCGACTCGCCAGCGACGCGGAACCCGCACTTCTCCAGCACCCGACGTGAGCCGAGGTTGTCCTTCGCGACGCGGGCGTAGATGGGACGCGCGGTGTTGACCTGCGCGAGGAAGGCCGCGAGCGCCCGTGTGCCGATGCCCTTGCCCCAATGGGCCCTGCCGATCCAATAGGTGACCTCGGGCCTGCCGGACTCCACGTAGCTCGCGACGCTGCCCACCACCCGCCCGTTCCAGACGATGGTCCGGTTGATGGTCGTCGGGTCGGCGAGGATCTTCCGCCAGTGCGCATCGAAGGCTTCGCGGTCGCCCGGGTCCCTGGCCGTGAACGCAGCCATGTGGTTGGCCTGCGGGTCGAGCTGGAAGTCGAAGAACAGCGGCAGGTCGGCCTCGACCACTTCCCGCAGGCGAAGATCAGTGGGCATGGGATCGGTCTCCCTGGATCCTGCTTTCGCCCGCGACCGGCCGGGCGACCGCTTCGGTCACCTCGTGGCCGCGCCGATCAGGCACTCGCCCGGCGCCTCGAACCCGGCGGGCGATTCGAAACGGCGCATGACGCTTTCGACTTCGTCCCACACCGACTCGCGTTCGGGCGGGGGCAGGTGGGCCATCATGGCATTGAACCCGCCGTAGGCCTCCCGGGCGAGCCGGACGTACTCGGCCGAGCTGCCCATCCGATGGGGCACCGGGACGACGCGCACCTCGGGGTCGGCGAACCCGGCCCGGCGGAGCACGTCTTCGAGCACCCCGCCGGTGCCGAGGCCGAAGGGTCCGGGCTGTCCCGGAACGGGAGGCGGGAGTTGCGCGCGCCGGCGGATGACGGAAGCCGGCACGCCACCCCAGTCGTTTCGCTCGGGCGTGGAATAGACGACGACGGCGACCCGGCCGTCCGCCCGAAGGACGCGGCGCCACTCGCGCAGGGCGGCCACGGGATCCGGCATGTACATCAGGCCGAGCCGGCACAGCACCGCGTCGAAGGAAGCGTCCGGGAGATCCAGGTTCTCGCCGTCCATGACGCGGGCCTCGATCTGCGCGAGTCCGCGCTCGCGGGCGACCTGGCGCGCCAGCTCGACGATCCCCTCCGAGAGGTCCGTCGCGAGCACGTAGCCGCCGGGACCCACCCGTTCGGCGGCGCTGGCCGACGGCTCGCCCGCGCCGGCCGCGATGTCCAGGACGCGCCGGCCCGGCAGGACCCGCGCCAGGTCGAGCATCTGGCGCGTCACGTCGCCATACCAGCGGTCCAGCACGGGATTCCAGCGTCGCCATGCGGCGCCGTTCTCGTTCCACTGCTCCCGCTGGGCGTTCTTGTACTTCGTGGCGTCGAAGGAGGCCTGCTGTCCGTCCACGCGAGTTCTCCTGCCGGCCCGCACCCCTGGCGCCGGCGCTCCATGCGGGTGCCGGCCCGCGTCCGTCTCGAACGCTAGTGCTTCGCTTCGTACCGCAGTGCCACGATCCCCGAGCCGAGTTCCTTCCGGCCGAAGATCAGGGCATCCGCCCGGGCGAGGTTCTCCACCGCGTGCTGGTGAATGGATTCGTCCGGGATCCCCACGCGATGATCGACGCACCCATCCAGGGTGGCGTTGATCGAGTACCGAAGGGGCCTCCAATCGTCGCAGGATGGGCCGGCGCGCGGGTCGTGGAGATTGGTCCGGCGCGCGCAAGGGCGTCAAGCGGGAGAACGGCGGTCCCGGCCGCCGCGCGGTGTCCGGCGCCCACGGCGCGTCGAAGGGCACGACGCGACGTGCGTGAACGACCGGTTCAGGGACTCACGCGGGCCGGGAGCCGGCTGCGCAACCAGCGAATCTGCCCGCGGTGGCTGGTCTCGTCCTCGGCGACGTGGAACCAGGCCCAGCAGGCGTTCATCCCGGAGTCCGCCGCGCAGGGCCGGTCCAGCCAGGCGTCGTCGCGCCGTGCCAGCTCCGACAGCGTTCGCGCGCGGACGGCGGCGAGCGCGTCCCGGTATTCCGCGAGGTCACGTCCGCGGAGCACCCGTCGTCCCTCCGCCCCCAGGTCCAGCGCCGCGAGGTGCGGCCCCTCTTCGTCGGCCGTCGGCCGGCGCTCCTCGAACGTGACGACCTGGAACCACCACTCGACGGCGGCGACATGGGCAAGGAGCGCACCGATCGAGTTGCTCCGGGAGTCGTGCAGGTGATCCAGCTCCGCCCGCGACAACCCCTCGACGGCGGAGACGAGCATCGCCCGGCTGTACGCCAGCACGCCGACCAGCCGGCCGACCCCGGGTGAGAAGCCGGGTGCCACGGTGATTCGCCGGGAAGTCATCGGGAGTGCACCTCCTGCATGGCCACGGGCGGGTCCGGCCCCGGGACCGGTCGCCACGATGCGGCGGGCGGGGCCGACCCGGCCTTCCGGGCCGCGTTCAGCGAAGGCCGACCGAACGCCCGGCTGCCCGGGCGCAGTGCGATGACCCGGGAGGCTGGCGCCCCCCGGGCCATCGTGCATTGGTTTTCCCTGGCGGACGCCGCTTCACACCCGCCCGGGCCGTGCGTCAATTCATCGCCGAGGCCGCGCCGGCCCCGATCGTCTCGTCGAGGAACTGCGCCGTGCGCTCGTAGAAGTAGATCCGGTTGTCAAGCTTCGCGAAGCCGTGTCCCTCGTCGGGCGCGATGAAGAGGCGCGGCGACTGCCCGCGGTCCTTGAGCGCGATCGCGAGCTGCAGCGCTTCCTCGACCGGCACGCGCGGGTCGTTGAAGCCGTGCGCGATGAAGAATGGCACGTTCATCTTGTCCACTTTGTGGATCGAGGAGACCGACGCGAGGAATTCCCTGTCCTCGAGCGGGCCGTACTCGACCTCGCGCAGCTTGCGGCGGTAGCCGCTCGTCTTCTCGAGGAACGTCTGCATGTTCACGATGCCGACGATGTCCACGCACGCGCCGAACAGCCGCCCGGGTCGCTGGCCCGCGTCCACGCGCTGCTGGTCCTCGACGATGCAGGCGACCGACATGAAGCCGCCGTAGGAGCCGCCGAACGTCGCGATTTTCCCGGGCTCGGCGTAGCCCTGCTTCACGAGCCACTCGGCCGCGTCCACGCCGTCGCGCACGCTGTCCCAGCGGTTCTTGTAATTGTCGAGCATCTGGAACTCGCGCCCGTAGCCCGTGCTGCCGCGCGGGTTCGGCATGAGCACGCCGTAGCCGCGCGCGATGAAGTACTGCATCGTCGAGCTGAAGCGAGGCCGGTTCTGGCTCTCCGGGCCGCCGTGGTAGTAGACGATGAACGGCGCCGGCCGGCCCTTCTCGGCGCCCTCGGGCAGGTAGAGGAACGCCGGGATCGACCGGCCGTCGAAGGCCGTGTAGTGCACGAGCACGGGCAGGCGGAAGCGCGAGAGGTCCACGCCCGCGTTCTCGGTCCACGTGAGCTGCTTCGTCACGGGCGCGGCGCCCGGCGTGAACGTGGTCGCGTAGGCCTCGCCCGCGTTGCGCGCGTTCGAGAGCGACCACACGAGCGTGTGCCCGCGAAACTCGCTGCCGCCCACGACGCCCTTCTCCATGGCCGGCGCCTGAATCGGCTTGAAGCCCGGCACGGTGAAGAAGTACGGCACGCCGTAGCCGTCCTCGTTCGCGAACGCGACGAGCATGTCGCGATCGTCGTTCAATCCCGCCCCGTCCAGCTCGAACTTCGAGAGTGACGGGACCGGCTCGCTCACCTTGCCGGACCTGAGGTCGCGCAGGTAGAGCCTCTGCATGCCGCCGTTCATGTCCGAGGTCATGATCACGGCGCGGTCACCGGGCATGTAGCCGACAGCGTCGCAGGACGCGGTGCCGTCCTTCGGGGCGATGGTCAGCTCGGTCCGCTTGCCGGACTTCAGGTCCAGCTCCCAGATGTGGGTGTTCGAGGCCGAGAAGTACTGCGTGAGCATCACGCGCGAGCCGTCCTGCGTGACGCCCGAGACCCCCCACGCGCCCTTCTCTCCGAGGATCTTCCGCGCCTTCCCGGTCGCGAGGTCGTACCGGTAGAGGTAGAAGTCGTTCGGGCTCTCGTCGTTCGCCGAGTAGAAGAAGCCCGAGCCGTCGCGCAGCCAGGCGTTGACCCGCGCCTGCGCCTTCGGGTTCTCGAGCACCGGCGTGAGCGGCGCGATGCCCGGCGACATCGGGTCGATCAGCGCCAGCTGCGTGTTCTCGTTGCCGCCGCGCCCGTACAGGACGACGCAGCGCTTTCCGTCGGGCGAGAGCGAGAACGACGACACGCCGTCGGGGAAGTCGGTCAGCTGCGTGCGCACGACCTGGCCGGCCTCGTAGGAGGCGCCCGGCCCGGGGTTCTTCGGCGTGGTGCGGTAGAGCTGGTAGATGCCGTCCGGCCAGTCGCGCTGCAGCAGCGAGCCGTCGGGCAGCATGACCGGCGTGCCGGGCGTGCGGATCTTGAGGAACTGGGCGATCGAGGGCACGTCCGCGGCGGGCGCCGCAGGGGCCGGTGCCGGTACGGACAACGCGATCGCCGCGAGCAGCGTGAACAGGGCGGCTCGACGCATGGGGAAGCCTCCTGGAAATGCGAAGACGTCGTCAGGGGTGAAGCGGCGGGACGGTAGCAAAAGGCGTCCCTCCTGTCGCCGCCGGGGCGAACGCCCCGAAATCCCGGTTCCTCCGAACGGAACGGAAACGCCGCCGCGGGAATTCCGGGTTCGCGAACACGCCCGGCAGGCGGGTGGTGTTCGCTGCGGGGCAATCGGGAACCGGCTGCGCCGGCACCCGGCACCACGCGCAGGGCTCCCGCGTCACCGGGCGTGCGCGGGAGCCGGGCCGCCGACCGGGCCATGGGTGGCCGCGCCACCAGGAGGGAGACTCCATGCACCGACATCGTCGTCCGATTCCGATCCTCGTGCTGCTGACCGCTGCCGCCCTCCTCGCGGGCCTCGCCGCCCTCTCCGGCTGCGGAAAGACCGCCTCGCCGGTCGCCACGTCCATCGCCCCCGCTTCCGCGTCGCAGGGCTCGCCGGGCGCCGCGGCCCTCGAGGCCATCGCCGCCACGATGCAGGCGGGCGACACCCTCGTGCACGGCCCGTGCGTCGGGTTCGGCTTCCCGCTCATGATCCCGCGCGGCTGCCCCTACGATTCCGTCACCGGCACGCACACCTGCGGGCCCGAGACGGAGTTCGACGGGTTCACGGTGATGCGCGGCTACCAGTTCCTCGACGCCGCCGACAATCCCCAGGAGTTCTACGACTCGCTCACCACGGCGACGATCAAGTACTCCTCCACGGTCTCGGGCACGATGGACTGGGACCACCGCTGGTCCCAGGTGGACGACAGCCGCGAGCTGACCGAGAGCGGGCTCGCGGGTCAGGAGACCACGCGTATCTTCGACGGCACCGCGACGATGTCGCACCGCGACTCGGTGAGCACGAGCGACAGCACGCGCGTGCTGCGCAGCTCGACGGCGTCCACGACGGTCGCCTCGGTCGTGGTGCCGGCGCCGTTCCTGCGGGACTCCTGGCCGCTCTCCGGAACGATCACGACGCACCTGACGAACAGCGACGGGCTCGACCTGACGTCGGTGCTCACGTTCAACGGGACGCAATACGCCACGCTGGCGGTCGGCGACTCGACGTACACGGTGGACCTCGCGGGACACCGCCTGCGCGGCGAGGGCGATCACCACGGGGGCGACGACGACGGGCCGATGCATCGATAGCAGACGCGTAGCGAAGCGGCTGGAGCGAGACGGCCGGCGGAGCGGTTCCGCCGGCCGTCTCGCGCCGTCGTCGCGATGCCTAGACCGCGAACGCTTCGGCCTCCCACTCGAGGCCCAGGTCGCTCGGCGGTCCCATGTAACCGAGCAGGGCGCTCGCGGCGACCACGCTGGGCGAGGCGAGGAAGCCCTCGCCCCCCAGGCCCATGCGGTTCGTCCAGTTGCGGTTGAAGCTCGTGATCGCGACCTGGCCCTTCTTGAGCGCGTCCGGGCCCTGGCCGAAGCACGGGCCGCACCAGGACTGGCGGATGCCGCCGCCGACGGAGCGGAACACCCCGGCGACGCTCTCGCCGCCGAGCCGCGCGTCGGGCCGCTCGATGGCCTGCTTGACGCCGCCCGAGCCGGGGAAGATCACGAACTCCTTCGCCACCTTCTTCACGCCCTTCTCGCGCGCGGCTCGCAGCACCAGCGCCGCGGAGAGCAGGTCGTCGTAGCCGCCGTTCGTGCACGAGCCGATCATCGCCTTGTCGAAGGCTATTCTTTCGCGCGCGACCTCTTCCGCCGGGAACGCGTTCCCGGGGCTGAACGGCTTGGCGATCATCGGCCGCACGTCGGGCAGCTCGAGCACCTCGTCGAACGCCCACTCGACGTCCGGGCCGGGTGACAGGCGGGGATACGGCAGGTCCTTCATGCCCTTGGCCGCGAACCACGCGTACGTCACGTCGTCGGGGGCGAAGAGGCCGTTCCAGCTCTCGGCCTCGGCCATCATGTTGCAGATCGTGTTGCGGAAGGCGATCGGCAGCTGCCGGCCCTCGTCCACGAACTCGACGCTCATGCCCTGCGACTGCTTCGCACCCCAGCGCCGCAGCAGCTCGAGCACGAGGTCCTTGCCCGTCACCCACGGCTGCAGCGCGCCGCGGAACGTCACGCGCCGGGGTTTCGCGACGGTCGTGTAGATGGCGCCCGTGCTCCAGCCGAACCCGAGCGTCGTCGAGCCCACGCCGATGCCGATCGCGCCGTAGGCACCGTAGGCGCGCGAGTGAGAGTCGGCGCCCGGGATCATCATGCCCGGGTACACGAGGCCCTGCTCGGGGAAGTAGAAGTGGAAGATGCCGTCGCCGGGCGTGGCGTAGTAGGGCTTCTCGATCCCGTGCTTCGCGGCGAAGGCGCGACCGATCGAGGTCTGCCGCTCGTCGGCGGCGACGCCCGTGAAGACGAAGTGGTCGTTCGCGATCGCGATCTGGCGAGGCCAGATCGCCTCGCCGCCGGTGATCTGGTTGAACGTGTGGATCGCGAACGGCGCGGTGCCGTCGGAGGCCGGCAGCAGGTCCGCGTAGACGCGGAGGGTGTTCCCCGGCTTCACGACCGCGTCCCTGTCCACGCGGTGCGCCCACAGGATCTGCTCGGTGGTCGTCAGCTTTCGCGCGGTCGCGGCGTCGGGCCACTCGATCGCGGGTTTCGTCCCGGCGCTGCGCCGGAATTCGCGCCGGCCGACCGCGAAGATGCCGCCCGAGCGGCGGATCTCGTCCTCCTTCGGCGACAGCGGCACCGGCGCGTAGTCGCGCCCCTGCGTGACGTTGCGCAGCGCGCGCGTGTCCGGGTCGAACTCGAACTCGTCGCCGTCCTTCGCGTCCGCGACCGCCTCGGGCGACTGCACGACGTGCAGGCCGAGGTTGAACGCGTTACGGCGGAAGATGTCGCCCATGTTGTTCCCGCACACGATCACCATCTCGAGGCCGGCCTCCTCCGCGACGCCCTTGAGGCCCGCCGGGCTCATCTCGCGCGAGGAACCGATGGCGAAGCGGTCGCCGGCGACCACGAACGTCTCGCCCGCGTGCACACGCTTTCGAAAATCCGGCATCAGGTAGCGGAACGAGCCCGCCTTCCAGCGCTCGTCGAGCGTCTCGAGCGACTCGCTGACGCAGTCGGCCGCCGGCGTGATCTGGTCCGTGTCGATGGCGTCGAGCTTCCTCCCCGGCGCCTTCGGGTCCCAGAAGATCAACGCCTTCCCGCACAGCTTCTTCGCGCCCGCGTAGGCGTCGCCCCCTCCGGGCACGGCGGGGAGCGAATCGAGGGTGACGCCGGGCTTCAGGCGCGCGGGCTGGAGCGTGTGCATGGAGCTTCCCCTCCCGGGAGGTGTGCGGGGGTCGGGTCGTGCGGACACGGAGCGGTTCGATGCTAGCGGCGGGCGGCGGCGCGAGGCAACCGCACGGGCCTTGCTCCCCGCCGGGCCGGTCGGCATGATGGGCCGTCCCCCTGAATGGCCGACCGGAGGTGGCCGATGGGCACGCTGTGCGGCACCGGACGCAGCAACGACCGGGACCCCCACGCCGCAGGACGCGAGGCCGCGAGCCTCGCGTGCGCCGCGCTGGGGGGAGCTCGGCCCGAGTTCTGTCTCGTCTTCGCGGGCTCGGGCTACGCGCCGGCCGAGCTGCTGGCCGGCGTGCGGGAGGTGACGGGAGACGCCGCGCTCTCGGGGTGCTCGGCGGAAGGCGTCATCGCCGGTGCCGTCTCCGACGAGCGCGTGCGCGCGGTGGCCGTCCTGGCGCTCCGTTCGGACCGGATCGAGTTCGTGCCGATGCTCGTCCCCGGCTACGCGACCGCCCCCGCGGAGGCCGGCGCGGCGCTCGCGCGCGAGGTGGCCGCGGCGGCGCGCGGCGACGAGATCGCGCTGCTCGTCTTTCCCGACGGGCTCACGGGAAACTGCACCGAGTTCCTGCAGGCGCTCGACCGTGACCGCCCGCCGTCACTGCAGGTCGTCGGGGGCGCCGCCGGCGACGGCCTCGTGTTCAAGCAGACGCACCAGTTCCACGGAACCGAGGCGGTGACCGGCGCGGTCGCCGCGGTGCTCGTGCGCGGCGCGGGCTCGATCGAGATCGCCGTGAGCCACGGCTGCATGCCCATCGGGCTCGAGCGGCGGCTCACCGACGTGGACGGCGCGTGGGTGCGCCGCATCGACGGGCAGCCGGCCTGGCACGTCTTCCGCCAGTACCTCTCGGGCGAGCCGGAGGAGTTCACGCTCGAGACCGCGACGCACCTGTCCGTCGGCGAGCTGCTGCCCGAGGGCGAGGCGCCCGAGTACGAGGCGTTCATCGTCCGCACGCCGCTCGGGCTCGACAAGGAGACCGGCAGCCTCTTCTTCCCCGGCGGCGGGCTCGCCCCGGGCGGCCCGATCCGCCTGACCCGGCGCGACCCGGAACGGGTGCGCGAGAGCGCACGCGAGAGCGCCGCCCGCATCGCGCGGCGCCGGCCGGGGAGGCGGCCGGCCCTCGTGATGCAGTTCGACTGCGCCGGCCGCGGGCGGCAGATGTTCGGCGAGCGCACGGCCGAGCACATCATCGCCCCGCTGCAGGACGAGCTGGGCCACGACGTGCCGTGGATCGGCTTCCACACCTACGGCGAGATCGCGCCCATCGGCGGGCGCACTTTCTACCACAACTTCACCGTGGCGCTCTGCGCGCTGTACGAGGAGCCCTGATCCGCCATGGCCGGGGCCGCCGACCACAGCGAGCTGGAGAGACTCCGGGCCGAGAACCGCGCCCTCGACGAGCAGATCAAGCTGCTCGTCCAGACCGAGCAGCGCTTCTACCGCTCGCAGAACCAGCTCGACACGCAGCTCGTGCGGCTGCGCCGGCTCGCCTCGTTCGCACTCGAGACGACGACGCTCCAGGCCGCGCCCGAGATCCTGCGGCGGGCGGTGGACGTGCTCGACGACTCGTTCGATCTGGACTGGGTCGGGGCGATCGTGTTCGAGCCCGGCGGGCACTACGGCACCGTCGTGACGACGTCGTTCCCGAAGCAGGTGGTGACCCGCTTCGGGCTCGAGCCGGCGCAGGCCGCGGAGCTGCGGCAGCTCGAGGAGCCGCTGGTCCTTCCAGAGGACGGACGCGAGAAGACGGAGCCGCCCGCCGCCGTGCGCGCGCTGGTCACGACCGTGACGGGCGATCCGGCGTCGTGCGCGGGCTCGGCGATCGTGGTGCCCCTGGGGAACGCGGGGGGCGGGCGGCCCGGGCTGCTGCTCGGCTGCTCGAGCGACGTGCGCCCGCGCGTCGCGCGGCCGGAGGCCGCCGCCGGGCAACAGCGGCCGTTCCTGCAGCTGCTCGCGAACCACGTCGAGCACGCCGTCGCCGGCACCGAGCTGACCGAGAGCCTGCGCGAGAACGCCGGCCGGCTCGAGCGCAGCCTCGAGACGCTCGAGCGCACGCAGCAGCAGCTGCTCCAGGCGCAGAAGATGGACGCGATCGGGCGGCTCGCCGGCGGCGTCGCGCACGACTTCAACAACCTGCTCACCGTGATCCTCGGCTACGCGGGCGCCCTGTCGGCGTCTCTGCCGCCCGGCGCGCCGCAGCAGGAGAACGTCGTGCGCGTGCTCGAGGCCGCACGTCGCGCCGCCGACATCACGAGCCAGCTCCTCGCGCTCGGCCGCCGCCAGATGCGCCGGCTCGAGAACCTCGACCTGAGCCAGCTCACCGCGAAGACCGCCGACCTGCTCGCGCGGCTGCTGGGAGAGAACATCCGGGTCGAGCTGGACCTCGACCGCTCGCTGCCGCTCGTCCGCGCCGACCGCGCCCAGGTCGAGCAGGTGCTGCTCAACCTCGTCGTCAACGCGCGGGAGGCGATGCCCTCGGGCGGACAGCTGCGCGTGACCACGCGGCGCGCGCGGGCCGAAGACGCGGGGCACGGGTCCGAAGGGCTGGACCCCGGGCGCTTCGTCGTGCTCGAGGTGCGCGACGACGGGGTCGGGATGGACGCGGCGACGCGCGCGCAGGTGTTCGAGCCGTTCTTCAGCACGAAGGACGGCGCACAGGGCAGCGGCCTGGGGCTCGCGGTCGTCTACGGGATCGTGAAGCAGACCGAGGGCTACGTCTACCTCGAGAGCGAACCGGGTTCCGGAACCACGTTCACCGTGCTGTTGCCGGTCGCGGCCGCGGCCGGAGAGAGGACCGGTGGGGCCCGCGCCGGCGACGGGGGCGACGGCCCGCCGGCGCCCGCGGTCGTGCTCGTCGTCGAGGACGAGCCGGCGCTCGCCGAGGTCGTGCGCGCGACGCTCGCCCGCGCGGGACACACCGTGCACGTCGCGGGCGACGGCGAGCAGGCCCTCGGGCTGCTCGGGCGGCTCCGGACGCCGCCCGACCTCGTGCTGACCGACGTGATCATGCCCAACCTGGGCGGGCTGCCGATGGCGGAACGCATCGCGCGCGAGCATCCGGGCGTGCGCGTCGCGTTCATGTCGGGCTACTCCGAGGACCTGCTCGCGAGCCTGCCGGAGCACTCCCGGCGGCACCTCGCGAAGCCGTTCACGCCGCAGGGACTGCTGGAGTTCGTGGCCGCGGAGCTGCGCGCGCGCCGCTGAGGTGCGGCGCGGGCGGGGGAACCGCCCCGGTCGGGCGCCGGACGCGGGTCCGCGGCCGACCCGCGTTCCGCTGGAGCCGCCGCCCTCCGGGGCCGAAAACCCCGGGGAAGCGGGGCGCGATCGCCACGGCAAGGGACCCGATCCGGCCGGGCGAACGCACACCCCGCCCGGGCCGCGAACCACGTGGACCGGCGAGCCCACCGGAGGGACACCGACATGCCGTCCTGGTTCATCGTCGCGTTCGTGGCGCTCGACATCGTCTTCATGGCGATCGTGCTGGCCGTCATCTTCTCGAGGCGCGGCACGTTCATGGCCGCCGCGGGCGTGAACCTGAAGCAGGTCATGGAGCTGTCGAACAGCATGGAGCAGGAGACCGAGGAGTACCTGCGCGCCAACTGGAGCGGCGACCGCACGACGCTGCCCGTCGCGTTCAACGTGCTGCTCGACCGCTTCGAGGCTCGCGCGCAGGAGAAAGGCGTGTCGCTCACCCGCGCGCAGCTCAAGCCCATGCTCGCCCGTCTCATCCTGGCCCGCCGCCTCGCGGAGAGCGGCGACGTCCACGAGGCGCTCCGGCAGGTGGCGTAGGGTCTCCCGACGCACGACGGCCCGCGCGGCTTCCACCGCGCGGGCCGTCGCGTCTCGGGGCGCCTGCTACTTCTTCGACGCCATCTGCATGCCCTTGAACAGCGTCATCACGTGGCCGCGCATGGCGCTGTCCTGGACGGCGGTCTCCATCACGAGGTCGAGCGCGTCCGGGTTGGTCGCGATCCGCACGATGACCTGCTTCGCGACGTTGTCGTTCGCGAGCATCTTGTCCACGATCGCGATCCGGGTCGAGTCCGAGGCCATGAGCTTGTCCACCATGCCGCTCGCGAGGGTCTTGTTCGCCACGATCGCGTCGAAGACCTGCGTGCGGAGCTGCTCGTTCGAGCCGAGCTGGCTCGCCACGTTCACGCCGCAGCCCGAGACCAGCGCCGCGCCGGCGGCCACGGCCGCGGCCACCACCACCACCACACGGAATCGCTTCATCGAAGATCTCCTTGGGTTGGGTCTTCTTCGCGCAAACCGCGGCCCGTCGGGGCTCAGACGCCCGGGGGCCGCTTGGTGTTCCAGTCCGTCCGCTGCTGGTACAGGCTGCCGATCGCGGCCAGCGTCCCTTCCGAGAACGCCGGCCCCATGAATGCGACCGACGTGGGCAGGCCGTTCTCGCCGAAGCCGTTCGGCATCGCGATCGCCGGCAGGCCCGTGAGGTTGCCGGCCGGGATGACCGGCGGACCGCTCCGCACGCCGTGGTAGACCTCGTTGAACTTCCTGTCGATCGGGTACGACACGGTCGCGCGCCCGGGCGTCGCGATCACGTCGTAGGACTCGTAGAGCTTCTTCATTGCCGCGCGCATCGGCTTGCGCAGGCGCATCGCCTGCAGGTAGTCCACCGCCGGCACCAGCAGGTTCGTGTAGCCGCCGGTGCGGTCGGCCGGGCAGGTCAGCTTGCCGACGTCGCCCGACTCGAGCAGGTCCCGGAACGCGGAGGCGCCCTCGGCGCCAACGATGATGCCGACCGCGGGTCCCCACGGCAGGTCGGGGAACTCGACGTCGCGCGTCACCTCGAAGGCGTCCTTCATCGCCTCGAGCGATTTCTCGAAGTTCTCGCGCACCTCGGGCTGCACCTTCTCGACGCTGCCCTTCGGGACCGCGACCTTCCACTTCGCCCTGCGCTTCGCGGGCGGCCCGGTCCACGCGAGCCTGCGGCCCGTACAGGTCTCGTCGAGCGGGTCGGGTCCGGACATGGCCGCGAGCACGAGCGCCGCGTCGTCGGCGCCGCGCGCCATGGGCCCGAGCTTGTCGAGCGTCCAGCAGAGCGCCATCGCGCCGTGCCGGCTGACGAGCCCGTAGGTCGGGCGCAGCCCCGTCACGCCGCAGAACGAGGACGGCGTCAGGATCGAGCCCGAGGTCTCCGAGCCGATCGCGAACGGCACCAGGCCCGCGGCCACCGCGGCGCCGGGGCCGCTCGAGGAGCCGCCGCTCCAGAACGCGGTGTTCCAGGGGGTGAGTCCGGGACCGGTGAACGAGGCGTTCGCCTCGTTGTAGCCCATGCCGCCCGCCAGCTCGACCATCGCGAGCTTGGCGACCAGCACCGCGCCGGCCTCGCGCAGCTTGGTCACCACGGTGGCGTCGTAGTCGAACACCTGGTTGCGGTAGGGCTCGGCGCCCCAGGTCGTCGGCACGCCCTTCGTGGCGAGCAGGTCCTTCACGCCGTAGGGCACGCCGTGCAGGGGGCCGCGGTGGCGCCCGGCGCGGATCTCGGACTCGGCGAGGCGCGCTTCGTCGAGCGCGCTCTGGCGCATGACCGTGACGACCGCGTTGTACTTCGGGCCCAGCGTCTCCAGGCGGTGCAGGCTCGCCTCGGCGAGCGCGACGGGCGAGATCTCCTTCGCGCGCAGCTTCGCCGCGAGCTGGCGGATCGGCAGGAACATCAGGTCGGCGTCGGTCATGGTCGCCTCACGGTTCCTGCGCGAAGAACACGAAGTCCGGCTCGTCGCCGTTCGCGAGCTTGTGGGCCGCGAGGCGCTTCGCCACTGCCAGGTCGCCGTCGAAGTCCTTCGTCACGCCCGCCCACTGCTCGTCCGTCAGCCGGTCCTTGCCGAGGCGGTCCTGGAGCACCGAGGTGAGCGCCTTCGCAGCCTCGGAGGGCGCTTCGGGCTCGGCCGGCGGCGCGGGCGGCTGGGCCGGCGGCGGCGCGGCGGACTGGGCGAAGGCCGCCGCCTGAGGCGCGATCGCGCCGGCGATGCCGGCGGCGGCGGCGAGCCGCAGGAACTCTCGGCGGGTGGGCGCGGAACGGTCGCGTGACTCCGTCATGGACTCACCTCCGTGGGACTTGGGGCTGCCGGGCCAGCGTGGAGGGGCGCAGCGTAGGACCCGTGGGCGCCGGTGTCGACCGGCGGCGGCCCGGCGGGGCAATGGGGCCGACGAAGCGTGCACCTCGATCACCTCCCGCCATCAGGTCCTGGCAAAAGGAGGGGCCGGTCGCTGGCGACCGGCCCCTTCGCGTTGCCTCCGGGGGCTGCAGAAGCCGCTACCTCCCCAGCAGCACCATCCGCCCCTGGTCGCGGAAGCCCGGCGCGAGCATCCGGTAGAGGTAGACGCCCGGCCGCACCCGCTGGCCGGAGGCGTCCGTCCCGTCCCACACGACCGCGTGCGCACCCGGCTCGAACGCCCCATTCGCCAGCGTGCGGACGCGCCGGCCCTGGGCGTCGAAGACGTCGATCCGGATGGTCGCCGTGCGCGGCACGTCGAACCTGATCGTCGTCCCGCCGCCGAAGGGGTTCGGCTGGTTGCCGCGCAGCGCGAACCGCGCGGGCAGGATCTCAGCCGCCTCGCGGCTCGACGCCCCCGCCGAGCCTTCCGGTGTAAACGACGCAAGCAGGTCCAGGAACAGCGTCCGCTCCCGCTCCGCGACCGGCAGCGGGCCATCGAAGAGCAACGTCACGCCCTGCCCCTGCGCGAGGTCCACCGACACGGAGTCAGCGGCGGCCAGGCGCTCGATGCCTCCCTCGGTATCGGTCTCGGCCAGCTCGACCGGGGTCACCGTGGCCGCGCCACCCTCCGACTCGCCGAGCGAGTAGCCCGCCACCTCGCGCACGTAGGTGTCGGTGACGAACGCGAGCCGCACCGGTGTTCCGGGATCGAGCGGTGCCGCCAGCGCGTCATAGCTGCTGCGCGGGTGGATGCGACCGACGAGCGTCCATCCCGATGCGTCCGGCACTTCGATCCGCACGCCCCACTCGCTCGCCGGGTCGGCCGCGCTGGCCCGCGCGCAGTCCAGAACCAGGCCGGCGATCGAGTCCGCCGCCGCCCACTCGAGGGTGAGCGAGGCGCCCGCCGTGAACAGCCGCGCATCGGCGGTTGTGCCCGTCAAGGCCTGTGTCAGGTCTTCGCCGCTCTCGCTCGTCAGACGCACCGGGCGGTGCTTCGCCCCCACCGCGAGGCCGGCCGGCGTCGCCACCGCGACCGTGCCGGGCTCGTGGTCCACGACCAGCAGCCGGGCGCGGTCGAGTCGGAAGGTGCCCGGCCGCAGGGCCGCTACGCGCGTCCGCACCAGTCCCGTGCTGTCCGAGCGGGCGGCAACGAGCCGCGCCGTCTGCGCCACCCAGGCGCCGCTCTCGGCCCCGTCGAGGTACGTGTTGGCGAGTCGCGCGGGCCCGGTGTAGCCGGTCCCGATCAGGCGGTTCGCGTCGGCCGCCCGCTCAAGCGAATGATGCCCGCCCCCCTCGATCGGGTCGGGATCGCCCTCGCCGCCGCCACCTCCGCAGGTGCCCTGATCGACCACCTCCAGATGGATGAGACGCGAGGCGACCGTGCCCTGCGGATCGAGCGCACGGGCGATGATCCAGTAGTTGCCGACCACCGGGCTGGGCCAGGAGATTGTGCCGTCGCTCTGCAGCGTGGCGCCCGAGGGCAGGTCGAAGACCTCGCGCGAGATCGCATCGCCGTCGGGGTCGGTGGCCGACAGGGGGAGATTGAATGCCTGACAGGCGGCGACCAGGTAATAGGTCGACTGCGAGGTGAAGGCGGGGGCGTGATCCGAAGTCACGGGCGTGACGTACACGTTCGCATCGCCCTCGTCGGTCATGGTAAGCGCGACTCGCGTCCCGTCCGGCGACCACCGCGAATCCGGCTCGACATGCCCGAGGACCTGAGGTGCAAGTCCGGTCTGGCCGGTGAGCGTGTCTCGCAGGCCGAGCCGAACGAAGGGATACCGCTGGGTCGTTTCTTCGCACTGCGGGCAGCCGGTGATCTGGGTGTGACAGACGGGCGTCCATTCGAGCGCGAGCGCGTCGTTCGTGAGCACTCGTCCGTGCCCAGGATGGAGGTCCAGCGCCAGCGCATCGGGAGCGAGGGCGTCGCGTACGGCCGGCGTGCCGCCCCCCACCGGAACGGTGTAGACGTGCCAGGGCGCGAGCCCATTCTCGCTCGTGCCACGGTAGTAGAGGTAGTGCCCATCGGGCGTCCAGCGAACGCCCGCGAGGCTTGAGTCGCCGGGCAGGCTCGCAAGGACGACATCGCCCCCGGATGCGGGCGTGAGCAGGCGCAGCTCGGACTGCCAGAACAGCTCGCCTCCGGGTGGCGACGGCGTGCTGTCCTGGGGCACGGCGTGGAAGAACCGCAGGTAGGCGACCTGCGCGCCGTTCGGCGAGAATGCGGGTGCGTGAACCTCGCCCTCCAGGCTCGTGAGCTGCTGCGCCGCGCCGCCCATAGTCTTGAGCCACAGATCGCGGCCGCCCGTACGGGCCTGCGCGTAGGCGAGCGCGTCGCCCCGCGGCGACCAGGACGGATCGAACTGTGCGCTGCTCGCGGGCTCGAGCTCGCTCGGGGTGCCGCCTGCGGCGGACACGAGGAAGATGCCGCGATGGCCGCTCGCGTCGATGCCCGAGAAGGCCAGCGAGCCGCCGTCGGGCGACCACGCCGGCGCGGACTCGGGTCGACTGCTCGCCGCCACCGGCAGCGGATCGGGTGCCAGCTCGTTCGCCCGGGCGAGCGCGAGGACCTCGAAGGGGTACACGAACGACTGGCCCGGCAGCGCCGAGGTCGGCAGGCAACTCTGGCTGGTTCCCGCAACCAGGGGCTGCGTCGAGTACGTGCCCTCCGGGCCATCCTCGAGCGTCACCACGACGACCACCGCCTTCGTGTCGGCGCCGAAGCCCGGCGTCTCGAAGACGAGGTCGTCATTCACCCGATCAAGCACCGCTGATGAGGTCGTGATGCCGGTCGCCCATTCGGGATGCAGGTACAGCGAGTCCGAGGCCTGCGAGTAACGGACGACGCTCGCGAACAACCGTCCGCTCCACGCCACGGTACGGCACGTGTCGCAGTAGATTTCCGAGCCCGTGTACCGACCACGCAGCAGCCCCGGCATGCGCACGCGGACGATCAGGTCTTGCGAAGTGCTCGCGAGCGCGGGATCCGCCGCGAAGACGAAGTAGTCGGCCCCGAACATGCGCAGCACCAGCGGCCGGTCGGGGGAGCCGGCGACCGTGGCCGGCCGGACGGTGTGCCGCCGGACGACGTTCCGGTCGGCGACGCCGAGCGTGAAGACCGGCGGAACCGACACGGTGTCGTCCACCGCATCGTTGTCCACGTTCTGCCACGCTCCGAGCGTCCGTGCAGGCGAGAACCCGAACTGCGGCGGAAAACCGTAGTGGCCGCCCGGCAGGCTCGAGCTGTTGACGTAGCAGGCCACGCGCCAGTCGTGGATCAACCGCTGGACGCGCGCGATGCTGTCGAGCCCGGCGAAGGCCGGGTACGAGTCGCACTCGGCGCACTCGAGCCCTCGCAGGCGAAGAGCCAGCCCCCGCAAGTCGAGCTCTGACGGCGGGCCCTTGGCCCACCGCCTCAGCAGATCATCCTGCCAGCCAGCGGCGGTCGTGTCGGTACCGCGCCAGTTGAACGCCAGCCAGGCTGTGAAGGACTGCCAGTGTGGATAGGCGTTGCTGATGTTGTCGCTGGTCGGACTGAGGCTGTAGTGGTAGTCCACGTCGTAGCGGGGCGAATCCGTGTTGAGCCCGGTGACGACCTCGGCGGCGCTCGCGAACATGTGCAGGCCGGAAGCTCCGTTCATCGCGTGCTGGCCCTCGTGCATGAGGTCGGCGCTCGCCAGCCCCGATGGGCGGGTCCATCGGTCCGGATCGGATTCTGGCGCGCCCACCTGTGTTGGAAGCGGGCCAGGAATCTGAATGGAGTTGCCGGGGTACGGAGTACTCCCGTGTCCCGTAACGCTGTCCTCCGCCGACGACGTGTAGCTCGAGGTGTACTGTCCGTAGTTTGCGGTCGGCTTCGCGTCGGTGCCGCCGTCGCCATGGTAGCCGGCGTACTGGCCGTAAGCGGCAAAGGAGGGGGTATAGACATACGTGTCGAGGTGGTTGCGCTCCAGGTCGGGGTCGGTGATCTGCGCGACGCGAAAGCCAATTGGGTGGTTCTCGTCCGCGTCGTACTCCGCCGGGCGCGTGAAGGGTTGGCCAAGGCTGTCCTTCAGCGTTGTCTGCATGGCGAGGAGGTTGTACATCACCTGGATATTCGTCCACAGCAGACCGAGCGGGTTGCCCACGGTCTCGCAGGCGGCCTGGCCCAGCCGGTCGAGGTCGGTGAGTTGCTCGGGGCCGGTGTCTACGTCCAGCCGCAGGTTGAAGCGCGACAGGTAGGTGTCGCTCCACAGGAACTCGACATCACGATTGGCGTGCGGGCCACGTGAGAATGGGACCTTGTAATAGTGGAACGGAATCGTGTCGATCGAAGTCGTAACCGATGCTCCGGTCGAATCGAGGACCGTACCGCAGGGGGCGGCAGAGATGCCCATCCCGCCGGCGTGGACCTGACCGGCCACGGCCAGGCCCGCGACGAGCAGACAAAGAGGTGCCCATGGGCGGCAACGAGTGCGTCGCATGGCGGACTCCTCGCGGTCGGGCTGCGGCGTCGCTTAGCCGCTGCCCGGTGCACTACGCGGGTTCCGTGGGGGAAGGCGCCGCCGGAACCGATTCGAAGTGTCGGTCGAGGCGAGGTTGAAGGAGCGGGTGCGCAGCGAGGAGGTCGGGGGGCCTGCCGACGTTGGGCCGACGCGGAGAACAATGGCTTTTGTTTTTTTTGTACCGTCAAGTAGCCTTGCTTCCGTACAGGCAATTCTCTCCCAAAGGAGAATGCTCCTGCATATGGCATTCCCGATCAGGACCATTGCCCGCACCGCACTCAGCGGAATTCTCTTGACGCTCGCAGGGGCGCAGGTGTCCGCAATGCCGATTGGCCGCGCGTGGTCGGACGCTGAGCAGATGCCGCTGATGGGTACGGTGGACTACCTTGGGCTGCCCCGGCTGGACCGTGACGCACACGGCGTGCCGTATTTCACTCTTGAGGTCCGCTGGGATCTGACAGGACCGTACACATGGGCCTCTTACGCGTGGGAGGACAGCGTCTGGCGCCTTACTGCCCGCTCGAGCGTGCCCGCGGCCGGTCTGCCAAGGTACGTGCTGGAGCAGGCGCCACAGCGTCGCATCGTCACTCTGACGCCTGCTGATCCTGCAACGATGCTCCATTCGCTTGTGGTCATTCCCGTGGCGCTCGACTCCATCGGTCAGGCCGATACCACCTTCGGCACCACCCCGCAATCCACCGAGTACGGAGCCGCGGCCTCCTCACTACGGACGTGGGCGATCCGCAGCGAGCAACGCGCGCCGGAGTTCCAGTTCCACGTCCGCGTCTTCTACTCCGATACGGCGCACATCTGGCACGAGGTCGTACGCCTGGGCCAGGACGAGGATCACTGCACGGTCGCCGCGCTCGGCGACACCACCGCCATCGTCGTCTACGCCGGGCTCTCGGGCCTGCAATACGCGATCCTTGATGGCTCGCAGTGGGTCGAGACCGGGAACCTGGATCCGAGGCCGTTCAACGCCGCGCACCCGCGATTCCGCATCCGGCCCTCGGGCGGGCTGTGGCTGTTCTGGGCGGACAACGACTGGATGCACATGTCCAGCTACCGCGGCGGCGTCTGGGAGCGCGGCGACAGCCTGCGGTGCGTCCCGAACCCGGGCGAGACGTTCCGGCCCACGTTCCTCGACGCCGAGCACGACACGACCGAGTACCCGGCCTTCGCATGGACCAACTCGGGCTACGGCGACACCTGGCGTGACGTGACGGCGATCGCGTTTCCCAACGGCCACGGCTGGGACGGCGGCGAAGAGGTGCCGGGAAGCGACCAGAGTGGCTGGCTGGCGCCGACGATGACTCACGACCTGAACGGCGACCTGTGGCTCATCTGGCGACGCGCGCGCGAGGGCACGAACCTGTGGCGGCACACGTACTGCACCGCGACGTGCGCCGCGCCGACCGTCACCCCGCTCGGCGACGGCGCACGCGTCAGCTGGGCACTCAGCTCCCGCGCCCCGGCTAGCCGCTGGTCGCTCTGGCGCGCGGAGGGTGAGGGCAGCGCGTTCGACTCGCTCGGCACGGTGCGCGCCGGCGACGACTCGGTGCTCGCGCTCGACGACCCGACCGCCCGCCCGGGTCCACTCTGGCGCTACCGCATCCGCCGCGAGAGCGTGGACGTGCGCTACGTGTGGACGAGCGAGACGGCCACCCATCAGCGCGCCGACCTCGGCGTCCCGCTCGGCCTGTTCCTCGCCAACCCAACCGACGCCGTGCTCTCGTTTCGCCTGACCGGTGCGGCGGGCCTGCTGTGGGCCCGGATCTACGACCTGCAGGGCCGGCTGGTGCTGCGCGAGCGGCTGGCGGCGAGCGGCACGGGCGAGGACGCATTTACGCTCGACCTGGGCGGCAGCGGCGCGCGCCGGCCGGGGATCTACTTCCTGCGCGTCAGCGACGGAACCGGCCGCCAGACTCGCACCGCGAGGGTCGCGGTCATCCGATAGGGTCTTCCCGCCCGCGCTCGATCTTCCGGGGCGCCCGCCCTCCTACCGCCGCCCCGCGATCAGG
>CAZPVG010000042.1:0-34861 GCA_964589945.1 uncultured bacterium
GTGGACCAGAACTCCGGCGTCTCGGCCCGCCTGCCGATCGCGCTCATCGAGAACCTCGTGAGCAACGCCGAGCGTCGCGGGCTCGTGACGGGCGAGAAGAAGGTCGTCACGCGGGTGTGCGACCTGCAGCACGCCGTGAGCGCCGTGAGCGGCAAGGTCGAGCTGGTGCTCGAGGGCGAGCAGGAAGGCGCGCTCAACGTGGCGCGCGCGCTGCTCGGCCGCGGCGTGAAGGCGGTCTTCAACCAGCGCTTCCCCGACGCGTTCAAGCCGCGCCGGCCGCGGCGCGGCGCCGGCGCGCCGCCGCCCGACGACGACGACGCGCGGGCGAACTCCGAGTACCGCCCGGTGCTCGAGTGGTTCGCGAGCGGCCAGCACCTCTCGATCGCCGACGACGTACCGGCGGACGACTACGCCTCCGAGCTCGGCCGCGTGCAGGGCCTCTCCGAGCTGGCGGCGAAGTACCTCGAGCCCGCGGACGCCGACGAGCACGCCGTGGCCATGGAGCTGGTCCTCGAGGGCCTGCACCAGAGCTCGATGCTCTCCCGCGAGCGCTCGGACGGCAAGCGCACGGAATACAAGGACATGCTGAAGAGCATGCTCTCGGGCTTCGGCAACGACTGACGGCCCGGCGCGCCGCGTCGCTCAGCGTTCGCGACGTGCCGCCGCTTCCCGCCCGTCGGTGGCGAGCAGGCGCAGGCGCGGGGCGCCCTTCGGGCCCGCGTAGGGAACGAGATGGAGCGTCGCGCCGGTCACGGGGTCCCACGCGACGGGGCCGCCCCGGTAGGCGACCGCGACAGGCAGGATCGCGGGCGCCGGGCGGCCCTCGCCGAACGCCACGTCCAGGAGCCCGCCGTCCAGCCAGGCGAGCGACACGTCGCGGTCGCCGCGCGGGCCGACGAGGCGGGCGTAGGTGCGCAGGCCGCCGCGCAGCCACGGCAGAGGCATCGTGCCGTCGATGACGATCGAGCGGATGCGGCCGCGCTCCCTGGCCGCCGCCGCGACCCCGTGCTCCAGCGCGTCCGTCCACGCCTCGCGCTCGGGCGGCAGCAGCGCGGCGGCGAGCGCCGAGTCGTCACGCGCCACGGCGGCGCGCAGGATGTCGCCGGTGCGGCCCTCCGCGAGCGCGATCGCGCCGGTCGAGTCGCGGCCGCGCAGCAGCGCGAGGCACGTTTCGCCCGAGAGCCGCGCGCTCAGGCCCGCGGCGTCCTGGACGAGCGAGAGCTTCCCGTCGGGCGGCACGAGCCAGTCGCCCGCGAGCGCGCGGATCCGCTCGGCGCCCCAGTCGACCGTCGCGGGTGGCAGGGCGCGCGGCCGGCCCGCGGCGATGTCCCAGAGCGCGCGCACCGTCACGTGCGCGGGCAGCCCGCGGCCCCAGGCTTCGGCGGCGCTGGTCACGGCGACGATGCGGCCGCCGGGCCGCGGCTCGAACCAGACGAGCGCGTGGTAGCCGGGGATGTCGCCTCCCAGCGAGACGACCCCGGCCCCCGAGGCCGGACGCCAGACGCCGAAACCGTAGGCGAGCCCGCGGCCCGCCTCGATCCGCGGCGCGAGCAGCGTGTCGAGCTCGGCGGCCGACAGCGGCCCGTCGCCCTGCAGCGCGCGCGCCCATCGCCACAGGTCGCGCGCCGTGGTCACGAGGTCGCCCGCGCCGGTGCCGGCCCAGGCCTGCCGCCAGTCGTGGTAGCCGGGCAGCCACTTCCACTCGTTGCGCCCGTCGGCCCAGTCGCGCAGTGAGCGCGCGTAGTCGGCGCCGAGGCCGGTGTCGCGCATGCCGAGTGGGCCGAAGAGGAGCGAGTCGGCGAGCCGGGGCAGGGGCACGCCCGTCGCGTTCTCGCACACGGCCGCGAGTAGCTGGAAGCCCGCGTTCGAGTAGCCGAAGCGCGTGCCGGGCCGCTCGGCGAGCGGCCCGGCGAGCGTCGCGCGCAGGACCTCTTCGCGCGGGTCCAGCGCGTAGACGCCCTCGGCGTCCATCGGCAGGCCCGCCGTGTGCGTGAGCAGCTCGCGAAGCGTGATCGCCGCCTTGTCCGCGGGCACGCCCGGCAGGTGCCGTGAGAGCGGCTCGTCGAGCGAGAGGATGCCGCCGCCGGCGAGCTTCACGACGAGCGCCGCGGTCACGCTCTTCGTGATCGAGCCCGCGGCGAAGCCGGTCGCCCACGTGACGGGGCGACCGCGCGCGTCGGCGGGCCCGCAGGAACGCGAGAGCAGGAGCGAATCGCCCTCGGCCACCACGAACTGGCCGCTGAACCCGAATGCGGCGAGTCCCGCCGCGTAGCGCTGGAGCGAGTCGCGGGCGCCGGCGGTCGCCGCGGCGGCGGGCGGGACGGCGGCGAGCAGCGAGGCGGCGGCAGCCGCCGCCGCAAGGCGCAGGATCGAAGGTCGCACGAGCCGACTCTAGCCGCGGTCCGGCATGCGTGCCATCATGCGCCGTCTCCCCGGAACGACGACCGCCCACCCGAGAACGCTCCCGGCCCGCCGGAGGACGGGGACGGACGCCTTTTCGACCGCCTCTCGAACCCGGAGTCCGCCATGAACCGCCGATTCGTCGTCCCGCCCCGGCAGGCACGTTGCGGGTCCTCGCGACGGTCGCGACCCGCGCCGGGACTCGGACTCGCACGGGCAGGAGCCGATCGGGGCCGGCCGGCGGATCCCCGACCTGCGCACCGGGCATGAACGACTCCTCCGAGGCGAAGCGCCTGGTGCGCGAGGGCTACCAACGGGCCTCGTACGCCTACCGGGGCGACGATGCCGACCTCGAGATGAGCGGCTACGGCCACTGGTTGCGGCGGCTCGCGAAGCGGGTGCCCGACGGCGCGCGCGTGCTCGACCTGGGCTGTGGCAATGGCATCCCGGCGACCCGCGAGATGGCGCGGCGCTGGCGGGTGACGGGCGTGGACCTCTCGCCCGTGCAGGTCGAGCGCGCCCGGGCGCTCGTGCCAGCGGCGACGTTCCTTTGCGCCGACATGGCCGAGATCGGTTTCGAGCCGGGCTCGTTCGACGCGGTGGTGGCGTTCTATTCGATCATCAACCTGCCGGTGGAGGAGCACCCGGCGTTGTTCCCGCGCATCGCGGGCTGGCTCGCGCCGGGCGGGTGGCTGCTCGCGATCGTGGGGCGCGACCCGTGGACCGGGGTCGAGGACGACTTTCGCGGCGTCGCGGGCGTCAAGATGTTCTGGAGCCACGCCGACGTGCACCGCTATCGGGCCTGGCTCGCCGGGAGCGGCTTCGTGATCGCCGAAGAGGGCCGCCAGCCGGAGAAGGGCGTGCCGGGCTTCGCGGTCATGCTGGCGCAGCGCCAGCCCTGACGGGCGCCGCCCCGCGCCCCGGAACCGGGTCGCACCCACGGCGGCCCGCGTGGCATCATGAGGCCCGAGTCGTGCCGCGCGCAGCCCCGCCGCTTCCGGAGAACCGAGCCTCATGCGTTTCGACTACACCCGCTGGCGCGGGCCCCGACCGAACGACCTCGAGCACCTCCGCCAGCTCATGGAGATCTACCGGAACCTGCTGCTCCAGACCGGCGGGGACGTGGACGAGGCGCTCAAGTGGATGGAGCACTTCGGGCGCGAGTACGGCTTCTTCGACGAGAACTTCGGGATCGAGGACTTCAAGAAGCTGCTCGAGGAGTCCGGCGAGGCCCAGCGCACCGCCACGGGCTTCGAGATGACGCCGCACGGCGAGCGCCGGATCCGGCAGGACTCGCTGAACGAGATCTTCAGCACCCTCGACGCGGGCGGCGCGGGCGACCACCGGGTGCCGGCCGCGGGCAAGGGCGGCGAGCGGCTCACCGAGACGCGGCCCTGGCAGTTCGGCGACGACCTCGCGAACCTCGACCCGCTCGGCTCGGTGAGCAACGCCGTGAAGCGCGGCGGCATCGACGACCTGTCGCTCACCGAGGAGGACCTGTCCGTCCACGAGACCGAGCACGCCTCGGCGTGCGCGACCGTGCTCATGGTGGACGTGAGCCACTCGATGGTCCTCTACGGCGAGGACCGCATCACGCCGGCGAAGAAGATCGCGCTCGCGCTCACGCAGCTCATCCAGACGCGCTACCCGAAGGACACGCTCGACGTGGTGCTCTTCGGCGACGACGCGGTGCAGGTGCCGCTCAAGGACCTCGTGAAGATCCAGGCGGGCCCGTTCCACACGAACACGAAAGCCGGGCTGCAGCTCGCACAGCGGATCCTGGGCGGCCGCAAGGGCGTCAACAAGCAGATCTTCATGATCACCGACGGCAAGCCGTCCGCGATCCGCGAGCACGGACGGCTCTACAAGAACCCGTTCGGGCTCGACCCGAAGATCGTGAACAAGACGCTCGAGGAGGCGGCGTACCTGCGCCGCAAGGGCATCACCGTGACCACGTTCATGCTGGCGGCCGATCCCGCGCTGCTCGACTTCGTGCGCCGCCTGACCGAGCTGAACCACGGCCGCATCTACGAGACGGACCCGAACAACCTCGGCGCATACGTGTTCCGCGACTTCGTCCGGAACCGCCGCAAGCGACTGCACTGAACCCTTGCGTCCGCGGGAGCTCCCGCGGGCCCGCCCCCGCAGGGAGCCCTCCCCGATGGCCGCAGAGGAAGTCCGCACCCCCGAGCAGATCGAGCGCGACTGGTACGAGAACGTCTACAAGGGGGCGGGAGACACGCTGCCCCAGCTCACCTGGCGCGCGGTCCTCATGGGCATGGTGCTCGGGTGCGTGATGTCGCTCACGAACATCTACGTGGGCCTCAAGCTGGGCTGGGGACTCGGGGTCGCGATCACGGCGTGCATCCTGTCGTTCGCGATCTGGCGCAGCTTCCGCGCGATCGGGATCGTGAAGAACGACTTCTCGATCCTCGAGAACAACTGCATGCAGTCCACGGCCACGGCCGCCGGCTACTCGGTCGGCGGCACGATGGTGTCGGCGATCGCGGCCATGATGATGCTGACGGGCAAGCCGATGGGCTTCTGGACGCTGTTCTGGTGGAACGTGGCGCTGGCCGTTCTCGGCGTGGTCATGGCCGTGCCCATGAAGCGGCAGATGGTCAACATCGAGCAGCTCAAGTTCCCGAGCGGAACCGCGGCCGCCGAGACGCTGCGCAGCCTGCACGCGAGCGGCGCCGAGGCGATGTACAAGGCGCGCTCGCTCGGGATCGCCGGCGTGATCGGCGGCGTGGTGTCGTGGATCCGCGACGCCACCTTCACGTTCATGCCCTGGAACATGCCCGCGAGCCTGCCGTTCGGGAACCTGTCCATCCGCGGCATCCCGCTCACGACGCTCACGGTGCAGTGGGACATGAGCCTCATCATGATCGCGGCCGGCGCGATCATGGGCTTCAAGGTCGCCTGGAGCATGCTGCTCGGCGCGCTCGTCAACTACCTGATCCTGGTCCCGTCGGCGATCCTGCACGGCGACATCGTGGCGGAGAACGCCGCCGCCGGGATCGGCTTCCGCGACATCACGCGCTGGAGCCTGTGGACCGGCGTCTCGCTGATGGTCGTCTCGAGCCTGGTCATGCTGTTCATGAACACCGGCGCGATCCTGCGCGCGCTCTCGGGGCTCGGGCGGCTGTTCGGGCGCAAGAGCGGGCCCCGTGACGAGGACATGCTGGCTGCGATCGAGGTCCCGTCCTCGTGGATGGCCACGGGCCTCGTGCTCTCGACCGTGATCGTCGTGTACATGCTCGGGAGCATCTGGCACGTGCACTGGTGGATGAGCCTGATCGCGGTCGCGATGACGTTCGTGCTCTCGCTGGTCGCCTGCCGCGCGACGGGCGAGACCGACACGACGCCCACCGGGGCGATGGGCAAGGTCGTCCAGCTCACCTACGGCGTGCTCGTGCCCTCGAACATGACCGCCAATCTCATGACCGCCTCGGTCACCGCGAACGCCGCGGGGTGCGCGGCCGATCTGCTCACGGACCTGAAGAGCGGCTACCTGCTCGGAGCGAACACGCGCCAGCAGTTCCTCGCGCAGATGGCCGGCATCCTCCCCGGCGCCCTCGTCGTCGGCCTCGCGTGGAACTACCTCGTGCCGAGCGCCGCCGTGCTCGGCACCGACCGCTTCCCCGCGCCGGCGGCGCAGGTCTGGAAGGCCGTCGCGGTGCTGCTCTCGAAGGGCGTGGACTCGGTGCCGGTCACCGCGCGCTTGGGCGCGTTCGTGGGCGCGGTCCTCGGGCTCGCGCTACCACTCGCCGAGAAGGCGTTCCCGAAGGCGCGCAAGTTCATCCCGTCGGCGATGGGGCTGGGTCTCGCGTTCGTGATCCAGGGGTTCAACTCGATCTCGATGTTCGTGGGGGCGTTCATCGCGCTCATGCTCGAGCGCAGGCGCCCGAAGCTCGCCGACACCTTCGTGATCCCGGTCGCCTCGGGCCTCATCGCCGGCGAGAGCCTGATGGCCATCATCATCACGATGATGTTCGCGCTCGGGGTCGCGAGCAAGTAGGAAGGAGCGGACCGTGAAGTCCATCGCCGATCGTCTGCGCGTGCGCGGCAGGCACCTGAGCCTCTCGAAGTGGGATGCCGGCTCGACGCCCGGCTTTCACGACAAGAAGCAGGCCGCTGAGCGGCTCGCGAAGAACCTGGAGACCATGGACGCGCTCCAGTACCTGCTCTACGCGGAGGGGCGGCGCTCGCTGCTGCTCGTGTTCCAGGGCATGGACGCGGCCGGCAAGGACGGGGTGATCCGCAAGGTCGCGACCGCGTTCAACCCGCAGGGCTGCCGGGCGTGGTCGTTCAAGGTGCCGACACCCCGGGAGGCCGCCCACGACTTCCTGTGGCGCATCCACCGCGCCGCCCCGGCGAAGGGCGAGATCACGATCTTCAACCGCTCGCACTACGAGGACGTGCTCGTCGTGCGCGTGCACGACCTGGTGCCGAAGAGCGTCTGGTCGGAGCGCTACGAGATCATCAACGAGTTCGAGAAGCGCCTCGTCGAGCACGGCACGACGATCCTCAAGTTCTACCTGCACATCGACCGCGACGAGCAGCTCGAGCGGATCCAGGCGCGGCTCGACGACCCCTCGAAGCACTGGAAGTTCAGCGAAGCGGACCTGAACGAGCGGGCCCGCTGGGACGACTACCAGGCGGCGTTCGAGGACCTGCTGGCGCGCTGCAGCACGAAGCACGCGCCGTGGTTCGTGATCCCCGCGAACCACAAGTGGTACCGCGACGTGGCGGTCTCCGAGATCGTCGCGCGGGCGCTCGAGGAGATGGACCCGCACCCGATCCCGGTGAAGCTCGACGTGAAGCGCCTGCGGGCCCGCCTTTCGCGCAAAGGGGCCGGGAGTTAGCGGTCCCGCGCGGCGCGGTGGCGAGCGCGACCGCCGTGGGGCGGCCGGCACTTCGGATGGGCAACGGCCGCCGGGCGCGGCACACGCGGTTGCACTAGACTGGCGCGTTCAGGGCCCTGCCGGCGCGTCGCTCCCCGGCGCCGGCGGGCCGACGGTCAAGGAGAAGCCATGAATCGCACTGCCATCCTGCTCGCGCTCGCCGCGTCGCTCGCGCTCCCGCTCTCGCCCTCGTCCGCGCGCGCCGACGTCCGGCTCGGCCTCAAGGCCGGCATCGTCACGTCGCAACTCGGCTCGAACCTCGTCGACCTCAAGTGGCGCTCGGGCGCGGGCGTCGGCGTGTCGCTGGCCCTCGGGCTCACGCCGAACCTCGACCTCGCTCCAGAACTGCTGTGGCTGCGCAAGGGCTCGACCTTCACCGAGAACGACGTGAGCATCGGCGGCATCAACTTCGGCACGATCAAGACGGGCATCGACCTCGATTACGTCGAGATCCCGGTGCTGCTGCGGCTCAAGACCGCCTCCGCGGGGCCGCTCAACCTGATGGTCGTGGCCGGCCCGACGGTGGCCTTCAAGGTCAACGAGCAGCTGAGCGCCTCGGGGCTCGTCGGCTATTCGCTCGGCACCGACCAGATCGAGACGTTCGACTACGGCGTCGCCGGCGGTCTCGGCCTGCTGGGCACCGCCGGCGGCCTGCACTGGACGCTCGAGGGACGCTACGAGCAGGGTCTCGCGAACGTCTCGAAGCTGCCGTTCGGCGGCGACCTCAAGAACGGCAGCGTGCAGGTGTTCGCCGGCCTGGAGTTCCCGATCCTCTGAACCGACGCGGCGCGGCCCGCCGCAAGGAGTCCCTACGATGTCGTCCCCACTCTCGCGCCGCGCGGAACACATGCCGGCCTCGCCCATCCGCCGCCTCGCGCCCTACGCCGTCGAGGCGAAGCAGCGCGGCCTCACGGTGCACGGCCTCAACATCGGCCAGCCCGACATCCCGACCCCGCAGGCGATCCTCGATCGCTACCGCACGTTCCCCGAGAGCCACGTGCCGTACGGGCCGTCGCAGGGGCTGCCCGAGTTCCTCGAGGCGCTGCGCGGCTACTACGGCGGCCTCGGCGTGAAGCTCGCGACCGAGGAGTTGTTCGTCACGACCGCCGGCAGCGAGGCGATCCTGTTCACGATGGCCGCGCTCTGCGATCCCGGGGACCAGGTGCTCGTGTTCGAGCCCTTCTACACGAACTACAACGGGTTCGCGGCGCTGCTCGGCGTCGAGGCCGTGCCGGTCACGACGCGGGCCGAGGATGGCTACCACCTGCCCGAGCGCAGGGCGATCGAGGCGAAGATCGGCCCGCGCACGAAGGCGATCCTGATCTGCTCGCCGAACAACCCAACGGGCACGGTCTACACCGACGCCGAGATCGGCATGCTCGCCGCGATCTGCCGGGACCGCGGCCTGTTCCTGGTTGCCGACGAGGTCTACCGCGAGTTCCTCTACGACGGGCAGAAGCACCGCTCGGTGCTCACGCTCGAAGGGCTCGAGCAGCAGACCGTGGTCGTGGACTCGGTCTCGAAGCGCTACTCGCTCTGCGGCGCGCGGCTCGGCAACATCGCGAGCCGCAACCGCGGCTTCATGGACGCGATCCTGCGCATGGGCCAGGCGCGTCTCTGCCCGCCGACCGTGGACCAGTGGGCGTGCTGCGGCCTGACCGACGTGCCCGCCTCGTACACGAAGGGCGTGATCGACGAATACCGCAGGCGCCGGGACACCGTCTCCGACGCGCTCACGAGGATGCCCGGCGTGCTCGCGCGTCGCCCCGAGGGCGCGTTCTACTGCTGCGCCCGGCTGCCCGTGGACGAAGCCAACGCGTTCGCGATCTTCCTGCTCCAGGACTTCGCGCTCGAGGGCGAGACCGTGATGGTCGCGCCGCTCGACGGCTTCTACGCGACGCCGGGCCTGGGACGCGACGAGGTGCGGCTCGCGTACGTGCTCGAGGTGCCCAAGCTCGAGCGCGCGATGAAGATCCTCGCGGCCGCTCTCGCCACCTACCCGGCGAAGGTCGGCTGACGCGCCCGGCGCGCCGCGCGGGGAAGCGCGGCGCGCCGGCGTCCGCTCAGGCGGGGCGCGCCGCGAACCCGCGCTTCATCGCCACGTAGATCGCCCCGGCCGCGAAGAAGCCCACGAACCAGGCGTAGTCGTAGAGCGGCTTGAGCAGCGGAATCACGAGGCCGCCCCAGGCCAGCGCGCAGCCGGCCAGCGTCGCGACGACCGCGGGAACGCTCCAGCCGCCGTACTCGCCCTTCGGCCGGTAGAGGTCGGCGAGGTTCAGGCTCCTGCGGCGCAAGATCCAGTAGTCGGCGATGAGCACGCCGGCGATCGAGCCGAGCCCGCCCGAGTAGCCGACGAGCCACGCGAAGATGTAGCCCTTCGGGTCGGCGAGCAGCCGCCAGGGCTGCATCGCGATGCCGATGAGGCCGGTGACGAGGCCGCCGGTCTTGAACGAGATCCATCGCGGCATCGCGTTGGCGAAGTCGTTGGCGGGGGAGACGACGTTGGCGGCGATGTTGACGGCCAGCGTCGCGATCACGACCGAGAACATCGCGAAGCCGACGATCCACGGGTTCGTGAAGTGGCCGACGAGCTTGACCGGGTCCCAGATCGGCTCGCCGTAGAGGATCGCGCTCGCACTGGTGATGAGCACGCCCATGGCCGCGAAGAGGAACATCGTGGTCGGCAGCGCGACGGCCTGCCCGACGGCCTGGTCGCGCTGGCTGTGGCCGAAGCGCGTGAAGTCGGGCATGTTGAGCGACAGCGTCGCCCAGAAGCCGATCATGGCGGTGAGCGAGGGCCAGAAGACCGGCAGGAAGTCGTGCATCGTGTTGAGCGAACCCGGGTGCGCGAGCAGTGGCCCGAAGCCGTGTGCCGCGTTCACCGCCCAGACCAGCAGGACGGCGGTCACGATCAGCACGTACGGCGCGGCCCAGTTCTCGACCAGGCGCAGCAGGTCCATGCCGCGGTAGATGACGCCGATGTTCAGGCCCCAGAAGAGCAGGAACGACAGCCACTCGGTCAACGTGTGCCCGCCGAAGCCGGGCCCGAGCAGGTTCGCCCACCCCGGGATCAGCACGACGAAGAACGTCTGCAGTGCCTCGCCGCCGATCCACGCCTGGATCCCGAACCACCCGCAGGCAACCAGCGCGCGCATGAGCGCCGGCAGGTTCGAGCCGGCGGTGCCGTAGGCGGCGCGCGCGAAGACCGGGAAGGGGATGCCGTACTTGGTGCCGGGGTGAGAGTTCAGCAGGATCGGCACGAGCACGATCATGTTGCCGAGCAGGATGGTGAACAGCGCCTGCCCCCAGTTCATGCCCTGCGTCATGAGGCCCGAGGCGAGCATGTAGGTGGGGATGCAGTGCGCCATCGAGATCCACAGCGCCGCGTAGTTGTAGGTGTTCCAGGTGCGCTTCTCGATCGGAACGGGCGCGAGGTCGTGGTTGAAGATGGGGCTGTCGTGGAGCGCCTCGGGGTCGCGCAGCTCCACGCGGCCGTCGGGGCGGGCGACGGTTTCCAGCGTGCCGGCAGTGGACATGGGCCTCCCTCGCGGTGGGCGCCAGTTTCGGCAACGAGATGGTGGCGCAGACTAGCACGGCCCCCGCCCCGGCCGGGGCGGGAATTGCGCCGGCGGGGCCGCCGCCGTGGCGGAGTGGGCCTGCTTCCGTCCGCTCCGGAGGACGATTGAACCGGACGGCGGCCTCGGGCGTCCTTGGTGTGGATGCAACCGAAACGGAGGACACCATGAAGGAATCCCGACCGGCGGCGGTTCGGAGCGCCCTGCTGATCCTGCAGCACCGGAGCGGGAGCCGCACCGCCCTGACGGAGCTGGTCGAGATGTGGGAACGGCCGCTTCTCTACTACCTGCGGCGCCTGCTCGATTCCGAAGCGGACGCCTGGGACGCGCTCCAGGAGACCTGGCTGCGCGTCGTTCGCGCGCTGGATCGCCTGCGGGACGAGCGCGCCTTTCCGGCCTGGCTCTACTCGATCGCCCGCAACGCGGCTCTGTCGTCGCTCCGGCGCCGCCGGCCCGACGCGACGCCGCTCGGGGAGGACGGAACGGAGGAGCCCCCGGCCGCCGGGCCCGAGCCCTCGCTCGACGGCTGGGACATGCGCGACCTGCACGCCGCGCTCGCACAGCTGCGTCCCGCACACCGCGAGGCGCTGACGCTGCACTTCCTCGAAGACTTCTCGGTCGCGGAGATCGCGGCCATTACCGGAACGCCCGAGGGTACCGTCAAGTCCCGGCTCTACCACGGCCGGCGTGCCCTGAGGCAACTCCTCGAAGGAGGCGACTCTTGAACGGATCGAACCTGCGTCGCGGGCTGCTGGGAGCCGAACCGCCCTCCGACGACCTGCAGCGCGCGTACCGCGAGCGCCTGCGCACCCTGGTCGAGCGGCCCATCACTGCGGCCGAACGTATCGTCCAGGCCACGGGCCTCGCGATCGGCCTGGGGCTGGTCGTGGAGTTCGTCCGGCTCTTCCTCGGGCACCGGGCCGACGGGCGCCCGGTCGCGCTGGTCGGGCTCGCCATCGGACTCGCATTCAGCATCGGCTGGAGCGTCTTCTCGATCGCCCTGCTGCGCCGACGCACCGAGCACGTGCGCTGGCACAACTACCTGCGTACACAGCTCGTCGGAGCGTTCACGCTGGCGCTCGCCGGCCTGATGTTGTGGGCGGGCCTCGCCGCGCCCGATCCGGCGCGCGGCAACCAGCTCATCCTGTTCGGGCTCGTCTTCTGGGCCACGCTGGGGCTGCCGTTCTACGTCGCCCAGATGGTGCGCGAGAGCACCCTGCGCGTGCGGCAGGATCTGCTGCGCCTCGAGCTGGCGATCGCGGAGCAGGGCACGGCCGACGCCTGAGCGAAGGACCCGCCCGGACGGCGGCGGCCCGGCAGATCGCTCCGCCGGGCCGCTCCTTCGCTCCCTCACGCTCAGTCGTGCAGGCCTCCGGGCACGTTCGCGGTGCCCTTCGTGAGGCGGTCGTTCCAGCTCTCGAACGGCTTGCCGCGGGTGTCGTCCACCATCGTGATGCAGCCGGGCACCGGGCAGACGTGCGAGCACAGGTTGCAGCCGGTGCACTCGTCCCAGTCCACCCACGTCACCTTGATGCCGGTCTCCTTCGCGCGGGCGATCGCCGCCTCGCGCGTCGGGGCGCGGTGCCCCGCGGGCAGCGGGTGGCCGTCGGTGTGGATGCAGTTCACGGAGCTGTCGCGGCAGGCGACCAGGCACAGGTCGCAGCCGATGCACTTTCCCGGGTCCACGTTCGCGGCGACCTTGTAGTTGAGGTCGAGGTTGCCCCAGTCCGTGAACGCCTCGAGCGCCTTCCCGCGCAGCTCGTTCACCGACTTCATGCCCTTTTCGTCGAGGAAGTCCGACAGGCCTTCGATCATGTCGCCGACGATGCGGAAGCCATAGTGCATGACCGCCGTGCACACCTGCACGCTCGTGGAGCCGAGCGCGATGAACTCGGCCGCGTCGCGCCAGTTCGAGATGCCGCCGATGCCAGAGATCGGCACCGTGACGCGCGGGTCGCTCGCGAGCGCCGCGACCATGTGGAGCGCAATGGGCTTCACGGCCGGTCCGCAGTAGCCGCCGTTCGTCGAGCGCGAGCCGACGACGGGGTGGGGGACCATGCGGTCCAGGTCCACGCCGGTCAGGCTCTTGATCGTGTTGATGAGCGAGAGGCCGTGGACGCCCGCCTCGACCGCCGCGACGCCGGGGTCCGTGATGTCGCCGACGTTGGGCGTGAGCTTGACCAGCACGGGCAGCTTCGAGAACTCGACGGCCCAGCCGGCGACCACCTTGAGCACGTCGGGCTCCTGCCCCACGGCCGAGCCCATGCCGCGCTCGCACATGCCGTGCGGGCAGCCGAAGTTCAGCTCGATGCCGTCGGCGCCGGTATCCTCCACGCGGCGGATGATGTCGCGCCAGTCCTCCTTCGACTCGACCATGAGCGAGACGATCAGCGCGTGCTTCGGGTAGCGCTTCTTGCACTCGCGGATCTCGCGCAGGTTCACCTCGAGCGGCCGGTCGGTGATCAGCTCGATGTTGTTGAAGCCGACCATGCGCTCGTTGCCGACGCTGATCGCGCCGAAGCGGCTCGAGGTGTCCACGATCGGGTCGCCGAGCGTCTTCCACACCGCGCCGCCCCAGCCGGCGTCGAAGGCGCGCATCACCTGGTCGCCGGTGTTGGTGGGAGGAGCGCTCGCGAGCCAGAACGGGTTCGGGGCCTTGATGCCCGCGAAGTCGATGGTGAGGTCAGCCATGGGGTCGCTCGCTCCTACTCGTGCCCCGCCCGCAGGGGCGAGTCGTTCCGGATGCCGATCTTGAGCGCCGCGCAGATCCCGCGCGCGGCGCGCTTGCCGTCCTGCACGGCTGTGACGACCAGCTCGCCACCGTGCATCGCGTCGCCGCCGGCGAACACGCGGGGGTGGCCCGTCGCGCCCGTCTTCGCGTCGGCGACCAGAGAGCCGCGGGCGTCGAGCTTCACGCCCGGGAACGCCTTCGCGAGCTCGGCGATGCGGGCCTGGCCGATCGCGACCACCGCGAGGTCGCAGCGCACCATGTCGCCGTTCTTCAGCTGCACGCCCGTGAGCTCGCCCTTCCCGTTGCGCTCGAAGCGCTCGGGCACCGCCCGCTCGACCAGCACGACGCCCTCGAGGCGGGCGTGCTCCATCTCGTGGGCGTAGCCGCTCATCTCGGCGGTCGTGCGACGGTAGAGCATGCTCACCGACGGCACCCCCAGGCCCGCCAGCTCACGCGCCGCGTCGATGGCCGTGTTACCGCCGCCGACCACGACCGCCCGCTGCACGCCCGCGACGAACGCCTCGGCGCCGGTCTTCATGCGCTCGATCCATTCCACAGCCCCGATGACGCCGGGGCCGTCCTCGCCGGGAACGCCGAGACTCGAGTCCGCGCCGAGCCCCGGTGCGAGAAAGACCGCGTCGAACTCGCGCAGCAGCGACTCGGACGTCGGCCCGGGCGCCACCGCGACGCCGGTGCGGATCTCGACGCCGAGCGAGCGCACGAACGCGACCTCGGCGAGCGCGTCGTCCGCCGGCATCTTGTAGGGAGCGACGCCGGACGTGTTGAGCCCGCCCGCGAACGGACGCTTCTCGTAGATCGTGACGCCGAAGCCCTCGAGCGCGAGGTAGGCCGCGCAGGCGAGCGACGCCGGCCCGGCCCCGACGCAGGCGACCCGCTTGCCGTTCGCGGGCGCGCGCGAGAGGAGCGACGCGGCCCTGCCGGACCGCACGAGGTCCTCGGTCGCGTAGCGCTGCAGGCGGCCAATGGCGATGGGCGGGTCACGATGCCAGGCGTTGTAGACGCACGCCCCCGCGCACAGCACCTCGACGGGGCAGACGCGGGCGCACGAGAACCCGAGTACGTTGGCCGACAGGATCGTCTTCGCCGCACCGCGCACGTTGTCGGTGCCGATGCGGCGGATGAACGTGGGCACGTCGATCCCGGTCGGGCAGGCCGCGACGCACGGCGCGTCGTGGCAGTACAGGCAGCGGTTCGCTTCGACGACCGCCTCGGCGGGAGCGTAGAGCGGCTTCGCGTCCGCGAGCTTCCGCTCGAGGCGGTCTTCCGGAAACGGCGGGGGTGCGGGATTCACTCGTTCGCCTCCCCTAGGCCGCGTCGATGGCGGCGAACGACTCGCCGAGCTTCGTCAGGGCTTCGTCGATGTCGGCCGCGCCGACCGTCAGGGGCGGGGCGATTCGGAGGCAGTTGCCGAGCAGGCCGCCCTTACCGATGAGCAGGCCGCGCTTGCGGCACTCCTCGAACAGGGCGTTGACGGCCTGCGGGTTCGGCGTGCGGTCGCCCGCCGTCTCGTCCTTCACGAGCTCGACGCCCTGCATGAGGCCCATGCCCCGGACGTCGCCGATGATCCGCGGGTGCTTCTTCTGCAGCCTCTCGAGGCCCTCGCGCAGCCGCGCGCCCTGGACCGCCGCGTTGCGGCGAAGGTCGTGCGACTCGATGTAGTCGATCGTGGCCTTGCCCGCGGTGGCGGTGATCGGGTTCCCGCCGAACGTCGAGATCTGGGCCTTCGTGAACGAGTCGGCGATGGCGGTCGTCGCGAGCGTCGCCGACAGCGGCATGCCGTTCGCGATGCCCTTCGCCATCGTCATGATGTCGGGCTCGACCCCGTAGTGCTCGCAGCCCCACCACTTCTCCCCGGTGCGCCCGAAGCCGGTCTGGACCTCGTCGCAGATGAACACGCCGCCGTACTTGCGGACGATCTCGACCGCGATCTGGAAGTACTCCTTCGGCGGGGTGACGAACCCGCCGACGCCCTGGATGGGCTCGGCGAGGAAGCCCGCGATCTGGCCGGTCGTGGTCGTGCGGATCAGCTCCTCGAGGTCCTGCGCGCACGCCACGCCGCACCCGGGGTACGTCTGCTTGAGCGGGCAGCGGTAGCAGTAGGGCGACGGCGCGTGCTTGATGCCGGCGATCTGCGTGGGCACGGCGCGCCACGGGGCGTGGGCGGTGAGCGACTGGGCGAGCATCGAGCGGCCGGAGTAGCCGTGCCGAAGCGCGATGATCTCGCTGCGCCCCGTGTAGACCTGCGCCAGCGTCACGGCGGTCTCGTCCGCCTCGGTGCCGCTCGCGGTGAAGTAGGCCTTCTGGAGCCTGCCGGGCGCGAGGGAGACGAGCTTCTCGGCCAGCTCGACGATCGGCAGGGTGGGGTAGAGCGTCGAGACGTGGCCGAGGCGGTCGATCTGCGCCTTGACCGCGGCGTTGACGTCCTCGTTGCAGTGCCCCACTGACACGGTGAGGATGCCGCCGAAGAAGTCCAGGTACTCGGTCCCGTCGAGGTCGCGGACGCGCATGCCGCGCCCCTCCGAGAGCACGACGGACTCGGCGTAGTAGTTCGTGACCGACGGGAACAGGTACTTCTTGTGCTTCGCGCGGACCTCCGCGGCGGTCATCGACTCGGGAGCGGCTTTCGGGTTCAAGGCTTCACCTCCGCGTGCTGGGCGAAATGGGTGGGCTTGCGCGCGACGAACCGGCCGGCTCCGCGCGTGGTCGTGAGGTTCTGGCCGTCCCAGACGGTGCGGCCGGCGGCGATGGTGCGGGCGACGCGGCCGCGGACGCTGAAGCCCTCGTAGACGCTGCGGTCGGCCTTCGAGTGGTGCGTCTTCGCGCTCAGCGAGCGCTCGCCCTTCGGGTCGAACAGGACGAGGTCGGCATCCATCCCGACACCGATCGAGCCCTTCTTCGCGAGCCCGAAGATGCGGGCCGGCCCCGTGCTGCCGAGCTCGACCATGCGGTTGAGGTCGAAGTGCCCGCCGAGCACGCCGTACGTGTAGAGGAGCACCAGGCGGTCCTCGATGCCCGCGGCACCGTTCGGGATCTTGGTGAAGTCGCTGACGCCCATCTTCTTCTGCTCGTGCGTGAACGGGCAGTGGTCGGTTCCGACCGAGTCGAGCATGCGGTTCGACAGGCTGCTCCACAGCGCGGCGTGGTGCCCCATGTGGCGCGGCCGGATCGGCGGGCTCATCACGTACGCAGAGCCGCCGAAGTCGGGCTTGTCGAACACCGTGTCGTCGAGCAGCAGGTACTGCGGGCAGGTCTCGCCGTAGCAGCGCTGCCCGAGCAGCTTCGCCCGCTGGAGCGCCTGCACGGACTCCTTGCAGGTCATGTGCACGATGTACGCGGTCGCGCCGTGCAGCCGCGCCATCGCCAGCGCGCGCTCGGTCGCCTCGCCCTCGACGATGCTGGGGCGCGAGACCGGGTGGAACTCCGGCCCGGTGCAGTTCTTGGCCAGCAGCTCCTGCTGCAGGTGCCACACCGCCTCGCCGTTCTCGGCGTGCACCGTGACCACGGCCCCGATCTTCGCAGCCTCGCGCATGATCTCGTAGAGCTGGCCATCGTCCACCATCAGCGCACCCTTGTAGGCCATGAAGATCTTGAAGCTCGTGATGCCGTGCTTCTCGACGACCTCGCGCATCTCGGCCGCGGTGTTCGGGCCGAAGTCCGTGATGGCCATGTGGTACGAGTAGTCGATCGCCGACTTCTTCGCCTTGGCGTGCCAGCCCTCGATCGCCTTCGGCAGCGGCTCACCCTTGCCCTGCATGCAGAAGTCGATGTAGCAGGTGACGCCGCCCGCCGCGCCCGAGGCCCCGCCGATCTCGAAGTCGTCCGCGCTCACCGTGCCCATGAACGGCAGTTCCATGTGAACGTGCGGGTCGATGAACCCCGGCAGGACGTACTGGCCGGCCGCGTCGATGGTTTCGTCGCCGTCCTTCGGCTCGAGCTTCGCGGCGATGTCGGTGATCGAGCCGCCGTCCAGGCGCACGTCCGCGACGTAGCGCTCGGACGCGGTGACCACCTCGCCGCTGCGGATCACGATGCCCATGACTCCTCCCCCTCCCAGACTCGGCGGCCGCTCGGGGCCGCGTGGATTTCGCGTTTCGCCGCCGGCCCGGGGCCGGCGGGGATGACTACAGCTCGACGAGCTCCCCGTAGGTCTCGGGGCGCCGGTCGCGGAAGAACTGCCAGGTCTTGCGGACCTCGTCGATCAGGTCGAGGTCCATCTCGGCGACGACGAGCGCGTCGTCATCCTCGTTCGCCTGCGCGAGGAAGTTCCCGCGCGGGTCCACGAAGTACGACGAGCCGTAGAACTTGCCGATGTTCCAGGGCGCCTCGGTGCCGACGCGGTTGATGGCGCCGACGAAGTAGCCGTTCGCCACGGCGTGCGCCGGCTGCTCGAGCTTCCACAGGTACTGCGAGAGCCCGGCCACCGTCGCGCTGGGATTGAACACGATCTCGGCGCCGTTCAGCCCCAGGGCGCGCGCGCCCTCGGGGAAGTGGCGGTCGTAGCAGATGTACACCCCGACCTTCGCGTAGCGCGTCTCGAACACCGGGTAGCCGAGGTTGCCCGGCTTGAAGAAGTACTTCTCCCAGAACCCGCTCGTGTGCGGGATGTGGTTCTTGCGGTACTTGCCAAGGTACGAGCCGTCGGCGTCGTAGACGGCGGCGGTGTTGTAGAGCACGCCGGCCATCTCCTTCTCGTAGACGGGCACGACCACGGCCATCCGGTGCTTCGAGGCGAGCTTCGCGATGGCGTCCGTCGTCGGGCCGGGCACGGACTCGGCCGCGTCGTACCAGCGCTTGTCCTGCCCGGGGCAGAAGTAGGGACCGTTGAAGATCTCCTGAAGGCAGAGCACCTGCACGCCCTTCTTCCCGGCCTCCTCGATGAGCGGCACGTGCTTGTCGAACATCGCCTTCTTGATCTTCTCGACGGGCAGCGACTCGTCGTTGACCGGGTTCGAGCACTGGATGAGACCGCCGATCAGCTTGCGGGGCATGGAAAGTCTCCGGGAATCAGGGGTAGAGGGGTGTCCAGTGGGGGTGGGCGGCGCCGATTGCCGCGCCGAGCACTCCGAAGGCGAGGGTGCCGACGACCGCGACGCCGACGTTGAAATTGTCGCCGGTCTGGAACGCGTCGGGGCCGCTCCGGGCGACGAGCGCCCCGCCGAGGGCGGCGCCGACGAGCACGCCCGCGAGGGCGCCCTCGCGCAGGTGCGAGCGGCCGAGCGACAGGCTCTCGACCTCGGCCCAGGGGATGCGTCGGTCGAGATCCGGGGCCCGCGGTCCGACCTCGATGATCGCCGCCCGCGAGGGCCCCAGCAGCACGACCGCGTCGGCCTCGATCCGCAGCCGCCGGGCGATCCGCGTCGAGCGTCGCGTCCGGATGCGCGTGAGGCCGGCCGAATCGCAGCGCGCGGCCAGACGCGGCAGCTGTGCGGCGTCCGGGGCCTCGACCGCCTCCGTGGGATGGGGAATCACGAACACGGCCGCCGCGAGCACCAGGGCCCCCAGGCCCGCGGCGAAGCGCCGGCCCGGAGATGGCGCCGGGCCCTTGCCCGGCGCCTCCGCGGATGCCGTGCCGCTCAGAACCACCGGCTGATCGTGACCTTCTTGTCGGTGAAGAACTCGACGGAGTCGGCCCCGTGGGCCTTGAGGTCGCCGTAGAAGCTGCCCTTGGCGCCGCCGAACGGGAAGAAGGCCATCGGCGCGGCCACGCCGATGTTGACGCCGAGCATGCTCGGCTCGACGTGCCAGCGGTACTCGCGCGCCGCCTTGCCGCTGCTCGTGAAAATGCTGCTCGCGTTGCCGAGCTCGTGGCGCTTCACGATGGCAATCGCTTCGTCGAGCGTGTCGGCCTTCATGATGCACAGCACGGGTCCGAAGATCTCCTCGCGCGCGATGACCATCTCGGGCTTCACGTTCGTGAAGACCGTCGGCCCGAGGAAGTAGCCCTCGGGGTGCTTCGGGTCCTTGAAGCCGCGGCCGTCGAGCGCGAGCGTCGCCCCTTCAGCGATGCCCTTCTCGATGTACGAGAGCACCTTCTCGCGGTGCGCCTTCGAGATCACCGGGCCCATCGTCACGCCGGGCTCGAGGCCGTGGCCGACCTTGATCTTCTTCGCCTCGTCCACGAGTCGCTTCGAGATCTCGTCGTAGGCCTTGCCGACGCCGAGCACGACCGAGTTCGCGAGGCAGCGCTCGCCCGCGCACCCGAAGCACGACTCGGTGCTCACCTGCGCGGCGCGCGCCATGTCGGCGTCCGGCATCACGAGCACGAAGTTCTTCGCGCCGCCCAGCGCCTGCACGCGCTTACCGCTCTCGGCGGCGCGCTTGTAGACGTGGTGCGCCACCGGCGAGCTGCCGACGAACGAGACGCCGGCGATGCCCGGGTGGTCGAGGATCGCGTTCGTCGCGTCCTTCGCGCCGTGCACGAGGTTCACGACACCGTCCGGGATGCCGGCCTCCTTCAGCAGCTCGAAGATGCGGATCTGCGAGAGCGGCACGCGCTCGCTCGGCTTGACGATGAACGTGTTCCCGCAGGCGATCGCGTGCGGGAGGAACCACATCGGGACCATCGCCGGGAAGTTGAACGGCGTGATCGCCGCGAACACGCCGAGCGGCTGGCGGTACGTGTAACAGTCGATGCCGGTCGCGATGTCCTCGAGCGAGCGGCCCTGCATCGTGGTCGGGATCGAGGTCGCGAGCTCGATGTTGTCGATCGCGCGCCGGATGCTGCTGCGCGACTCGTCGAGCGTCTTGCCGTGCTCGAGCGTGAGGATGGTCGAGAGTTCGTCGTAGTGCTGCTCGAACAGCTCGCGCAGCGTGAACAGCGGGCGGATGCGGTTCACGGGCGGGGTGGCGCGCCAGGCCGGCCACGCCTTCGTGGCGGCGGCGACGGCGGCGTCCACGTCGGCCTTGCCGCCCAGCGGCGTGCGCGCGAGCAACTCGTCGGTGGCGGGGTTGCGGACCTCCATGAACTCGGTCGCCGCGGAGTCCACCCAGCGTCCGCCGATGAAGTTCTGGAGATTGCGGGGTGCGGTCTTCGCGCCGTTTGCCGCGAGCGTGGCCTGTTCCTGCGGTGCCGACATGTCTGAAAGCCCTTTCCTGCGGTTCAGCCGGCAAGTCGGGGCTCTCGGGCACCGTGTCTCCCGGCGTCGTTGGTCGTACGCCGTGCGCGCCGCGTGACGGCGCCTGGAGCGGTTCAGGGGGTGCGAACCGCCGGAGCATACAACGCCCGGCCGTTCAGGGGTTTGGAAATTCGCCGGGAATGCATTCGCGGCCGCTGGTGGCCGCCCGGGGGCCGGAGGCGAAGGCCTCCAACGCCCGTTCCGGCACGACGAACGCGGGGCCCCGTGCGGCGGGCCCCGCGTCGCATACGGCGCTCGAAGGCGCTCAGCGGTAGCCGAAGATGGACGAGTAGAGGATGAGCAGAATCAGCACCACGCCGAGCGTCAGCGCGATCGCCCCGAAGATCCTCCAGCGTCGGACCCGTCGCCAATCGGGCGCCGGAATCAGGCGCTCCTGCAGCTCGCCGCTCGCCACGAGCTCTTCGTATTCGCGCGGGCGGTCCTCCTTGAACTCGTCGAGCGGGATTCCCTCGGTGAACACGACGGTGTCCATCGGGAACTTCTCGGGCCGGAAGTGCGTGTTGAAGAAGTGGACCGTGAAGATGAACCCGACGGCGAGCAGCGCCTCGTCGCTGTGGATGATCGTCGCGACGTTGAGCACCCAGCCCGGGATGATGTGGGTGAAGAGCGTCGGGAACCAGAGGAGCAGCCCCGAGGCGCCGATCACCGCGACGCCCCAGAAGACGGCGAAGTAGTCGAACTTCTCCCAGTAGGTCCAGCGGCCGTATTTCGGCCGCGGCCCGAGGCCGAGGAACCACTTCAGCGAGGAGAGGAACTCCTTCCCGTCGGTCAGGTTGAACATCATGCCGCCGGGACCGAACACGAACTCCCTCCACGACTTGCCGCTGGCCTTCCGGCGCTTCGTCATCTCCCACAGGTGGATGCCGAAGTAGGAGAACGTCACCAGTGCGCCGAGGCGGTGCAGCATGCCGGCCGCTTCGAAGCCGCCGAGCATCCGCGAGAGGGTCTTCGCCCAGGGCGTGTACGAGAACTTCAGCGTCATGCCCGTGATGGCGAGCGTGAGGAAGCTCAGGATGACCATCAGGTGCAGGTTGCGCTGGAGCCGCGAGAAGCGGCGCACGTGCTCCTTCGACTCGAGCGCGTGCGTGTTCTGCAGCATGTGGCGGTACTGGAGCGACCGGGGCAGCCAGGCGAGCGTGTGCAGGCCGGCGACGACGAACGTCACGACGAGCAGCGAGGTCATCGCCCAGAAGACGAAGAACAGCACGGGGTACTTGCGCGGATCGTGGTGCGTCGCGTGCGTGAGGTAGCCCGCGAAGCGCCGGTTCGACCCGGGGTGGCACTGCTGGCAGGTCTTCACGATGTTCGCGCGCGACAGCCGCGAGTTCGGATCCGTCACCGGCAGGATGTCGTGGGAACCGTGGCAGTCGTAGCACTTCGCCGTCTTCGCGTACCCGAGCTTCGAGACCTTCCCGTGGTACGTGTCGAAGTAGCTCTCGGCGAGCTGCCGGTGGCAGTTGCCGCACTGGTTCATGATCGTGAGCCGGAAGTCCCGCAGGTCCGCCCGGTTGATCGAGTGCGCGGTGTGGCAGGTCGCGCAGGTCGGGAGGGGGTCTTTCGTCCGGACGTTGCCCGGGTAGTGGACGCTCGCCTCGAACTGGTCGGCCACGCCGCGGTGGCACTTCGCGCAGGTCGAGACGACGTTCTTCGGGTTCACGCTCGATTCCGGGTCGCTCGCCGGCAACTCGCCGTGAGCGGTGTGGCAGTCGGCGCAGGTTGCGGTCACGACGAGGCCGCTCTTCAGCAGGCCCTTGCCGTGGATGCTCTCCTCGTAGTGCTCGACGATCTGCGTCTGGGTGCCCTTGTAGCGCACCGCGGCCTTGTGTCCCGTCCGGTGGCAGTCGCCGCACAGCGTCGGGATGTTGCGGGCGAACGTGCGCGAGTCCACCTCGAGGTGGCCCTTGATGCCGTGCGTGCCGTGGCAGTCGCGGCACTCGGGCGCGTCGGGGCTGCCCTTGGCGTCGAGCTGGCCGTGGATGCTCCTCCGGTAGGTCGCCGCGATCTCGACGTGGCAATTCGAGCAGTCCACCCTCGGGATCACCGTCTCGCAGGGCCGCATCTTCGAAGGCGTCGCGCCCGTGTGGCACTGCGAGCACGCGGTCCGCGCGTGTCGTGACAGCCGGATCTCGGTCTCGTCCACGTACATCGAGACCTCGCGGCCGTTCCGGGTGCCCTTCAGGTCCTTCTTGCCGTGGCAGACCATGCAGTCGCGGTCCGACATGCCGTACGTGTAGAAGACCCGCCGGATCTTGTGCGGCTGGTGGCAGTCCACGCACGCGGGCACCTGGTTCGGCGCCTTCTCCCACAGCTCGCCCTTCACGACCTTCGCGTGTACCTGCTCGATGCGCACGTGGCACTGCTCGCAGGTCTTCGCCACGTTCTGGCGCGCGATGCTCGAGCGCGGGTCCGTGTGCGGCAGCTGGTGGTGCGCCGTGTGACAGCTCGTGCAGACGGCGGTCGTGAGCAGGCCGCGCCGGTACAGCCCCTCGCCGTGGATCGACTCCTTGTAGTTCTGGAGGATCGAGTCCTGCGGGATGTGGTAGAAGGCCTGGACCGGCGAGCCCTCGCGGTGGCACCGGTTGCAGAGCATCGGGACGTTCACCGTGTTCGTCGGCGCCGCCGGGTTGCTCGGCCTCAGCACGTCGTGCGTGCCGTGGCAGGACTTGCACGTCGGGGCGAGCTTCTCGCCCCGCGTGTGCGCCCGGCCGTGCAGGCTCTCCTCGTACTGCGCCTGCTCCTCCTGGTGGCAGCCGCCGCAGTCCACCGGCGCCAGCTTGAGCGTGCCCCCGGCGTGCTCGAAGTCCTCGTCCTTCGCGACGTCGGCGTGGCACTCGGCGCACTTCACGCCCGCGTGGGGCGAGGCGCGGAGCGCGGCGGCGTTGAAGTCGGGCGGCTCGCCCTCCACGCGCTTCGACGGGAACGGGCCCGATCCGTGGCACTGCGCGCAGTCGTCCGAGCCCGGCAGGGGGGCGGGCTTCGTCGTGGCGGCCGTCGCGGCGGCCCAGGTGACGAACGCGAGCGCGAGGGAGGCGGCGACCAGGGACCACGCGGCGACACGCGTCGCGCGACCGGGCGCCCGCCCGGCGGGACGGTCCTGGTGCGGCGTGTCGGACGGCTCGGTCCAACGCTTCATGCGAGCCCCTGCTCCTCGTTGTGAATCCGGCGGTCGAGCGCCTGGTTCCGGTCGGCCACGCCCGCCTGTCGCGAAGGGCCGGTGCGCGCGGATGGTCCGCACGGTTTCTGCAATCCACAGGCCATGCCCGCGGGCTCCCGGGTCCTCCGCCCTGAACCGGCAACGCCCCGGTTTTGCAGGTCTCCTGACCGGCCGGGGTCCCCCGTGAACGGCGGGCGGAGGGTCCGGGGCTGTCGGATCGGGTCGCGGGGGTGTCAGGATGGCAGGCTGGCGAAGGTCCTGCGGGGCTTCGGCCTCGCGGCGGCGGGAGGCCGTGAAGTAGTGTCCCGCCACATCTTCGCCCGCCCCGACCCTCGCCGCCCGGAGAGCCGCGAATGAGCGCAGTGAGCCCGTCCTCGTCGCCCCGGTTCGTTCCCTACATCGCCGCCGACACCGCGCTCCGCGAGTTCACCTGGCGGGGGATCCTCGTGGGCAGCGTCCTCGGCATGGTGTTCGGCGCCTCCTCGCTCTACCTCGTCCTCAAGGTCGGGCTGACCGTGAGCGCGTCCATCCCGGTCGCGGTGATCTCGATCACGCTGTTCAAGGCGCTCGGGCTCTTCGGGGTGAAGGAGGCCTCGATCCTCGAGAACAACATCGTCCAGACGGCGGGCTCGGCCGGGGAGTCCATCGCGTTCGGCGTCGGCGTCACGATGCCCGCCATCCTGATCCTCGGCTTCGACCTCGAGCTGACCCGCGTCGCGCTCGTGGCGGTGCTCGGCGCGCTGCTCGGCATCCTGATGATGATCCCGCTGCGCCGGGCGCTGATCGTGAAGCAGCACGGGCGGCTCAAGTACCCCGAGGGCACGGCCTGCGCGGAGGTGCTCAAGGCGGGCGCCTCGCACGAATCGCGGGAGGCCTCGTCGGCGGAGGCGAAGGCGGAGGCTGCGAAGTCCGCCGCGCAGGGGATCAGTGCGCGCACGATCTTCACCGGGTTCGGCGTCGGCCTCGCCTACAAGTCCGCGATGTCGGCGTTCAAGCTCTGGAAGGACACGCCCGAGAAGGTCTTCGGCAGGCCCTACGCGGGCGGCTCGCTGGCGGCCGAGATCTCGCCCGAGCTGCTCGGGGTCGGCTACATCATCGGCCCGAAGATCTCGTCGGTGATGTGCGGCGGCGGCGTGCTCGCCTACCTCGTGCTCATCCCGCTCATCAAGTTCTTCGGCGACGGGCTCCTCACGCCGCTCGCGCCCGGCACGCAGCTCATCTCGGAGATGGGGCCGAACCAGATCCGCGGCGCCTACGTGCTCTACATCGGCGCGGGCGCGGTGGCCGCCGGCGGCATCATCTCGCTCTTCCGCTCGCTGCCGCTCATCTGGCACGGCCTGCGCGAGGGCCTGCGCGACGTGGGCGGCGCCCGCGGCGGGGGCTCGGCGGCCCGGACCGATCACGACCTCAGCATGAAATTCGTCGGCGGCGGCATCGCGCTGCTCCTGCTGGCGATCCTGCTCTCGCCGTCGCTGCACATGAACCTGGTCGGCGCGGTGCTGATCGTCGTGTTCGGCTTCCTGTTCGTCACGGTCTCGAGCCGGCTGACCGGCGAGATCGGCTCGTCGTCGAACCCCGTCTCCGGCATGACGGTCGCGACGCTGCTGCTGACGTGCCTCATCTTCCTGATCGTCGGCTGGACCGGGGGACGCTGGTACGTCACCGCGCTGTCCGTGGGCGGCATCGTCTGCATCGCGGCCTCGAACGGCGGCGCCACCTCGCAGGACCTCAAGACCGGCTACCTCGTCGGCGCGACGCCCCGGTACCAGCAGATCGCGATCCTCTTCGGCGCGCTGCTTTCGGCGCTCGTGCTGGGCCCGATCCTCCTGCAGCTCAACGACGCGGCCACGGTCTACGTCCCCGCCTCGCAGGTCGCGCGGGCGGCGATCGGCACCGACCCGGCGAAGCTGTCCCCGAAGCGCGAATCCCTGAAGGGCGTGCAGGCGAAGGACGACACGAAGTCCTACCGGGCGTGGCACAAGCTCGACAACGTGGACGGGCCCGAGGGCAAGTACCTCGTGGACGACGCCGGCGTCGCCGTGTGGTACGTGGACCCGGGCATCAACGGCACGATCTCGACGCGTCCCGACGGCAGCGAGGTGCGCAAGTTCGACGCGCCGAAGGCCACGCTGATGAGCTACATCATCAAGGGCATCCTCGACCGTCACCTGCCGTGGGGCCTCGTGCTCTTCGGCGTGATGATCGCCGTCGTGCTCGAGATGTCGGGCATCCCGTCCCTCGCGTTCGCGGTCGGCGTCTACCTGCCGCTCTCGTCCTCGGCCCCCATCCTGGTGGGCGGGATGGTCCGGGCGCTCGTGGACCGCGGCAAGCGCCGCGACCTCGCGCACCTCGAGCTGACCGACGAGCAGCTGCAGGCCGAGGGCGACAAGAGCCCCGGCGTGCTCATGGCCTCGGGCTACATCGCCGGCGGCGCGATCGCCGGCATCGTGATCGCCTACATGGCGGGCGTCATGGCGCCGATCGACCAGGCCCTGCAGCACTGGGCCGAGGCGAGCAACCCGTTCTTCGCGGGGCCCTGGTCGGACCTGCTCGCCCTGCTGCCGTTCGCGGCGATCACCGGGCTGCTGGTCTTCACGGGACTCTCGAAGCGACGCGGCGCGCGTCCCGCCGCCTGACCCGCGGGCACGCGGCCGCCGGGGCCGCGCGACCGACCGCGTTCAGTCCCGCCGCGACCGTTGCCGCCGGACCCACCCGCGGCGCCAGAAGTACGCGAGCATGCCCGTGGCGACGACGGCCATCAGGCCCAGCACGACGAAGTAGCCGATCCGGGTCCTCAGCTCGGGCATGTTCTCGAAGTTCATGCCGTACACGCCCGCGATGAACGTGAGCGGGATGAACACGCTCGCCATGAGCGTGAGCACCTTCATGACCTCGTTCGTACGCTGCGCGATGAGCGACTGGATCTCGTCCGACAGCGCGGCGGCATGGTCCCGCGAGGAGTCCACCAGCTCGGCGATCTGCGCGATGTGGTCGTGCGTGTCGCGCAGGTAGCCCTGCACCTCGGGCCGCACGAACGGCGACTGCTCGCGCAGCAGGGCGTTCACCATCTCGCGCTGCGGCCACCCGATGCGCCGGAGCAGGACGAGCTGGCTGCGGACGCGCCGCAGCTCCCCGATCACCTCTTCTTCGCGCCCTTCGTACAGCCGCTCCTCGACCGCGTCGAGCCGGTCCGCGAGGTCCCCGGCCACCGGGTAGTAGCGGTCCACCATCGTGTCGATCAGCGCGTAGGCGAGGTAGTCCGCGCCGGCCGAGCGGATGGGCCCGATGCCCGCCCGGATGCGCTCCCGGACCGGGTCGAACAGGCCGAGCGGGCGCTCCTGGAACGTGAGCAGCACGGCTTCGCCGACGACGAAGCACACCTGCGGCACCTCGAGTCCGCGCCCGGAGGGCAGGGGCACGCGCGAGATCACGAGGTGGTGCTGCGCGTAGAGCTCCGACTTCGCGCGCTGCGGCGCGTTGACGGCGTCTTCGAGGGCCAGCGCCGACATCCCGTAACGGGAACCGATCGCCCGGAGAACCGCCTCGTCCCCCAGGCCCCGGACGTCCACCCAGGTCACCGTTCCCGGCGGCCCGTTCTCCGGCAGGTCGGAAACCCGGGCCACCTCGCGCTCCTCGACCGACGCGGCGTCGTAGCGCGTCAGGTGGAGGCGCGGGGGCGGAGCCTTCTCCGGAATGGCCAGCGTTCCCGGCCTCGAGCCGGAGGCGGGATGCCGCTTGCGCAGCCTCACGAGGCCGGGCCGGGGGATTCGCGCACCAGCGTGACCGCGAGCGGACGCGTCGTGTCGAGGTGGACGTCGCGCTGCGGGAAGGCGATGACGATCCCCGCCTCACGGAACAGGTCGTCGATCCGGAACCGCACGTCGCTCTCGACCTCCCGCCGCTCGAGCATCGTGCGCGCGCGAAGCCAGAACAGGGCTTCGAAGATCAGGGCGTTGTCGCCGAAGTCCGTGAACAGGATGCGCGGCTCGTGGTCCCTCAGCACGCGTTCGTGCTCCGACAGCGCGCGAAGGATCAGCCGCTCCGCCTCGCGCGTGGGCGAGCCGTACACGATGCCGACGGTGATCTGCGTGCGCACCACGTCGTCGGAGAGGGTGAAGTTCACGAGCGAGTTCTGCAGGAAGAAGCTGTTCGGCACGATCATCTGGGTGTTGCCGGTCGTGCGGATGCGCGTGCTGCGCGCGCCGATCGCCTCGACGATGCCGTGCGTCCCCTCGACCGACACCAGGTCGCCCACGCGGATCGGCCGCTCGAGATGCAGGATCAGACCGCTGATGAAGTTGTTCATCAGGTTCTGGCTGCCGAAGCCCACGCCGATCGCCGCGGCGCCGCCGGCGATCGTGAAGATCGTGAGCGGGAATTGCACGAGGTTGAGCGACGTGAACGCGAAGACGACGAAGAGCAGGTAGAAGCCCAGCGTCTGCACCGCGTCACGCGCGCCGGTGTCGAGTCCCAGCCGTTTCCCGAGGGTGCGCGCGATCAGCCGGCTCAGGATCTTCGAGATGAAGTAGCCCAGCGCGAGCAGCATCACCGCGAGCAGGATGTTGCCCACGGTGATGGCTTCGCCCCCGACCTGGACGAGCGAGTGGTTCCAGAACTCCGAGAACGTCATGACGGACCCCCGGGTGGGACGGCCAAGGCCGGTACCGGCACCCTATCCCGGGCGGCAGGTGGCCTCAACCGCCTCCGCGGGCCCGCGTCCGGCGACCTGCCCCGGGCGGGGTCCGTAACGGACCTCCGGGGGGGCGACGGCGGTTGCGCGGGCCTGTGCCCCGCGGGTATTAGTCCCGCAGCCGCCCGCGACGCTCCGCGAGCGATCCACACCCCATCCCCGCGCGCCGACTTCGCGAAATGAGCCGGCGCGCCCGTGTCCCGGACCACCCGACGGCAGGAAGGTGAGCGAAGCCCATGCCCCAGGATCCGCTCTGGTACAAGGACGCGATCTTCTACGAGCTGCACGTGAAGGCGTACCACGACTCCACGGGTGACGGCGTGGGCGACTTCCGAGGGCTCCTGGGCAAGCTCGACTACCTGAAGGACCTCGGCGTGGACTGCCTGTGGCTCCTGCCGATGTACCCCTCCCCGTTCCGCGACGACGGTTACGACATCTCGGACTACTGCGCGATCCACCCGTCGTACGGGACCATCGAGGACTTCCGGACGTTCCTCGAGGCCGCCCACGAGCGCGGCCTGCGCGTCATCACCGAGCTGGTCCTGAACCACACGTCGGACCAGCACCCGTGGTTCCAGGAGGCTCGCAGCTCGCCCGACAACCCGAAGCGCGACTGGTACGTGTGGAGCGACACGGACGACCGATACTCGGGCGCGCGGATCATCTTCCTCGACACCGAGCTGTCGAACTGGGCGTGGGACCCCGTGTCGAAGGCCTACTACTGGCACCGGTTCTTCAGCCACCAGCCCGACCTGAACTTCGACAACCCGGCGGTGCGCGAGGAGATCTGGAACGTCATGAAGTTCTGGCTCGACGTGGGCGTGGACGGGTTCCGCGTGGACGCCGTGCCGTACCTGATCGAGCGCGAGGGCACGTCGTGCGAGAACCTCCCCGAAACGCACGACGTGCTGAAGTTCCTCCGCGGGCGGCTCGACGAGCACTACCCGGGACGCATGCTGCTCGCCGAGGCGAACATGTGGCCCGAGGACGTGCGGCCCTACTTCGGCGACGGGAACGAGTTCCACATGGCGTTCCACTTCCCGATCATGCCGCGCATGTTCATGGCGCTGCGGCTCGAGGACCGCAAGCCGCTCGTCGAGATCATCGAGCGCACGCCCTCGATCCCGGACGGCTGCCAGTGGGGCCTGTTCCTGCGCAATCACGACGAGCTGACGCTCGAGATGGTCACCGACGCCGAGCGTGACTACATGTACGACTCCTACGCGGGCGATCCCGTGGCGCGCATCAACCTCGGCATCCGGCGCCGCCTCGCCCCGCTGCTCGACGGCGACCGGCGCCGCATCGAGCTGATGCACGCGATGCTCATGTCCATGCCGGGCAGCCCGATCCTCTACTACGGCGACGAGATCGGCATGGGGGACAACATCTACCTGGGCGACCGCAACGGCGTGCGCACGCCCATGCAGTGGAGCGGCTCGTGGAACGGTGGCTTCTCGACCGCGGACCCCGAGCGGCTCTACCACCCGCCCATTTCGAACCCCCTCTACGGCTACCAGGCGGTCAACGTGGAGTCGCAGCGGCGCAACGACCACTCGCTGCTCAACTGGACGCGCCGGCTCATTCAGGTGCGGCGCTCCACGCACGTGTTCGGGCGGGGCACGATCCAGTTCCTGCGCCCGGCGAACCACCGGGTGCTCGCGTACCTCCGGACACTGGACGAGGAGCAGATCCTCATTGTGAACAACCTGTCGAGCTCGGCGCAGGCGGTCGAGCTGGACCTGCGCGAGCTGGAAGGCGCGATCCCGATCGAGATGTTCGGCGGCAGCCTCTTTCCGCGGATCGGGGAGCTGCCCTACATGCTCACGCTCGCCCCGTACTCCTTCTACTGGTTCCGCCTCCGCTGGCTGTAGCCGGCGGGGCCCGAAGCGAGGACTTCCGCATGCCGCGACCGAGCATCCTGTCCGACGAGCTGCTGCGCCAGCTGGTGGCGGTCGGACAGGTGGACATCCTCGTCGGCCTGCCGACGTTCAACAACGCGGCCACGATCGGCGACATCGTGAAGACGCTGCACGTCGGTCTCGCGAAGCACTTCCCGCGCGAGCGCACGGTGCTCATCAGCCCGGACGGCGGCTCGGACGACGGGACGCCCGATCTCGTGCGCACCGCGCCGCTCGCGGACGCGGAGCGCCAGGGCTCGACGACCCTGCGCACGACGCACCGCGTGAGCGCCCCCTATCGCGGCCTCCCGGGCCGGGCCGGCGGCGTGCGCGCGGTGTTCGCCGCCGCGGACCTGCTCCAGGCGAAGGCGGTCGTCCTGATCGACGCCGACCTCATCTCGTTGACGCCCGACTGGGTGGCCGAGCTCGCGCGACCCGTGTGGAAGGACGAGGCCGACGTCGTCCTGCCGATCCACCCGCGACACCGGTTCGAAGGACCGCTCCTCGGCCAGCTCGTGCGCCCGCTGCTGGGTACCGCCTACGCGCGGCGCCTGCACGCGAACCTCACGACGGACTTCGGCTGCTCGGGGAAGCTCGCGGCCCGGCTCGTGAACCACGCGATGTGGGAAGGAGACCTGTCGCGGCCCGCGTTCGACGTCTGGCTGGTGGCGACGGCCCTCGCCGAGGACCTGCGGCTCGGCCAGGTGCACCTGGGCCCGTGCCGGTTCACTCCGCGCCCCTCCCGCACGAGCCTGCCCGAGCTGTTCGGCCAGGTCGTCGGCACGGCGTTCGACTGCCTCGACCGGCACGCCCCCGCCTGGTGCACCCGCACCGAGCCGTCCGAGCCGCCGGTGATCGGTGAGCCGCGCGAGGCCGAGGGCCCGGACGTGCCGATCGCCGCGGGGCCGCTCGTCGAACGATTCCGCTCGGGCGTACGCGACCTCGCGCCGCTGCTGCGCGAGATCCTCACCCCCGCGACGCTGGAGCGGCTCCACACCGCCGCGGCGTCCGAGGACGAGGTGCCGCAGCTGCCGGACCCGGTCTGGGTGGGGGCGGTCTACGAGTTCGCCGCGTCGGCGCATCGCGGCGTCATGAACCGGGAGCACCTCACGCAGGCGATGGTGCCCCTCTACCTGGGCCGGACGGCGTCGTTCTTCGCGGAGATCGCCTCCGCGGACGAACCGGCCCTTCGCGAGAGAATCACCGCGCTCGAGCACGAATACGAGAGCCGCCGGCCGTACCTGCTCGAGCTCTGGAACTCCGAAGGCGGGAGGTGAACCATGGCGCAATCCATCGCGGAAGTGCTGCAGACCGCGTGGCGGGACTTCCTGGGCGGGGTCGAAACGTTCCTGCCCCACCTGCTCGCGATGCTGAGCCTGATCCTGGCCGGGTGGCTCATCGGCTGGGTGCTGGCGTTCGTGCTCCGGCACCTGCTGCGCTGGGCCCGGTTCGACGTGCTCGCCGACCGCACCGGCGCGTCGGCCATGCTCAAGAAGGTGACGCTGCCGTCCGCCTCCGAGGTCGTGGCGTCGCTCGTGTTCTGGCTCGTGTGGGCCGCCTTCGTTCTCTCGGGCATCGGGGCCCTGGGCTTCACCGGCATGGAGACGCTCACGGCGGACTTCGTGGCGTTCATGCCGCGACTCGCCGTGGGCCTCGTGATCTTCGTCGTGGGCCTCATCGCGGCCAATTTCGCGTGGCGGGCGACGCTGCTCGCGGCGGTCAACTCGAGCCTGCCTTCGGCCCGCCTGCTGAGCGGCGGCGTACGCTGGCTGATCGTGGCGCTCACCGTCGCGATGGCGCTCGAGCAGATCGGCGTCGCGAAGACCATCATGCTGACGGCGTTCGCGATTGCGTTCGGCGCGGTCATGCTGGGTGTCGCCATCGCGATCGGCGTCGGCGGCGGCCCCGTGGCGCGCCGGCTCATCGAGCGGCAGTTCCCCGAGACGCCCCCCGAGGAGAAGTCCGCACCCGACGAACTGAGGCACCTGTAGCGGCCGTCACGTACGGTTTCGCGGGCGCGGCCGACCGCCGTTTCGCGCCCGCACCGCCCCGGAGGAGCACCGCATGAACGACCGTCGTCCGACGGACCGCTGGCAGGCCGCCTTCGAGGAGAGCCTCGCGCGGGCGCTGCCCGGCTTCCTGCCGGGCCAGCGCTGGTTCGGCGCGAAGGCCCGGCGCATCGCGTCGGTCCGCGTGCGCGACGTCGTCTGGATCGACGAGGGCCCGGAGCCCTGCGCGCTCGTGCTGGCGCGCGTCGAGTACTCGAGCGGGGCCCCGGACCGCTACGCGATGCTGGTCGCGCTGCGCCACGAGCCCGCCGGAGGGCCGACGCTCGGACCCGTCGAGGCCGGGGGGGAGACGCGCCAGATGATCGAGGCCTCCGGCAGCCCGCGCGACGTGCTCGCGCTGGCGCGCCACCTCGGGCGAGCGCACGACCTTCCCGGGGCGCGCGGCGGCCGGCTGCGCTTCGGCGACGTCGTCCCCGCGGCCGCGGGCGGGCTGGACGCCGAGGCGCTGCACGAGAGCCACGTGCGCCCGCTCGGCGCCGAGCAGAGCAACACCTCGGTCCGCGTCGGCTCGCAGCACGTGTTCAAGCTCCTGCGCCGGCTCGAGCCGGGCGAGAATCCCGAGGTCGAGATCGGCCGCTTCCTCGCCGGCCGCCCGGGGTTCCGCGCGGTCCCCGCGCTGCGCGGCTCGATCACCTGGGAGCCCGGCGAAGGTCCGCCGGCGACGGTGGGCGTGCTGCAGGATCTCGTCGCGAACGTGGGCGACGGCTGGCAGTGGGCCCTCGCGCGGCTGCGCGCCGTGCTCAGCCTCGACGAGGCGCCCGAACCGCTGGTCGAGCAGGTGCTCCGGCTCGGCGCGACGACCGCGGACCTGCACGCGGCCCTGGCGTCCGGGGCGGGCGTCGCGGGTTTCGCGCCCGAGCCCGTGACGGCGGCGGACCTGCGGGCGTGGGAGGAGGCGTTCCGCCGCCGCACCGCCAGCGTGCTCGCGCTCATCGCCGAGGGCCTCGAGGGTGCGCTGCCGCCGGCGCGCGCCGCCTGTGCGCGGCTGCTGCGCCTGCGCGACCGGCTCACGGCGGCCGCCGACCTCCCCGCGCCCGAGGGCGGGGGCGCGTTCGCGAAGATCCGCGTGCACGGCGACTACCACCTCGGCCAGACCCTCAAGACGCCCGCGGGCTTCGTGCTCATCGACTTCGAGGGCGAGCCCGCGCGGCCGCTCGAGGAGCGGCGCCGCGTGCAGTGCGCGCTCAAGGACGTGGCCGGCATGCTGCGGTCGTTCGACTACGCGATCGAGACCGCGCGCGCCCAGGAGCCCGGCGGGGTCGCACGCGTCGCGTCCGCGCCCGACCTGCGCGGCGGCTTCCTGCGCGGCTACCTCGAGCGCTCGCAGGCGCTCGGCGGCGGCTACCTGCCCGCCGACCCGGACGCGTGCCGGCGCTGGATCGCGTTCTTCGAGATCGACAAGGCGCTCTACGAGCTCGAATACGAGATCCAGAACCGGCCGACGTGGCTGCACATCCCGGCGCGCGGCCTGCTGCGCCTCCTCGGGGACGGCACCGAATGAAGATCCGCACGGGCCAGCCCTACCCGCTCGGCGCCACGTGGGACGGCCTCGGGGTCAACTTCGCGATCTTCTCCGAGAACGCGACCCGGGTGGAGCTGTGCCTGTTCGACTCGCCCGACGCCGTCCGCGAGAGCGTGCGCGTGGACCTGCCCGAGCAGACCGACATGGTCTGGCACGGCTGGCTGTCCGGCGTCCTGCCGGGCCAGCTCTACGGCTACCGCGTGCACGGGCCCTACGATCCGGAGGCCGGCCACCGGTTCAATCCCGCGAAGGTGCTGATCGATCCCTACGCGAAGGGCATCGGGCGCGCGACGCGCTGGTGCGACGAGAACTTCGGCTACGTGATCGGCGGCCCGCGCGGCGACCTCGCGCCGGACCCGCGCGACAACGCCGCGAGCGCGCCGCTCGCCGCCGTCGCGGAGCCCGCGTTCACGTGGGGCGACGACCGACCGCCGCGCACGCCGTGGCACCGGACGGTCATCTACGAGATGCACGTGCGCGGCTTCTCGCGCCGGCACCCGCTCGTGCCGGAGCCGCTGCGCGGCCATTACGCGGCGCTCGCGTGCGAGCCCGTGCTCGACCACCTCGTCTCGCTGGGCGTGACGGCGGTCGAGCTGCTGCCCGTGCACCACCACGTGGACGACCGGCACCTCGTCGAGCACGGGCTCACGAACTACTGGGGCTACAACACGCTCTCGTACTTCGCGCCCGACCGGCGCTACGCCTCCTCGCCCGAACCGGCCGGGGCGATGCGCGAGTTCAAGACGATGGTGCGGGCG
>CAZPVG010000043.1:0-33080 GCA_964589945.1 uncultured bacterium
CGCGCCGCCCCGCGCCTAACCTTCGTCGCCCATGTCGCTCCTGGAGCCCCGCTACTGCCCGCGTTGCGCCACCGCGCTCGAGCCCCGCGACGAGCACGGCACGCTGCGTCCGACGTGCCCCGCCTGCGGTTTCATCTGGTACCGCAATCCCGTCCCGGCCGCCGGTGTCCTGATGGTCGAGGAGGGCCGCGTGCTGATGGTCCGCCGCAAGTACGAGCCGCGCGCCGGCGATTGGTGCCTCCCGGCGGGCTTCATGGAGGCGGGCGAGACGCCCGAGCAGACGGCCGTGCGCGAGTTGCGCGAGGAGACCGGGCTCGGGGCGAACCTGACGGGCCTCTTCGGCGTCTACGCCGGCTTCGACGACCCGCGCGTGCGCGCCGTGCTCATCCTGTACACGGCGCTGCGCGACGGCGGCACGCTGGTGCCGGGCGACGACGCCACGGAGGCCGAGTGGTTCCCGCTCGACGCGCTGCCCCCGGCGATCGCCTTCGCGGCGCACCGCCAGGCGCTCGCCGAGCTGCGCCGGCGCGCGGGCTAGTACCCGCCCGCGCCCCCTCCGGCCGCCCGGGCGGCGCCGTCGAAGCGGCCGGCCCGGGCGGCGTCGGTTCTCAGGCGACCGCCTGCCCCGCGGCCGACTGCTCCTCGCCGATCGCGAGCGCCAGCACGCTGCCCGCGAGCTGGGCCCGCTCGAGGTCGCGCTCGGTGAACACCTGGCCGTCGCGCTTGTTGCTCAGGTTGAGCACGCCCACGAGGCGGTTGCGGTGGACGAGCGGCATCGAGATGAACGAGTCCGAGTTGTAGTGGTCCACGCCGGTCGGGGCGACGGGCGTGCGGTCCATCCGCTCGCGCATGTACACCGGGCGGCGGTGCCGCGCGACCCAGCCCGCGACGCCGTGGCCCAGCGGGACGCGGACCTGCCCCGCGGTCGCCGGGTCCATGCCGAGGTGCGCGTAGATGCGCAGGTCGCCTTGGCTCTCGTCGAGCCGCATGACGCTGCAGCGGCCGACGTCGAAGTGCTCGCAGCACCAGGCGACCAGCGAGCGGGTGAGATCCGTCGCGTCGTCCGTGCCCGAGAGGGCGTCGAAGGCCCGCTGCACGAGCTGCACGGTGTCCTGCAGCTCCTCGTTCAGCGCCTGCGTGCGCGTGAGCTGGTCGTAGGCCTCGTTCAGGTGCTGCGCGGCCGCGGTGGCCTGCTCCTCGAGCGCGCGCGTGATGTGCGCGGTCGCGAGGCGTTCGTTGTGGCGCGCGTCGGCGTCCTCGCGGAGCTGCTCGACCTCGCGCATGAGCGACTCGAGCGTCGCGGCCTTGGCGAGGTTCTCCTGCTCGAGGTCCTCGGCCTGCCGCTGCAGCTCCTGCACGCGGCCCTGCATGAGCAGCGCCGCCCGGCGCGCCGCGTCCGTGGCTCCACGCTGCTCCTGGGCGGGAGCGCCCGCGTCGCCGAGGCGACGGGCCAGCGCCAGCGAAGCCATGCCGCGCACCGCCGAGAGCTCCTCGGTGACCGCGCGCGTGAACGCCCGCGCCTTCGGGCTCACGATCACGATCATGCCGAGCAGCCGGTCGTGGTCGTTCAGGGGCAGGCAGAGGCACGAGTGCCAGATCACGGGCGCGGTGAGCGGCTGGACCTGGGGTCCCTCGAAGCGGTCGGGTTCGTAGGTCGGGCTGTTCTGGAACAGCTTCGCGAGCAGCGAGCGGCGGTCGGACCCGTTGAAGAATGCACTGGGACGGATGAACTTTCGCACGAACCTCGCCGGGAGGTGGTCCACGGGGAGGACGATGTCGCGCCGGTCGAGGCGGCCCCGCTCGCGCTGCCACACGCGGTGGAAGACCTCGCGGGAGGTGTCGTAGAGCGCCAGCGTCGGGTACCAATCCGCCTGCGGCGGACGGAGATACGCGAGCAGGACGTCCACGCAGCCCTCCACGTCGGGCGCGAAAGCGAGCCTTTCGGCGATGTCACGGAGCGGAAGACGGGTCATGAGCCACCTCCAGTGGTGCGGTGCGGGCTGCGAGGGAACCACGCGCGTTGGCAACGCCCGTGCCGACCGGGAAACGTGCGAAATGCAGCGCCCCGGGCGATCCGGCGGTGGCCCCCCACCCGTGGCACCGGGCCGATCCGGAAGGCGCCGCGGCCCCGAATTCGCCTCGGCCCGCCCCGGGCGGGTGCTACGCTTTCGCAGCCGTCGTGCGGCGTCGGTTCCGTCCTCCGCCGCGATGGCGGGCGATCCGCCGGCACGGTCGCACGGGCCGCCACCGGCACAGCCCGGCCCCCGCACCCTCGGGAGGTACCCCATGTTCCGAACCCCACTCGGAGCCCTCGCGCTGCTGCTCGCCCTGGCGGGCACGAGTCTCGCGCAGCCCCTCGTCGACGGCACGACCGTCGGCGACAGCTACGGGCCCGCGTCGGCCGTGCAGGCCGTCCAGACGAACTTCGGCGACAACCTCAGCGAGCTGGACGCCGCCTACTGCACGATGGTCGGCGACCGCCTCTACCTCGCACTGACCGGCAATCTCGAGGGCAATTTCAACAAGCTCGAGATCTTCATCGACTCGCGACCGGGCGGCGAGAACGTGCTGAGCGGACTTCCCGGGAACGACAACACGAGCGCGATGGCCGGGCTCACGTTCGACCCCGGCTTCGAGCCCGACTTCCTGGTCTTCGTCCGCCACGGCAACTCCGGCGGCGACCGGTTCGACCTCGATTTCTCGGAGCTCGGAACCGCGAACTTCTCCTCGTACGGGGACGTTTTCGGCGGATCCCAGGAAGGCTCGGGCGCCACCGGGACCGGGCTCAACTCGCAGGCCATCCTGGTCGGGTTCAACAACAGCAACGCCGCCGGCGTGCTGGGCGGCACGGCAGCGGCCGACCAGGTCGCCGCGCTCGCGGTGCGGACCGGAGTCGAGCTGAGCCTCGATCTCTCGGACCTCGGCTTCGCGGGCGCGGACATCCGCGTGTGCGCGTTCGTGAACGGTTCGAACCACGACTACGCCTCGAACCAGTTCCTCGGCTCGCTCGTGCCGCCCCAGGACAATCTCGGTGGCGACGGCACCGGCATCTTCACGGGCGTGCTGAACTTCAACCTCACGGATTTCGCCGGCAACCAGTACTTCGCCTGCTCGGACCAGGTCGTCCCGACGCGGCGGGTTCCGTGGGGGAGCCTCAAGACGCTCTATCGGTGACGCGGGTTCTCGCCCGGGGGCGTTCCCGTCTGCCCGGGGCGCCGGGCGCCGGGGCGGTGGATTCCGCTCCGGCGTTCGGCCGCACGAGGTCTCTCGCGAAGCGCGGGCCCGCGAACGACGCGGGTGGCGAACGCGCCGCGACGCGGGTTAGATTTCCGCGTCCGCGCCGCGTCCGCCCCGAACCCGGGAGACCCCCGATGCCCCAGCTGATCGCCGACCGTCCCGTGCTGCGCATGACCTCGGACCTCGGGCGCGTGATGGCCGCCGCGAAGGCGCGCGAGCAGGCCGGCGAGCGCGTGATGCACCTCGAGCGCGGCGAGCCCGACTTCGAGACCCCGCCTCACATCGTCGAGGCGCTGGCGAAGGCGGCCCGCGACGGCGAGACCCATTACCCGGACCAGCGCGGCGTGATCGGGCTGCGCGAGGCGCTCGTCGAGAAGCTCGCGCGCGAGAACGGGGTCGCGACGCACCCCGACGACATCGTGGTGACGGCCGGCGGCACGCACGGCCTGTTCCTCGCGATGCAGGCGCTCCTCTCGCCGGGCGACGAGCTGCTCGTCTTCTCGCCGCACTGGATGGCGATCCCCAAGCTCGTGGGCTTCGCGGCGGGCGCCACCATGCGGTCGCTGCCGGTCTACCTGGACCTCGGCCCCGGCGGCTGGACGCCCGCGGAGTTCGCCGACCGGCTGCGCGCGGCGCTCGCGCCGAACACGAAGGGGATCTACCTCAACACGCCGAACAACCCGACGGGGGTCGTGCTCGACCGGGCGCAACTCGAGGCGATCGCCGCGGTGGCGCGCGAGCGCGACCTGTGGGTGATCAGCGACGAGGCCTACGAGCACCTGCTGTTCGACGGCGCGAAGCACGTGAGCCTGGCGTCTCTGCCGGGCATGGCCGAGCGCACGATCGGCGTCTACACGTTCTCGAAGTCCTACGCGATGACGGGCTGGCGCGTGGGCTACGTCGTCGCCCCGCCGGCGATGCGCCCGGTACTGGGCCCGCTGCTCGCGTTCTACACGACGCACGGCGTGTTCCCGGCGGCGCAGGTCGCGGCACGCGCGGCCGTGACCGGGCCGCAGGACTGCGTCGAGTCCATGCGCGGCGCCTACGACGAGCGCCGGCGGCTGCTGCTCGACGGGCTGCGCGACTGCGCCGCGATCGCGATCCCGGCGCCGCGCGGCGCGTTCTACGCGTTCGCGAACGTCCGCGAGGCGAAGGCCGGGCGCGACCTGTGGGCGCTGGTCGACGAATGGCTCGGGTTCGGCGTCGCCGCCCTGCCCGGCACGGCGTTCGGCCCGGACTTCGGCGACTGGGTGCGGCTGGCGCTGTGCACGCGCCGCGAGGACGTGGCGGAGGCGGCGAAGCGCCTGGCGGCGCACCACGCCGCGCCCGCGAGGACCTGACGCCGATGCCCTGGTGCCCCGAGTGCGGCCGGGAGTACGCGCCCGAGATCGTGGCGTGCCCGGAGTGCCGCGTCGCGCTCGCCGACGAACCGCCCGCGCGGCCCGGCGACGTCGTCGTCGTGCACCGCGTGCCGGACGCGGCGTCGGGGGCGCTGCTCGTCGGGGTGCTCGAGAACAACGGCATCCCCGCGGTGCTGCGCAGCACGCGGCTGCCCGCGTACGGCGACATCGGTCGCGATTGGTCCACGACCGCGTGGGGCGAGATCCTGGTGCCCGGCCGCGCGCTCGAGGACGCGCGCGAGATCGTCGCCGACTACCTCGCCGCGCTCGAGCAGGGCGGCGCGGTGCGCGACGAGGACGTCGAGGGGGCGAACGGGGAGGACTGACCCCCGTTACGCGTCGTCCTCCGGATCGAAGGCGATGCGGCGCCGGCCCACGGCCGTGAGCGGCGCGGGCGACTCGGGCCCGGCCGGTTCCTCGCCCGGGATCACGAACTGCGTTCCCACGCGCTGCGGCACGATCACGCGCGAGAGGGCGAGGTCGAAGACCTGTTCCATCGTCTCGACCGGGACGAGGTCGAGCCGGGCACGGACGTCCGCGGGGATGTCGGCGAGGTCCTTCAGGTTCGCGGCCGGGAAGACGAGCGTGCGGATGCCCGCGCGGTAGGCGGCCAGCGCCTTCTCGCGCATGCCGCCGACGACGAGCACCTTGCCTCGCAGGCTCACCTCGCCGGTGAGCGCCACGTCGTGCCGGATCGGGCGGTCGCTCAGCACCGACGCGATGACGAGCCCGACGGTCATGCCTGCCGAGGGCCCGTCCTTCGGCACGCCGCCGGCGGGGAAGTGGATGTGGATGTCGTTCGTCGCGAACGCCTCGGGATCGATCTCGAGGTCCTCGGCGCGCGAGCGGACGTACGAGTGCGCGGCCTGGACCGACTCGCGCATGACCTCGCCGAGCTGGCCCGTGAGCGTCACGCGGCCCGCGCCCGGCATGCGCAGCGCCTCGACGACGAGGATCTCGCCGCCCGCCGCCGTCCACGCGAGGCCCATCGCCACGCCGACCTCGTCCTCCTTGCCGGCCATCTCGGGCTGGTAGAGCCGGCTGCCGAGGTAGCCCTCGAGCTTCGACGCGGTGACGACGTGCCGTTTCGGCCGGCCCATGGCGCGCGCCCGCGCGACCTTGCGGCAGACCGTCGCGAGCTGGCGCGCGAGGCCCCGCACCCCGGCCTCGAGCGTCCAGTGGCGGACCATCGCGCGCAGCGCCTCGTCGCGGATCACGAGGTCGCGCGAGCCGAGACCGTGCTCGGCCAGGCTGCGGGGAACCAGGAAGCGCTGGGCGATCTCGATCTTCTCGTCCTCGCTGTAGCCGGGCACCTCGATGACCTCGATGCGTTCCTGGAGCGCGTCGGGCACCTGTTCGAGGTGGTTCGCGCACAGCAGCAGGATCGCGTGCGAGAGGTCCACGGGCAGCCCGAGGTAGTGATCCACGAAGTGCGCGCTCGACTCGGGGTCGAGCAGCTCGAGCAGCACCTCGGCGACGCCGAGGCCGCCTTCGCCCGCGAGCCGGTCGATCCCGTCGATCATCAGCACCGGGTTGCGCACGCCGGCGTCGCGCAGCGCGCGTACGATCTTGCCCGGCTGGGCGCCGGGGGCCGTGCGGGCGTCGCCGATGAGCTCGGCCGCGTCGCTCGTGCCGGAGACGCTGATGCGCGCGAACGGCCGAGCGAGCGCGTGGGCGACGGTCGCGCCGATCGAGGTCTTGCCCGTGCCCGGCGGGCCCACGAGACAGAGCGTCGGGCCGGGCAGGTCGGGCTTGAGCCGCCGCACGGCGAGGTACTCGACGATGCGCTCCTTGGCCTTCGGCATGCCGAGGTGCTCGTGCTCGAGCACCGACTCGACGTGCGGCAGGTCGGCTTCCTCGGAGGCCCGCGACTCCCACGGCATCGCCCACAGCCAGCGCAGGTACGCGCGGATCTGCCCGGCCTCCGGCGCGCCGGCGGGCAGGCGGCGCAGGCGGTCCATCTCGCGCTGCGACTGCCGCGCCACCTCGGCGGGCAGCGAGGACATGGGCGCGTGCGCCTGGGGCGCGCGCGGCTCCTCGCGCGCGCGCACCGGAGGCACGTCGAGCGCGGCGTTCGCACGCAGGTCGCGCGACGAGCGTTTCGCCTGCAGGGTCCGTTTGCGCGCGGGGCGAGGCATGAGTGGCTCCGTGGCAGGGGAGTGCGAACTCGTTTCGGCACCGGCGGGTCGGCCCGCCGCCACGAGCCTTCGAATGCAATTCGGCTGCCGCCGCGCGATTCCGCAGTGGCGATTCGGCGACGAGGCGCAAGCACGCGCGCCGCAGGTGCTTGGCGGGACACCGCACGCGAAGCTCAGGGCCGCGGCGTGAACGGCGTGGGCAGGCGTCACTTGGGGGGCGGCGGGAGCGTGGGCGCGGTCGCGCACGCCGTGCATCCTGCACGGGCCCGTGCGGATCGCACGCCGGCCCCGTCCGGACGCGCGTCAGCCGCCCCGCCCGGAAAGCCGGAAGCCCCACCCTTTCGGGCGGGGCTCCGGTCACGCCGATGGAGCGTCTCGCTCCGGGGATCAGCGGTAGATCGCCTTCAGCACGCCCCACGTGCGATTCGTCGCGGGCACGACCAGGCAGTCCACGTTCTGACCCGACGCCGCGTTGTGGATCGTCACGCTCGCGGCGGACGGAGGAGGCGAGGCGAAGTCCGCGCTGTTGTCGTCGGTGTCGGTGAGACCTCCGTTCAGCCGCACCTCGACCGTCGAGTTGGTCAGGCCGTCGGCGGCCGTGCCCTCGGCGCAGTTCGCGGTGCCGTAGGCGACCTTGTCGACGAGCGATCCGGCCGCCTCGGAGCCGCACGCGACGTTCGCCTGAACCGCGTTGAAGAGCCCGATCTTCCCGTTGCTCTGGCTGGCCGAGATGTTGGTGGTGACGATGTCGGGCGTCACGGGAAGCTCGGCGCCCGCGGTTCCCGCGCCGCCGAGCTGGATGAGCAGGTACGAGCAGGGCTGGATCGTAGTGCCCGCCGCGAACACGTAGTAGTTCGAGGTGGAGCTTCCCCAGTTGCCGGTCGCCGATCCGTATTCGAGCGCCCAGCCGCCGATGCTGGCGGGCGAGGCCGACGCGTTGAACAACTCGACGTAGTCGTACAGCCAGGTGCCGCTGCCTCCTCCTCCTCCGTAGACCTGGCTGATGCGGACGGGGTTCGCCGCGAACGAGGCGCCGGCGGCCAGGAGGAAGGCTGCTGCGAGCAGGGACGTGGTCGCGATCTTCTTCATGGGAGTCTCCTTGCGCGGTGCGTGGTGTGGGTGCGGTCGCACGGGGGAAGAGGACGCACTCGGGAGTCCGGCGTCTCGCGCCGTCCTCGCGGCCGGCAGGCGCGGCCGCGAAGCGCTTGCTTCGTGGGAGAACGCCAGAAGCCTAGGAGAGTCCCCGCGGGGCCTCAAGGCCCTCTTTGCAGGGTCCGCGGGATTCGCCGGCCCTGCCCCCCGGCCCGCCCGCCCGCCGCCCACGGCGGCGGGGCGCCCCAAATGCCGGAAGCCCCGCCCTTTCGGGCGGGGCTCCGGCAACGCGAGCGAAGCGTCGTGCTTCGGGATCAGCGGTAGATCGACTTCACCGCGCCCCAGGTGCCCTTCATCGACGGGGTGGCGCCGCAGGCCGGGTTCGTCGCCGAGGCCGAGTTGTTCAGCGGCGCGCTCGCGCAGGCCGTGAGCGTGAAGTCCGCCGAATTGTCGTCGGTGTCGTCGAGACCGCCGTTGTTGCGCACGGCCATCGTCAGCTGGTCCGGGAACGACGCAATCGCGGTGCCCTCGGGGCAGTTACCCGAGCCCCACGCGAGCTTGTCCACGATCGTGCCCGGGGTCTCCGAGCCGCAGGCCACGTTCGCGTTCTCGGCGCTGAAGAGCGCGACCTTGCCGTTGCTGTTGCTCATGCTCAGGCCCGTGGTCGTGAAATCGGGCGTCACGGGGAACTCGATCGCAGCGGTGTTGGACGACGCGCCGCCGGTCTGAATCAGCAGGTAGCCGCACGACTTGATGACCGTGCCCGCCGGGAAGGTGAAGATGTTGCTCGACGAGCTGCCCCAGTTGCCCGTTGCCGAGCCGTACTCGAGCGTCCAACCGCTGATGTCCACGTCGGTCCCGCCGCTGTTGAAGAGCTCGACGCCGTCGTAGATGTAGTAGCTGGTACCGCCGCCGCCGCCGCCGTAGGCCTTGCTGATGCGGACGGCGTTGGCCGCGAGAGCCGAGCTGGCGAGCAGCGCGAGGGCCGCCACGACGCTGAGCGTGGTAACGATCTTCTTCATTGGGTTTTCTCCTGTGGGCTGCAGAGCGAGATGCGAACCCGGGTCGGGGGGGCGCACTCGGGTGTGATCCGGCGTCTCGCGCCGGTTCGCGGCTGGAGCGGTCCGCCGCGGGCGTTGCCTACTGAACCGAAGCCGAATTGAGGATAGGCGAGCCCCGGGCAAGGCTCAAGGGCCTGAGCTTGAATTTCACGCGTGTTCACGCGGCGGAAACGCCCATCGCTCCAGCCGAACCGCGACCCGTGGGTCAGACCACCCGGCCCGGGAAGGGGCCCCTCAGGCCCGACGGGCGGCCCGGATCCACATGACGACCGCGTTCGCCACGAGAAACAGCGCAAACGTCAGGCTGAGTACGGACTGCGGCAGCCGCAGCGCCAGCCCCGAGGCCAGCGGCGAGCCGATCACGGCCCCGATCGCGAGGAACGGAACCAGGCCCGGAACCACGTTGCCGTGGCGATGGTGCTCGATCGCTCCCATGGGGGCCGTCACGAGGATGAGCGCCAGCGAGGTGCCCTGCGCGGTCTGCTGGGAGGCGCCGAAGAGCAGCACGAGCGCCGGTACCGCCAGGATGCCGCCGCCCACGCCCATGAACCCGGCGACCAGCCCGGCGCCGGCGCCGACCGCGAGCGCGGCGAGCGCCCCGCCGACCCCGGCGAGCGCGGGGGTGCCGCCGGCGGCCGCGGGCGCGGCGTGGGCCCAGGCGCGCCAGAGCATCCGCCCCGCGACGATCAGCAGGAAGACGGCGAAGGCCCGCGTCAGCCCGGCGCGGCTCGTGCGTGCGGCGAGCCGGGCGCCGAGGCGCGCGGCCAGCACGCTCGTGACCGCCATGATCGCGCCGATCATCCAGGCGACGTGGCCGCCCCACGCGTAGACGGCGAGCCCGGCGATCGCGGTGGCGCCGATCGCCGCGAGCGAGGTGCCGTGCGCGCGATGCTGCGTGAGGCCGAAGACTCCGGTGAGCAGCGGCACGAGGATGATGCCGCCGCCGACCCCGAAGAGCCCCCCGGCGAAGCCCGCGAGGAAACCCGCGAGGATGCCCCGCCAGTTCCCCCCGGAGGCGGCCACGTCACATGCCGGACGTGACGGCGGGGGCGGTCGACTTCTGGAGCAGGCGGACCGTGTCGGCGAACCGCGTGGCGTTCGTGGGCGCGCCCAGCACGACCGCGATCACGTCGCGACCCTGCGTGCGGATCCACGTGGCGAAGCAGTAGCCCGCCTCGAGGATGAAGCCCGTCTTGCCGCCGAGCACCTCGTAGCGGCTGTAGAGCAGGCGGTTCGTGTTGTGCACGTCGTGCACGCGCCGGCCGGTCGCGAACTGGTACTGGCGCGTCGTCGTGATCTCCTGGATCAGCGGCTCGTGGGCGGCGGCGTGCAGGAGCCGCGCGACGTCCGACGCGGTCGAGACATTGCGCTCGTCGAGCCCCGTGAACTCCACGAAGCGCGAGTCCGTCAGGCCCAGCTCGACGGCCTTGCGGTTCATGCGCGCGACGAACTCGTCGGCCCGCAGCCCCGACTCGCGCGCGAGCACGCGCGTCGCGACGTTGTCGGACGACATCAGGCTCATGTGCAGCAGGTCGCCGAGCGCCACCCGCTCGCCGTTGCGCAGCTGCGTGTGGCCGCCGCCGTCCAGCTCGGCCGGCGTCACCTCGGCCTCGCGGTCGAGGTCCGGCTTCTGCTCGAGGAAGACCATGGCGGTCATGAGCTTGGTCAGGCTCGCGATCGGCACGGGGCTGTCGGAGTTCTTCTGGAACAGCACCTCGCCCGTCGCCGGGTCCACGAGGATGGCGTTGCGGGCGTAGACGCCGCCGGGAGGCCGGCGCCGGGCACGCCGGCGCGTGGTCCGGCGGGCCGTCGACGACGACTTCGAAGTCGCCGCCGCGATCGTGGTCCTGCCGGACGTCGTGGTTCCCTGGGTGGCGGCATCGGCCGTCGTGGCCGGGCCGGCGAGCAGGGCGAGCAGCAACGGCACGCCCAGCGTGCGCAGTGCGCAGAGCTTCATGAACCCTCCGTAGGACTCCCCGGGGCCGGGGAGGACACCGATTCCGTCCGTGGTATCGGAGTTTGGCCGAGGAAACTTAGGGGCCGAAAGCGGGGGAGTCAACGGCCGTCTGCGCCCTGCCGGGCGACCGCGGTCTCCTCCCGCAGGAACCGCAGGAACCGCCTGCAGGCGCCCAGGGCCAGCGAATCGGCCTCGACGAGGTCGGCCTCGCGGTCGGGGTCCCGGCACTCCATGAGCCGGGCCGGGAGCGCCCGCAGCGAGTCCATGGCCGCGCGCCAGTCCGCCTCGGCCTGCGGCCCGGCCGCCAGCCGCCCGTTCCGCATCGTGACGCGGGCGGCCCGCAGCACCTCGGGCACGGCCTCGAGCCGGCCCGCCGCGTACTTGAGCCGGTCGCAGGCGCCGGCCCTGCGGACCGTCGCGGCCTCGAGGACGGCTCCGGGGCCGAGCTGCAGGTAGAGCCCCGGATCGTGCAGCCAGGCCCCGCTCACATAGGGCGCGCGCTCGCGCTCGACGCGCGCCCGCAGGGTGTCGAGCCGTTCGGCCTCGCGCGGCGGGAGCGCCGCCCGGTCGAGCGCGGCGAGCCGGTCGGCGAAGCGCTGCAGCCAGGGGCCGTCGGACTGCAGCGTGGCCTCCGTCACGGGCGCGAGGCGCGACTCGCCGCCGCGCACGCCCCAGCGCAGCGCGAGGTCGGGTCGCGCGCGCAGCAGGTGGCGCCGGTACTGCTTCTCGGCCGCGCGCAGCTCCGACGATTCACCGCCGCCGGCGGCGGCGGTGCCCGCGGCCGCCGCGAGCGCGAGCAGCGAGGCGAGCAGCAGGACTCGGAGCGTCAGGGCCGTGGGACCACCGTCTGGATGAGCGCCATCGGGTCGTCGATCTTGAGCGGCGAGTGCGCGATGAAGGCCTGCGCGTACTTCGCGCCGATCTGCCAGCCCCAGTAGCGCGCGTAGGACTCGAACGCCTCGCGCGGGTGGGGGAACTGCGGCGGTCGGGGTCGGTCGGGGTGGTAGAACTGGCTCTGGTGGCGGTCGATCGCGTCGAGCCAGTCCCCGTAGTCCTCGGAGATGTCCACGATGAAGGTGGGCATGTGGCCCGGCGGGATGAAGTAGAAGTAGATCGCCTTGGCCTGGTACGGCTCGCCGGGCACCGGCACCTTCGAGAGGTGGGCCAGGTTGTAGGCGTTCGCGACGATCTGGCCGGACTTGTAGTGGTCGTTGTGCCCGAGACCTCGCCCGATCGGCAGGTCGTAGAAGGGCGAGAGGACGATCTGCGGCCGGTGCTTGCGGATCACGCCCGCGACCGTGCAGCGGTTCTCGAACGTGTCCTCGACGCGGCAGTCGCCGAAGTCGAGCGACTCGCGCACGTCGAGCTGGAGGAGTTTCGCCGCCTCGGCGGACTCGCCGGCACGGATCTCGGGCGTGCCCCAGCCCATGTCGCCGGTGGTCAGGTCGATGATGCCGGTCGTGTGACCGTACCGCTTCATCTTGCGCAGCAGGCCGCCGCACCCGATCTCCGCGTCGTCGGGATGCGGGCCGAAGGCCAGGAAGTCGATGGACATGGGTTCTCCGGGGTCTTTCGTGCGACGGGACGATCGCGGCGCGGAATCGGCACCTTAGCCCGGCCTCCGGGCGTGCCGCCAGCGATCCGCGGCCCCGCGGAACCGGCGGCGCCGCTCCGGCGCCCGGCGCGACGGGGCCCGCAGCTTTGGTCTATCCTGCGAGCGGACCCGCAACTCTGTTGGGGATGGGATGCTCTATTTCGCCTACGGTTCCAACCTGAATCCCGGGCAAATGGAGCGCCGCTGCCCCGGCCACAAGGTGGTCGGGATGGCGGCGCTCCACGACCACCGGCTGTCGTTCCCGCTCACGTCTCACGACTGGGGCGGGGGCGTGGCCGGCGTCGTGCCCTCGCGGGGCACCACCGTGTGGGGAATCGTCTACGAGCTCACCGACGAGCACCTCTCCGCGCTGGATGGCTACGAGGGCTTCCAGGGTCCCGGGGATCAGCACAACCTCTACGATCGCGAGAGCGTGTTCGTGGAGCTGACCCGGCCCGACGACGGTTCCATCCCGCGCCGCGTGCGGGCGTGCTGCTACTTCGCGCGGCCGTCGAACCCGGCGCCGCCCTCGCGCCGCTACCTCGACGCCATCCTGGAGGGCGCCCGCGCGCACGGGTTGCCGGACGAGTACATCGCGGCGATCGCCGCCACCCCGACGGGCGACTGAGCCGCCTCAGCGCCGCGGCCGGACGATCCGGTCCAGCTCGCGCTCGACCTCGCGTCGCAGCGCCGTCGAGGTCGGCCGGCTCGAGCCGCGCGCCGCGCGGCACGTCGCGCACGGTCGGCAGCACGCGCACGATCCGCGGCGGAGGCACGGGCCACAAACGACGAACCCGCCTGCGCCGTTGCGGAGACGGGTTCGGTGCGTGTGCGCCCTACGCGCGCGTGTCCGGTCCCGTCCCCGTGAGGGGATAGGAGTACCGGCGGGCGTCGTCGGCGCGGACGTGCGTCACGGGCGGAATTCTACGGGCGCCCCCCGGTGCGCCGCAACGGCGAAATCGGCTCACGCAGCCGGCGGGGCTCCGAGGCCCGCGCGCGCCCTCAACTGTTCGTAGCCGTGCGCGTAGGCGTAGTACGTCACCACGGTCGCGGGAATGACGCCCACGCAGAGCGCGAGGAACCCGACCAGGGTGACCAGCAGGCAGAGCAGGTACAGGCCGACGATCCGCCAGAAGCTCCCGCGGGTCAGCGCGAAGGAGCGCTTCACCGCCTCGAGCGCCGGCAGCCGTTCGGGTTCCATGACCGCAAACACGGTCATGCCGGTGCGCGCGGCCCACCAGGCCGCGATCGGAACGCAGAAGAGCATCGAGAAGAAGACGCCCGTGGCCGCCATGGCCCCGGTGAAGTCGGCGGCGTGGCGCGACCCCGAGAGCAGCGCGCCGAGCCCGGCCATGCCGATGGTCGTCAGGATCACGGGCAGCATGATCACCATCGCGCCGAGGCTCACGAGCAGCACGGCGCCCGTCGTGCTCGGCCAGCGCTGGAAACCCTCGAACGCGGTTTCGAACGGCGGGTTTTCCCGCCGCACGCCCCGCAGGAAGAACCACGCGGCGCCCGCGTAGAGGGCCGGCATCACGAGCACGCCCGCGAGGATGTTGACAAACGGGATGAAGCTGCAGGCGAACTGGATCGCGGCCACGACCAGGAGCACGCCGAGGCTGATCCAGGGCCGGGCGAGGAGGGCCTGCCAGCCCGCCGAGATGGCCGCCGTCGGGTCCAGCGGCGGGCCGCCGCCGGTCGCGCCGGGAGTCGTGACACCGGGAGGGTTCGTGTCCATCGAGGGCTCCTCTCCGTTGAAGGGTGACGAGAGAGAGGCGGCCGCCGGCTCGTGGAACGGATCATGGGGCTACTTCAGCGCCGGGACCTCCATCCGGTACAGCTGCTCGAAGTACTCCCGCATCATGCGGGCCGTGCTGAACTTCGTCGTCGCCATCTCGATGCTGGCGGCCATCATCCTGCGCCATCGGGCCGGGTCGTTCCACGCCGGAATGACCTTCCGCTCGAGGACGTCGTACAGCGCCTGCAGGTCGTGCGCGTCGTCGCCGGGCTCGCCCTTGCCGATCGCCCAGCCGTTCACGCCGTCCTCGCACCCCTCCGGCCACCAGCCGTCGAGGATGCTCACGTTGAGCACGCCGTTCATGGCCGCCTTCATGCCCGAGGTGCCGCTGGCCTCGAGGGGCCGCACCGGGTTGTTGAGCCACACGTCGCAGCCGCGCGTGAGCAGCCGGCCCAGGCCCATGTCGTAGTTCTCGAGGAAGACGACCTTGCCCGGGTGCTTCTGCGCGCCGGCGACGAGCTTCGCGACGACGTTGCGGCCGTTGGCGTCGTCGGGATGCGCCTTGCCCGCGAAGACGAATCGCACGTCGTGCTGCCCGATCAGCTTCGCCAGGCGCGTCTCGTCGCGCAGCACGAGATCGCTGCGCTTGTAGCTGGCGGCGCGACGCGCGAACCCGACGATCAGCGCGTTCGAGTCCAGCTCGACGCCGTGGCGCCGCTCGATCTCTTCGATGAGCGCGCGTTTGCAGTGCGTATGCGCCACCCAGAGCTTGTCCGGGTCCGCCCCGGCGGACGCGATCTCGGGGGCCTGCCAGGTCGGCTGGTGCACGCCGTTCGTGATCGCGCCGATCGGGCAGGCGTTCTCGACGTTCTTCCACATCGCGCGCGAGGTCTCGCCGTGCAGCTGCGAGACGGCGTTGGCGGCGCGCGAGAGGCGCAGGCCGGCCACGGTCATGTTGAACGGATCGCCGCCGATCGCGCGCATCTCGGCGCCCGAGAGCTGCAGGCAGGCGCCCATGCGCCGCAGGTCCTTCAACGCGTGCTCCTCGTTGCCCGCGCGCACGGGCGTGTGCGTCGTGAACACGATCTTCGAGCGCACGCGCTCCCAGGCCTCGGGGAACTGGCAGCCGCCCTCCATCGCGTCGGCGATCATCTCGATGCCGGCGAACACGGCGTGCCCCTCGTTGAAGTGGTAGGTCTGCACGTTGTAGCCGAGCCACGCGAGCGCCCGCGTGCCGCCGATGCCGAGCAGCATCTCCTGCGCGATGCGCGTGTCGGTGCCCGCCTCGTACAGGCGGTGCGTGATCCAGCGGTCCTCGTGCTTCTGCGGGTCGATCAGGTAGAGCGGGCAGTGCCCGAAGCGGTCGGTCACCCACACTCGGCAGGAGACCTCCTTGCCGCGCACCCGGACGCGCACGCGCACGCCCGTGTCCTGCAGGAAGTCGGCGTCGAAGCCGGGGAACTCCTCGTACGGGCGCCCGTCGGCCCCGATGCGCTGGACGCAGTAGCCGCGGGCCCACAGCAGGCCCACCGCGATCATGGGCATCTGCAGGTCGCGGGCGGTCTTGATGTAGTCACCGGCCAGGACCCCGAGGCCACCCGAGTAGATCGGGAAGGACTCGTGGAGGCCGTATTCCATGCAGAAGTAGGCGACGTGCGGTGTGCGCGGGGACATCGGGACTCCGTGGAGCGTCTCGAGGGAGGTGTGGGTCTGGGCAGGACGGCATGATAGGCACGCGGGCCGCGCGCTGTCACGACGGCGGGCCACGAGGGGTATCGGCAGGGCCGCGTCCCCGGTTCCGGCCGCAGGCAGGGGGTCGCGTCGCGTTGCACGACGCACGATCCCGGGCCGATTCCGTGCGGAATGCACGGGACGGAATCGTCCGGAAGCTGTGACGGGCGGGGTTTCCCGGCATTCCATGGACAGGAGCCGCACGGATCGCGAGCACTCTTCCACTCCGCCGGACCGTGACGGCCGGCCCATCGCATCCCCCCGGGGCGCCCATGGCGAGCGTCCCGCGCCAGAAGGAGATCCCGTCCATGCGCTGGCTCTTCCGCACGCTCGTCCTGTCCGGAGGCCTCGCGCTGGCCCCCGCGGCCCTCGCGCAGGGGGTGGCGATCAACGGCACCGGCGCTCCCGCCGACACGTCGGCGATCCTCGACCTCGGCTCGACGAGCAAGGGACTGCTGCCGCCGCGGATGACGCAGGTGCAGCGGGGCGCGATCGTGCTGCCCGCGACGGGGCTGGTCGTGTACCAGAGCGACGGCGTGCCGGGGCTGTACTGGAACGCGGGCACGCCGGCGTCGCCGAGCTGGAAGCAGGTGGCGGACGCGGGGGCGGTCTCGGGCGGCCCGTGGCAGGTGAACGGGTCGGACCTCTACTACTCGGCCGGGCGCGTGGGGATCCAGCGCACGAGCCCGCAGGCGACCCTCGACATCCTGGGCGGCAACTGGGACGTGGTGAACGGCGAGGGGGACCTGCGGATCGGCGACGCGGCGACACGGCTGAAGATCGGGATCGCGACGGGCGGGGGCGGGACGGGCGCGGCGACGATCATGGAGCAGGGCCCTGCGGGCCAGTACAACACGCTGTCGCTGGGGACGCAGGGGAACAAGGTGCTGCACATCAACGGCGCGACGCAGCGGGTGGGGATCGGGACGGACGCGCCGACGGCGCCGCTGGGCTTCCCGGCGGTGCTGGGCAGGAAGATCACGCTCTACCCGGGCGCGACGGGGGACGTGGGGCTCGGTGTCGCCGGCAACCGGCTGCAGATCTACTCGGACAACCCGAACGCGGACGTGGCGCTGGGGTACGACGCGGCCGGGACGTTCAACGAGCGGTTCGCGTTCAAGCCCAACGGCGCGCTGGCGGTGAGCGGCAGCACGGGCACGGCCGGCCAGGTGCTGACCTCCAGCGGCGGCGGTGCGGTCTCGTGGAGCTCGCCGACGACCGCGAGCTACAACAACGTCTACCAGCTCCAGTCGAGCAGCAATGTCACGCTCACGCAGGCCAGTCCCCGCACCGGGGTGCCCGGCATGTCGAAGGTCATCACGATCGACCGCCCGACACGCCTGATCGTCTCCATCCGGATCCCGATCGTGGCCAGCTCCTGCCTGGCCTGCCCGGGCTCCGACGCCTCGGTCAGCGTGTGGGCCGACCAGAGCTATCTGGACTTCTACACGACGCACGTGGGCAACGGCGAGAAGGGAATGGTCTCGGCCACCATCATGGCCTCCGCGTCGCCGGTCGGCGGCGCCCCGACGAACGTCACGATCCACGTCGAGGCGCAGGTCACCGGCAACGACGCGACCTTCGGCGGATTCGACCTCGACCACTCCGACCTGCTCGTGCAGGTCATTCCGCAGTAGCGCTCCGGAGATCACGCCCATGTCCACCCCACTCCGCGTTCCGCTCCGTGCGCTCGCAACCCTGTCGCTCACGGCCGTCCTCGGTGCGATCGCCGGCCCCGCCCGCGGCTCGACCGACGCCGGCCCCGGCGTGCCCGCCTTCGTCGTGGACGGCGGCACGACCGTGCGGTTGTCGGGCTCGACGCGCCTCGCGCTCGACTGCGACCTGCGCAACACGGGCACGTTCCTTCCGGCGGGGGGAAGCGCCGTCGTCCTGACCGGCTTCGGCTCGCCGCTGCTGCTCGGCGCGAGCACGTTCGCCGACCTCGTGCTCGCGCTGCACGGCACCGCCGCGATCGGCAACCCGGTCGGGGTCGCCGGCACGCTCGACCTCTCGTCCGGCCGGCTGTCCCTCGCGGGACACCACCTCATCGTCAACGCGCTCACGGGCGGCTCGGCCGCGAGCTACGTGATGACGCCCGACACGCTCGGCCGCCTCGTGCGCGTCGTCGGCAGTGGCGCGCCGGTCGCCTTCCCGGTGGGCAACGCTGCCTACGATCCCGTGTCCATCCGCACGGGCACCGGCAGCGACGCGTTCTACGTCGCGGTCCTGGACTCGCCGGTCACGACCGGGATGACCGCTTCCTCGGCGCTGGCGCGTGCCTGGGCGGTCTCGCACGCGAACGCCCCGGGCGTGAACGGCGACCTCACCGCGTCCGTGCAGTGGAACTCCGACGAGACGGGCGCCTCGTTCAACCGCAGCCTCGATCCCACGACGGGCGCCTGGGCCTGGCGCTGGGTGGACGGTGCGTGGCGGCCGCAGCAGGGCATGCGCCGCTCCGACAACGGGACCTACCCGGCGGTGGACACGCTCGTCACGCCCGACGCCGGGCTCTGGACGCTGGGCGGCGTGGACGGCCTGCTTGCCGTGGACCCGCCGCCCTCGGACGCGCCGCGCGCGCTCGAGCTTTCCTCCGCGTTCCCGAACCCGTTCCGCGCCGGCACGAGCCTGCGCTACGGGCTGCCGCAGAAGACGCACGTCACGCTGGAGCTCTACTCGGTGCTCGGCGAGCGCGTCGCGACACTGGCCGACGGCGAGCAGGCGGCCGGCTGGCACCTCGTGCGCTTCGAGAACGCGCGGCTGCCGGGCGGCGTCTACTTCGCCCGCCTGCAGGCGGGCGCCCAGGTGCGGACGAGCAAGCTCGTACTGACCCGCTGACCGGACCCACCGACCGACGACCCCCACCACCCGATCGGAGCCGACGACCATGAGGCCGCTTCGTACTCTCGCCGCATCCGCCGTGCTGCTGTCGCTGGCGATCGCGTCCACCGCGTTCGCTCAGGGCGTCGCGATCAACGGCACGGGCGCTCCCGCCGACACCTCCGCGATCCTCGACCTGACGTCCGCGAGCAAGGGCCTGCTGCCGCCGCGCCTGACGCAGGTGCAGCGGGGCGCCATCGTCCTGCCGGCGACGGGCCTGGTCCTCTACCAGACCGACGGCGTCTCGGGCCTGTACTGGAACGCGGGGACGCCGGGCGCGCCGAGCTGGAAGCAGGTGGGCGAAGCCGGCACGGGCTCGAGCCCGTGGCAGGTGAACGGCGCGAACATCTACTACGCGGCCGGCAACGTCGGCATCCAGCGAAGCACGCCGCTCGCGCCGCTCGACATCCTGGGCGGCAACTGGGACGTGGTGAACGGCGAGGGCGACCTGCGGATCGGCGACGCGGCGACGCGGCTGAAGATCGGGATCGCGCTGGGCGGCGGGGGCACGGGCGCGGCGACGATCATGGAGCAGGGCCCCGCGGGGCAGTACAACGTGCTGTCGCTGGGGACGCAGGGGAACAAGGTGCTGCACGTGGTCGGGACGACGCAGCGGGTGGGGATCGGGACCGACGCGCCGACGGCGCCGCTGGGGTTCCCGGCGACGGTGGGCAGGAAGATCACGCTCTATCCGGGCGCATCGAGCGACTACGGCTTCGGGATCTCGTCGGCGAGGCTGCAGGTCTACACCGACGGCCCCGGGTCGGACATCGCGCTGGGCTACGACGCGTCGGGGAGCTTCAACGAGAAGTTCGCGTTCAAGGGCAACGGCGCGCTGGCGGTGGGCGGCAGCATGGGGAGCCCCGGCCAGGTCCTGCAGTCGAACGGCTCGTCGGCCTCCCCGACCTGGGTGTCCCCGACCGCCGTGACGTACAACAACATCTACCAGGCGACCTCCTCGGCGATGACGACACGATCGGTGAGCGGCTCGTTCGCGCAGCTGCCTTCGCCGACGCTGGCGTTCAGCCTTCCCACGGCCGCGCGCGCGATCGTCTCGTTCGACATGCAGGTCCTTGCGCTCTACTGCCTGGCCTGCGGGAGATCGGATGTCCAGGTCGAGATCAGGCTCGACGGGAACATGATCCGCCGGATGTACACGGACATTCCGTACGAGGGGGCGCAGAGTCTCTCGCAGACCTTCATGGTCCCCATCGCCGCCGGCGCGCACATCATGACGATCTGGGAGCGCGTGAACAGCGGTCCCGACGTGGTCTTCGGATCCGACGTGGGCGCGGACACCGTGCTCCTGGTGCAGGTGGTTCCCCAGTAGCGTCGGCGCCGCTCAGCGGAGCACGGCGACGCGCCGGGTGGCGGACCCCGCGCCGTCCGCGCGGAGCACCGCGAGGTAGAGGCCGGGCGCGACCGCGCGGCCGCCGCCGTCGCGCCCGTCCCACGTCGCCGACCCGGGCCCGGCCGCGAGCGCGCGGTCGAGCACCGTGGCCACGACGCGCCCCTGCACGTCGAGCACCTCGAGCCGCACGTGTTCCGCGCGCGGCAGCGCGAACGCGAAGCGGACCGGGCCCGTCGCGGGATTCGGCGCCGGCGCCGCGAACGCGAGCGCACCCGACGCGGCCGGCGGCGGCGCGTCGAGCGGGCTGCTCAGCAGCGCCTGCTCGATGTTGAGCCGCGGGCCGATCGGGTTGTCGTAGGTCCGCGTGTCGCCGGTCGTGACGAGCTGCTGCATCACCTGCAGCGGCCCGAGCGCCGGGAAGTGCGAGCGCACGAGCGCCACCGCCCCGGCCACGATCGGCGAGGAGAACGACGTGCCGTCGCCGTACATGTACGGGTTGATCCCGTCCCAGTACCACAGGTACTCGAAGAAGATCTGGCTGACGTCGTCGTACGTGTAGTTGCGGGCGATGCTCGACCACAGGCCCGCACCCGGAGCGGCGAGGTCCACCCAGTCGCCCCAGTTCGAGAACGAGGCGCGGTTGTTCGAGGCGTCCGTGGCCGCGACCGACAGCGCGCTGTCGCACGCCGCGGGGAAGTTGCGCTCGTCCGTGCCGTCGTTGCCGGCGGACGACACGGTCACGATGCCCGCGTCGAACGCCGCGGTCACGAGCGGCTGGAAGAACGGCAGGGCCGTCGTGTCGGGCGAGCCCAGGCTCATGTTGATCACCGACGCGCCGTTGTCGATCGCGTAGGCGACCGCCGCGGTGACCGCCGAGAGCGGCAGGTCGCCGGTCGAGTCCGCGACCTTGAGCGCCATGACGGGGCAGTTCCACGCGACGCCGGCGATGCCGTCGCCATTGTCCGTCGCCGCCGCGGCCAGCCCTGCCACGAACGTGCCGTGCCACCCCACGTCGATCCCGGTGGCGGCATCGTAGACCGGCCCCGGCGAGGGGTCCGCGTCGTCGTCGCCGAAGTCCCAGCCCTCGACGTCGTCCACGTAGCCGTTGCCGTCGTCGTCGAGGCCGTTGCCCGGGATCTCGCCGGGGTTGTGCCAGATCTTCGAAGCGAGGTCGGGATGGCCCGTGTCCACGCCGGTGTCGAGGATCGCGATGGGCACCGAGGGCGAACCGGTTTCGAGGTCCCAGGCCGGCTGCGCGCGGATCGCCGCGACGCTCGTCCCGAGGTGCCACTGGTCGCCGAGGTAGGGATCGTTCGGCACGAGGTGCAGCGACAGGTGCAGGTCGGGCGCCGCGGCGACGACGCCGGGAACAGCGCGCAGCGCGGCGGCGGCCGCGTACGGGTCGAAGCCGGGGGCGTCGCTGTGGAGCGCGACGATCTCGGGGCGCGGGGCCCGCGGGCGGCCCCGCGTCAGGCGCTCCGCCCGCACGAGCCCGAAGCGCGCGAGCGTCGCCTGGAGCGCCGCGTTCCCCGCGCGCAGGCCGTTCGCCCCCGCCGGCCCGATCGAGGCGCCGGGCGCGAGCTCGACGAGCACGACGCCGGGGCGCGGCGGCCGGTCGGTCGCGCGGAGGGCATGGGGGGCGGCCGGCGCGGCCGCGACGGAGGCGGGCGACAGGACGAGCAGCAGCGCCAGGGAGGCGCCGAAGGACGGGCGCATGCGTCCTCCTTGGAGGATGGGGGGCCGGAGGGACTTCGCCTGCGGGAATGCTAGCGACCGGGGGGCCGCCCCCGCCAGCAGGAACTCGGCGGCGCAAAGCGAAGACCGCCGGCCCGGCGCTTCCGGACCGGCGGTCGCACGCTCGTTTCGAGGGCCGCTCGCTAGCGCACCGCGACGGTGGTCTCGCCGCCGTCGCAGTCCTCCATCACCCAGCGCACGCCCTTGCTGCACGGGCACGTGCCGCCGACGCGCTTGAGCTTGGGCATCGCCTTCACGGCGTCCTCGACCTTCAGCTCGCCCGCCGCGACCTTCTCCAGCGCCTCGGCGTACAGGCGCATGTCGCGGCTCGCGACGTAGCCCTCGTTGAGGTTCTTCGCGAGGTAGCGCAGGTACTCGTCGGCGCTCTCGAACGTCTCGCCGTCGATGCCGACCATCTGGAACGCGTGGACGCCCTTGCGGCGGAAGAAGCGCTTGTCCGGCACGCGCAGCAGGTCGTCCCAGCGCACGCCGTGGTACGTGCCGCGCGAGCGCTCGAGGTCGCCCAGCACCTGCTCGCACCTGTCGGGCGTCATGTCGGGGAAGCGGGCGCGCAGGAAGCGCGTGTTGATGTCGTGCACCATCTTCTTCACTTCCTCGTGGTACAGCGACGACGCCTCCTCGTTCTTGAGGTCCTTGAAGCCGAACTTCACGTTCGTGTCGCCGCCGCGCTCGTCGCCGAACATCTCGAGCCCGCGCGGAACCCACTTGTTGAGCGCGTGCTGCATCATCGGCATCGTCACGAATACGTCGCCCTGCGCCGCCTTCTGCGCCCAGCGGCGCATCGGGATCACGCCCGCGGCGAGGTGGAACGCCTCCTCGCGCAGCATGGGCGGCATGCTGTCGGCCATGGGCTTGTACGCGCACACCTTCTGCATCGTGAGCTGGTACTTGCCCACGCGGTCGATGCAGGCGGCGAAGACCACGTTGTCGGTGTACGAGTCGTAGTCGAGGTTGAATGCGTCGAGGACGTGGCTTCCCGTCGTCATGGACAGGATTTCCTCGACCATCTGCTCGCCGGTGACGCCGCCCGAGACGCTGCTCCAGTCCTCGGAGAGCAGCAGGTGCAGCATCTGGTAGCCGTGGCGCAGCTCCTCGGCCATCACCCGCATCGTCCAGAACTTGTCCTCGTCGTCCCGCGCGCGGTCCACGGTCCCGGCGTGCTGCTGGATCGATCCGAATTCCGTCGAGGCCTGCGCCTTGATGATCGCGAGCAGGTGCTTCGCCTGCTCGGGCGTCATTTCCTCGGGCTTCTCGCGCTTCTTCTCGCCCTTGAACTCGCCGATCTGGATGACGTCGGTGGTGCCCAGCTCCATCTTGGCGCACAGGCAGAACGACTCGTCCTTCGGGAAGTACTTGTCCCAGTACTTCAGGAGCAGGTCGTAGTCCTTGAAGTTGTGGCGCTGCCAGTGCTCCACGGCGTCGTGGTAGCGCTTCGGCAGATCGCGGTTCTCGACCTTGATCATTTCCGCAGGTCCTCTAGATCGCGCGCTCGAGCGCGGTGAGCGGGGATTCGCCGAAGCCGATCGCCTTGAGGAAGCCGGCCAGCGAGGCGTCGTTGCGGTCCACGAGAGTACGGACGCTCGTCGCGCCCTCGGCCTTGAAATGCCTGCACATGGCTTCGAACATCTGCCGACCCAGGTCCTTGCCCCGGAAGTCGGGGTCGATCCCGAAGCGCTCGATCCAGCCGCTCGGGGTCTCGAGGCCGAACTCTCCCGCCCGGCAGTCGCCCAGCATGAAGCCGACGACCCTGCCGTCCACCTCGGCCACCTGGGACGCCCCGGGGTCGCGGCGCACGTAGAACATGACGCGCTGCTCCCACAGGTCGGGCTGGTATCGGCCGGTGATCTTCTCGTCGATACGCACGATCCCGTTCAGGTCGAGCTCGTCGAGCGGCCGGATCTTCGCGGCGGCGGTCGTCTCGGGCATGTCGCACTCCGGGAGGATGGGTGGTCACGGGACGCGAACGGGAGAAGCTATCAGGTCCCGGCGGCCACGAAAACCGCTGAAACGCGCCCCGGCCGTTCGATGCCCGGGGCGGCCCGGGCGGTTCGGCCCGGGGCCATTTCGCCCGTCGCGGCTTCACAATCCCGGCACCGCTCGCGCATAATCGGCGCGAGACGCATTCAGGGCCCCCCGCTCCCCGACGTCCCCGAACGGTTCGCCGCCCGTCGGCCGCGCCTTCGGGGCGCTCCCCGGAGGCTCATGAGCAAGATCGACCCGCCCGGAACGCCGCCCACGGGCGTGGGCATGCTGCCGCTGCTGGCCGGAGCGGCGATCCTCGCCGCGCTGCCGTGGCTCTCGTCGCTCTACCGGGACGGCACCCTCGTCGATTCGCCGCGCGAGATGCTCAGCTCGATCGCGGCGTCCCTCATCGCGATCGCCTTCGCCGCGTGGGTGATCGTCCTGCTGCGGCGCGAGCGCGCCACGGCCCGCCAGCACCTCGCCGACCTCGAAGCGCTGACGCTGACCGACGCCCTGACCGGGCTCGGGAACCGGCGCGCGCTCGAACGCGAGCTGGCCCGCGTGATGCTGCGCTCGCGCCGGTTCGACCACGCCCTTTCGCTTCTCTACCTCGACGTGGACGACCTCAAGGTCATCAACGACCGCTTCGGCCACTCGGGCGGCGACGAAACCCTGCGCGTCGTCGCGAACGTGACGCGCGCCTGCTCGCGGGAGGGCACCGACACGGGCTACCGCGTCGGCGGCGACGAGTTCGTGCTCATCGTGCTCTCGGGCCACGAGGGCGCCGAGGTGCTGGCCGGCCGCATCCGCGAGGGCTTCGCCGCGCGCTCGCCGTACGAGAGCGGCGTGAGCGTCGGCGTCATCGAGTGGGACGGCGCGCTGTCGGCGGGCGAGCTGCTGAGCGAAGCCGACCGGCTCATGTACCAGAGCAAGCAGCAGGGCCGCCCCGCCGCGCACACGCGCCAGCGGGGCTGAAGCCGGCGCCAGGCGCGGCCGCATGGCCGGCGGGCCGGGGCCGTCCCGCTGCCTCCCGAGGAGGATTTCACATTCGTGGGGCGCGACGGCGGTATAACATTCGCCCGCCCCCGAAACCGGGAGTTCACTCTTGACGCCCGTCGTCGAGGAGTTCCCCGTGCGCGCCGCCTTCGGCTTCGCTTCGCTGTTGCTTCTTGCCACGCTCGTCCCTGCTCCGCCCGCCCGCGCCGAGTGGCCCGCGGGCCTCACGCTGGAGTCCGTCCCGGGTTCCTGGGTCGGCGGCCTGGGGGGCATCGAGGAAGGCTTCGTCTTCGCCGGCCCCGGGCCGGGCCAGCTCTACGCGGTCGGCAAGCAGCTGGCCTACACCGCGTGGGGCGCGCAGGGATTCGACACCCAGAGCCAGGGCGAGTTCCTCGTCTCGCTGCCGCAGACGAGCTCGACGGGTATCAGCGACCGCGGCTGCGGCTTCGCTCCCGACGGCGCGGGTGGCCTGCTGGATCTCTACCCGGACATGAACGGAACGGTGCGCACCTGGCACGTGGACGCGAGCGGCGTGGCCACGCCGGGGCTCGACGTGCCGGGCCCGATGGTGGACACCGTCAGCGCGGGATTCCCCGTCGCGGTCGCCGCGCCCGGCGGCGGCGCCTGGTATGCCTGGCAGCGCGCAGGCATCCGCCTGATGCGCGTCGGGCCCGACGGGACGAGGCTCGCCCCCTGGCCGGAGCGCGGACTCAGGGTGCCGGGCCTCTCCAACAGCTCCGCGCTCCTCGGGTTCGTTCCGGGACTCGCGAACGACGGCCAGGGCGGCGTGCTCGTGGCCTCGACGGACTCGGTCCTGCGCGTCCAGCGCGTGGGGCCCGACACCGCGCTCGTCCCGGGGTGGCCGGCGACGGGATTGCAGCTCCGGCACCCGGGGTCCGCCTCCTTCTACACCCCGCGCACGACATTCGTGCCGTCGGGCGCGGATCACTTCATCGCCTGCTGGATCGAATACGGCGTCAACACCGACGAGCACTGGTGCCAGCGCTTCGGCCTCGACGGCACGATCGACCCGGCATGGCCCGCGCAGGGGTTGCTGGTCGGAACGTGTCCCAGCACGGGCGAGGCCTGGATGTTCCGCTGCTTCGCCGACGATGGCGGCGGCGTGACGATGACGTGGGTGCTCCCCAACGGCACGACGAATACCGAGGACGTCCACGCCTGCCGGGTCCTCGCGGACGGCACGTTCCCGCAGGGCTACTGGGGGGGCGCGAAGCTGCTCGCGAGCGTGCCGCGGCCCCTGCAGGGCCCGGATGCCGTCGCCGTCTGCCGCGGTCGCGGCAACGGGCTGATCGTGATCTGGATGGATCCCGCCCTCGGGATGCGCGGGCGCTGGTACGCCGACAATCGCTCGCCCGATCCCGATCTGGACCATGACGAGTCCGACCTGAACGCCGACACCGACCGGCCCGGGCGCCGCGCGGCCGTCGCGGCGCTCTCGGACGGCGACGGCGGCGCGTACCTGCTCTTCTGCTGGGCCAACTCCGCCATGCCCGTGACCATGGGCGCGATCGGCCACGTCACGCAGCACAGCGTGCTCGACGTGCCGCCGGCCGCGCCGCGCTCGCTGGCGCTCGCGGTGTCGCCGAACCCCGCGCGCGGCGCGTTCGCGGCGCGCTTCGCGCTGCCGGACGACGCGCCCGCGACGCTCGAGCTGCTCGACGTGAGCGGGCGGCGCGTGTGGAGCCGCGAAGTGCGGGGCGCGGGGCCGCACACGCTGTCGGTGGGCGAGGGCCTGTCGCTGGCGCCGGGCGTGTACCTGGCGCGGCTTTCGCGCGGCGGCGAAGCGCGCACGGCGCGCGTGGCGATCCTGCATTGACGGGCCGCGGCGCCGGCCGGAACCGGCGCCGTGCCTACGAGTCGGTGAGCCGCGGCAGGCGGTCGGGGAACCCGGCCAGGTCGGGCCACAGCCGCAGGGCGCGCTCGCGGTCCACCCGGGCCTCCTTCGGCCGGCCGGCGGCGTGCTGCAGCATCGCGCGCTCGAGCCACAGCCCGCCGTTCTCCGGGTTGCCGTCGAGCAGCCCGTCCACGCGCACGAGCGCGGAGTCGGGACCGCCGACGGCCGCGACCGCGCGCGCGAGCTGCTCGAGGTAGGCCTCCTTGTCGGGCCGCAGCGTGAACGCGACGAGGTAGGCGCGCAGCGCGCCGGCACGGTCGCCCTCCTCGAACGCGATGCGCCCGAGGAGGTCCACCGCGCGGTTGTTGCGCGGCTCGATCGAGATCGCCCGCCCCAGCCAGCGTTTCGCCTCCGCGAACTCCCCGCGGTCCGCGTACCACCACGCGATGGTCGTCTCGCGGCGGCCGCCGTCGATCGGCAGCGTCGCGAACCGCGCGAGCGAGCGCTGCGGCGACGTGTTGAGCGCCACCCAGGGCGCAGTGTGCAGGATCGAGACCGCCGCGATCGCCACGAACGCGAGCCGCCGCGAGGCGGGCGCGCGCACGACCGCGGCGGTGAGCGCGAGCCCGGCGACGGTCATCGCCAGCGAGAGCGGCGCGAACAGGTCCCAGTCGCGCGCGTAGCCGAGCGGCAGGTCGGCCGCGACCCAGCAGGCGAGCGCCGTTCCCGCGCCGGCCGCGAGCAGGAAGAGGTCCCGCCCTTCCGGCCGGCGGCGCCGCCACGCGAGCGACACGGCCACGGCGGCCGGCACGAACAGGAAGAACCCGAACGGCCCCACGAGCGCCTGCTCGTTCGCGAAGTCCCGCAGGTGGTCCGCCGAGAGCAGGTAGCCGTGGCCGGCCCGGCCGCTCGCGAGCATCGCGAGCAGGTTCGGCACGGCCGGGTAGTGCGCGGGCCCGAGCTGGAGCCACGCGAGGACCGCCGCGGACGCCGCCGCGGCCCCCAGCGTGTCGCGCAGCACCGCGGCGCGCCGCCCGCGGTCGAGCAGGCCCGCCGCGACGAGCACGAGCACGGCGGGACCGATCGCGACGGTCGTGAAGTCCAGTGCCACCGCGAGCGCCGCCGCGCCGAGCGCGGGCAGGATCGAGCCGGCGCCGCGCAGGAAGCGGAGCCCGGCGAGCAGGAACAGCGCCACGACCACGACCGGCATCGCGTAGTTCTCGACGTAGCCGAAGAAGAGCTGCGCGTAGCCCTGCGCGAAGAGCGCCACCGCGAGGAGCGCCGCGGGCGCGCGGTCCCCGGTTCCGTCGCGCGACGGGAGGCTCCGCGCGATCTCGCGCCCGAGGGCGACGGCGACGGCCGCGAACGCGACCCCCGCGACGACGCTGCCCACGGCGACGCAGTCCGCGACGACCGCGGAACGCGCGACGCCCGGACCGGCGAAGAGCGGCGCGAGCAGGTCGTAGAGGCCGTGCTGGACGAGCATCGCGAGCGGCTCGCGCGGGTGCAGCGCGTGCACGTCGGGAAGCTGTGCCGTGAGCGGAATGCCGTCCCCGAGCAGCACGTGGCGGATGCGCAGCCGCCAGAAGAGCGCGGCGGCGACGCCCAGCCCCGCGATCCAGGCGGTCGCGCGCACGGCCGCCGGAAGCGTCGTCGTCGCGCCCGCGGCCCCGCCGGCGGGCCGGCGCGCGAGCAGCAGCGTCGCCGCGAGCACGGCCGCGAGCACGAGCCACGTCGCGGGCGAGGGCAGGAACGCGAGCGCATCCACGCCCCACAGCCCGCCGCGGGGCGCGAAGGCGGCGATCAGATGGCCCGCCGCGATCGCGACGGCCAGCACGGCGACGATCGCGGCGAAGGCGCGTTCGAGCCGCGGCGCCAGCGGCTGCGCCTCGCCGGAAGCGGCAGGGGATGCGGGTCGGATCATCTCGCGCGTCGTCTGGGTTCGGGTCCTGCGGGCGCCGGACGCAGCCGCCGGGACGGACGTGGCTTCCGCGACGCCCCGACCGGCCACCGGCGCAGATCTCCGCACCGGTTTTCGGCAGGGGGCGGCCCGGCGTGCAGGGCTTCTTCCCGGGCCGAGCGGCGGGGGGGGGCGCTACGTCATCGCGACGCGCGTGACGACCTCGAGGCGGCTCTCCCCGGCCCACGGCCAGCTGAAGTGCGCGCCGAGGCCGGGGTGCTCGTTCGACTCGTGCCACTCGCGCGCGCGGGCCTCGCCGCGCAGCTCCTCGGCGAAGTCGGGATCCACGGCCTCGGCGGCACGCCAGGCGGGGTCGCGCGGCGGCGCCGCCGCGCGCCGGGGGCGCGCGGGCGGGTCGGGGTAGTGCTTCTCAAGCTGGCGCGTGAGCCACCCGAGCATCCGCGGCCGCAGGTCGGACAGCACGTTGAAGCACTCGTGTGCGCCGCGCGGGTAGAAGACCAGCTCGCGCTCGCAGCGCGCGGTCTCGAAGATCCGGAACGCCTCGTCGCCGGGCGTGATCATGTCGTGGCCGCCTCCGGCCACCATGAGCGGGCGGTCGAACGTCGGCAGCGTGTCGGCGAGTGTCATGCGCGGGATGTGGCGGTCCATCTCCTCGACCTTCATGTCGTAGAGCGCGGCCAGCTCGCGGCGCATCGAGAACAGGGTCACGTTCCAGTAGACGTCGGCCGAGAACGGCGGGCTCACCGCCGCGACCGCGCGCACGCGCGGATCATGGGCCGCCATGCGGATCGCGCAGTAGCCGCCGAGCGAGAGCCCGGCGTAGGCCACGGCCTCCGGGTTCAGGTCGGGCTGCGCCTCGATGTGGTTCATGATCGCCACGCCGAGCGGCCGGGGCTCGGCCACGTTGCCCAGCCGGTGGAACGTCTCGCCGAGGCCGGGACCGTCGAACGTGATCGCGGCGAAGCCGCGGGCGAGGATCGCCTCGCTCCACCAGTGCAGCTCCTCCTTCACGGCGTTCGTGCCGTTGAACAGGACGATCACCGGCCGCGGGCCGACGCCCTCGGGCACGCGCAGGTAGCCGCGCGCGACCCGCCTGCGGAACGGCACCTCGAAGGGCACGGCGGGGACGTCGAAGTGCGGGGCGGCCTGCGCGTACGCGCGCACGCAGGAGCGGTGCAGCGCCGTCTTGCGCTTGGGATCGAGGAACACGACGTACTGGGCGAAGTTGTAGGCGGCCGAGGCGGCGAGGAACCGCTTCGCAGCCTCGCGCGACCGGCCGATCGCGAGCGCCTCCCGGCCGCCCTGCTCGTGCAGGCGCCCGAGCGATTCCCACTCGTCCACCCACGACTCGAGGCTCGTCACCCGCCCGAGCACGCGGTCGAGGTCCTCGGAGCTCACCCCGTGCGAGAGGAACTGGAGCTTGGCCCAGCCGGGCATCTGGCGGGCGGCGCCGAGACGCAGGCTCAGGCGCACGAAGCCGGGGCGCAGGAGCTGGCTGCGCAGCACGTGCGGAACCAGGTTCTCGAGCCGTCCGCCGGTCACGTGCATGGTGTCGCTCCTCGCGCGCGGGGCCGTTCGCAGCGCCGCCCCGGTCCGGTCCGGGGGTGGCCGGAACTTCCCCTCACCCTTGTAGATGTGCATTCCATGTGCCACGGCGCAACAGGAAATGTGCGGGTTCGCCGATTCGACCCGGCCCGGCCGCCCGGCCGCCGGTGAGCCCGGCCCGCGCGGGCCGCGCGCCGGCCGGGTCGGGCGAGGACCGATCCGCCCGGCCCGCGGCGGGCGCGGATCGTGCGGATTGCGTTCCGATGATGGGTGCCCGGGCGCAACGGCTGGGGCGAACGCGCCACGCGGCGCGCGCCGCGCGCTCAGTCGCCGCCGGCCACGACCCGCTCGCGATAGGCTTCGAGCAGCCGTCCGCCGAGGGCGCGCGAGGGCACCTCGCGCCCGTCGAGCGTGCCGAGGGGGAGCACCTCCTGGACCGAATTCGTGAGGAAGACCTCCCCGGCTCGGAGCAGGTCCCCGGGCGTCACCGGCCGCTCCCGGTATCGCACGCCCAGCGCGCCGCACAGCTCGAGCACGATCGCCCGCGTGACGCCCGGCAGCACGTCGAGCGAGAGCGGCGGCGTGAGCACCTCGTCGTCGCTCACCGCGAACACGTTGCTCGCCGCCCCCTCCAGGACCTCGCCGTCCGGCGAGACGAGGATCGCCTCGTCCACGCCCGCGGCACGGGCCTCCTCGCGGGCGAGGTCCCAGGCGAGCCGGCTCGTGGTCTTGTGGCGCCCGAGCCAGCCGGGCTCGAACGGCACGCGCGAGACCATCGCGCTGCCGGCGCCCGCGCGCGTGCCCCGCCACAGCCGTCCGCCGAGGGGCTCGGCCTCGACCCACGCGCCCGCGCGGGTCGGCCGCCCGCCCGCGACGCCGCGTGTGACGGTGATGCGCACGACGGCGTCCACGAGCCCCTGCGCCTCGAGCAGCGCATCCACGGCCTCGCGCAGGCTCGCCGGGGAGGCCGGCACCGGGAAGCCCAGTACCGCCGCGCCGAGCACGAGCCGCTCGAGGTGCCGCGGCCACGCGAACGGCCGGCCGCCGTACACGCGCACGGTCTCGAACAGCCCGCCGCCGTCGCGCGCGCCGCGGTCGAACACGCTGAGCGCCGCGTCGTCGCCGCGCACGATGCGGCCGTTGATCCACACCGCCCGGTCGGGAAGCCGGGTGCCGCGGGGAAGGGAGAGGGTCATGGCGGAGAGGCTAGTGGAGTCGGGCGGATTCGGCATCCGGGCCCGCGCGGCTCAGGGACGGGCTTCGAGCGGGAACTCGCCGAGGATGGACGAGAACGCGAGCTTGAGGCCCGCGGCTTTGTCGAGCGTCTCGCGGTACTCGGCGTCCGGGTCGGAGTCGGCGGTGATCCCGCCGCCGGCGTGGAACACGAGCCCGTCGCCGAGCGCGGTCGCGGTGCGGATGGCCACGTTCCAGTCGGCGTCACCCTCCCATCCGACGTAGCCGATCGCGCCGGTGTAGGCGTGGCGCCGCACGGGCTCGAGCGACTCGATGATCTGCATGGCGCGGAGCTTCGGCGCCCCCGTGATCGAGCCGCCGGGGAAGCAGGCGTGCAGCAGGGAGAACGCGTCGAGCCCCTCGCGCAGGCGGCCGTTGACGGTCGAGGTGAGGTGCAGCACCTGCGGGAAGCGCTCGAGCTCGCACACGGCGCCCGCGATGACGGTGCCGGGTTCGCACACGCGCCCGAGGTCGTTGCGCAGCACGTCCACGATCATGACGTTCTCGGCGCGGTCCTTCTCGCTCGCGAGCAGCTCCGCCGCGAGCCGCGCGTCCTCCTCGGGGCTCGCGCCGCGCGGGCGCGTGCCCTTGATGGGGCGCGTCTCGACGTGCTCGCCGCGCAGCTCGAGGAAGCGCTCGGGGCTGGCGGACAGCAGCACGTGGTCCTCGAAATCGAGGTAGGCGGCGTAGGGCGCGGCCGATTGCTGCGCGAGCGCCTCGTAGAGCGCGGGCGCCATCTCGAGCGCCGCCGGCTCGGCGAGGCGCCAGCGCTGCGCGAGGTTCGCCTGGAAGATGTCGCCGCGTCGGATGTGGTCCTGCACGGCCCCGACCGCGCGGCGCCAGCTGCGGGCGTCGAACGTGCCGGTGACGTGCGGATGCCGCTCGCCGGCCTCGAGGTGGTGGACGGCGCGCCCGGGGCCCTGGAGCCGCTGGCGGAAGAGCGCGAGCCGCTCCTGCGCCCGCGTCGCCGCGTCGTCGCCCTCGAACGGCAGGCCGCTCGAGAACAGCCACGTCTGCTGGGTGTCGTGGTCGTACGCACCGACGACGTCGTAGAGCCCGAACACGAAGTCGGGAAGCTTGAGGTCGTCCAGCGCCATGGGGTCGAGCCGCTCGAGCCGGCGCCCGTAGTCGTAGGACCAGTAGCCCACGGCGCCGCCGAAGAACGGCGCGCCGGTCACGCGCTGCGTGTCGCCGCGCGGGGCCATGGTCGCGAAGCGGCGGAACGCGGCGATGGCGGCCTCGTGGTCGCCGCCGCGAAAGACGGCGAAGGGATCCGCGCCGAAGTACGACCACCGCGCGCGCCGCGGCCCCTGTGGCGCCTCGTCGGCCAGCGCCGAGTGCAGCAGGAACGGACAGCGCATCCCCGACAGCGCGCGAAGCGGCGCGAGGGAGCGCGAGGACTCGAGCAGGTGGACGAGCGGAAGCTCGATCCGGGCAGGCATGCGGCGCACGGTAGGTGGCGCGCCGGGGGCGGTCAACGCGTCGTGCGAGGCGAAGCGTGCCGCTGGCGCGCCGCGCGGGATCGCCGGGTCCGGCAGACCTCGTCCTCGCCCGGGGCCCCGTCGCTCCCTTCCCCGCCCGAGGGTCCCCTCCCCGCGCTCTCGCCCCAGGCTCCGGCGAGGCCCGCCGGACCCGGC
>CAZPVG010000043.1:33180-34619 GCA_964589945.1 uncultured bacterium
GGGCTCCCGCGCGACCGGCGCTCGAGCGGCCCCGGTCAGAGCCTGCGAGCGGCTTCGATCTGGGCTTCGGCGTCGAGGCCGAGGCCGCGGTGGAGGAGGCGCACGGAGCGGTCGGCGTCCTCTTCGCGGACGACGAACGACAGGTTCACGCGCGACGCGCCCTGCGAGATCATCTCGACCCCGATCCCGACGCCGCCGAGCAGCGTGAACACGTGGCCCGCGAGCCCCACGCGCGCCGGCGCGCCCTCGCCGACGACGGCGACCACGGCGAGCCCGCCCCGCACCTCGACGCGCCCGGTGCCCTCGAGCGCGGCGAGCGCCTCATCGAGCCGCGAGACGTCGTCGAGCGTGACCGAGATGGACACCTCGGACGTCGTGACGAGGTCCACGACGAGGTGATGGCGCCCGAAGACCTCGAAGACCCGCGCGAGGAAACCGTACGCGTTCAGCATGCGCGTCGAGACGATCGTGACCGCGGTCACGCCCTTCTTGCTCGCGATGCTCTTCACGCGCCACGACGCATCCGTCGCCGGCGCCGCGGCCGTCACGACCGAGCCCGGGTCGTCGGGCCGCGCCGTGTTGAGCACCCGCACCGGGATGTCGCGCTCCATCGCGGGCTGCAGCGTCTTCGGGTGGAGCACCTTCGCGCCGAAGTAGGCCAGCTCGCTCGCCTCCGCGAACGACAGCTGCGGCACCGGCCGCGCCTCGGGAACGATGCGCGGGTCGGCCGACAGCAGGCCGCTCGTGTCGGTCCAGACCTGGATCTCGTCCGCGCCCACCGCCGCCCCGACGATCGCGGCGCTGAAATCCGAGCCCCCGCGCCCGAGCGTCGTCGTGCGGCCGTCGAGCGTCGCGCCCAGGAATCCCGTCACGACCGCGATCCCGTCGCCGCCGCCGAGCGAGGCCCGGAGGCGCGCCGCCGCCTCGGGCAGCGGGTGGGCGGCGCCGAAGTGTTCGTCCGTCACGAGTCCGGCCTCGCCCGCGACCACCGCGCGCGCCGCGAGCCCGTGGGCTTCGAGGCCGGCGGCGAAGAGCGCCGCCGCGAGGCGCTCGCCGAATGCCAGCACGCGGTCGCGCCCGGCGCCGTGCAGCGCCGCGGCGTCCCCCGCCCCGGCGGCCGTTTCGCGCCACTCGTCGAGCAGCGACGCGACGCGGCCCGGGCCCACGCCCGTCACGGCGGCGAAGGCCTCGTGCCGCTCGACGAGCTTCGCCGCCAGGGCCTCGCGCCGCGACGGCAGCGCGCAGAATTCGACGAGCAGGTTCGTGACGCCCGTGAGCGCGCTCACGACGACGATCGGCGGCCGCGCGTCGCGAGCCGCGCGGTCGGCGACCAGCGCCACCGCCTGCGCGAAGTTGGAGGCGATCCCGACCGACGTTCCGCCGAACTTCATCACGACGCGCTGCATGGTTCTCCTGTCCGAGAGTGGTTCACCGGGCCG
>CAZPVG010000044.1:0-33557 GCA_964589945.1 uncultured bacterium
GGTAGCGGCAGCAGCTTCGCGGGCAGAACGGGGGCACGAAGGGGCGCGCATGCGTGTCCATGCTCTCCGATCACTGCACGCCGCGCGCCACCCACACTCTCCGCCGCACAATCAGATGATCTGATCCCGATCGCGTGAAGTCTCACGGGGCGGCCCGGTTCTCCGGGCCGCCCCGTTCGTTTCACCCCGTCCCGCCGCGGCTGGCCCCGGGCGGGCGGGCGTGGCAGGATGCCGCGCCATCGGTCGTTCACGGAGGGATCCCATGGCTTCGGGCTCGCGCGTCTCGTTTTCCGGTGTCCTGCTCGTGGTGTTCGGTTGCCTGTTCCTCGCCGACCAGCTCGGTGCGATCCACTTCGGCACCGTCTTCCGCACCTGGTGGCCCGCGATCCTCGTGATCGCCGGTCTGCTCGGGCTGATGGAGCGCGCGGGCTCGTTCCTCGGGCCCCTGATCATGCTCACGGTCGGCGCCGCGCTGCTGCTCCAGAACCTCCACATCCTCACCATGACCAGCGTGTGGAAGCTCTGGCCGATCGTCCTCATCGCGCTCGGGCTGAACGCGATCTTCGCGCACCGCGCGAAGGCCTGACGGCCGGCTACCAGTCCACGCGCAGTCCCGCGAGCCAGCCGCGCGTCGCGGCGGGGATCAGTACGGGCACGAGGTTCCCCGCGGCGTCGTAGTCCATCCAGCCGCCGGTCTCGTAGCGCAGGTCGGTCACGTTCGTGACGCGCAGCGACAGCCCGGCGCGCGCGCCGCCGAGCTCGCGCTCGAGCGCGCCCGAGAGGTCGAGCGTCGTGCGCGGCGCGATGCTGTTCGCCTCGGTGCCGGTGTTGTCCACGTAGATGCGCCCCACGTGCTGCACGGTCGCCCCCAGCGAGGCGCCCCGCCAGTCGGCGCGGGCGGTCACGTTGGCCATGACGGCGGGGAAGAACCCGAGCGGCTTGCCGTCGTAGCTTGCGACGTCGGCGCTCGTCGGGCCCCACGCCTCGCGGTAGCGGACGAAGTGGTTGTCCGAGAGTGTGGCGTTCGCGTCGAGGCGCCCGTGAATCGCGCCGAACGCGCGAGAGGCGGTGCCCGAGAGCTCCACCCCCTGGTGCACGGACCGGGCGGCGTTGCCGAGGATCGGGTAGCCGAGGTCGGTGTCGAACTGGCCCGCGTAGACGAGCTCGTGCCGGAAATCCATGCGGAACAGGTTTGCGGTGGCGCTGCCCCACGTGCCGCGCCACGTTCCTCCGGCCTCGAGGTCGTTCACGCGCTCGGGCCGGATGAGCGGGTCGCGGTAGATGCCGGCGGCCACGTCCACGACGCGGTAGAGCGGCACGCTGCCCGCGCCCTCGGCGTCGTAGAGGTCGCGGAACGCGGGCTCGCGGCTCGCGAGCGCCCACGAGGCGTAGGCACTCCACGCCCGCGAGGGGTTCCAGGAGACCCCGAGCCGGGGCAGGCCGAAGTCGTAGCTCTGGCGGAACGCCACGCCGTCGAAGCGGTCGCCCTCCATCCGGTAGCCCTGGTGGCGCCACGCGAGATCCGCGGTCACGAGCACCGCGTGCGTGACGTTCCACTCCTCGCGCGCGAACAGGCCCGCCGCCAGCGTGCGCGGGTGGTAGTCGTAGTAGGCGAGGTCGGGGGGCGTGCCGGGCGGCAGGCCGTCGCCCGAGACCAGCGTGCCGACGTGGTGGCCGTCGTGGAACCGCAGCTCGCCGCCCACGATCAGCGCACCGTGGGCGTGCGCGATGCGCGCGCGCGGCACCCAGCCGAAGTGGCGGTTCGTCACGTCACGGCGGCGCACGATGTCGGCGCGCTCGACCGTCGCCCGACCCTGCGCGTCGCGCACGAAGTGCCCGAGCGAATCCAGCGCGTAGTACTCCGGCGCGTAGAGCGTCGTATCGGTCGTCGCCCACGGCGAGAGCCGGTAGTCGGCGAGCGAGATCCCGGAGCGCTGCTCGTCGTAGTACCCCGTTCCGTCGAACCAGAACAGCGTCTGCGAGAACGTGAATCCCGGGTTCGGCGCCCAGGTGTGGAGCAGCTCGTAGTGCGGCTCGAAGAAGTGGTCCTGCTCGCCGGGGTAGGTGAGCGGGTTGAAGCGCCGGTCGCGGTCGGCGTTCCCGGTCACGCCGCCCGCCAGGTAGTCCGGGGTCACGCCGATGTAGGCGAGGTGGGTGTTCTCGGGCCCTCCGTAGAGGTTCACGCGCCACGACTGCGTGCCCGAGACCTTCCGGGCCGAGAGGGCGTACGACCACAGCTTCGACCAGGACTGGTCGCGGTAGCCGTCGGTCTCGATGCGCGAGTAGCGCCCGTACAGGCCCCAGCCGCCCGGCAGCGCGCCCGAATCGCCCTCGAGCATGAGCCGCCGGGTTCCCCAGGCGCCGTACGAGACGGTCGCGCTGCGGCGCGCCCGCTCGCCGATCGGCGCGGTGACGAGCGACACGCTGCCGCCCAGCGCGGCGGCGCCGTAGAGCGCCGGCCCCACGCCGCGCTGGACCTGCAGCTCGCCGGTCGAGGCGAGCAGGTCGGGGTGGTCGATCCACCACACCTCGTGCGACTCGGGGTCGTTCAGGGGCACGCCGTTCACGAGCACGCTGATCCGCCGCTGCGGGAAGCCGCGCAGCGAGAGGTACGAGTAGCCGATCCCGTTGCCGGCGTCGGAGTACGCGTAGGCGCCGGGCAGCGAGGCGAGCGCCATGGGCGTGTCCTGGCCCCAGTTCAGGTTGCGCACTTCCTTGCGGTCGAGCGTCGTGATCGCGAGCGGGGCGCGCGCGTCGGCGCGCGACGTGCTCACCTCGATCGGGGCGAGCGGCACGACGCGCGGGAACGTGTCGGGGACGGCCGGGGCGGAGGCCGCGAGCGCGGCGGCGAGGAGGAGGGCGGACGTCATCACGGGGACTCCCTGCGGGTGAAGGCGCGGGCGGCGAGCCACGTGACGAGCGACGCGCCGAACCCCGCATAGATGGGTTCGAGGTGGAACGGGTAGCCGGCACCGCCCGCGCGGGCGCGGGCGAGCACCCAGGCGAGCGCGACGATCCCCGGCACGAGCATGAGCGCGACCGTGGCCCGCGGCCCCGGCCGCCCGCGCCCGGCGAGCGCGAGCGCGACGGGCAGCAGCAGCACAGGCGTGATCACCGAGCCGACGTCGTGCCAGAGCGCGATCACGCTCGGGTTCGCGAGGGCGAGCGCGCCGGCGAACGCCGTGGAGGCCCACAGGCCGATCCGCGCGAGGCGGGGCAGGCGGGACTCATCGCCGCCGCGCAGCCGCCAGATGAAGTCGCGGCCGATCGTCGTCGCGGCGATGAACGCGTACGAGTCGATCGTGCTCATCACCGTCGCGATCATGCCGACGAAGAAGAGGCCCAGCGCCACGGGCGGCAGCGTCAGGCGCGCCAGCTCGGGGAACGCGAACACCGGGTCCGCGAGGCGGGGCAGCAGCGCGCGGGCGTACAGCCCGGAGGCGGTGGTCATGAAGTCGAAGACCGCCCAGAACGCGATCGACCACAGCACGCCGTTCCGTGCCACGCGGGGGTCGCGCGCCGCGTAGGCGCGCTGCCAGAAGCCGGGGTCCACGAGCGTCGAGAGCGCGAGGAAGTACCACACGAAGATCGCGCCGGGCGCGTTGCCGCCGTTCCAGGACCAGTGCGAGGCCGGTACGCGCGCTTCGAGGAACCCGATCCCGCCGTGGCGCCCCACGAGCACCGCGAGCAGCAGCGCGAAGCCCCCGTACATGAGGACGAACTGGATCCGGTCCGTGAGGATCACCGCCCGCAGGCCGCCGCGGTCCACGTAGAAGACCGACAGGACCGCCGCGGCCACGACGCAGGGCACCAGCGGCGCGCCGAACATGGCCGCGAACAGCGTGCCGAGCATGAGCACGTAGGCTGCGGGGGCCGAGGTGACGAACACCGCCGCGGCGCCGACGAGGGCCGCGCCGCGCCCGTACGCGCGGTCGAGCAGGTCGGGGATGGTGAAGAGCTTCGCCTCGCGCGCGCGCTGCGCGAAGACCAGCGCGAAGAGCAGCGCGCCGGCGTAGTAGGGCACGCCAAAGACGACCCAGTTCGCGACGCCGTAGCGCCAGGCGTACTCGCCGACCCCCAGGATGCCGCCGTACCAGGTCGTCACCAGCGTCGCGACGAGCGCCGGCAGCGTCACCGCGCGCCCGGCGACGAAGTAGTCGTCCGTGGCGGCGGGCGCGCGGAAGCGGCGGGCCCAGATCCCCGCGAGCATCGCGAAGTAGGCGGCGACGACCGCCCAGTCGAGAGGGCTGCTGCTAAACATCGACGACAGGCCTTCCGGGCGGCCCGCGTGGACGCGCGAACGCCGCCCGCGAAGGGGCGGCGTGGAAGGCAACTCGGGGACAACCGGGTCGTCTTGGCCGTTTCCCTACGCTGGTTCTAACCAGTTCAGGTTCGACGGGTTTGATCTCAGGCCGGCGCTTGTCCGATGCCAGCCACCCCGAACGACGGTCCGCGCGGCGCGCGGACGGCGGGAACCATGCGCCCCCGCGGCCCGGAGCGCAAGTGGTCGGGGCCGGGCGGCGCCAGGCGAACGGCCACGCGCCGAGCGCACGGGCCCGTCGTGCCCACGCGGGAGTCGGGAAGGGGGATCAGTACTGCCCGGGGTAGAGCACGGCGACGAGCGCGGCGAACAGCGGGCCGCTCAGGACGGGGAAGAATCGCCAGACGGCGAGGATGCCGACGAGCGACATGCCGGGCAGGCCGACCAGCGCGCGCATCCGCGCGGCCACACGCCCCGGAAGGAACAGGGTGATCACCGACGCGCCGTCGAGCGGCGGCAGCGGGATCATGTTCAGGACGAAGAGGATCACGTTGAGCGTGAGCAGGACCGACAGGCCGATCGCTGCGAACGCCAGCACGCCGAGCGGATCCGCGGAGGCGACCGGCACGACCAGCTGGTCGAGCGTGACCCGGGCGGGCGCGTCGAACACGCCGAGCACGAGCCCGGCGCGCAGGACCGCGAACGTCGCGACCGCGAGCAGCAGGTTCGCCACCGGCCCCGCCGCCGCCATGAGCGCCGCGCGCCGCGGGTGGCGGTCCGCCCAGGCCGGGTCGTAGGGCGCGCTCGCCCAGCCGATCGTCCAGCCCTGCGTGAGGCTCGTGAGCAGCGGCACGACCAGCATGCCGAACGGCGCCCGGCGCACGTGCGGCCAGGGGGCGAGCGACGCCTGTCCGCCCCGCGCCGCCGTGTCGTCGCCGCCGCGCAGCGCCACCCAGGCGTGGGCGGCCTCGTGCAGCGTGGTCGAGAACAGGAACGCCGGGAACCAGAAGACGAGCGCGTGGAAGGTGGTGACGGTCATGCGGACACTCCCGCAGGAGTGTCCGAGCACGCGCCGAGCCAGCGCCCGGGAGCGTCTCCGGGCCGCGCGCCGCACGCAACCGCACCCGTTTGGCCCGCGGCCGGCGCCGGCCCGGCGGCGCACGGCGCTCGACTTGCACGCCCGCGCGTGCAGGGCGCACGGGGCCGCCGGGCGCGCCCGGCGGGCGCGGTCGGCTATGCTGCGGCCTGCCGCCGCCCCCGCCCGACCGCCCCCGGGGAACCGCCATGCCCATCTGGTCCCATTCGCGCATCGAGTCGTTCCGCCAGTGCCCCCGCAAGTTCTTCTACCGCTACGTCGCGCGGGTGAAGCTGCCCGAGGAGCCCGAGACGATCGAGCAGTTCGTCGGCTCGCGCGCGCACGAAGCGCTCGAGCGGCTCTACGCCGAGGTGCAGCGCGGCCACGCGCCGTCCGGGGAGGACCTGCTCGGCTGGTTCCGCGAGGCGTGGGAGGCCGGGTGGCACGACGGCGTCACCGTGCCCGGCGACGACCGCACGCCCGACGACCACCGCAGGGAGGCCGAGGGCTGGCTCGCCGACTACCACCGGCGGCACGCGCCGTTCGCGGAGTCGCGCACCGTCGGGCTCGAGCAACGCATCAACTTCCCGCTCGATGCGGACGGCCGCGTGAAGATGGTGGGCTTCGTGGACCGGCTCGCCATCGGCGGGGACGGGACGTGGCAGATCCACGACTACAAGACGAACCGCAGGCTGCCAACCCAGCAGGACAAGGACGCCGACCCGCAGCTCGCGTACTACGAGATCGGCGTGCGCCGCATGTGGCCGCAGGCGGAGCGGGTGGACCTGACCTGGCACTTCCTCAAGTTCGGCGTCTCGATCACGAGCCGCCGGACGCCGGAGCAGCTCGAGGCCGTGCGCGGCGAGGCGCTTGCGACGATCGCCGACGCCGAGGGCCGCCCGCGCGACGAGACCGCGTTCCCGGTGCACGAGACGCGGCTGTGCGCCTGGTGCGACTTCCAGCAGGTCTGCCCCGTGCGCAAGCACCTCTTCGCGGTCGCGGCGCTGCCGCCCAACCGGTTCGCGAACGAGCCGGGGGTGAAGCTCGTGGACGCCTGGACCGCGCTCGATGCCCGGCGGCAGGAGCTGCGCTCGCAGGTGGACGCGATCGAGGAGGAGATCGCCGAGGTGCGCGAGGCCCTGGCGGCGTTCGCGGAGCGCGAGGGCGTCGAGGTCGTGGCGGGCTCCGAGCGCGAGGCGACGGTGCGGCGGTCGGAGGCGGTCGTGTTCCCGCGCAAGACGGTCGAGACGGAGGAGGCCGGGGCGCTCGAGGCCCAGCTGCGCGGCTCGAAGTGGTGGCAGGAGGCCAGCGCGCTGGACCGCGCGGCGCTCAGGCGGCTGTGGGACCGGCGGGGCTCGCTCGACGCCGACCTGCGGGCGCTGCTCGAGGAATACGCGCGGGTCGAGGCGCAGCTCGACGTGCGCCTGCGCCGCCGGAAGGACTGAGGCGGCCCGCGCGGCGGCCATTCGCGCCACCGCGCCCCGTCCGCTAACCTGCGGCTCCATGAGCCTGCGACGAACGACCGGTTCCGTGGTGTGCCCGCGCTGCGATCGCCTCGTGAGCGTCAACGTCTCCCGCTGCCCGCACTGCGGCGCCTGGCAGCCGGGGCTGTTCGGCTACGGGCCGGCGCTCCATCGCGCGTTCGGCGGCCAGCTCGACCTCACGAACGGCATCACCGCCGCCTGCGTGGCGCTCTACGTCCTCTCGCTGCTGCTCGACCCGGCGGCGATCTTCCGCATGCGCGGGATCTTCGACCTGCTCTCGCCCTCGAGCGCGGCGCTGTTCCACCTCGGCATGACCGGCGGGTTCGCGTGGGCCGCCGGGCAGTGGTGGACGGTGTGCACCGCCACGTTCCTGCACGGCAGCATCCTCCACATCCTGTTCAACATGCTGATCATGCGCATGTTCATGCCGAACGTGGTGGACCTGTTCGGCGTGCCGCGCGCGTTCATCATCTACATGGCGGCGGGAGCGGGCGGCTTCCTGGTCTCGAACATCGTCACCAACGCCCCGACGATCGGCGCCTCGGGCGCGATCTTCGGGCTGCTCGGCGCGCTCATCTCCTACGGGCGGCGCACCGGCCAGTCGCAGGTCTCGAGCCAGCTCTGGATCTACGCGATCCTGCTGTTCGTGATGAGCTTCATGATGTCCGCGAGCGTCAACAACTGGGCCCACGCCGGCGGCTTCGCGGCCGGCTGGGTGGCGGCCTCGATGATGCCGACGAGCAGCCGCCGCGAGGGGCTGGGTGTGCTGGCGCTGGCGGCGGGCTTCGCGCTCGTGACGCTGGCGGGCTTCGTGCTCTCGTTCGTCGGCTTCGCGCCCCTGCTGCTCCGGTAGGCGCCTTGAGCCCGCGCGCCGCGAAGGCTCCCAGCCGCTGCCCGTGGCCGAAGGCCACGAACCCGCTCTACGTGCGCTACCACGACGAGGAGTGGGGCGTCCCGGAACGCGACGGGCGCGCGCTGTTCGAAAAGCTCCTGCTCGACGGCGCCCAGGCCGGGCTGTCGTGGGAGACGATCCTGAACAAGCGCGAGAACTACCGGAAGGCCTTCGACGGCTTCGATCCCGGCAAGATCGCCCGCTACGGCGCGCGCAGGACCGCCGCGCTGCTCGCCGACCCCGGCATCGTGCGCAACCGCCAGAAGGTCGCGGCGTTCATCGGCAACGCGAAGGCCTACCTCGAGCTGGTCGAGCACGAGGGCGACTTCGGCCGGTGGCTCTGGGCGTTCACCGACGGCGTGCCCGTCCAGAACCGCTGGACCAGCATCCGCCAGATCCCGGCGAGCACGCCGCTCTCGGACGCGATCTCGAAGGAGCTCCGCGCGCGGGACTTCCGGTTCGTGGGCTCGACGATCGTCTACGCGTTCCTGCAGGCCGTCGGCGTGGTCAACGACCACCTCGTGACCTGCTTCCGCCACGAGGCCTGCGCGAAGCTGGGGCGGAAGCGCCCGCGGTAGCCGCGGCCGGGCCCGCGATCCCCCGGGCGCGCGGCGCGCCGATGCCCTAGAGTCTCCGGCCGTCGGGCCGTCCATCCACCGACCCCACCCGGAGATTCCGTCCATGAGCCCCATCGCCCTGCCCGCCGCCGACGAGCACGCGCCCTACTACGGCAAGTACGTCGCGCTCATCGGCCCCGACTCGCTCGCCGCGCTCGAGACCCAGGCGCGCACGACCGCCGCGCTGCTCGCCGCAACGCCCGAGGAGAGGGGCGGCTTCCGCTACGCCGAGGGCAAGTGGAGCGTGAAGGAGGTCGTCGGGCACCTCGCGGACGCCGAGCGCGTCTTCGCCTACCGCGCGATGCGGATCGGCCGCGCGGACACGACCGACCTCGCCGGCTTCGACGAGAACCAGTACGTCCCCGCCGGCCGCTTCGATCGTCGCGCGCTGAAGGACCTCGCTGCCGAGTTCGCCGCCGTCCGGGCCGCGACGCTCGCGCTCGCGCGCAGCTTCGACGCGGAGGCGCTCCTGCGCCGCGGCAGCGCAAACGGCAGCCCCGTCAGCGCGCGCGCGCTGCTGGCGATCATCGCCGGCCACGAGGCGCACCACGTGGGGCTGCTGAGGGAGCGCTACGGGCTGAAGGGGTAGGCGGGGGAGCGCTCCCCCGCGCGAGGTTCCATCCGGGGCCTGTGCTAGGTTGGCCCGGCATGCGGACGGGAGCCGCGCGTCCCCACGTCGCCCGATCGGGACGCCGGGCGGCCGTCCCGGATGTCCGGGAGACGACGCGATGACGGACCTGCGCGATCGCGCGGCGGAGGCGCTGCGCGACCGCTATCGCCTCGAGCGCGAGCTGGGCAGCGGCGCGACGGCCTGCGTCTACCTGGCCGAGGACCTCAAGCACGGGCGCCGCGTGGCGCTCAAGGTCCTGCTCCCCGACGTGGTCGCCGCGCTCGGTCCCGAACGCTTCCTCGCCGAAATCCAGACCCTGGCGCGCCTGGCACACCCGCACATCCTGCCGCTGCTGGACTCGGGCGAGACGCGCGGCCTGCTCTGGTTCGCGATGCCCTTCGTGGAGGGCGAGTCGCTCCGCGAGCGGCTCCGGCACGAGGGGCAGCTGCCGGTGGAGGAGGCGCTGCGCATCGGCCGCGAGGTGGCCGGCGCCCTCGACTACGCGCACCGCCAGGGCATCGTGCACCGCGACGTCAAGCCGGAGAACATCCTGATCGAGGCCGGGCACGCGGTGATCGCCGATTTCGGGATCGCGCGGGCCATGGACCTCGCCGGCGGCCCGCGGCTGACGACGAGCGGCATCGTGCTCGGCACCCCGGCCTACATGAGTCCCGAGCAGGCGGCGGGCGGGCACCGCCTCGACGGCCGCTCCGACCTCTACAGCCTCGCGTGCGTCGTGTACGAAATGCTGGCCGGGCAGCCGCCGTTCACGGGGCCTCTCGCCGAGAGCCTGGTCTACCAGCACCTCAGCACGACGCCGCGGCCGGTACGCGAACTGCGGCCGTCGGTGCCCGCGGAGGTGAGCGAGGCGCTGCTGCGCGCGCTGGCCAAGAACCCCTCCGACCGCTTCACGGGCACGGCCCGCTTCGCGCAGTTCCTGGCCGCGGGGGCCCCCGCGGCCTCACGCGCGCCGTCCGGCGCCGCGCCGTCCCGCCGCCGCTGGCTGCCGGCGGTGGCGATCTTCGCGGTGGTGGCCCTGGCGGCGATCGCAGTCGTGTTCGTGATGCGGAGCCGGGCGCCTTCCGAGGGGGCGCCGCCCGCGCTCGTCCGGCTGACGTACGACACCGGGGTCTCAATGGACCCCGCCATCTCCGCCGATGGTTCGTTCGTCGCCTACGCCTCCGATCGCGGCGGCGGGGACATGAACCTCTGGGTGCAACACGTCGGGCAGCAGGACGCGATCCGGCTCACGACCGACCCCGCCCGGGACTGGCAGCCGTCCTTCTCGCCCGACGGCTCGCGGATCGTCTTCCGCTCCGAGCGCGACGGAGGAGGGCTCTACGTCGTGAGCGTGCTGGGCGGCGCCGAGCGCAAGCTCGTCGACCGGGGCGCCGAGCCGCGGTTCTCGCCCGACGGCTCGCTCGTCTCGTTCGTGGAGGCGCCGCCCTATTCGGGAGGGCTCCTCCGGATGTTCCTCGTTTCGCCCGACGGGGGAACGCCACGGCCCTTCCAGCCGGAGTTCCGAACCTACCCGCTTGCCGGCGGGGTGGGCCCGGTGTGGTCTCCCGACGGTCGCTGGCTGCTCTTCCGCGGGGAGCGCGCCGACGACCCGTCCTCCGACGACTGGTGGGTCGCGCCCGTCACGGGGGGCTCTCCCGTACGCGTGCGCATCGACCAGGCGCTGCCCGCATGGCCCGGCGTCCGGTTCCCGTGCCTGTGGCTGCCGGGCCGCTGGGTGTTCGCGCAGGGCTCGACCGTCGAAGGCATCAATCTCTTCGAAGTACCTGTGGACGTCTCGAACTGGCGCGTGCTCGGGCCCGCCCGGGCACTCACGAGCGGGCCGGGCATGAAATACGGCGTGACCGCCTCGCGTGACGGGCGCATGGCGATGAGCGACTTCTCGTGGACGCTCCAGCTCTGGGCGTTCGAGCTCGGCCCCGGGGGCCGGCCGGCCGGAACGGTACCCCGGCGGCTGACGGACGAGGCGGCGCCCAAGCTCGGGCTCGGGGCCTCGCGCGACGGAAGGAAGATCGCGTACACGACCTACTTCGGCGCGCCGGATCGCCTGCTTACGCAGGAGCGCGTCCGTGACCTCGAGACGGGCGCGGAATCGGTGCGCGTCATGACGAAGGCGGAATTCGCCTCGCTGGCCGGCCGCCTCGACGCCGACGGCTCCACGCTCTCCTATCTCGACCGGACCCGCGACGGCGTCGGCGCGTTCGTGCTGCGCACCGGCGAGGTCGTGGGGCGGGAGATCGGGACCGGGCTGCGCCTCGCGGGGTTCTTCCCCGGGAGTCGCGAGGCGCTTGGCCTGGCGGGGCCGCACCGACTCGTCCGCGTGAGCCTCGCCGACACCTCGCGGCACCTCGTCGCGGACGCCGGGCGCGACGAGTTCACGAGCGCGGACCTGTCGCCCGACGGGCGCTGGGCCGCGGCGGTCGTCGGCGACCCGGACGCGCGCCAGGTGCGCGTCCTCCTCGTGCCGGTCGCGGGGGGCCCGGCGGCGCCGGAGCGCTGGATCACCGTGCTCGACGAACCCCGTTGGTCGGGCTCGGTCCGCTGGTCACCCGACGGCCGGCGGCTCTTCTTCCTCTCGGACCGCGACGACTTCGTCTGCCTGTGGGCGATCGACCTCGACCCGGTGACCCACCGGCCGCTCGCCGGGCCGCGTTCCGTGCTGCACCGCCACGGTCCCGAAGGCCAGATGTCCGGACCGAAGGGGGCCTGGTCGCTGGCCGTGACTCCGAGCGAGGTCATCTTCAACGGCGCCGACGTCACCGGGAGCATCTGGATGATGCCTTTCCCGGCCCGGCACTGACGGCGCGGGCGTCCGCCCGGCGCGGCCTTCGCCTACTCCCCGTAGAACTTCTCGCCCGGCGGCGGCTCCATGCCGTGGACGCGCGGAGGCAGCTTCGTGTCCGGCAGCCAGGGCGCCGCGGTCGGCGCGTTCCAGCTCGTGTCGAACACGACCCGGGCCTGCTGCGTGAGCTTCGCGTCCCGGATCGTGAACCCGAGGTTTCGCGTGCTCAGGAAGTAGCTGGGCTCCCAGTTGCTCGTTCCGACCCACAGCCAGTCGCCGTCCACCGTCATGTACTTGCAGTGCTCCACGCGCGCGAACGGGATGTACCCGCCGCTCCACTCCGGTACGCGCGAGATCTTCACCTCGACCCCGTGCCGGGCGAGGTCGCGCAGCGCCTCCTCGTTCGGCCCGCCCAGCGTCCAGTCCGCCGCGATCAGGCGCACCTTCACGCCCCGCGCCGCCGCGTCGATGAGCGCGTAGTGCAGCGTCGAGTCGGGGGCCGGGCGCATGCGCACCCCGTACTGCATCACCTGCACGTTCACCGTGTGCTTCGCGTTCCGGAGGCGGTTGACGATCAGGTCGCGGTCCCACGGGATGCCCGCGGGCGTCGTCGCGCGCGGGCTCGCACCCAGCCACACCTCGGCCGTGTCGCCCGGTGCCTGCACGACGCGTACCGGCCATCGCGGCGCGTCGAACGCGACGGGCGCGAACGCCTTCGTCGTGTCGGCGGCGCCCCAGTCGGTCTCGAACACCGCCTCGGCGGTGCGGGCCAGCACCGGCACGTCGGCACGCAGTCCCAGCTCGTGGATCTGGGACAGGGACCTCCAGTCGAGGTTCTGGCTGCCGACCCACACCTCGCGGTCGTCCACGACGAAGAACTTCGAGTGCTGCACGCCCCCCGCGAGCTTCCGGTAGTTCACGAGCCGCAACTCGACGTTCGGCAGCGCGCCGATGGACTCGGCCGGTTGCGGGTAGGTGTTGAAGAAGCCCGCGTCGAGCAGCAGCCGCACCTTCACTCCGCGCGCCGCCGCGCGGCCGATCTCGTCCACGACCGGGGCCAGCGCCTCGCCGCGGCGGTTCGTGAAGTAGAACTCCTCGAAGTCGAGCGAGCGCTTCGCCCCGCGGATCATGTCCACCCAGACGCCGGCGGCGGCGGGGATCGCCGGGTTGCCGAGCTTCGTCTCGAGCGGCCGCGACTCGCCGAGCCGCAGGGGAGGACCGGACGCCGCACCCGCCGCGATCGCGGCTGCGGCGAGCAACAGGGACAGCAGGATCGTGACGCGTCTCATGGAAGCCTCGCGGGAGGTCGTCGGAAGGGTCGCGGAGCGGCCCGCAGCATACTCCGCGCGCCGTTCCGGCCGCAGCCCGCCCGGCCGCCGGGGGCCGGTGGCGGCGCCCGCCCGTTCGGGCTACGCTGGCCGCCCGTTTCCCGTCCCGCACACGTTCGCCCCGACGTCCCGCCCCACGGCGGGGCTTCCATCCTCGGAGGTGCCCGCGTGAATCCCAGGGAGTTTCGCCTCCGCCTGACCGCCGTCCGGGCGCGCGGCGAGTCCGCGCACATGGAGCCGCAGGGCGACCAGTGCCGCTGCTCGTGCGGCGCGCTGTTCGCGCGGGTCGTGCGCGAAGGCCTCGAGATCAAGTGCCGCAAGTGCAAGGCCATCGTCCTCATCACGCACGACGAGCTGGTGGAGATGTACCGCTCGCTCGGCTTCGACCCGCCGCCGCTCCCGGTCCGCTGAGCGCGGGGCGGCCGCGCGAGCGTGCCCGGCCATGCCGATGAACCCGTCGCTCCCCGTCGCCGACGCCGTGCTGCTCGTGCTCATGGTGCTCGGGCTTCCGGTGCGCGCCTGGCTCGCGATGCGGCGCCTGCGCGCCGCCGGACCCGGGGAGCTGCCGCGGCTGCGCCCGAAGCTCTGGGCCCGCGCGATCGGGACGCAGTGGCTCCTCGTGGTCGTGGTGGTCGCGCTCTGGCTCCTTCGCGGCCGGCCGCTCGGCTGGCTGTGGCTCAACGCCCACGTCGGCTGGGGCGCCGGCGGGATCGTGCTGGGCCTCGCGCTCATCGCGCTGATCCAGCAACCGCAGCGCCGGAACCTCGCGGCCTCGCCCGAGACGGTGGCGCGGCTGCGCCGGCGGCTCGAGGGCGTCGGCCGGCTGCTGCCCGCCTCGCGCGGAGAGTGGCCGGGGTTCGTGCCGCTCGCGCTGACCGCGGGGATCTGCGAGGAGATCCTGTTCCGCGGGTACGTGACGTGGGCGCTCCTGCAGGTCGTCCACGTGTTCTGGCTGGCCGCGCTGCTCCAGGCCGCGCTGTTCGGCCTCGCGCACGCCTACCAGGGCACGCGCGGCGTGTTCCTGACGTTCGGGGCGGGGGTGTTCCTCACGGGCGTCGTGTGGATCTCCGGGTCGCTCTGGCCCGCCATGCTCGCGCACGCGCTGCTCGATCTGAACGCGGGCGATCTCGCGATCCGCGTCGCGACCCTGCCGGCGTCGCGATCGGCGGAAGGCGCGTGAGCGGACCGGCCGCCGCGCCGGAGACGCTGGGCCGGCCGGTGCCGGGCGCGCTGTTCCGGCTCGCGCTGCCCATCTTCGCCTCGCAGGTGCTGCGGCTCGCGTTCCAGTGGGTGGACGCGCTGTGGGTGCGGGGCCTGGGCGTGGACGCCACCGCGGCCGTCACGACCGCCGTGTTCGTGATGTGGGCCGTGCTGTCGCTCTACGACGTGTTCGGCATGGGCATCAGCGCCTACGTCAGCCAGCTGATCGGCGCGGGCGACCGCCCGCGCGCCGGTCTCGCGGCGTGGAAGGGCCTGCGTGCGGCCGGCGTGATGGGGCTCGCGGGCGCGCTGGGGGGACTGCTCTTCGCGCGCGGGATCGCGTCGCTGCTCACCACCGATCCGGGCGTCGTGGACGCTTCGGCGACCTACCTGCGCGTCGTGCTCCTGGGCACGCCGCTCGTGATGATGTCGCTCGCGTGCGAGAGCGTGCTGCGCGCCTGCGGCGACACGCGCACGCCGTTCCTCGTGGACCTCGGCGTCATCGCTCTGAACGCGGTCCTCGATCCGCTGCTCATCTACGGGACGGGGCCGTTCCCCCGGCTGGGCGTCGCCGGCGCCGCCCTGGCCACGGTGATCGCGCAGGCCGTCATGTTCGCGACCTACGCCGCGCTCGCCCTGCGGCGCCACCCGTCGCTGCCGCTCGCGCGTTGCGCGCCCGGCCCGCCCGTGCGAGTGCTCGGGCTCGCGAAGGTGGGCCTGCCCGCCGCCGCGATCGGCCTGCTGTTCTCGGCCGTCTACCTCGCGTTCACGCGCGCGGCGTCCGAGTGGGGCGCGGCCGCCGTCGCGGTCGTGGGCATCGCGAACCGGGTCGAAGCGATCCAGTTCGTGGTCTCGGGCTCGATCGGCTTCGCCGCCGCCGCGATGGTCGGCCACGCGCTCGGCGCGGGCGATCCCGCGCGCGCGGTCACCGTCGTAAGGACGGGCCAGCGGTGGGCCGGCGGCTTCGCGCTGGGACTGACCGCCCTCTGGCTCGCCTGGCCCGGGGCGTTCCTGGCGATGTTCACGAAGGACCCGCAGGTCTTCCTTCTCGGCGTCCCCTACGTGCGCGTGCTCGCGCTGGCACTCCTCGCGACGGGACTCGAGATCGTCACCGCCGAGGCGGTCATGGGCTCGGGCCATACGCTCGCGGTCTCGTGGATCTACACGGTGTTCTCGCTCGCGCGCATCCCGCTCGCCTTTCTCGTGCCGCGCTGGACCGGTGGGGGGCTGCAGGCGATCGCGTGGCTCATCGTGGTGACGTGCGCACTGCGGACGGCCGTGGTCCTCGCGTGGGTCGCGCGGGGAAGCTGGAAGCGCGGCCTCTCGCGGGAGCTGCAGGGCCGCGACGTGACGGCGGCCGCCGAGGACGCCGGTGCCGCCGGCTGAGCGGCCGTCGCGGTGGGGCCGTCGGGGCCGCGCGCGCGGCCCCGACGCCGGTCTGGGGGATCAGCCGCGCGCGCCCACGAGCTGCTCGTGGAGGCAGCCCTCGGCCTGGAACGGCCCCGCGAGCTTCGCGAAGTCCTTCCAGTGCAGGTGCACGAGCTCGTGGTGGTTGCCCGCCTCGAAGTACAGGTCGGGCTCGCGCGCGAGGCAGCGGTCCACGTACATCGGCAGCCCGTAAAGGTTGCCGAACGGGGGCATCGCGCCCAGCTCGCAGTCGGGGAACAGCCGCTGCAGCTCGGCCTCGTTCTCGAGCCGGGTGCCGATCCGGCCGGTGACTTCACGGACCGCGTTCGGGTCGAACTGGCGGGAGGCCGGCAGCACCACCAGGAAGTCCTTGCCGCGGTCGTCGCGCAGGACGAGCACCTTGGCGAGCCGCCGCCCGGTGACGTGCGCGTTGTGCGCGACCTGCTGAGCCGTGAAGGCCTTCGGGAAGGTGATGACGTCGTGCCGCACGTCGTGACGGTCCAGCAGCTGCCGGAGACGATCGACGATGGCCATGGCGATCCTCCTCGCAGGTCGGGCGCCGGCCCCGGGGATCGCATGCGCGAAAGGGGGTGACGCCGTCGTCGCCGGGACGTCGGGCTCGGGGCGAGCCGCCCCGAGCTCGCCTCGGGGTTCTTCCTGCGCGGCACCAGTCTACGCCCGGTGCCCGCGGGCGGACAGGGCGGGGGGAGGACCGGAGGGCGCCCCGCGGGTGGACCGCCCGGACCACTGGCGGCGCGCGCGACGCGCCTCTAGACTGCCCGCTCGGCTGACTCCGGCCGCACCCCACAGGAACCCGCATGCACTACCGTTACGTCATCGTCGGCGGCGGTCTCGCCGCCGCCTCGGCTATCGAGGGCATCCGCTCCCGGGATTCCGACGGCGGCATCCTGCTGTTCTCCCGCGAGAACCACCTGCCCTACCGCCGCACGCCGCTCTCGAAGGACGCCTGGTTCGAGGGCTACCCGCTCGACCGCCTCGCGATCCACCCGGACGGCTACTACGACGCCATGCGCGTGGACGTGCGCCTGCGCCGCGAGATCGTCGAGCTCGACGTGGACCACCGGGTGCTGTGGGACGAGCGCGGCGACAGCGTCGGCTTCGACGAGGTGCTCTTCGCGACCGGGTGCCGCCCGCGGCGCCTGCGCGCCGAGGGCGCGGGCGAGTCTCCGAACGTCCGCTACTTCCGCGACCTCGAGGACTTCCTCGACACCCAGCGGCGCGTGGAGCGCATCCAGCACCTCACGCTGGTCGGCGGCGGCTTCGCCGCGGTGGAGCTGGCGGGCACGATGCGCGCGCTGGGCAAGGAGGTCACGCTCGTCTTCCCCGAGGAATGGCCGCTCCACCGGATGCTGCCGCGCTCGCTCGGCCTGGGGCTCGTGGACGTGCTGCGCGACCTGGGCGTCGAGACGGTCTCGGGTGAAACGCTCGTGCAGGTCCGCGAGGACTCGGGCTTCGTGCGCGCGCGGACGTTCGGCGGCAACGAGCTGACCACGCAGCTCGTGATCGTGGACCAGGGCAGCGAGCCGCAGGTCGAGCTGGCCGAGGCGGCCGGCCTGGACATCGACGACGGCATCGTCGTGGACGAGCACGGCCGCGCTTCGCGCCCCCACACGTGGGCGGCGGGCGACGTGGCCGAGTTCCCGTACCTCGCGCTGGGCATGCTCATGCGCGTCGAGGGCTCGGACCACGCCGAGCGCCAGGGCCGGCTCGTCGGCGAGAACATGGCCGGCGCGGAGCACGTCTACGACCACCTGCCGCTCAAGTGGTTCCGCCTCGACAGCCTCGAGTTCGAGGGCGTCGGCGAGCTGAACTCGCGGCTCGACAGCGACGAGGTGTGGATCGAGCCCGGCCGCGAGGGCGTGATCTTCTACCTGCAGGACGACGTCGTGCGCGGCGTGATGCTCTGCAACGTCCACGACCGGCTCGACTGGGCGCGGTCGCTCATCCGCAATGCCCGACCGATGTCGTCCGCCGAGCGCGCGGCGCTGCTGCAGGTGAAGGCCTGAGCTCCATGCGCCGCGGCCTCCCCGCGCGGATGCTCGCCGGCCTCGCGGTGGGGCTCGTCGCGGGCGTCATCGCGCACCTGGCCTGGGGCGACGCTCCCGCGCTCGAGAGGTTCGTGAAGCTCGTCACCGAGCCCGGCGGCAAGATCTTTCTCCGCCTGCTCTTCATGCTCGTGATCCCGCTGATCGTCTCCGCGCTCGCGCTCGGCGTCTCGGGGCTCGGCGACCTGCGCAGCCTCGGGCGCATCGGGCTCAAGACGTTCGCCTACACGGTCGTGGTCTCGCTGATCGCGGTGATGATCGGCGTCGGCACGATCAACCTCGTGCGGCCGGGCGAGGGCCTGTCGGAGGCGCTGCGCGCGCGGCTCTCCTCGCAGGCCAGCGCCGCGCCGCCGCCCGCGCCCTCCTCGGGCGCGACGGGCGTGGACTTCCTCGTCGGGCTCGTGCCGAACAACCCCCTGCGGGCCATGGCCGACGGCGACATGCTGGCGGTGATGGTGTTCGCGCTCCTTCTCGGGCTCGGCCTCGCGATGACGCGCACCGAGGCCGCGCGGCGATTCGAGGACATGCTCCAGGGCCTCTACGACACCGTGATGCGGCTCCTCGGCCTGGTGCTCGAGGTGGCCCCGGTGGGGGTGGCGTGCCTGCTGTTCACGCTCACCGCCCGGCTGGGGCTCGACGTGCTGTGGCAGCTCGGCGCCTACGTGCTCGCCGTGGTCGGCGCGCTCACCGTGCACCAGTTCGTCGTCTACTCGGCGTCGGTGGCCTGGCTCGGCCGCATGAGCCCGGTGCGGTTCTTCTCGGCGGTGCGCCCCGCCATGGTCACGGCGTTCTCGACCGCCTCGAGCAACGCGACGCTGCCGACGTCGCTGCTCGTGGCCGAGGAGAACCTGCGGCTGCCGCGGCACGTGAGCCGGTTCGTGCTCACGCTGGGCTCGACCGCCAACCAGAACGGTACCGCGCTGTTCGAGGGCATGACGGTGCTGTTCCTCGCGCAGTTCTACGGCGTGCCGCTCACGTTCGCGCAGCAGGTGACGGTCGTCTTCATCTGCGTGCTCGGCGGCATCGGGACCGCCGGCGTGCCGGCGGGCTCGATCCCGGTGGTGATGATGATCCTGGGCATGGTCGGCGTGCCGGCCGAGGGCATCGGCATGATCCTGGGTGTGGACCGTTTTCTCGACATGTGCCGCACGACGCTCAACGTGACGGGCGACCTCGCGGCCGCCGTCGTGGTGGCGCGCGGCGAGCCCGAGCAGTTGCCGGGGCCGATCGAAGCCGAGGCCTGACCCGCGGGGCCGGGCCGGCCCGCAGGCCGTACGGAGGTGCGTCGTGGAGGCGGAATCCCGGAGGCGTGCGTTGGCGGTGGTCGGTCTCGCGCTCGTTGCGCTCTCGGCGCTGATGGTCGTGCTGCTCGTGAACGTGGAACGGCGGGCCATCTTCCCGGCGCCACCGCCCGACGGGGTGGTGCCCCCGCCGGGAGGCGGCGCCGAGGTCGTGTCGCTCGGCCCCTGGGGAAGCTCCGCCGAGGCGCTGTTCCTGCCGCCGCTCGCGGGCGAAGGCCGCGCGCCCCTGATCGTCTTCTTCCACGGCAACGCCGAGCTGGCCGACCACTGGATCGGCCCGTTCGAGGAGCCGCGGCGGCGCGGCTGGGCCGCGCTGCTCGTCGAGTATCCCGGCTACGGCCGCTGCGCCGGATCGCCTTCGGAGGGGGCCGTCGTGGCCGCGGCGCTCGCCGCGTACGACTGGGCGCGCACGGACTCGCGCGTGGACACGGCGCGGATCGTGGCCTACGGCCGCTCGCTCGGCGGCGGCGCCGCGACCGCTCTCGCCGCCCGCCGCAGGGTGGCGGCGCTGGTGCTCGAGTCGTCGTTTACGAGCATCCCCGACGTCGCCGGCCTCCGGGGCCCGGCGCGCTGGCTCGTGTTCGACCGCTTCGACAACCTCGCGGAGCTGAAGCGCTGGCACGGGCCGCTGCTCGTCCTGCACGGCCGGCGCGACGACGTGATCCCGTTCGAACTCGGCACCCGGCTCGCGGCCGCGGTTCCCGGTGCGCGATTCGTCGAGATGCCCTGCGGGCACAACGACTGCCCGCGCCCCTGGGACACGGTGCTCGCGTTCCTCGACGGGGCTGGCGCCGCGCCGACGACCCCGGCGGACTAGCTCAGCCCTGCCCGGGCGGCTCCTCCGTCGCGTCGCCGGTCGAGGGCAGCAGCATGTCCTCGAAGAAGAAGGCCGCCAGCTCGGCGCGGCCGCCGAGCCCCGACTTGCGGTAGACGCTCACCGCGTGCTGGCGCACGGTGCGCTCGCTGCGGCGCGTGAGCCCCGCGACCTCCTTGTGGCTGTAGCCCTTGAGGAGGAAGAGCGCCGTCTCCTTCTCGGCCGGCGTGAGTGACCACTCGTCGAACTGCCGGTCCATCGCCTCGCCCAGCCCCCGCAGTGCGTTCTGGGCGAGCGCCTGCCAGTGGTCGCGCTCGGCCTGGCGGGTCGCGAGCGCCTCGCGTGCCCCGGCGAGCGAGCGCTCGGTTTCGCGCCAGCCGCGCAGCAGCAGAATCGCCGCCGTGGCGCCCAGCAGGATGAAGGCCAGCTCGATGACGGCGTGGCTGCCCTTCCAGACCCCCGGCGAGTCCGTGGCCAGGTCCACCACGCCGGCCACCGCCATCGCGGCCAGCAGCCAGGCCACGGCGAGGCGCGTGCGTGCGGGCCGATCGTTCGAGGGGTGATCCGTCATTTGCCGGAGGCTCCGATTCCCAACGACTTACGGGCGGACCATACGGCATCTGCCCGAGGGCGGAAAACGCATTCCCGCATCACACTGCCGACGTTCCGATTCGCGGTCCGCGGCGCTTCACTTCCGGAGGTCCTGTCATGGTTCGCACACGCAAGGTCGCCCTCGCGATCGTCGTCCCCGTCCTGCTCCTCGCCGGGCTGCAGGTCGTGCCCTACGGCCACGACCACACGAACCCGCCCGACGGCGCGCTGGCGGCGTTCGACTCGCCTGCGACGAAGGCGCTCGCCGAGCGGGCCTGCTTCGACTGCCACAGCAACCGGACGAAGTGGCCCTGGTACGCGTCCATCGCGCCGATCTCGTGGCGCATCCAGAACCACGTGGACGAGGGTCGCGAGAAGCTCAACTTCACGGCGTTCAACGCCGGCAGCGAAGACATGACGGAGGCCGCCGGCGAGGCGGGGGAGACCGTGACCAAGGGCGAGATGCCGCCCGCTGACTACCTGCTGGCGCACCCCGAGGCGCGGCTGAGCGCGGCCGAGAAGCAGGCGCTGGTCGCCGGGCTCGACCGAACGTTCGCCGCCTTCGCGGAGGGTGGTGAGGGGCGCCGCGGCGAGGTGGCCCAGAGCCACGGCGAGCGCGGCCAGCGCCGAGAGCACCGCGAGCACGACGAGCGAGGCGAGAGGGGGGAACGCGGAGGGGACCGCGACTAGCCCCTGATCGGGCGGGCGGGGTCGCAAGGCCCTGCCCGTTTCCTGTTCGCGTTCACCGTGGCTCCCCTGGCCCGGGCGGACGCGCGACGGCGGGCGGGGCGAAAGTCCCGCCCGCCTCATCGTTCCCGGGCCGCGGCGACCGCTCCCCGAGCGTGTCCCCCGTCGTGGACGTCGCCGTTCTCGATCGTCCATCCTATCGCGCCGCGCGACGGTCGCGGGTTAGACTCGCGCCGGCATGGCGCCCATCGACCCCGAACCCACGCTCGCCGCCGACGCCGCCGGGCTCATCGCCGACGCGTTCTCGCTCTACATGCGGCAGTTCCTCGGGCTTTCGCACGTGGCACGCGCCCACTTCGCGAACCGCGACTGGCACGCGATGCAGCGCGATTCGGGCCGGCGCCTCGACCTTTACGGCGATTCGGTGAGCGACACCCAGACCGGCCTGCGCCTGCTCCTCGGCGAAAGGCTGTCGGACCGGCGCATGTGGACGGAGATCCGCGCGACATTCGAGGCGCTCGTCGCCCGCCGGCCCTACGTGGAGCTGGCCGAGACGTTCTTCAACAGCAACGTGCGGAGGGTGTTCCACACGGTCGGCGTGGATCCGGGCGTCGAGTTCGTCTCCGCCGCGATCCCGCGGCGCGCCTACCACGCACCGTGGAGCCACACGCTCACCGTGCCCGTCGAGGACGGGCTGGCCGCGGCCTTCCGCGCGCAGCTCGAGGCGCTGGACCTGGCCGCGCCGTGGGAGGACCTGGACGGCGACGCGGCGCGGCTCGCGGCCGCGGTCCCGGCGGAGGTGCGGGCCGCGGGCGTGCGGGCGGTCGAGCTGGCGCGCACGCCGTTCTTCCGCGGCAAGGGCGCCTACCTCGTCGGGCAGCTGCACGGCGCCGACCGGTCGGTGCCGCTGCTCGTCGCGCTGCTCAACCCGGAAGGCCGGGTCGTCGTGGACGCGGCGCTCTTCAACGAGGACGAGATCAGCATCGTGTTCAGCTTCGCGCGCTCGTACCTGTTCGCCGAGACCGGACGGCCGAGCGAGATGGTGGGCTGGCTGCGCACGATCATGCCGCGCAAGCCCGTCTCGGACCTCTGGAACGCGATCGGCTTCCACCGCCACGGCAAGACCGAGCTGTACCGTTCGCTGCTCGAGCACCTCGCCTCGAGCGACGCGCGCTTCGAGACCGCGCCCGGGAAGCGCGGCATGGTGATGCTCGTGTTCGTGCTGCCGGGATTCGACGTCGCGTTCAAGGTGATCCGCGACCGCTTTGACTACCCGAAGACGGTCACGCACGCGGAGGTGAAGCGGAAGTACGAGCTCGTTTACCGCCACGACCGCGCCGGCCGCCTCGTGGACGCGCAGACGTTCGAGCACCTCCAGTTCCCGGCGGAACGCTTCGAGCCCTCGCTGCTCGAGAATCTCCTGGGGCACACCTCCGAGAGCGTGCGGCGCGTCGGAGACCAGGTGGTGATCGCGCACCTCTACACCGAGCGCCGGCTCCAGCCGCTCGACCTCTTCCTGCAGGACGCGGATCCGGGCGAGGCGCGCGAGGCGGTCGTGGACTACGGCCAGGCGCTCAAGGATCTCGCGGCGACGAACATCTTTCCCGGCGACATGCTGCTCAAGAACTTCGGCGTCACGCGCCACGGGCGGCTCGTCTTCTACGACTACGACGAGCTGTGCCCGCTCCTGCAGTGCCGGTTCCGCGAGCTGCCGGCGGCCCGGGGCGGCGACGAGGAAGTGGCCGGGGAACCGTGGTATTTTGTCGGCGAGCACGACGTGTTCCCGGAGGAATTCCGCGCCTTTCTCGGCCTCCGGGGCGAGATGCTCGAGGCTTTCCTCGCCGCGCACGGCGACCTGCTGGCCCCCGCCTTCTGGAGCGGCATGCAGGAGCGCCTGCGGCACGGCGAGATCATCGACGTCTTCCCGTACCGGTCGTCGCGCCGCCTGCGGCCCGACCGGGCCTGAATCGACCGAACGGTCCGCTCCGCGGGCCTCGAAGAGAGAGAGAAACAGCCATGAGCGTCCTGCAGGGCGAAGCGATCACGCTGCGCGACGGCAAGCTCGTCGTGCCCAATCACCCCGTCCTCCCGTTCATCGAGGGCGACGGCACCGGCCGCGACATCTGGCGTGCGTCCGTGCGCGTCTTCGACGCCGCCGTCGCGAAGGCCTACGGTGGCAAGCGGCAGATCGCCTGGAAGGAGGCGCTGGCCGGCCAGAAGGCGTTCGACGCGACCGGCAACTGGCTGCCCGACGAGACCCTCGAGGCGTTCCGTACCTACCTCGTGGGCATCAAGGGCCCGCTCACGACGCCCGTCGGCGGCGGCATCCGCTCGCTGAACGTCGCGATGCGCCAGATCCTCGACCTGTACGTCTGCCTGCGCCCCGTGCGGTGGTTCCAGGGCGTCCCCTCGCCCGTGAAGAATCCCGGCAAGGTGGACATGGTGATCTTCCGCGAGAACACCGAGGACATCTACGCCGGCATCGAGTTCGCCGAGGGGACCGAGGAGGCGAAGAAGGTCCTCGCGTTCCTCAAGGACAACTTCCCCTCGTCGTACAAGAAGGTGCGATTCCCCGGCTCGAGCGGCATCGGCTTCAAGCCGGTCTCGCGCGAGGGCAGCGAGCGGCTCATCCGCGCCGCGATCGAGTACGCGCTCGCCCAGAAGCGCAAGAGCGTCACGCTCGTCCACAAGGGCAACATCATGAAGTTCACCGAGGGCGCGTTCCGCAACTGGGGCTACGCGCTGGCCGAGCGCGAGTACGGCGACAGGGTCTACACGTGGGAGCAGTGGGAGAGGACGAAGGCCGCGAAGGGCGAGGAGGCCGCGAACGCCGAGCAGAAGGCCGCGCTCGCCTCGGGCCGGGTGCTCGTCAAGGACGCCATCGCCGACATCACGCTGCAGCAGGTGCTCACGCGCCCCGCGGAGTTCGACGTCATCGCCACGCTCAACCTGAACGGCGACTACCTCTCCGACGCGCTCGCCGCGCAGGTGGGCGGCATCGGCATCGCGCCCGGGGGCAACATCAATTACGTGACCGGCCATGCGGTGTTCGAGGCCACGCACGGCACCGCTCCCAAGTACGCGAACCTCGACCGTGTGAACCCCGGCTCGGTCGTGCTCTCGGGCGAGATGATGCTGCGCTACCTGGGCTGGAACGAGGCCGCCGACCTGATCCTCAAGGGCATGGACGGCGCGATCGGCAGCAAGCGCGTGACGTACGATTTCGCGCGCCAGATGGAAGGCCGGCCCGACGGCCAGCGTCTGCGCGGCGGCGACAATTTCGTCGCGCACATGTCGGGGGGGGGCGCGTGGCGCCTGCGGGACCACTAAGAGCGGCGTCGGGCCAGGGCCCGGCGCCGCTCTGCTGGATGGAGCGCTGAATAGGGGTGCCGGCCGTGCGCCCGGCCGCCGCTCTCCTCGCATACCGCCCGCCGAATGGTCCGATCGGCCCAGTGGTGATCCCGAAATCCATATGTGACGCTATGTCCTTCGCACGGCGATGGTGGCGGGTCCGAGGGCGACGAAACCAAGCGCCGGGTCGGGAGGAGAGCACCATGCGCACCAGCGTCTGGTTGAGCGTCGGGCTCGCCGCCGCGTTCGCGATCGGCGCAGGGGCCTGCCGGAAGTACGTGACCTACCCGATCGCCCGGCGGCCCGAGATCTCGTCGATCATCGCCTTCCCGCAGGTGCTCCATCCGGGTGATTCGACGATCGTCACGGTGTTCGCGACCGATCCGGACGGCGACTCGCTGGTCTACGACTGGTTCGGATCCAACGGGCTGTACCCGAAGGACGACCATTGGGGCTACGGCTACGTATACAACACGCACGTCCGTTCGGAGGTCTTCTACAGTTCGAGCCTCGTGCCGGGTTCCGTGGACACGGCCTTCGTTTCGTGCTCGGTGAGGGACTCGCGAGGTGGAGATGCGAGTCGGTTCATCCTGATCTTCTACGAACATTGAGAGCGAGGCCACCGGCCATGCAGTCACAGGATGCGTTGCAGGGTCGCGCGCCGCGCCGCGCGCCCGCGGACCCGCGCCTGCCCATCGTGGGCGATCGGGCGCGGTGTTGGCGGCCGCTGTGCAGGGTCGTGGCCATGGCTTCGGCGCTCCTGACCCTTGCCTCGCTCGCAGAAGCCGGCGCCAGTCTGGTGGAGCCGCGAGGGACCGGGAGGGAAGCGGGAGGGAGGATCGAGGCGGGACCGTATCTGGCCTTTCCGGTCCCGGCGCGCGATGTCGGTGGCTCCCAGCTCGGCGTCGATGCCGGTGCGTCGCTTTCGACCCTGAGCTCCGAGGGCATGGGCGTCGGCATCGACTTCGCCTATCACTACTGGCCCGCGTCGTCCGGCTACCGGGCCGCGTTCGACCGCTACCTGAGAAGCAACCGGCTCGAGTCGCTCGACGGGTCGGAGTGGGCGTGCTCCGTCTTCCAGCTGACGGGTCACCTCAGGTACGAGCTTTCATTGCCCGGGGCCGGTCGCCCCTGGCTCCAGGTCGGAGCCGGCGCCTATCGCGTCGATTACAACCTGGACGAGAGGCGCCCCGCCGGCACCTACTCCTGGGTCGTGGGCAGGGGCCTGGGAAACAGCCGGCTCGTGGGCGGCGGGTACGTGGGTTCCGGGCTCGACATGCGCGTCTCGCCGGGCGTCTCGCTGGGACTGGACGCCACGTACCACTACCTGTGGATGCGCCACCAGGGCTGGGGCCCGAACGACCTTCCCGACTTCTCCGTGGTCACGATCGGAACCCACGTCCTGTTCGGTCGCGAGTAGCGCGGTCAGGGTCTCGTCCACCACCGGCTTTCCCGGCGCGAGGCCGTTCGCCGGGCTCGCGCTGCCCGGCCGCGCACTACCAGGCCAGGTCCACGACGCAGGCCGGGTCGCCGTTGCACACGCAGGCGGCTTCGGCGACGCGAACCGGGCCCGAGGGCTTCATCAGCCGGAGCGCGGCCTCGTAGTAGCCCAAGCCGCTGAGGCAGAAGGCCGGGGAGAACTCCTCGCAGTCGGAGAGCGTGATGCGGCCGGAACGCAGCCCGGTCCTCACGTACTCCGACTTGCCGAAGTTGCAGAAGCGGCTATGCAGCAGCGACTGCTTCTCGAAGAACGTGTGCGGGTCCTCGCTCGCATAGCTCTTGTAGACGCCCTCGAGGTTGAAGGTTGCGGAGTGCCGCCCTAGCTCGCGGAACACGCCTTCGGGCGGCAGCCCGACCGCCTCGGCGATGGCACGGTCGATCGCGACCAGGCAGTACAGGGGAATCCAGTGGATGGGCAGGACCCGATGCTTGAGCACCTCGGCCGGCTCGGGCGCGAGCCGCGGCACGAGCGTGTTCACCAGGTCGGGGATCTTCGTGGCGGCCCATCCGAGGTGGGCCTCGAGCATCGTGCCCTTGACCGCGGCGGTGGTTCCGAGTCGTTCTTCCTTGATGGACATCGGGGGAACCTTGTTCTCAGGTCGACTTCATGGGGAGGGTGACGGACGGGCAACCTACCACGGCGGCGGAGACCCTGTGTGAAATCCGCCCGCGCCGTGCTCCTCGCCGGGAGCGGATGCGGCGGTGCTCTCCCTCGAGGTCATGCCGCCTGACCGGTCGACGCCCGGTTCCCCCTACACCCCGGGCATCGCGCGCTTGAGCGGCCGGAGGAGCAGGAACAGGACGAACGCCATGAACAGCGCCATCGAGCCCAGCAGGGCGAAGAACTGCGAGTGGGGCCACTTCTCCCACAGCACGCCGATCATGGTGAGCTTGTTCCCGATCGCGGTCGCCACGAACCAGCCGCCCATCATGATCCCGCGGAACCGGGCCGGCGCCACCTTCGACACGAGCGAGAGCCCCATCGGCGACAGCATCAGCTCGCCGGAGGTGAGCACGAAGTAGGCGCCGATCAGCCACGCGGGCGAGACCTTTCCGGTGTCACCGCCCGCCTTGCCGGCGAAGTACATGATGAAGAAGCACACCGCGCTCAGCGTCATCCCGATCGCCATCTTGGTCGGCGTCGAGGGCTCGCGGCCCCGGCGGTCGAGCCAGGCCCAGAACCAGATCAGCGGGAACGTGAGCGTGACGACGAAGAACGGGTTGATCGCGTTCGAGATCACCCCCGACACGCTCCAGTTGGTGTTCTCGTTCGCCCAGTAGGTGAGCGTCGAGCCGTTCTGGTGGAACACCATCCAGAAGACGATCACGATCAGGTAGATCACGATCAGGGCGCCGATCCGCTTCGAGTCCGGCACCTGGTCGATCGCGCTGCGCGGCGGTGCGGCGGGAGCCTGCCCGACCGCCGGCGCCTTGGATCGCCGGCCCGGATCCTCGACGTGGCGGCGGAAGAGCCACAGGACCGAGACCGAGATCACCATGCCGGCCGCGGCGACCGCGAACGCCGGCCGGAATCCCCAGGCGCGGCTGGTCCACTCCGCCACCACCGGGGCGAAGAACGCGCCGATGTTGATCCCCATGTAGAAGACGTTGTAGGCGCGGTCCTTGAGGTGGCTGCCCTCGGGGTACAGGCCGCCGACCATCGCCGAGACGTTGGGCTTGAAGAACCCGTTGCCGATCACCAGCAGCGTCAGCCCGCCGTACACCGCGGCGAGGGAGGGCATCGACAGCAGCAGGTAGCCGGCCATGAAGATCACGCCGCCGATCAGCACCGAGTTGCGGAAACCCAGGCCGCGATCGGCGATGAAGCCGCCGACCAGCGGGCTCGCGTACACGAACATCAGGTAGTTCGCGTAGAGGCCGGTGGCCCTGGCGGCGCTCCAGCCGAACCCCTGGTCGGGATTCCGCAGGTAGAGCGTGAACATCGCGAGCATCGTGTAGAAGCCGAAGCGCTCCCACATCTCCGTCGCGAACAGGACGTACAGGCCCTTCGGGTGCTTCTCGGCAGCGTGCGTCGCGGGTACTGCGGCCGTCGTGGGGTTCATCTCCGGCTCTCCTCAGGGGTCCCGGAAGGTGAAACGGTCGGCGGAGTATGCCCGGCCCGGGTTCGACGCGCCATCGCTTCCGCGGGGGCACGGCGTGCGGGCTCCCGCTGAAGGGGGGGGCCTGGGCCGGCCGAGCCCCCAAGAGCCGCCGCGCGCTCCCCGCTACGCCTTCGCCGCCTTCGCCGGCGGGGTCCTGGCGCCCCACGACACGACGAGGAACGCCGCCTCGATGAGCGCGACGAGCATCATCACGCCGATCAGGTTGCCGCTGCCGGCGCCGTAGGAGTGGAGCCCGGAGCCGAGCACGAAGTTCACCCCGATGTAGGTCATCAGGATCGTCCAGAACGCGACGATGGACCACGCGGCCACGCCCTGCGGGCCGATCTGCCCGTCGCTGCGGGCGTGCAGGATGGCCATGTAGGCGAGGAACGCGATCAGCGACCAGACTTCCTTCGGGTCCCAGCCCCAGTAGCGGCCCCACGACGACGCGGCCCAGATCGAACCGGTCAGGATGCCGGCGATGAGCAGGATCGAGCCCACGAGCAGGTACCAGTAGAGGAGGTTGCTCCACTTGAGCGACAGCTCCGGGCGGCCCGGCGCGAAGACGCGCGCGCCGAGCACGAGGTGGCCGAGGAACGCCGCGATCGCGAACGTCGAGTAGCTCACCATGATGATGGGCACGTGGATCGCCAGCCAGACCGTGTTCGCGAGCACCGGCGCCATCGGCCGGATGAACGGGTCGATCGGCAGCCGGTCGAGCAGCAGCATCACGAGCGCCGACATCGCGGCGGCGTTGTAGATGAGCATGCGGTTCCGGACGAACAGCGACACGACGCCGAACAGGCCGACGCCCCAGCCCAGGAACAGCATGGACTCGTACATGTTCGACGCGGGGATGCGCCCCGCGAGCTGCCAGCGGACCGCGATGCCCCACGTCATCACGGCGAAGCCCAGCACCATGCCGGCGGCGGCGACCCAGCGCAGCTTCCAGCGGTCGCGCTCGAGCGTGAGGGCCGCGGCGATCGCGGCGGGCAGGAGCAGCCACCACGCGACTCCCGTGGGGTTCACGGCGTTGTAGGCGATCTCGCGCCCGATCGCGGCCGGGGTGGGATAGAAGGACGGCGCGCCCGGGCGCACGCGCGCCTCGAGGCCGACCCAGGTCGCGATCTCCGCCGGGTTCGGCGGCACGGACCACGCGTCGCCGCGCTCGCGGCCGGGAACCGCCAGGATCGCCTGGCCGTTGAGGAACGCGTGCAGCGTGCTCAGGCGCCCGTAAAGTCCCAGGAGGCCCCTGTCGCCGGCCTCGGGCGAGGCGTCCCGGGCCTGCCGGCCGAGCGCCGCGTCCATCGCCGACATGAGCGCGCGGCTCGAGAGCAGCTTCGCGTAGCTCGCGTGCTTCGTTCCGGCCGCCAGGCTCGCGAGATGGGCCTCGGCGTCGTCCACCTTCACGATCGGCTCGAGCGCCCAGCCGTTCGGGTCGATCGTCCAGCCCATCGCCAGCGCGACCGGGTCGTACTCGCCCCAGTGGCGCTGCCCGGTGACCTGCAGCACCGCCTCGCGGGCCTGCGTGTCGAACGGCATCTCGCGCCCGTCGCTCTGGACGGGCAGCCGGCGCAGCACGGGCAGGTCGGCCGCCGGCGGAACGTGCGCGGCCCGCGCCGGATTCGCGCCGCCCGCGAGCGCGAGCGCGCCGAGCGCGATTGCGAGGACGACCGCGCGGGCCCCGGCCGCCGTGCCGGCCTGCGCGGCGCGGGCGCGCTCGACCGCGCGGAACTGGGCGATGCGGGTGACGAGCACGACGAGCATGCCGAGCACGAGCAGGTAGTAGCCCCAGAAGACGACGGTCTGGCCGGGGTCCTTCGAGACGGCGAGCACCGACATCTCGCGGCCCCGCGAGACCTGGTAGCTCGACTGGAAGAGCCGGTAGCCGGCGCGCTCGAACGGGCGGTTCATCTCGATGAGCGCGGACTGCTCGTGGCCGGCGGCGTCGGTCACGGTGATGCGGCTGCGATAGGCCGCGGGACGGCGCGTGCCCGGGTAGTAGTCCATCTGGAAATCGTCGAGCCGCACCGTGAACGGCAGCGTGCCGTGGCCGGCCTTCTCGAGGTCGAACTGCTTCGAGCTCTCGCCTTCCCAGAGCGCGAGGTGGCCGTTCACGGACGCGACCGCCGTGAGCAGCGCCCCGGCGAGAATGAGGAGCATCGAGGCGTGCGTGATCACGAAGCCGATCCGCATGCGGTCGCGCGGCCAGCGGTCCCAGAGCGCCGCCACGACGTTGAGCGAGAAGACGACCAGCAGCGCGTAGAACCACGGCGCCGCGTAGACGGCCTGGGCGGCCTCGGTGCCCCGGAGCGACTCGAGGATGGTGCCGGCCGACAGGACGAGGGCGATGAGAACCAGCAGCGCAGTCGTCAGCTTGAGCGAGGCGAGCGCGCGAATGAACGGAGGCATGGTGGGGTCCTTCCAGACGGGGGGATGCGCAAAGCCGAAGGAAGCATAGGCGGGCCGCCGGGCCGGGGCGATGGGCCGTCGGGCTACCCCGGAAGGGGTCCGGTGGGTTAGCCTGCCCCGATGCCTCTCCATCCCGGCATGCGGTTGGGCCCTTACGAGATCCTCGGGCCGCTCGGCTCCGGCGGCATGGGCGAGGTCCACCGGGCGCGCGACACGCGCCTCGGGCGCGACGTCGCCATCAAGACGCTTCCCGAGGCGTTCGCGGGCGACGCCGAGCGGCTGGCCCGATTCGAGCGCGAAGCCCGGCTGCTCGCCTCGCTGTCGCACCCGAACATCGCCGCGATCCACGGCCTCGAGGAATCCGGCGGCGCGCGCTATCTCGTGCTCGAGTTCGTCGAGGGCGAGACGCTGGCGGCGCGGCTCGCGCGGGGGGCCCTGCCGGTGGCCGAGGCCCTCGAGGTCGGGCGGCAGATCGCCGCCGGTGTCGAGGCCGCGCACGAGGGCGGCGCGGTGCACCGCGACCTCAAGCCCGGCAACGTCATGCTCACGCCCTCGGGCGACGTGAAGGTGCTCGACTTCGGGCTCGCCAAGTCCGGCGCCGCCGACAAGGCGGGTTCGGATCCCAACCTCTCCGCGTCCCCGACGCTCACGCACGCGGCGACGCAGGCGGGGGTCATCCTCGGCACGGCGGCCTACATGAGCCCCGAGCAGGCGCGCGGCCGGCTCGTGGACAAGCGCTCGGACATCTGGTCGTTCGGCTGCGTGCTCTACGAGTGCCTGACCGGCCGCCGGCTCTTCGAAGGCGAGACCGTCTCGGACCTGATCGCGCGCATCCTCGAGCGGACGCCCGACCTCTCGGCGCTGCCCGCGCAGACGCCCCCGCGCGTGCGCGCGCTGATCGAGCGCTGCCTCGAGAAGGACCCGAAGCGGCGTCTCCGCGACATCGGCGAGGCGCGGCTCGAGCTCGAAGCCGCGCTGTCGGGTCGGTCGCTCGTCTCCGCGGGCGGCACGGCCGCCGCGCCGGGCGCCGCCGGGCCGGGCCGGGGCCGGGTGTTCGCGCTGGGTGCCGCCCTGCTCGTGCTCGGCGCGGTGCTCGGATTCGGCGGCTGGAGCCTCGCGCGCCGCGGGGCGGGCGCGAACTCGCGTCCGGTCCGGCTGACACTGCTGCCGCCACCGGGGCTGCAGGTACAGGGCTACAACCTCTCGCCCGATGGTCGCACGGTCGTCGCGAGGGCGTTCGATCGCGCCGACGCCGCGCACGGCGAAGCCGTCTCGCGCCTGTACGCCCGGCCGCTCTCCAGCTTCGACTACGCGCCGATCCCCGGCACCGAGTACGCCGCCCGGTTCGGCTTCTCGCCCGACGGACACTGGGTCCTGTTCAGCACCGCCGCGACCCGCGGAAACGCGCTGCCCAGGCTCGCCAAGGTGGCGATCGACGGTCGCTCGCCCCCGATCGCGCTGTGCGACTGGCAGGACGGCTGGCAGGCGTTCGTGTGGATGCCCGACGGCCAGATCCTCGTCACGGCCAATCGCGGTACCCAGATGGTCCGCGTCCCGTCCGGCGGCGGCCCACCCGGCGCCCCCGTGCCCTTCGTCGCCGACTCGGGCAGTGTCGGGAACGTTTACCTCGCGAACCCCTTGCCGCGAGGAGACGGCATGCTGGCCGTCCAGGAGTCGTGGGGAAGCCGCGGCTTCCAGCATGACCTCTGCCTGGTGGACCCGCGCACCGGTCGCGTCCACGTTCTGCTGCGCGGCGCCAGCGCGGCCTGCTGGGCTCCGCCGGACATGCTGCTGTTCACGCTCGGCGACGTGCTGAACGCGGCGCCGTTCGACTCGCGCCGGGGCAGGATCACGGGGGACGTCGTTCCGCTGATGTCGGGGCTCCGCACGACCTCGGTCTGGGAGAACGCGCCGTTCGCCTACGGCGGCGGCAACCTGCTGTTCATGCCGGGCGGCCTCGTCGGCGCGCGGCGGCGCCTCACGGTCGCGGGACCGGCCAGCGACACGACGGACTTCGCGTCGGATCGCATGCCCTTCGAGCGTGATCTCGCGCTCGCGCCGGGCGGCCGGCGCGCCGCGGTCGTGGTCACGAACCCGCAGGGCACCTACGAGATCTGGCTCGCGGAGCGGGGAACCGGCGGCCTGCGTCGGGGCGTCGCCCTGCAGAACGCGGACTGCCAGTACCCGGCCTGGTCCCCGGACGGCGGCCGGATCGCGTTCTGGCGGAACGCCCACGATCCGGGGGACGGCATCTACGTGGCGCGCCCGGGAACGGGGGAGGCGCCGGTCCCGATCGTCAGGGTCGCTTCCGCCGGAGACTACTTCCAGCCGCTGTCCTGGCTGCCGGACGGCTCGGGGGTCCTCGCGCTGCGCGTGCGCCAGGGCCGCCGGGACCTGATCCTCGCCTCCCTCTCGATGGCGGACTCGACGCGCCGCCTGCGCGAGCTGCGCCCCTCGGGGGGACAGGTCTCGGCCGCACGGCTCTCGCCGGACGGCCGCACGCTGGCGTTCACCTCGGACGAGTCGGGATCGCCCCAGCTTCGCCTGGCCCGGTTCTCGGCGGACGGCGCCCTCGGCGAGCCGATCCCGGTGCCTTCGGGCGGCGTGGCGGTGACCGGGGAGGTCCAGTGGAGCCACGACTCGCGCCGCGTCTACTTCGATACCGGTGAGAGCGTCCTGGCCGCCGCGGTCACGGCCGGGCCTCCGCCCTCGGTGTCCGCGCCGGTCAGCGTGCTGCGCTACCGGGACGTCTCCGCCCTCCCCGGGTTCTACGATGTGCTGCCCGACGGCCGCCTGCTCGTCATCCGCAAGGGCGAGGACGAGGGCGAAGTCGACGAGCGCAGCGTGATCGTGAACTGGGATTCGGAGCTGCGAGAGACGCTGGCGAAGGCCGCGAAGCGCTGACGGGCGGCGCGCCGTCGCGGTCGCGGTGGAAGCCGTCTGACCGCGCCCACGAGCCCGCGCTCCAGCCCAAGCCACCGGGACCGCGAGTCGCGGCGATCTGCTTGAACGTGGTCGAGTCGTCGCTCTTGGCGCATCTGGGGATGACCCATGAGGTG
>CAZPVG010000045.1:0-22073 GCA_964589945.1 uncultured bacterium
CGATCGATGCCTTCACGATCACGGCCAGTGCCGGCTCGGGTGGCACGATCACGCCGAGCGGGGCGGTGGCGGTCGATTACGGCGCCGACCAGGCGTTCACGCTGACTGCGGACCCGGGCCACCACGTCGACAGCCTCTACGTCGACGGGGTCTCGGTGACGCCGACCTCCCCCTACACATTCACCAACGTGCAGGCGGACCACACCATCCACGCCACGTTCGCGATCGACGTCTTCACGATCACGGCCAGCGCCACTGCCGGCGGCACGATCACGCCCAGCGGCGCGGTGTCGGTCGACTACGGCGCTGACCAGGTGTTCACGATCACCGCGGTCCCCGGCCGCCACGTCAACAGCCTGTACGTGGATGGCGTCCCGACCCCGCCGGCCAGTTCCTACACGTTCACCAACGTGCAGGCCAATCACGCGATCCATGTGACGTTCGCGATCGACGTCTTCACGATCACGGCGAGCGCTGACTCCGGTGGCACGATCACCCCCACTGGTCCGATCGGCGTGGGCTACGGGGCGGACCAGGCGTTCACCATCACACCGAACGCGGGCCGCCACATGGACAGTCTCTACGTGGACGGGGTGTCGGTCCCGCCGACCAGCCCCTATACGTTCACGAACGTGCAGGCCAATCACACGATCCATGCGACGTTCGCGTTCGACGTCTTCACGATCACGGCGAGCGCCGACTCCGGTGGTTCGATCACCCCGAGCGGTGCTGTGGCGGTCAACTACGGCGCCGACCAGGCATTCACGCTCACTGCAGACCCCGGGCACCACGTCGACAGTCTCTACGTCGACGGTGTCTCGATCACTCCGACGAACCTCTACACGTTCACGAACGTGCAGGCTGATCACGTGATCCATGCCACGTTCGCGATCGATGTGATCGCGACAAATACGGTCGTGATCAGTCAGGTGTACGGCGGCGGTGGCAATGCGGGCGCCACATGGACCAACGACTTCGTCGAACTCTTCAACCGAGGGAACGTGTCGGTAAGCGTTTCGGGTTGGACCGTTCAATATGCCTTGGCGAGCGGCGGAACGTGGGTGTCGACGGTGCTGACCGGGAACATCCCGCCGGGCGGTTACTACCTCGTGCAGGGGGCATCCGGTGGTGCCGGAACGTCCGACCTCCCGGTACCCGACGCCATCGGGACGATCGACCTGAGCTCCTCCGACGGAAAGGTGGCGCTGGTCAGCAACCGCGTGCTCTTGTCGGAGCCCTGCCCCGCGAGCGCCAGCCTCGTGGACCTGCTGGGCTATGGCACCGCGAACTGCTCGGAGACCGCCCCGGCGCCCGCACTGGACGACCTGACCGCATCGTTCCGTGCGAATGGAGGCTGCACTGACACGGACGACAACGCGGCGGATTTCGTGAATGGTGAGGCCGCGCCTCGGAACAGCGCGACCCCGCATCACATCTGTGACGGCTGGCTGGGCGCTGAGGGCACCCCGGTTCGCGAGTTCGCTCTCTTCTCCCCGGCTCCGAACCCCTCGCGGGGTTCCTCGCGGCTGGCCTTCGCGCTTCCGGTGGAAGCTCGGGTCCGGCTGAGCGTCATGGATGTCCAGGGGCGCGAGATCGCCAGGCTGGTGGATGGAATCCTTCCCGCCGGCCGGCACAACGTCATGTGGAGCGGCGAGGCGCGTAGCGGACGGGTCAGCCCCGGCCTCTACTTCGTGCGACTCGAGGTGCCCGGGCGGCGATTCGTTCGGACCGTAGTCGTCATGAGGTGAGATCCGGCGATCCGGCTCCAAGGCGATCGCGTACTCCGGCGGCCACCCCTCGGGGTGGCCGCCGACTGTCGCGTGTGAGTCAGCTGGAAGGCCGCGCGCTGTCGCAGATCCGGGACTGGAGGTTCCGCGCGATCCCCCCGGTCTCGGCGGCGTTCCGGGTGTCGTTCGTCTTCACGCCGCCGAACTGAGGGGCGCCGGTCCGCGGGAAGCTGCGCGCTTCAGGACTCGATCCGCGTCGCCGCTCCCGTTCCGTCGCCACCACCGGGAACGTGCTGGTCGGGCCTATCGAACAGTTCGAGATGGACGGTCGAGGCGTACGTCCGTCCGTCGGCGGACAGCGTGGCAGGAGGGTTCATCGGGGTTCCCCGGAGCGGTGGAGAGAGGACAGTTCACCGCGTGGCCGGGCAACGGGCACCGGACCGCGGCCGTTCGCTGCAGCACCTGGCAACGGGCTTCGGCGCCACCGACACCGAGCGAACGCGGACGATACTCTTGAAACCATTGCGGCGTTTCAAGAGGTCGTCGAAGGGAAACCCGGCCGTCCCGGAAGTGGAGCACACGACATCGACCGCCCTCCGAGCTTGGGTGTAGCCTTCCGGCTGATCGGTGGAGCGGCCGTGCTCCACGCGGTGGAGTGAGCGAATGCGTCTCTGGGTCCGCGGCATTCTGGCCGGGCTCATCCTGGGAGCGGGTTCGACGGTGGCGGCGCTCGCGCCGACGCGAGCCGACGACCTTATCCTACCGCGCTGCCGGCCGCTGCCGGTCGCGACGCAGCAGCCGACGGCCGCGCCAGCGGCGCGGGCGGTGCCGCCGGCCGAGGGCCTCTCCCGGCTCCTGGGCTACCCGGCAGCGGCTCCGCCCGGGTCACCGTCGTCGGTCTCGCGGGCCGTGGACCCGACGCAAAACGTCGCGTGGGACCCGGTCCGGCTCATCGGCTACACGGCCGTCGGGCTCGTCGCGGACTCACTGCGTGACCGCCTCGTACTCTACGGAGGCGTCAGCGCGTACCAATCGGTGACCGGCGACGTGTGGGTGCGCCCGCTTTCCGATGCGGGGACGTGGACGCGGCTGGAGGTCCCGGCACCCCTGCCGAGCGGCCGTTCGGGACAAGTCACCGTCCACGACACGGCGCGCGACCGGCTGCTCGTCTATGGCGGCTACTGCCTCGACTCCTGCGCCACGGTCTGGGCGCTCCCGCTCTCCGGCGCGCCCGAGTGGTCGCGCGTCACGACCGACGATGCCGGACCCGGCAGTCGGACGGGAGCCCGCGGCATCTACGACCCGGTGGGTGACCGCCTGATCGTCTTCGGCGGCTATTCCGACGCGACGGATTCACTCATGAACGACGTGTGGTCGCTGTCGCTGGCGGGCACACCCGCGTGGACGCGCCTGCTGCCGGCCGGGACTCCGCCGTCGCGGCGCACGGAAGCCGCCGTCGTTTACGACCCGGCGCACCGGCGCATGATCGTCTTCGGCGGGAGCGACAGCCAGGACGCCTACGACTACGCGACCGGGGACGTCTGGGCGCTCTCACTCGGCGATGCGCCCGCGTGGACCCGGCTCCAGCCTGCGGGCGATCCGCCCCCGGGGCTCTTCGCCTGCGCGGCGGCGCTCGACACCCGGCGGAATCGCATGCTGGTCTTCGGCGGCCTCGACAGCCTCTTCTCCGATCCGCCCCACGACGAGACCTGGGCGCTGCAGCTCTCGGACCCGGTGACCTGGACGCTGGTCGCCGCGGCGGGGACGGGGCCCTCGGCACGCGCCAGCGCGCGCGGCGTCTACGACGCGGCGCGGGACCGGTTCGTCGTTCATGGCGGTCAGAGCGACGACACGTGGGCGCTCTCGCTCGGCGGCGTCCCGACCTGGACCGTGCTCGACTCCGCCGATGCCGGCGCGCCGTGGGGCCGCTACCTCCCTTCCCTCGCCTGGGACCCGCTCCGGCGGCGCGCGCTGCTCTTCGGCGGGGAGAGCATGTATGCCGCGGAGGGGAGCTTCTACTACTACCCGAGCGCGGAACTCTGGGACCTGTCGTTCGATCCCCGCGCGCGCTGGCAACAGCTCGCGCGCGACTCGGTGCCGGCCGCCCGTCACGGGCATACGGCCGTCGTGGACCCGGCCGACGATCGCATGATCGTCTTCGGCGGCAGCGCCTACCCCGTCACGCCGCTGCCTTACGACCTGTGGGAGCTGCCGCTCGCCGACGGATCGCGCTGGCGTGCAATGGCGACCGAGGGTACGCCGCCCGTCGGCCGCTGGCTGCACAGCGCCGTCTTCGACGCCGCGCGCCGGCGCATGATCGTCTTCGGCGGTTACGACGGCACGAGCGCGCTCGGCGACACTTGGGTGCTCGACCTCTCCGGAACGCCGGCGTGGACGCGGCTCGACGTTCCCGGACCGGCACCCTCCGCCCGCTGGGGCCACGGCGCCGCCTGGGACGCGATCGGCGACCGCATGATCGTCTTCGGCGGCTACGACGGCACGAGCGCGCTCGGCGACACCTGGCAGCTCTCGTTCGCGGGCACGCCGGCCTGGTCCCTCGTGCCGACGACGGACCATCCGTCGCCGAGGTGCGTGGCGACGACCCTCCTCGATCCGGTTCACGACTGCGTCGTGCTCGTCGGCGGCCAGGACGGCAGCGGCACGCTCGTTCGCGACGCGTGGATCCTTCCGCTCGCCGACTCCACGGGCTGGATACCGGCCACGGCGACCGGCGCCTCGCCCGATGCCCGTTGGGGCGCAACGGGCGGGTTCGCGTCAGGAGCCGATTCGCTGGTGTACCTGCTCGGCGCCACGTCGAGCTGCGGCGACTATGCACTGGGGGACGCGTGGGCCATGACGCTCACCGTCGCCACCGCGGGCGCGGTGACGCTTCGCGAGGTGTCCGCGGTCGCCGGCGGGATCGCGCTGACCTGGAAGGCGGACGGACTGCCCGGATTCTCCGCGACGGTCCAGCGGCGGACCGCGGAAACGGCGTGGGCCGACCTCGGCGCGGTCGCCGCCGACGCGGAGGGCCTGTTGCGCTACGAGGACCGGACCGTGGCCCGCGGCGGTCGCTACGGCTACCGGCTCGCGTGGCGGGACGGTTCGATCGTGCGCACGAGCGCCGAGGTCTGGCAGGACATGCCGCTGCTGCCCCTTCTGCTCCGCGGCGCCACCCCGAATCCCGCGCTGCACGGACTACGCGTCTCGTTCTGGCTCCCCGATCGCGCGGCGGCGAAGCTCGAGTTGCTCGACGTGGCCGGGAGGCGCGTCACGTCGCTCGGCGTGGGCGGCCTCGGCCCGGGCCCACACGAGATCGACCTCGATCCGAAAGGCGCGATTCCCCCGGGCGTCTACCTGCTCCGACTGACGCGCGGGCACGACGTGCTCACGAACCGCATCTGCGTGCTTCGTTGAGCACGGGAGCCGGACCCGGCGGCGCGGCGCGCGCACGTGGCCGCCGCCGTCATCGCACGAGAACGACCTTCCGCGTCAGGCGGTTTCCCCCGACGCGGGCCTGCACGAAGTAGACGCCCGACCGAAGCCTCGAGCCCGCGGCGCCCGGGTCCCAGCGGACCACGCTCGTCCCCGCCGGGTACGTGCCTTCGGCGAGGCGCGCGACCCGCGCCCCCGCCACGTCGAGCACCTCGACGCTCACGCGCGCCGCCGCCGGGAGCGTGAGCACGAGTTGAAGAAGCCCAGCGGCCGGGTTGGGCGTCGCGAGCCCGAGGGCCGGCTGCGCCCCGCCGCCCGGAGGGGGCGCCGGCACGGTGGTGGTGTCCCCGGTGATCGCCGCCAGCCGCGCCTGCGGCAGGCCGCCGATGCTCGTGAAGTTGCCGCCGATGAACACGCGCCCGCCGGCGGCGGCCACCGCGAAGACCGGGCCTTCGACCACCGGGTCCCACGCGGTGGCGACGCCGGTGCGCGGATCGAGCGCCGCGAGTCCCGCACGCGCCGCGCCACCGATCCTCGTAAACGTACCGCTCACGTACGTGACCCCGGTACCGAGCGAGACCGCGCTCACGGACGCGTCGGGCTCGGCGCTCCAGGCGTTGGCTCCGCCTGCGCGAGTGTCGAGGGCCGCGATCCGGCCGCGGACGGCACCCCCGATCCGGCTGAAGCCACCCGCCGCGAACACGACATCGCCGCGGATGCCCAGAAAGTCCACGGAGTCGTCGGCGGCGGGGTCCCACGGCAGCGCCAGCCCCGAGACGGGGTCGAACGCGGCGAGCCGCTCGCGCTCGAGGCCCGCGACGTGGGTAAACCGTCCTCCCGCATACAGCGCGCCGTCACCCAACGCCAGCGCGGCCACGTCGCCGTCCGGATCCGGGTTCCAGCCGCCCGCTGCACCGGTCGCGGGATCGAGCGCCGCGAGGCCGTTCCGCCACTCGCCGCCGATCAACCGGAAGCTCCCCCCCGAGTACACCATGCCGCCCCCTGCCGCGAGCGCGCGCACCGGTCCGTCGGGGCTCGGATCGAACGCGGTCGCCGCTCCGGTCCGCGAATCGAGCGCAGCGAGCCGGTTTCGCCAGGCGCCGCCGACGTGCGTGAAATCGCCGGCGGCCAGGACCACGCCATCGCCGAGCGCAAGGTGGCGCACGGCGCCGTTCGCCTGCGGATCCCAGTCGGTGGGCTGTCCCGTGCGCAGGTCGATCGCGCCGAGACCCTGGCGCGCGACGCCGTCGGTGCTCGTGAAGCTCCCCCCGAGACACAGTCGTCCACCGACGTCCGCGATGGCCCGGATCGATCCGTTCGTACCAGGGTTCCAGGCCAATGCCTGGCCTGAGGCCGTGTCCACGGCCGCGAGGTTGTTCCTCGGAACACCCCCGGCGTGCCGGAAACCGCCGCCCAGCAGGATCCGGTCACCCTCGGGGCGGATCGTGTAGACGGTTCCGTCGACGTCGGGATTCCAGTCCGTGGCGAGGCCAAGCGTCGTGTCGAGCGCCGCCGCGCCTCGCCTCGGCTGGCCGCCGATGTTCCTCATGTCGGCGCCGACGTAGATGAGGCCGCGGTACGGGACCAGCGACTGGATATGGCCGTCGTTCGTAGGGTTCCACGCCGTCGTGTCGCCGCTGACGGCGTCCACCGCGCCGATGAAGTGGCGCAGCGCGCCCACGTGTCCACCGAGGACGAAGAAGTAACCGCCCACGTAGACCACCCCGTTGCTCACGGCGAGCGCGGAAACGTACGGCGAGTAGTAGGGCCAGATCGAATTGTTCGGGTTTGGATTCCACGAGGTCACGGCTCCGGTGAACGCGCTCACCGACGCGAGGCAGCTGCGGGCGAGGCCGCCGACGCGGATGAAGTTGCCGCCCACGTAGACGGTCGACCCGCTCACCACGAGCGTGTACACGCTGCCGGTCACGTCGGGATTCCACGCCGTGAGCGCACCGCCCGTCGAATCGAACGCGGCGAGGTGGTTGCGCACCTGCCCGTCCACCTGGGTGAAGGAGCCTCCCGCGTACAGGGTTCCGTTCCCCAGCCCCAACGAGTTCACCGTCCCGTTCACGGCCGGGGCCCAGTCGGCCACGCTCCCGTCGGCGAGGATGCGCGCAAGGTTGTCACGGGGGACCTCCCCGACACGGGTGAAGGCGCCGCCGAGGAACCACCCGCCGGAGCCGTCGGGAATGACGGTCACCACGTTTCCCGTGACGCGCGGGAAGCCGGTGTCCGGCGAAGCCGACGACGTGTCCAGGCTCATCGCGCCGCCGGTCGCGGGGCGAAGCCGCGTGAACGTGCCGCCGACGTAGAGCGTGCTGTCGGCGAGCACGAGGCTCGTCACGGTGCCGTCCGCTTCCCAGAAGGCCGGGTCGAGCGCCTGCGCTGCGGCCGGAGCGGGGGGCGCCGCGGCGATCAGGGCGACAATGAGGATCAACGGTTTCACGGAGCGACCTTCCGGGCCCATCCAAACGAGTCCGCCGACTGCTCGCGGCCCTGTGGCCGCCGGACGCGAAGGTACTCCTCTCGCGTCACCACCGACGGGAGGAAACCGCCACGCTGTTCCCCGGCCCGGGAACGTCTCAGCGTGTCAGCGCGAATCGGCACGTCTCCCAGACTTCCCCCGCGCGCAGGCGCGCGAAGTAGACGCCGCCCGGGCAGGCGCGACCCGCGTCATCGCAACCGTCCCAGCGGAGCACGTTCAGGCCGCGCGCAAAGCCCCCTGCGAAGACAACACGCACTCGCCGGCCGCCGGGATCGTAGATCTCGACCGATCCCTCCGCGGCGGTGGGAAGCGCAAAGGCCAGCCGACAGCCGCCTGGCGCCGGATTGGGCTGCACCGACAGCGCGCGCCCCACGGCCGCGACCGGCTCCGGCGCCGAAGTCATGTCGATGAGGTCGTCCAGCACGAGGTCCACCGGCACGCCGCGGGCGACGCGCTCGCCCGCCTGCGTCGCCAGCGCCCAGAAGACGATGCTCATGTTGACGACCGACGTGTCGGCGATGGTCCACGGGTACTCGGGATCTTCGGGGGGCGGCCAGTAGGCGTAGAGGTCCGGCAGCGTGCCGCCGTCCTCGAGTGAGTCGAGGAAGTCGACGACACGCGCGTACTCCGGGGCACCCGTCACGTCGAAGAGCAGCGCACAGTAGGATGGCTCCACGGTCCAGCCGCGAGTGTCGTAGTCGTACCAGCACCCGGTCGCGCGGCTGTAGAAGTACTCGGTGCACGCTGGGTCGCCGGGGCACGGCTCCTCGTAGATCGCCCGGCCGTCGAGCCCGATGCGCCCGCGCAGGAACGTGTTCATGGTCGAGAGGAACGCGGCGATGTGCGCGTCCTCGATCGTGCGGCGGACGTGGATCAGCTCGAACGCCATCCACCCCGTGTAGTGGATGTCGCGCGAGCCCGTGCACCAGTGCGGGAAGCTGCCGTCAGCGTTCTGCTCGGGCACGAGCTGGGCGAGGATGTCGTGCGTCTTCTGCGCCGCCGCCGCGTCGCCCGTGAGCCGCGCGTACTCCCCGGTCGCCATGGCCACCATGAGCCCGCCGTTCAGCCGGCACTGCGACGTCGGGATGGCGATCAGCTCGGTGGTGATCTCGGCGCCATGCGCGAGGAAGCGCGCCTCGTGCGTGACGTCGTAAGCGAGCAGCAGGCTGTACGCGAGCATGCCGTCGAACGGCGTGTGCGAGCGGATCGTGTCGAGCCGGGCGATCAGGAAGTCGGCGTGGCGCACGACCTCGACCCGGAGCCGCGGCCGCGGATCGAGCCGGCAGAGCTCGACGTAGGCCAGCAGCTGGCAGACGACGGTCTGGCGGATCTCCTCGGACGGGCTCACCGAGTAGCGCCAGTCCATCGTGACGCCCTCGACCTCGTGGAGCTGCAGGTAGTCGTCCATCCGCCGCAGCATGGGCGCGAGCGGGTCGTCCCCGGCGCGCGCGAGATCGGGGAGCGCGAGGGCGAGCAGGCCCAACAGCACCGTCGCGAGGCGAAGGGACGAACGTGGGCTCGAACGGGAGGTCATGGCCGCCTCCGGACCGGGTCGGGGCGCGGTGCCGGGGGCCGCGCGGGAGCGATGCTCCCGCGTCCGCGGCCGCGACGCAACGCCCGTCCCCGTCGTCCGGCGCCGTGACCCCGGATCGGGCACGTCAGCCGGAGGCCCGCTTCTCGAGCTCCTTGCGCACGTCCACCCAGCCGCCACCGAGCGCCCGGAGCGCGACGAGCGAGTGATAGAGCAGGTCGGCCGCCTCCCCGGCGGCGCGCTCCCGTTCACCGTCGGCGCAGGCGGCGACCAGCTCCGCGGCCTCCTCGCCGATCTTCTTGAGCCGCTTGTTCCGGTTCGCGAGCAGCTCGCGCGTGTACGAGGGCTTCTCGCCGCCCGCGTCGGTCGTGGCCGCGCGCGCGGCGATCACGGCGTCGAGCCGCGTGAGCGTGCCCGCCGCGAGCGCGTCGTCGCCGAAGCACGAGACTTCACCGGTGTGGCAGGCCGGCCCGGCCGGCGCGACGCGTGCGAGCACCGCGTCGCCGTCGCAGTCGGCGTGCAGCGAGACGACGTGCTGCACGTTGCCGCTCGTCTCTCCCTTCTTCCAGGGGCCCCGCGAGCGTGAGCGGTAGTGCATGAGCCCGGTCTCGATCGTCCGCTCGAGCGCCTCGCGGTCGGCGTGCGCGAGCATCAGCACCGCGCCGGTCCCGGCGTCCTGCGCGACGACCGTCACGAGCCCGCCGCCCCTGCCGAAGTCCAGCGCGTCCAGGTCGAAGGCGTTCATGCGTTCCCCGCTGGCGAGAAGGTGAAGAGCACGTCGCGCGCCGCGCGGGACAGCGCCGCGTTGGTGGCGATGGCGCCGGCGCCGAAGCCGGCGGGCCCGCCCGTCCAGTCGGTGATGACGCCCCCCGCCTCCTCGACGATGGGCACGAGCGGCACGGCGTCCCACGGGTGCAGCACGCCGTCGGTCATCAGCTCGGCGCGGCCGGTCGCGACGAGCAGGTAGCCGTAGCAGTCACCCCACGAGCGTGCGACCGAGGCCCGGGCCGCGAGCGCGTCCCACGCGCTCTTCTTGCGGACGTCACGCGTGAAGCGCTCGTCGGTGGCCAGCACGGTCGCCGCCGCGAGGTCGGTCACGGCGCTCACGCGGCAGCGCGCGCCGTTCCACCAGCAGCCTTCGCCCCGCGCGGCGGCGATCGCCTCGCCCAGCGCCGGGAACGCCATCGCACCGGCCGCCACGACCCCGTCCTCGACCACGCCCACCATCGAGCCCCAGAGCGGCACGCCGCGCACGAACGACTTCGTGCCGTCCACGGGGTCCAGGAACCACCGCCGCCGCGCTCCCGGGCGCGTCTCGCCGAACTCCTCGCCGGTCACGCCGTCCTCGGGAAAGCGCGCGGCGAGCCAGGCGCGTGCGGCCTGCTCGGCCTCGCGGTCGGCCCGCGTGACCGGCGAGCCGTCCGCCTTCGTTTCGACTTCCAGCGTCGCGCGGAAGTGCCGCACCGCCGCCTCGCCCGCGACCCGCGCGACCTCGGCCGCCGCTTCGAGGAGCTGCTTCGCGCTCTCGTTCACGCGGTCCTCCGGATGGCGAGGCCCGCTCCGGCCATCGCCCGTTTGAGATCGTCCAGGCTCGTGAGCCCGTCGTGCAGGATGCCGGCGAGCAGCACGGCGTCCGCGCCACCCTCCTCCACCGCCGCGACGAGGTGCGTGGCGTTTCCCGCGCCGCCGGACGCGATGACCGGCACGTCCACCGCCGTGGTCACCGCCACCGTGAGGGCGATATCGTAGCCTCGCCGCCCGCCGTCGGCGTCGATGCTGGTGAGCAGGATCTCGCCGCCGCCGCGCCGCGCGCACTCGGCCGCCCAGGCGACGGCGTCGAGCCCGGTGGGTCGGCGCCCGCCGTGCGTCCACACGGTCCAGCGGCCATCCTCGCGCTTCGCGTCCACGCTCGCCACGACGCACTGGGCGCCGAAGCGGTCCGCCGCCTCGGTGAGCAGCTGCGGGCGCTCGACCGCGGCGGTGTTCACGCTCACCTTGTCGGCGCCCGCGCGCAGCGCGCGCGCCACGTCGTCGGCCGTACGGATGCCGCCGCCCAGCGTGAGCGGGACGAACAGCCGCTCGGCCGTCCGGCGGACGGTGTCGAGCGCCGTCGCGCGGTCCTCGGGCGTCGCCGAGATGTCGAGGAAGCAGACCTCGTCGGCCCCCTGCGCCTCGTAGCGCACGGCGAGCTCGACGGGGTCGCCCACGTCGCGCAGCCCCTCGAATGCGCAGCCCTTCACGACGCGGCCGGCGCGCACGTCGAGGCAGGCGATGAGCCGCCGGGTCAGCACGGCCTCAACCCTCCCGCCACGCGACGTGGCCCTTGGTGCTGAACACCGCGCCCCCGTCCGCCAGCGCTTCGCGCAGCGCGAGCCCCAGGGCCTTGAAAGCGGCTTCGATCACGTGGTGCCTGTCGCGGCCTCGCAGGACGCGCACGTGCAGCGTGACCCGCGCCGAATCGGCGAACGAGCGGAACCAGTGCTCGTAGAACGCGGAGGGCAGCCGCCCCTCCCAGTACGCGCGTCCGCCCGCGTCGAGCGCCGCGTGGACGAGCGCGTCGTCCATCGGCACCGTGCGCTCGCCGTAACGCGCGCAGGTCCCGGGGATCGTGCGACGCAGCGCTTCGCCCACCGTGATCGCCACGTCCTCGACGAGGTGGTGCTTCAGGTCGCCCGAGGCCTCGACCGAGAGCCACAGGCCCGAGCAGCGCGCGAACGTTCCCAGCATGTGGTCGAGGAAGGGCTCGCCGGTGGCGATCGCCGCCGCGCCGGCGGGCGTTTCCTCCTCGAGGGCGAGCGAGACGCGCACGCGGGTCTCGGTCGTCTCGCGGGTCAACGTGATCATGAGCGGAACTCCCTGGCGACGGCGGCCGCATCGAGCGCGCCGGTGTAGAGGGCCATGCCGATCACCGCGCGCGCGGCGCCGGCGTCCTGAAGCGCTTCGAGGTCCCGCCACGTGGCGACGCCGCCCGAGGCGGTCACGGGCAGGGACGTGGAACGGGCGATCGAGCGGACCAGCCCGACGTCGGGCCCGCCCAGGCGGCCCTCGCGGTGGACCGCTGTGACGAGCAGCCCGGCGAGCGGCAGCCCCGCGAAGCCGGCGACGACTTCCTCCACGTCCCGGCCGCCGTCCACGGTCCAGCCGCGGGTCACCACGTGCCCCCCGCGCACGTCGGCGGCGACGGTGACCCGGCCCGGGTGGCGCGCGGCGAGCGCCCGGAACCAGGCAGGATCCTCGATCGCGCGCGTGCCGACGATCACCGTCTCGGCCCCGAGGGCGAGCCACGCGTCCACCGCCGCGTCGTCGCGCACGCCGCCGCCCAGGCCGACGGGCACGCCCGCGCCGGCGATCAGCGCGCGCACGACCGCCGCGTTGTCCCCGCGCCCGGTGGCGGCGTCGAGGTCCACGACGTGCACGCGGCCGAAGCCGGCGTCGCGCCAGCGGCGGGCGGCGGCGAGCGGGTCGGCGAGGCGGACACGTTCGTCGTCGTACGAGCCGCCCACGAGCTGGACGCAGGCGCCCTCGCGCAGGTCCACGGCGGGGACGGCGATCATCGCGCCGCCTCTGCGAGCCAGGCGCGGACGAACGCGAGACCGGCCTTCGAGGACTTCTCGGGGTGGAACTGGACGCCGACCGTGCGACCCCGGCGCACCGCGGCCGGGAACCGGTCGCCCTCGTGGGTGCTCCACGCCACGGCGACCGCGGCGTCGTCCGGGCGGCAGGCGAACGAGTTCGCGTAGTAGGCGGACTCGACCGGGGCCGCGGCGAAGAGCGGGTCGCTGGCACCCTCGAGCGCGTTCCAGCCGATCTGCGGCACGCGCCGCGCGTCGAGGCGCGTGACGCGCCCGGCGACGAGCCCCAGGCCCTCGCCGGCGCCCTCCTCGCTGCCCTCGAAGAGCAACTGCATTCCGAGGCAGACGCCGAGGCACGGCAGCCCGCGGGCGAGGGCGTCCCGCATCCGTGCGCGCCCCGGCGCGAGCCGCTCCGCCGCGGCGCCGAACGCGCCGACCCCCGGCAACACGAGCGCGTCGGCCGAGAGCGCCGACATGGGATCGGTCTCGATCCGCACGCGCGCGCCGCCCGCTTCGAGCGCCCTGGCGAGCGAGTGCAGGTTGCCCGCACCGTAGTCGAAGAGCCCCACGATCACGCGTGTGCCTCCCCCGCCGTCGCGGGCGTGGCTGACTCCCGAAGGGCCCGCAGCGCGCGTTCGAGGACCGGCCATGGGGCCACCGTGATCCGCAGCGCGTCGCCCACTCCCGGCAGCGCGGGGAACGCGCGGACGGCGACCCCGCGCTCGCGGAGCACCGCTTCCGCCGCGCCCGCGTCGGCCACGGGCACGAGCACGAAGTTCGCGGCCGAGGGCAGCGGCGCGAACCCGGCCCCCCGCAGCGCGAGGGCGAATCGCTCGCGCGCGCGAACGGCTTCGGCGGCCGACTCGCGCACCCAGTCGCGATCGTGCTCGAGCGCCGCGAGCGCCACCGCCTCGGCGGCCGCGTTCACGCGGTAGGGTCCGCGCGCCTTCTCGATCGCGAGCACGAGTTCCGCGGCGCCGGCCCCCCATCCGATCCGCAGGCCGGCGAGGCCGAACGCCTTGCTCATCGTGCGCGCGACGAGCAACCGTGCGCGCGCGGGGGCGCCGGCGATCGCGCTCTCCCCCGCGAACTCCGCGTAGGCCTCGTCGAGGATCACGAGGCCCTCGGTGGTCGCGAGCACGCGATCGAGCGCGCCGTCGGGCAGCGTGCCGCCGGTGGGGTTGTTGGGCGAGCAGAGGTAGACGTGCCGGGCGCGCGCGGCGAGCAGCGCGTCCACGTCCGGCACGCCGCCCGGTCCCGGCGGCACCGCCACCGGTTCGAGCGCGTTCGCGCGCGCGTAGTGGGCGACCATCACGAAGGTCGGCGCCGAGAACGCGACCCGGTCGCCGGGCGCCCCGAACGCGCGCAGCGCCGAGTCCAGCACGTCGTCGGAGCCGCAACCGGTCACGACCTCGGCGGGGGCCACGCCCGCGTAAGCGGCGAGCGCCTCGCGCAGCGCGCCGTTCGAGGCCGTTGGATAGCGCGTCGCCCGCGCCGGATCGAACGCCGCCAGCGCGGCGGCCGCCGCCGGCGGCACGCCGAAACGGTTCGTGTTGTCGGAGAGGTCGATCTCCGCGCCGCCGCGGTCGCCGTAAGCGCGCAGCGTGTCCACCCCGGCGCGCCTCGCCGGCGTCGCGGCGCCCGTCCGGACCGGCGCGGCGCTCACGACGCCTCCTCCCACGCGGCGGCGGCCGCCGCGTGGCCCGGCAGTCCCTCGGCCGTGGCGAAGCAGGCCGCGTCCCCTGCCAGTGAGGCCGCGGCGGCGGCGCCGATCGCCTGCCACGTCGTCCAGCGCACGAAGTCCCCCGTCGAGAGCCCCGAGTACGAGCGCGCGAGGCCGCCCGTCGGCAGAACGTGGTTCGCGCCCGTCAGGTAGTCGCCGAGCGCGTTCGAGGGCGCCTCCCCGACGAAGACCGTGCCCGCGTTGCGCACATCCGGAAGGAGCGCCGCCGCGTCCACCCCCGCGAGCACCAGGTGCTCGGGCGCGTAGCGGCTCGCGAACGAGAGCGCCGTCTCGGCCTCCGTCGCGAAGAGGATCGCCCCCCCCTGCGCGAGCGCCGCCTCGATCGTCGCCCGCCGCGGCGCGTCCACGACGGCCCGGGCCAGGGCCTCGCGGACGCGCACGGCGAGCCCGTCCGCGCCCGGGCCGAAGGCGAGCGCGACCGCGCAGGCGCGCGGGTCGTGCTCGGCCTGCGCGAGCAGCTCGCGAGCGACGAACGCGGCGTCGGCCGAGCCGTCCGCGAGCACGAGCAGCTCGCTCGGGCCAGCGGGTGCGTCGATGCCCACCGCGCCCGCGACCTGCAGCTTGGCCTCGGCGACCCAGGCGTTGCCGGGGCCCACGATGCGGTCGGCGCGCGGCACGCTCGCGGTGCCGTAGGCCATCGCCGCGATCGCGCCCGCGCCGCCCACGGAGAAGACCCGGTCCACGCCCGCGAGCGCCGCGGCGGCGAGTACCTCGGCGGCCGGCCGGCCGCCCGGGCCCGGCGGAGAGCAGACCACCACCTCGCCGACTCCCGCCACGCGGGCGGGAATCGCGCCCATGAGCACGCTGCTCGGGTAGGCGGCGGTGCCACCGGGCGCGTAGATCCCGACCCGACCCAGTGGATCGGGCCGGCGCGCCAAGACGAGCCCGGGGGCGACCTCGATCCGCTCCTCGCGCGGGCGGAAGGCCGCGTGCACGGTACGCAGGTTCGCGGCCGAGCGTTCCATGGCGTTCCGGAGCGCGGGCCCCGTGCGCGCGAGCGCCGCGTCGCACGCGTGGAGCGGCACCTCGAGCGGATCCGGCACGGCGGGGTCGAAGCGTCGCGAGAGGTCGCGCAACGCCTCGTCGCCGCGCGCGCGCACGTCGGCCAGGATCGCCGCGACCGTGGCGCGCACCTCCGGGTCGGACGACGTCGAGCGCTCCAGCAGGACGGCGAGCGTGCCGGGATCGAGCGCCTCGAGCGCTCCGCTCGCGCGCAGGCGCAGCGTGGTCGCGGTCACGGGACGAGCCTCTCGATGCGCGTGACGAGGATGCCCTCCGCCCCGAGCCCCTTGAGGTCGCCGATCGTCCGGTGGAGCGAAGCCGTCGCAACCACCGCGTGCACCGCGACCAGGTGGCCGCCGTTCAGGATGTCCACGACCGTCGGACCGTTCAGCCCCGGCAGCACCTGCTTCACGCGTTCGAGCGCGGCGCGGGGCACGTTGGCCATCACGTAGCGCCGCGTCCGCGCGCGCAGGACCGAGGCGAGCGCCGTGACGAGGTCCTCGAGGTCGCGCGCGCGCGGGCCCGCGACCGCGCCCGGCGCGCACACGAGCCGCGCGGTGGACTCGAGCACGGTTCCGATCTCGCGCAGGCCGTTGACGCGCAGGGTCGAGCCCGTGCTCGTCAGGTCCACCACCACGTCGGCGATGCCGATGTGCGGCGCGATCTCCGCCGCTCCCGAGACCGGCACGACCTCCACGGAGCGCGCGACGCGCGTGAAGAACTCGCGCGCGAGGTTCGGGAACGCGGTCGCGACGCGCGTGCCGCCGTTCAGCCCCGCGAACGAGGTGACGCCGCTCTCCTCCCGCGCGGCGACGACGAGCCGGCAGCGACCGAACTCGAGGTCGAGCAGCTCCTCGAGCGCGCGGCCGGATTCGCGGACGAGGTCGAGCCCGGTCACGCCGGCGGCGGCGGCGCCGTCGGCGACGAACTCGGGAATGTCCTGCGCGCGCACGAACAGGCCCTCGAAGACGCCCCCGAGCGAGGCGGTGAGCGCCCGGTCGCCCTTCGAGCGCACGTCGAGCCCGGCGTCCTCGAACAACCCACGCGTGTCCTCGGAGAGTCGGCCCTTGTTGGGGATGGCGATGCGGATCATCGGTTCCTCTGGGAGGGGAAAGCGAAAAGCCCGTCCGGATTCCGGACGGGCCGCGGGAGGCTTCTGCGCGTTCGTCGTGGGGAGCTAGTCGACCGTCCCCCCGTCCAGCGCCGAGCCGCCCCGGCCCGTCGGGCCGTGGGCATGCGCGTGGCGATGGCGAAGGACGAACGTCGTCATGAGGCGCGCAACGTAGGGGGTGCCCCAGGCGCCGTCAATGAAAACCTCGGTGAGCACGCGTTTCAGCGGGCGACAGGCCGTGGAGGCCGAGACGCTCGACGACGATCCGGGGCCGCCCGGGTCCGAGAGGATGGATTCGGGGTGGGGGTCGAGCCCGCGGCGGTTTGGCATTGAGGGGTCGATTCCGCCCACGAGCGCCCCGGGCCCCCGCCGGAGGTCCGTGCGGTACTCGAGGAGGCTCCATGCGCCCCGCATCCCTGTCCGCAACGCTGGCGCTCGCCGCGACCGTGGCCGCCGCCGTTCCCGTCCCGGCCGTCATGCTCGACGGCCGGCTCGACCCGGAGTACGGCCCGCCCCTCAGCGTCCAGACCACGGCCACGAGCTCGTACGACGACCTGCTGGGCGACCTCGCGAACTCGGACGGGTCGGAACTCGACGCGTTCCACGCCACGATCGCGGGCGGCGTCCTCTACGTCTTCCTGGCCGGCAACCAGCCCGCTCAGCCCAACCGATCGGATCCCGGCTTCTTCGCCCACGCCGTGCACCTGTTCTTCGACACCCGTCCCGGCGGCCAGCACGTCCTGCGCGCTGACAACTTCGACGTGGGGCCCTATCCCGGATACGACGTGCTGCAGGGCATGGCCGGCCTGACCTTCGAGACCGACTTCGCCGCCGACTGGTGGTTCGGGGAGTAGGTGTGTGATCCCTCGCTCATGTTCCACCCGCCCTCGCTGTTCGCCTGGGACGCCGAGCTGCTCGACGGCGGCGGCGGCCCGGGCGAGTTCCTCGGCCAGACGAGTGCGGGCCCCACGGCCGGCCTCACGGGCGGCACGAATCCCCACGGCGTGTCCGTCGCGTTCGACAATTCCAACGTCGCGGGCGTGCCGAACGGCTGCGACGCGGCCTCGGGGGCCGGCGTCACCACGGGGATCGAGTGGGCCATTCCGCTGGCGGCGCTCGGCGATCCGACCGGATGCATCCGTATCGTGGCGCTCGTGACCTCCATGGGCGGGCACTCCGGGCCGGACCAGGTGTTGCCTCCGCTTCCGACCGGACTCTGCCAGGGCATCTCCCCCTGCTCGGCTCTCGACCTCAGCGCACAGGCCGGCGAGCAGGTGCTCACAATCTGCCCGGCCGGCGTGCCCGCGGCCCGTTCGACCTGGGGTCGGTTGAAGGCGCACTACCGTTCGTCCGCGATTCGTGGCGTTCGAGGGGACCGCGCCTGGCTCCACAACCGCCTCACGAGCGGGAGCGCGGAGCCCCCTCAGGCGCTTGCCCCTGTCGGCGCCAACTCCGCGAGGAGGCCCGAGTTGGCCGGGAGCGCGCAAGTCCTCGCGAAAGGGATGCAAGCGTCGTCATTGACAGTTCCGGGCGACGTACGAATACTCCATGTGATTTGGATGCTCCTGCGGCGCGGTGAAAGTGCCGTGTCGCGGCCGTCGGCGATCGAGTTCGCATTGTCGAAGCAGGGCACCATGATCGGATGTCACCGAGACACCACCCCCGGTATTGCGGCCGACTCGTGCCGGGTCGGCCCGGCTTCCGGACGCCGGTCCGCCACCCTCCTCGTCACGGTCGTGGTCGCGAGCCTCGCCGCGGTTCATCCCGCGGGCGCGGGCGCGCAGCCGGGGAGCGCCGCCGATACGGTCCGCGTGGACTCGCTGGCCGCGGCACCACCGGCCCCCTCACCTGCGGACGCCGCGGGCCGCTCGTTGGCGGACGCGAGCTCGATCGTGTCCTGGACGGAGGAGCGCAGGCAGCGCTCGACGCTCCTGCCCTTCGCCGATCATCCGCTTCCGGAGACCTACCCCGCTTTCTCGTTCGGAATCGGGCTGGCCAGCTTCCAGTCGAGCTTTCGCGGCTCGGGGAAGGCGTTCGCGGCCGTCGAGGACTCGATCCGGGCCGGGGGATACACGGTGCCTTCCTCGAGTGGAATCCGGTCCGAGGGCATGTTGCTGCTGACACTCGACGCGAGCTTCAACCGGTCGCTCGATGCCATGATCCAGCTCGGCCACTCCGAGGACCCGGACAATCGGCTGCGACTCGTCGGGGGCCTCGTCTCGGGCCGCTACTCGCCGCCGAAGGCCGACTGGCTGTCGTTGCTCGCGGGGCTGGGGGGCGGCGCGTTCGATCTCCGGCTGCAGCGGCACTACGGGGTATCGATCACGCCCGTGAGTGGAAGCGGCACGTACACGACGCTGGACAAGATCCGGTTCAAGGGGGCCGGGACCTACGGGACGGTCGCCGGTCGGCTGGCGGTCCGGGCGACCCCGAACATGGTGATCGAGGGAGCCGTCCAGTACTTCCTCATGAGCCGGCTTTCGACGGACCTGGGTGGCGCGGGGCGGAGTTCCGTGAACGCGAGCGGGACGCTGCTGGGAATCTCGTGGTCGGTCTTCCTCTGATGGCCGGGCACCCGATGAATGGAGGGCTGCGCATGTCCCGCTGGCTTCGTCTCGCGGCCGGAGTCGCGCTGGCGGCCGCGGTTGCGGGGTGCATGACGTCACGCAGGATCACGACGCGCGAACAGTTCGCGCAGATCCCGCTCGGCAGCCGGATCGTGGTCTACGCGCAGCACGATCGTGTCTACAAGCTCCACCACTTCGCGCTGGCCGACTCGCTCATTCACGGCACCGGAACGCTGACCGAGCCGGGCAGGGTGACGCCGTTCGACGGCGACATCCCCTTCTCCGGGATCGTCGCGGTCAGGACCGACTCGCCCGACGTCCTCAAGACGCTCGCGCTCGCGGGCGTTACGGCGCTCTTCGTCGCCGCGCTGGCCGAGGCGAACCGGTCCCACGGCAGGCTCGATCCGGCGATTGTGACGTCCCAGCACGCGCCGGCGGGCTCCGGAACGGGCACGTCCTGCCCGTACGTCTACGCCTGGGACGGCCGGCAGTATCGATTGCAGGCCGAGCCGTTCGGCGTCGCCTGGGGCCGGGCGCTCGAGATGAAGACGTGGCACCTGCTGCCGGCGGCGCGGGCCGAGCACGGGATCGTCCGGCTGCGGCTCGCCGACGAGCGGCGCGAGACCCACTACGTCAACTCGGTCGCGCTCTACCGGGTCGACCTGGGAAGCGCGCCGGCAGCGGTGCTCGACGGCGCGGGAACGGCCTGGCCCCTCGTTCGTCCCGAACCGCCCGTGGTCGCCCGGGACCGCTCGGGCAACGACATCCTGCCCCGGGTCGCCGCCGGGGACGGCCGCCTCTGGGAATGCGACCCGGGGAGCGTGACCGCTGCCTCGGGCTACCAGGACGTCGTCGAAGCGGCGTTCGCACGTCCGCCTCGCGCCGGGGCGGGATCGCTCGTCCTCACGGGCATCAACACCACGTTCTCCTCGACCCTCTACGCGCAGATGTGCCGGTGGGTCGGCGAACAGACGCCGGCGTTGGCCCATGCGGTCGAGACCGACCCGCGGCTCATCGCCGAGTTGCGGGAGTACACCCGCGACGCGTCGCTCTCGGTCTCGGTGTGGAACGGGCGGGCCTGGGTGGCGGCGGGTGCGTTCCTGCCGGAAGCGAACGCGGTCCCGTTCACGCGGGCCCTGCGGATCGGCGTCCCCGAGGGCGCCGGCGACACCGTGCGGGTGCGGCTGCGGAGCATGGCGGACGTGTGGCGGATCGACGCGATCTCGGTCGACTGGACCGACGTCCGGCCGCTGCCGATGACCCGGGTCGCTCTCCGGTCGGCGGTCGGGCCGGCGGGCGAGGACCTGCGGGACGATCTCGAAGCCGACGACGGGCGATACGCGATCCTGCTCCCTCCGGACCGGATCGACCTCACGTTCGCGGGCCGCGCGCCGAAGGCCCGCGGCCGGGTGGCGTACGCCGTCGCGGTGCGCGGCCACCTGATCGAGTGGGATCCGCCCGCCGCGGAGCGGGCCTTCCAGCCCCCGGGCCCGGCGGTCCCCTCGGACCGGCGAATCGCGGTGCTCGAGGACCTGCTGGGGCAGCGCGAGCTGACCCTCGGCATGGCCTACGCGGACTGGCTCCCGCTGCGGACCCGTTGAGCGGCGGACGCCGGCCGGATACCACGCGGGGTGGCGTGCGGACGGCTCGTGCGGCGCCGGATCGGACGCCCGTTCCGGCGCCGCATACGGCGACGCGACCCGCCGGCCGGCCTTGACCCCCGCCCGACCCGAGGCTAGCGTCCAACGACTTCCCGTTCCGCGCCCCCCGGCGCCCTCCCGCCGCCACGGAAGGTGTCCTTGAGCCCTCGCCCGAGCCCCCACACCCCGCCCGTCCCTCCCGCGCGCGCCGCGGCCCGGGCCCTCGCGCTGGTTCTCCTGCTGTCGCTGCCGCTGACGCTCGGCGCCTGCTCGATCAAGCGCATGATGGTCAAAGGGGTCGCGAACTCGCTCACGAGCGGGCCCGACGTCTTCGGCACGGACGACGATCCCGATCTCATCGAGGACGCGTTGCCGTTCGGGCTCAAGATGATGGAGTCGCTGCTCGCCGTGGTGCCCGACCACGAGGGCCTGCTGCTCACGCTCTGCAAGGGCTACACGCAGTACTCCTACGCGTTCGTCCAGAGCCCCGGGGACCTGATCGTCAACACCGACTGGGACCGGTCGCAGTACCTCCACGAGCGCGCCTACAAGCTCTACCTGCGGGCGCGGGGCTTCGGCCTGCGCGGGCTCGAGAAGCACTACAAGGGCATCTCACAGGAGCTGCAGGCCGACCCGGTCGCGGCCGCGGCGCGCATCCGGAAGCGCGACGTCGGCCTGCTCTACTGGACGGCCGCCGCGTGGGGCTCGGCCATCGCCCTGGGCAAGGACCGCCCCGAGATGCTCGCCGACCTGCCCGCGATCCGCGCGCTGATGGAGCGCGGGCTGGTCCTCGACGAGGGCTACGAGGGCGGCGCGATGCGCGAAGCCATGATCACTCTCGACGCCCTGCCCGCGGCGATGGGCGGTTCCGTCGAGCGCGCGAACCACGATTTCGAGCGCGCGATCGAGCTGTGCCACGACACCAAGGCCTCCCCCTACGTGACGCTCGCCACGACGGTGTGCGTGCAGCAGCAGGACCGCAGGCGGTTCGACCGGCTGCTCGAGCACGCGCTCACCTTCGATCCCGATCGCGACCCGTCCCAGCGGCTCGCCACCATCGTCCTGCAGCGCAAGGCGCGCGCGCTGCTCGCGCGGCAGGACGAGTTCTTCCTCGACGACGAAGCCGCCCCCGATACCACCTCGACACCGGAGTAGTCGATGATCACTCGCCGTTGGATGCCGCTCCTCCTCGTCCTCGCCGCCCTGCTGCTCCCCGCCGCCGCGCTCGCGCAGTCCAGCGTGATCAAGCTGGCCAC
>CAZPVG010000045.1:22173-33453 GCA_964589945.1 uncultured bacterium
TATCCCGAGCTCTACGCCACGCTCGACGTGATCGAGCCCGTGCTCAAGAAGCGCCTCGAGGAGAAGGGCTTCGTCCTGCTCATGTGGGGGCACGGCGGCTGGGTCTACTTCTTCACGAAGGACCCCGTCTCGACCCCGGAGGAGCTGAAGAAGACGAAGCTGTTCGTCTGGGCCGGGGACGAGCAGCTCGTGCAGCAGTGGAAGTCGCTCGGGTTCAATCCCGTGCCCCTGGCCGCGACGGACATGATGACCGGGTTGCAGACGAACATGATCGACGCCTACCCGGCGACGCCCCTGCTCGGGCTCACGCTGCAGTGGTACCGGCAGACCCCGAACCTGATGGGGCTCGGCCTCGCGCCGCTCGTCGGTGGGCTCATCGTGACGAAGTCTGCGTGGAAGAAGGTCTCGCCGGCGGACCAGGCGAAGATCCTCGCCGTCTGCGCGCGCACCGAGCAGCGGCTGAAGGTCGAGGTTCCCCGGCAGGACACGACGGCCGTGACGGAGATGGAGAAGCGCGGGCTCAAGGTGAACCCGGTCAAGCCGGCCGACGTGGCGGCGTTCACGAAGATCGCCGACGAGTTCGCCGCCGGCATCCCCGGCTCGCGTGTGCCGCCCGAGATCCTCGCCGCCGCCCGCAAGGCACGCGACGACTACCGCAAGCACGCCGGCGGGAACTGATCGTCCACGGCGCGGGCCCGCCCGGACGGCCCGCGCCGTCCCGCCCTCCCGCCCGGCATCCTCCGGCGCGAGATCGCGCGCGATCGTGCCCGGCCGGGGGACTCAGGATGCGCTTCCGACGGGCCGATAACGGAGTCGAAACGCCATGAAGTCCCTCCTCCCGGCCTTCCTCGCCCGGGCGCTGTTCCTCGCGCTCGCTGTCGCGCTCGCGCCCCCTGCCGCGGCGCAGGACTACCCGCGCCTCGGCCTCTACTGGTCGGTCAAGCGCGACGGATCCCCGCTGCTCGTCAACGGGGTCATCGACCCGGTGGTCGCGGACGCCATCACGCGCTACGACGAGATCGTCGTGGACGTGGATCCCTTCTCGCCCTACCGGCCCGACGTGCTCGAGGAGCTGCGCACGATGCATCCCGGCATCAGGCTCCTCGGCTACGTCACGGGCCAGTACATCTGGCCGTCGTCCGATCCCGACTCGCTGAACCACTACCCGACCCGGTACTGGCGGACCGTCCGCAATCTCGACGGGTTCCTCTACAACAGGGCGGGCGACCTCTTCGGGCTCACGAACGGCGCACTCGCCGACGTGAACCTGGCGAAGAAGGACGCGTTCGGGCACTACGTCGTCGCGGAATCGCTCGCCGTGCTGTTCCACGACGCGGTCGTGGCGACGGGAAGCTGGGACGGCGTGTTCCTGGACGCCTTCTGCGACGGCATCCTCTGGGCGCAAGCGCCCGCCGAGAGCATCGACTTCGCCCGCGCCGGCTATGCTGACGCGTCCACGTTCGACGCGGGGTGGCGGGCGGGCTCCGACACGCTCGCCGCGCGGCTCCGCCAGCTCTCGGGCCCGACCCCGATCCTCGTCGGCAACTGCGGCTACGGCACGAAGTACGCCTGGTTCAACGGCTGGATGCGCGAGAACTTCCCGAACCAGGGCGGCGGCACCTGGTACTCGAACATGCTCGACGATGTCGGCGGGTACCTGAAGGACGACGGGCACTTCCGCCCGCCCGTGAACAACTTCATCTTCTCTGGCGCCGGCGACCCCTCGAACCCGTACACGGCCTCGAACATGCGCCAGGTACGCTTCGGGCTCGGCAGCGCGGCGCTCGGCGACGGGTACGGCGTGTTCGGGTACGTCGGCCGGGTGACCAACGTGTACCCCTACTGGTCCTGGTGGTACGACGAGTACGCGGTGGACCTCGCCACCGGGCAGTCCACGAACCTCCAGGGCGACACCGGCTGGCTGGGCCAGCCCGAGGGGTCCGCCTACCAGATGATATGGATCGGCAGCGCGCCCGACGCGGTGACGAATCCCGACGTCGAGACCGACCTCTCCGGCTGGACTCCCTACTTCCGCGTGCCCGGAAGCCTGACGCGCGACACGACCACCGCGGGCACCGGGAGCGCGTCCCTGCACATGCAGATCGGGGCCGCGGCCACAGTCGACTGGTACGCGAACGTCGCGAGCGAGGGGACGCTGTCCATGGCGCAGGGCGGCACCTATTCCGCGACGTTCCGGGCCAGGGCCTCGAGCCCGCGCTCGGTCGCGGTCGTCGCCAACGAAATGGGCGTCGGGGAGCTCGCGCGCGCCTACGTCACGCTCGGCACCGGGTGGAAGCAGTACCAGGTGGCCCTCATGCCGTCGCGCGGCGGATTGGCGAGCCTGCAGTTCTACCTCGGGCTCGACGCCGGCGATGTCTGGCTCGACGACCTCCACCTGCAGCAGGGCACGAGCACGATCTACCGGCGCGATTTCACGAACGGCACCGTGCTTGTGAATCCCGGGCCCGCCGCGCTCACCGTCCCGCTCGGCGCCGGGCACCGGCGCATTCTCGGCCTGCGCGACCCCGTGGCGAACGACGGCAGCGACGCCTCCACGATCACCGTGCCGTCGCAGGACGCGCGGTTCGTGATCGCGGCCGCGGACACGATTCCGCCGGCGGCGATCCGGGACGCGACCGTCCGGCCCTGACGGCCCGGCACATCACTCGATCACGGCCACCTGCGTCCGTGCGACGCGGCCGCCGGCGCGCACGGTGACCAGGTAGACGCCCGGGGAGACCCGCGCGCCCGTCCGGTCCCGCCCGTCCCATGCGACTCTCGCCGTGCCGGGTCCGCCCGGTCCGCCGTCCAGCCGCCGCACGAGGCGCCCGGCAAGATCGTGGATCTCGACGCGCCGCTCGCCCGGCCGGTCGGACTCGATCGCGAACATCGCGCCTCCGCGCGCCGGGTTGGGCACGGCGCGCACGGCGAGCGCCGCGCGCGGCGCCGGATCGTCGACCGCGAGGGCCACACCGATCCCGACGAGCGCGTCCGCGGTCACCACCGGGCTCACGATGAGCCCGGCGTTCCAGAACTTCGCCTCCCGCAGCCGGACCGTCGTGACCTGCGCGGAGTCGGCGGCGCGGAAGTGGAGCCGGTAGAGCGTGCCGGGGCCGGTGAGCGAACCGCCCGAGCACAGGAGCCCGTCGGAGAAGAGCAGGCTGTCGTTCCGCGCCGCGAACTGGTGGAACGTGGCTCCGCAGGCCGAGCTGCACAGGCCGGTCAGCAGGCAACCCTCCTGCAGCGAGAGCGGCGAGGCCGGCAGGAACGTGAGCGCCGTCGTGTCGTAGGTCACCACCGCCGAGAAGCGGTTGAACTCCGCACCGGCCTGGGTCACCTCGATCGTCAGGTCGAACTCGGCGCCCGGCGAGACGTTCGCGGTCGCGGGGCTCACGGCGACGTGCACGTCGGCCGCCGCGGGGCCCGCGAGCGCAACCGCGAGCGCAAGCACCGTCGCCAATACACCCGCCGGCGGCCTTTTCAGTCCTGGTCCGAAGATCATGCGCATCCCTCTTCGAAGGCCGGCCGGTCCTACCGGTCGAGCCGCACCAGCTTCCGGGTGAACACGCGGCCGTCCACGCCCAAGCGCGCGTAGTACACGCCCGGCGCTGCCGCACGCCCCCGGTCGTCGGTTCCGTCCCACGAGAGCCGGTATTCCCCTGCCTCGCACGCGCCCTGTGCGAGTAGCTTCACCCTCCGCCCGTCCACACCGTAGATCGCCAGCTCCACCGTCCCCGAGCGGGCGAGCGAGAACTCGAGCGTCGTCGAGCCGCGCGAGGGGTTCGGGCGGGGCGGGGCCAGCGCGGTCGCGTGCGGCGGGCCGGTCGTGGCGTCGGCCACCTGGATGCCCGTCTCGACCGGCTGGTTCCACGCGTCGCGGGCGACCACCGAGCCCAGCCGCAGGCCCGTCGCCCCCGTGGCCAGCGCCTGGAACGTCACCGTGGCGACGTCCACGTCGCCGACCAGGCCGGTCTGGCGCGCTCCGAGGAGCGCGGCGTCCACCCGGCCGGGGCCCGTCGAGAGCACGAGCCCATCCTGCGACTGGAACCACGGCGTCGCGGCGACGCCAACGGGCTGCACGACGGCGGCGTCCCAGTCGAGCACGGCCGAGAAGCCCTGCACGCGCCCCGAACCGTTCAGGCGGACCGTCGCGGTGACGTCCTGGCCGGCCTGCACGGTCGCCGGCGCCGAAAGCGAGAACTCCTCGAGTGCGCCCGCGGCCGCGGCGCCCGAGCGCCGCGCCGGTCGCGCGGGGCCCGAAGTGACCTGGTAGTTCGCCGCGAACAGGATGAAGTCCTCGAAGTCGATCACGTGGTCGGGCTCCGGCCGCGAGGTCGGCAGGTAATCCGACGTCGGGCCGATGTCGAGGAAGTCCACGCCGCGATTCGTGATGTCGGGCTCGCCGATGCCGTAGTTCGCGCCGAGGAGCGAGACGTCCTCGTCGCTCACGAGGTTGTTGCCCGTCCCCACGGTGACGCCGTCCGACACGTCGCCGAGGTGGTAATCGAGCGAGCCGGGCGTCAGGTTCGACACCGCCGAGAGGTTCCCGCACGAGTCCTCGGAGAACGCCACGTACTGCCACCAGCCGCGCGTCGCCGGGTAGTCCACGTAGCCGGGCGACGCGGTCGCGGCCGCGAGTTCCCAGGGCGCGTTCGGGGCCGCGAGCGGGTCCGGCGGCGCGACGGGTCCGTTCGCGTCGTAGAGCGGGTAGGCACCGAACGGAGCGCGGTACAAGCGCGTGGTCGTGCCGGGCACCGGCGTCCACGTGACGGTGATGCCCGTGGTCTGCCCGGGCGGGTTGTTCTCGAGCACCTGGGCGGTGGCGAGATCCGCGACGGCGGCCGGCGCCGCGTGGTGGATCTCGAGCGACGCGACCGGCCCGGGCAGCACGCCGATCGGGGCGTTGTCGCAGTCGCGCGCGGTGGTCGCGATCACCTCGATCGCCCCGGTCCCGTCGACGCCCGTCGACGCCACGTCCACCGTGAACAACTCGCCGCCCGTGATCGGTCCGCAGGGCGGGCCGAACAGAGCGAGGTCCACGGTGTAGGTCCCGTTGCCGGCATCGGTGACCTGCATCTGCGCGTTGGTGTACCCGGCGAGCCACGAGCCGAGGTGCACGCTCGAATCCGGCGTCGAGGGCGTGCACAGGCCGAGCCGGCCCGGCTCGAGCGAGAACGTCACGCTCACGCCGCGCGCGGGCGCCGTCTCGCCGCGCGTGAACCGGAACGGCACGGCCACGCACGTGTGCGCGGTGGACAGGCAGAGGCTGTCGGTCACCGCGCCCACGTACGAGGAGGGCGGCGAGGCCAGCACGGACAGCGTGTAGGTCTCCTGAGCGGTGCAGCCGAACGCGTCGGTGGCCCGCAGCGTGAAGACCGAGGTCCCGAGCGTGGTCGGCGTCCCCGAGATCTCGCCGGTGCCCGGGTCGAGCACGAGCCCGTCGGGCAACGTGCCCGAGGCGAGGTCCCAGCCGATGGGGCCGATCCCGGCGCTGGCGCTGACCGACTGGACGTACGGCGTTCCCGCGACCGCGTCGGACAGCCACGCGGGCAGCACGGCCATGGCCGGGCAGGCCACGCCGATCGTATACGGCAGGTCCAGCGCGCAGCCGCCCGTCGAGGAGACACGCACCGTGAACGGGTACGTCCCGGTGGTGGTGGGCGTGCCCGTCACCGCGCCGTCGCCGGCGAGCGAAAGCCCCGGCGGCAGCGTGCCGGTCACGACCGCGAACGTCACGGGTGAGTCGCCGCCGGTCGCCACGAGCGTCTCGGCGTAAGCGACCCCGATCGGCGCGTTCGGAAGCGTGGCCGGCGTGACGGTGACGACCGGACACGTCACCTCGAGCGTGTAGTCGTGCGTGCCGTAGCACGAGCCCGCGTCGGTCGCGGTCACGGTGAAGGGGTAGCTGCCGTAGGTCGTCGGCGTCCCCGAGAGCACGCCGTCGGAGGCGAGCGATAGGCCGGGCGGCAGCGCGCCGGCGGTGACCGCGAACACGATCGGCGGGGTTCCGACGTTCACCGTGAGAAGCTGGCTGTAGGCCGCGTTGACCGGCGCGGGGGGCAGCGTGTCCGGCGAGATCGCGATCGGCTCGTGGTGCACGAGCAGAGGCGCGTCCGGCCCGGGCGCCGCCGCGATCGCCTGGTTGTCGCAGTCGCGCGACTTGACCTGGGTGACGGCGATCTGTCCGGTGCCGTCGGGACCGGCGGAAGCGAGATCCACCGTGAACAGCACGCCGCCCGTCGTGATGCCGCAGGGCACGCCGAAGATCGCCTGGTCCACCGTATAGGAACCGCCTCCGTGGTCCACGACCTGGAAGTTCGTGTTCGTGAACCCCGAGAGCCACGGGCCCGGATGGATGCTCAACGCCGCCGGGCCCGCGTTGCAGAGCACGAACAGCGTCGTGTCGATCTGGAACGTGACGCTGATGCCGCGCGCCGGAACCGAGTCCGCCCGGCTGTAGACGAACGGGATGCTCACGCACGGGTTCTGGTCCGAGAGACAGGACGTCGAGGTGTTGGCCGCGACGATCGAAGCCGGCGGCGTGAGGAATACGTCGAGCGTGTAGTTCGCCGAGCCGGAGCACCCGTAGGCGTCGGTCACGGCGACCGAGAACACGGCGGTGCCAGCCGTGGTCGGCGTGCCGCTCAGCACGCCGGTCGCGGACGAGAGCGTGATGCCGTCCGGCAGGCTGCCGGAGCTGACGGCCCAGGTGAACGGCGCGGTTCCGGCGCCGGGGGTGAGCGCCTGGGCGTAGGGCGCGCCGACCGCGCCCGCCGGGAGGGACGCGGGCGCGAGGGCGATCGCGGGGCAGTCCACCTGCAGCACGTAGGCCTGGCTGCCGGCGCAGCCGTCGGCGGCGGTCGCGGTGATCGTGAAGGCGTACGTCCCTCCCGTGGTCGGCGTGCCGGAGATCGTGCCCGTCCCGTCGTCGAACGACAGGCCCGGCGGCAGCGGGCCGCCGGTGAGCTTCCAGCACCACGGGCCCGTGCCGCCCGACGGCGTGAGGACCTGGTTGAACGGCGCGCCGACCAGCAGCGCGGGCAGCGACGCCGGCGCGAGCGTGATGGGCGGGCACGCGAGCGTCGCGTCGCCCGTCATCACCGCGAAGTTCGTCTGGAGCGTCGTGTCCATCGAGGCGAAGTTGCCGCCCACGTAGACGTTCCCGGAGTCCAGCACGAGCGACCGGATCGTGCCGCCGGCGTCCGGGTCCCAGGGCGTCGCGAGGCCGGTCGAAAGATCGAGGGTCGCGAGGCGATTGCGCGCCAGCCCGCCAATCGCGCTCAGGACTCCCCCGACGTAGACCGTGCGCCCGTCGATCTCGAGCTCGTAGACGGGACCGTTCGAGTTCGGGTCCCACGGGCTCGCGAGGCCGGTCGTCGCGTCGAGCAGCGCGATGCGGCTCCGGCTCTGCCCGCCGATCGTCGTGAAGAAGCCGCCCACGAAGATGCGTCCGCAGCTCGTCGCGATCGCGCGCACCGTGCCGTTCGAGATCGGGTTCCAGGACGTGGCGAGCCCGGTCGTCGCGTCGAGGGCCGCGACGTTGTTGCGCAGCGCGCCACCGGCCGTCGTAAACGTGCCGCCGACGTAGACGACTCCGTCGTCGCGCAGGAGCGAGAACACCTCGCCGTCGGTTCCCGGATTCCAGGCGGTCGGGACACCGGTGGCGGCGGCGAGCGCCGCCACGTTGTCGCGCGCCAGACCGCCGATCTGGGCGAACGAGCCGCCGACGTAGACGAGAGAGTCGTGGGTGGTGATCACGGAGACGAAGCCGCTCACGTTGGGATTCCATCCGGTGAGCTGTCCCGTCGAGAGGTCGAACGCGGCGAGACTGTTGCGCACCTGCCCGGCGGCCGAGGTGAAGCTGCCGCCCGCGTAGAGCATGTTGCCGTCCTGGGCGAGGGTCAGCACCTCACTGTCGGTCCCCGGGTTCCAGGCGTCGATCTGGCCTGTCACGAGGTCGATTGCCGCGAGGTTGCTGCGCGGCACGCCGCCCATGCCCGTGAAGAAGCCGCCCGCGTAGACGACGCTTCCGTAAGTGGCGATCGAGAACACGGCGCCGTAGGCCTCGGGGCTCCAGGACGTTGCGAGGCCCGTCGTGGCGTCGAGCGCCGCGAGCCGGCTGCGCGCCTGCCCGCCGATGGAGAGGAAGTCGCCGCCCGCGTAGACCACCGAACCCGTCGCGGCGAGCGCGACGACCTGCGCGTTCGCGGAGGGGTCCCAGGGCGTCACGGTCCCCGTCGTGACGTCGATCGCGGCGACGCGGTTGCGCGGCTGGCCGCCCATCGAGGTGAAGCTGCCGCCCGCGTAGAGCACGCTGCCGCTCCGTGCGAGCGCGGAAACCTGCGCGTTGGCGCCGGGATTCCAGGTCGTCGCGAGGCCGCTCGCGACGTCGAGCGCGGCGACGCGCGAGCGCGACTGCCCGCCGATGATCGTGAAATCACCGGCGGTGAAGACCGTCGCTCCGTCCACGACCAGCGCGCGGACGGTGCTGTTCGAGTTCGGGTTCCACGACGTCGCCTCGCCCGTGAGCAGGTCCACCGCGCCCAGGCGCATGCGTGCGGTCGCGCCGATGGCGGTGAAGCTGCCGCCCACGTAGATCACGCCGGAGCCGACGGCCAGCGCACGCACCGAACTACTGACGCCGGGATCCCACGCCATCACGGCCCCGGTCGAGGCGTCGATGGCGGCGAGGTTGCTGCGCGACTGCCCGCCGACCATGGAGAAGCTGCCGCCCGCGTACAGCGTCCCGCCGTCCAGCGCCAGCGCGAGCACCTGCCCGAACGCGCCCGGGTCCCAGGGCGAGACGGAGTTGTCCGCGAGCACGTGCGCGAGGTTCGCGCGCGGCAGGCCGCCGACGGAGGTGAACGCGCCGCCGATGAACCAGCCCCCCGTGCCGTCGGAGATCACAGCATTGACCTGGCCGTTCACCCGCGGGAACCCGGCGATCGCCGCACCCGTGTTCGCGTCGATCGGCACGCCCGTGCCGGTGGTCGGCCCGACGGCCGAGAAGCTGCCGCCGAGGTAGAGCGTGTTCCCGTAAACCGCGACCGCGTCCACGGTCCCGTTGGTGATCGGGAGGTCCTCGCGGATCACCTGCGCCCCGGCGGCACCCGCTCCCAGCACGACGAGCAGCGGCACGCAGGCGAGGGCGAGCGCCGCCCGCGCGCCCCGGCGGGGCGCGGACACGGCGGACGCCTGGAGCGTCGCCGGATTCCGGGTGGGGGCCGACACGCCGCGCCTACCTCAGCAGGACCAGCCGCCGCGTGATGTGGCGGTCCGGGGCCTGCATCCGGGCGTAGTAGAGACCCGGCGGCAGGGCCCGATGGTCGTCGTCCGTGCCATCCCAGGTGATGCGCCACTCGCCGGCCTGCCGCTCGCCCGAGGCGAGCGTCCGCACGCGGCGGCCGTCCACCGAGTAGATCGCGAGGTCGAGCCGGCCGGGGTGCGCGAGGCCGAACGCGAACGTCGCGCTGCCCTTCGCGGGGTTCGGCCACGGCGCCGCGAGCATGGTCGTGAAGACCTTCGGCGCTCCGCCGGCGAGCGTCGAGGTCGAAACCTCGACCGGCCGATTGCGGGAGTCGCGAGCGATGACCCGGGCGAGTTTCAGTCCGGGCGCTCCCGCGCGCAGGACGCGGAACGTCACGGTGGCGACGTCGCCCTCACCGGAGAGCCCCCGCGCGTGGACACCGAGCTGGGCGGCGTCCACGACGCCCGGCCGCGGCGAGAGCACGAGCCCGTCCTGCGTCCCGATCCAGGCGCCGGGGGCGACGGCGACCGGGTCGACCACCGTCGCGTCCCAGGCGAGCTGCGCGGAGAAGCCCTGCACGTCACCGGTACCGGCGAAGCGCAGCGTGGCCGTGACCGTCTCCCGCGCCTCCACCTGCGCGGGGCCCTCGAGGGTCAGCGCGTCCGCCGAGCCGTCGCCCGGGGCCGCCGGCGAGGCCGCGAGCTGCGGGGCGCTGACCACGGAGTAGTTCGTCGCGAAGACGATGAAGTCCTCGAAGTCGATCCGCCCGTCGGTGAACGGCCTCGAGCTGAGCAGCAGGTCGGTCGTCGGGCCGACGTCGAGGTACTCGACGTCCCGGTTCGCCAGCTCGGGTTCGGCGATGCCGTAGTTCGCCCCGAGCAGGGACACGTCCTCGTCGCTGACGAGGTTGTTGCCCTGGCCGAGCGTGAACCCGTCGGACACGTCGCCGAGATGGTAGTCGAGCGCGCCCGACGACCGGTTCGAAACCGCCGAGACGCCGCCGCTCGCGTTCTTCGTGAACGCGACGTAGTACCAGAAGTCGCGCGTGGCGGGCTCGTCGGACTGTCCCGAAGCGGTGATCGCGGTGAGGACCCAGGGTGCACCGGGCGGGTACGACGGCACCGCGGGTTCGGAGCCGCCGGCGTCGTCGTAGCGCGGGTAGCCGCCGAAGCCGGCGCGGTAGACCTCGATCGAATCCGCACCCGGCGGCGGCGTGAACGTGACGGTGATCTTCGTGGTGCCGTCCGCGTCGTTGCCCGTGAGCTGGGTGACGGCCGCGAGGTCCGAGATGGCCGCCGGGACGTCGAGCACCTCGAGCGTGTAGTCGCGGCCGCCGGTGCATCCGTTGCTGTCGGTCACGCCGACTGTGAAGGCGAACGAGCCGGTGGCCGTCGGCGTGCCGGTCAGGCCGCCCGTCGCCGAAAGCGAAAGCCCGGCCGGGAGCGAGTCCGCCGTGACCGAGAACGTGAACGGGGCGACGCCCGCGCTGGCCGTGAACGTCTGCGAATAGGGTACCGTCACGGATGCCGCCGGCAGCGATTCCGGCAGCACGGCGATCGCGGGGCACGACGCGGCGACGTCGAGGGTGTAGGCGAGCTCACCCGAGCAGCCAAGCGAGTCGGTGGCCGAGACCGTGAAGGCGAACGGGCCGGACACGGTCGGGGTGCCGTCGAGGACGCCCGCCGTCGTGAGCGAGAGCCCGGCCGGGAGCGCACCGACCGTGACGGCGAAGGTGTACGGCGCGAGGCCGCCCGAGGCCGCGAGCGTTTCCGCGTAGGCCACACCCTGGTTCGCTCCCGGCAACGAGTCGGGCGAGAGCGCGATCACCGGGCAGCCCACGGTGATGGACAGCGCCTGCGTCGCCGACTGGCCCAGCGAGTCGCTCACCTGCACCGTGAACGCCTGCGTCTCGGCCGTGGTCGGCGTCCCCGTGATCGCGCCCGAGGTCGCGTCGAGCGCCAGCCCGGCGGGAAGCGTCCCGACCGTCACCGTCCAGCTGCCGTACGGCGGCGTGCCGCCCGTCGCGGCGAGCG
>CAZPVG010000046.1:0-32460 GCA_964589945.1 uncultured bacterium
ACGATCATCGCCACCGCGCTCATCGAGACCGGCTCGCGCATGGACGAGGTCATCTTCGAGGAATTCAAGGGGACCGGAAACTCGGAGCTGGTCCTGGACCGCAAGATCGCCGACAAGCGCATCTTCCCGGCCATCGACATCAACCGCTCCGGCACGCGCAAGGAGGAGCTGCTCATGCAGCCCGACGTGCTTGCGCGCGTCTGGATCCTGCGCAAGTTCCTCAACGAGCTGAACCCGGTCGAGGCGATGGAGTTCCTCATCACGAAGATGAGCGACACGAAGACGAACAAGAAGTTCCTCGAGAACATGAACTCCTAGCGCGCCGCGGCCCCCGACGGGGCGCCGGCGCCGGAGGGACATGGCGACCGAACACGAGGGCCGATCGACGGTGCTCGTCACCGGGGCCACCGGGTACATCGGCGGCCGCCTCGTGCCGCGGCTGCTCGAGCGGGGCCGGCGCGTGCGGTGCCTCGTGCGCGACGCGTCGCGGCTCGAGGGCCGCCGCTGGCGGGGCGACGTGGAGGTCGTGACCGGCGACGTGCTGCGGCCCGGAGGGGTCGAGGCGGCGCTGCGGGGAACGCTCGAGGCCTACTACCTCGTCCACAGCCTCGCGAGCGGGCCCGGTTTCCACGCGCGCGACCTCGCCGCGGCGGAGCGCTTCGGGACCACGGCCCGGGAGGCGGGCGTCCGGCGCATCGTGTACCTGGGCGGCCTCGCGGCCGAGTCGGCCGACCTGTCCGAGCACCTGCGCTCCCGCCAGCAGACGGGCGAGGCGCTGCGCGCGGGCGGTGTGCCCGTCACCGAGTTCCGGGCCGGGGTCATCGTTGGTGCCGGCAGCATTTCGTTCGAAATGATCCGCTACCTCACCGAGCGCGTGCCCGTCATGATCTGCCCGCGCTGGGTGTACACACGCACGCAGCCGATCGGGATTCGGGACGTACTCGACTACCTCGTCGCCGCGCTCGAAGTGCCCGCCAGCGCCGGGCGCATCGTCGAAATCGGGGGTGCCGAAGTGGTCACGTATGGCGAGATGATGACGACGTACGCCGCCGTTCGCGGCCTGCACCGGTGGATGGTCCCGGTGCCCGTCCTGACGCCGCGCCTGTCGTCCTACTGGGTGAACCTCGTCACGCCGATCCCTGCGGCCATCGCCCGCCCGCTCATCGAGGGGCTGCGCAACGAGAACGTGGTGCGCGATCCGGCCGCTCGCGAGCTGTTCCCGGACGTTCGCCCGGCGGGCTATCGCACGTCCGTCGAACGCGCGCTCGCCAGGCTCCAGGCCAGCGACGTCGAGACCGCGTGGAGCGACGCGCTGAGCACGAGCCAGGGCGACTCGCCGCCGGCCACGCTGACCGTGCGCGAGGGCATGATCCTCGAGCGGCGACAGAAGCCGGTGGCGGCGCCGCCCGAACGGGTCTTCCGGGTGTTCTCCGGTCTCGGCGGGCGCCGGGGCTGGCTGTACATGAACTGGGCGTGGGCGCTGCGCGGCTTTCTCGATCAGATGCTGGGCGGTGTCGGGCTGCGGCGCGGGCGGCGCGATCCGGACGAGGTGCGCGCCGGCGACGCGCTCGACTTCTGGCGGGTCGAGGCTGTCGAGCCCGGCCGGCTGCTGCGCCTGCGTGCCGAGATGAAGGTGCCCGGCCGGGCCTGGCTCGAGTTCCGGGTGGTGCCCCGCGGTGACGGTGGTTCGGTGCTGTCTCAGGTGGCGTTCTTCGCGCCCCGCGGGTTGTTCGGCTGGCTCTACTGGTACGCGCTCTACCCGGTCCACGGCTTCATCTTCGGAGGCCTGATCGATCGCATCGCGCGCCGGGCCGCGTCGGGGGCCGCGTGAAGGCGTGGTCTCCCGCCGCGGCCGGGTGCGCTCCGCGACCCGCGTCGCTCGCGCTCGGGCGGGCCGCGCCAGTCGCGGTGGCATCGGTCACCGCGGCGCCCGCCTGGACGACGCCGTGCTCGACCCACTCCCCGGCAGCTGGACGGTCGAGCGCTCGATCCGCGGCGAGTCGCGGGGCGCGACATCAAACGCTCGGGCACGCGCAGGGAGGAGCTGCTCATGCAGCCCGACAGGCTCTCGCGCGTCTGGATCCTGCACGAGTTCCTCGAGGGCACGGACTCCTGAGTCCGGCGGGCGTGCTGTGAAGACTTCCGCGCGTGAAGACTGGCTGGACCGGCAGCTCCGGGTGATCGCCGCGATGCTCGCCCGCATCGCCGGCCTGCGCACCGCGGGCTCGCCGGACGAGGCTCGCGCCGAGCTGGCGAAGGCGCATCTCGAGCTGGAAGGCGCACGATCGGAGCTGCTGCGCCGCGCCGATCCCGCAACCGCGGCGCTGCTGCTCGGCTCGAGCGAGGCCGTCGAGCTCCACGCCCGGCTCGTCGAGGAGGAAGCCGCGCTCGCGGACGACGAGGCCGTCGCCGCGGACCTGCGCGCGCGCGCCGCGGCGCTGCGGGCGGCGGCGGGCGCGGCGAAGGGCGGTCCCGGGACGCGCTAGAGTTGCGCGAGCGGATCCGCGATTCGACGGGAGGGGCACGATGGAGGAACGGAAGTACTGGTTCCCCGCCAAGCGCTACGGCTGGGGCTGGGGCTTCCCGATCACCTGGCAGGGCTGGGCGGTGTTCGCTCTGGCCATCGGTGTGGCGGTGATCGGCGGCCTGCTGTTCCCTCCCTCGACCGGCCTGCCGCGGTTCCTCCTCCTCGAGCTCGGCGTGGCGATCGTGCTGGTCCTGGTGTGCTGGATCACCGGCGAGCCGCCGCGCTGGCGCTGGGGCGGGGACTGAGCGGGCGGACCGCTCCCGTCCCTGCGTCCGAGGCGTCCGTCACGCGAAGCGCGACGAAAGTCGCCGCCGCGCCGTCCGAGACGCAGGCGCCGCGGGCCGGCTGGTATGCTCCCGACGGTGCCGACCCCATGGAGGAGCCATGAAGGAAACCGCGCGCATCGCCGACCAGATCCGCCGCACCGTCCGGGGACCCGCCTGGCACGGACCGTCCATCCTCGAGGTGCTCCGGGGCGTCACGGCGAAGCAGGCCGCCGCGAAACCCATCGCCGGGTGGAAGAGCATCTGGGAGCTGGTCCTGCACGTGACGGTCTGGCAGGACGCCGTGCGCGCACGGCTGGGCGGCCGCTTCCCGAACATCCGGATCGGGGGCCCGAAGGACTGGCCGCGGGCCCCGAGGCCCACGGCGGACGCGTGGCGTGCGTCGGTCGCGAAGCTGCGCCGCTCGAACGACGCGCTCGTGAAGGCCGCGCGGGCCTGCCCCGAGGAGACGCTCGACCGTCCCCTCCGCAGGGGCGCCTCGAGCGGTTACTTCCAGCTCCACGGCGCGGCGCAGCACAACCTCTGGCACGCCGGCGAGATGGCCGCGCTCAAGCGGGCGCAGGGCCTGGCCGTCCGCAAGCCGAAGGTGTGACCGGGAGGGCGCGGCCGCGGGCAACTCGACGCGTCAGCCGTCGCGGGAACCGCGGGGGGGACGCGTGAAGGCCCTGGCGCTCGCACTCGCTGCCTGCGTCGCGCTGGCCGCGCCGGGCGCGGCGCAGCCGCCGACCGCCGAGCCGCCGCCGGCCGCGTTCCGCCAGGACGTGGCGTGGTCGCCCGACGGGCTGCACCTCGCGTGGTCCGAATTCTCGATCGTCCGGCCCGACACGGCCCCGGGCTGGAACATCTGGATCGGCACCCCGGCCGGCACGAACATCCTGCGCGCCGTTCCGCGCGCGCGCTGGGTGGACTGGGCCCCCGACGGCCGGCGGCTCGTCTACAGCTCGAACTGGGACGGCGACTGGGACGTGTATACGTCGAAGCTCGACGGCACGGACGTGAAGCGCATCACGCACGGCCCCGCGAAGGACCGCCAGCCGGCCTGGTCGCCGCGGGGCGACCGGATCGCGTTCGTCTCCGACCGCGCCGGCCACCAGCAGGTCTACCTCATGAATCCCGACGGCGGGAGCGTGCGGCGGGTGAGCGCCGACACCTCCGAGGCGTCCAACCCGGCCTGGTCGCCCGACGGCTCGCGGCTCGTGTGGTTCGCGCGCGACTTCACGGGCGATCGGATCCATCTCGCCGACGCCGACGGGTCGAACGCCTCGGTCGTGCCCATCCCCGACGCCGGGGCGATCCACCCGTGCTTCCTGCGCAACGGTCGGCTGCTCTTCACCGGCGTGACGCCGGCGGGCCGCAAGCTCCTCACCACGATCGAACCCGACGGCTCCGACCCGCAGCTCGTCGGAGGGATCGAAGCGTTCTTCGCGCGGCCCTCGCGCGACGGCCGCCGGATCGCGTTCCTCTCGGGCTCCTGGCCCCGCTCGCGCATCGGCGTCGTCCGCTCCGATGGCATCGCCGCCCGGGTCGTGGTGGGGGACCCGCGGGAGTGACCGGGTCCCGGCCTGAGACGGCCCGCACGGGCCCTCCGGCCCCCGCTTGCCGCGGCCCGGGCGTCTCGTGCATACTCCCCGCCCTCTTCACACCCTGACCCAGGCGGAGCGCCCGGCACCATCCGCAGTCCGCGCGTCGCGAGAAGCGACGGTGGCCCGGACGCCGGGGAACGCCGCCGGAGCGGAGAATCACCCAGATGAAGGCAGGCGTTCACCCCGTCTACGAGATGCGCACGTTCCACTGCTACGGCTGCGGCACGGAGTGGACCACGCGCACCACGCTCAAGCCGCACACCACCGACGGCAAGATCCACCTCGACATCTGCTCGAGCTGCCACCCGTTCTTCACGGGCAAGCAGAAGCTTCTCGACAAGGCCGGACGCGTCGAGCGCTTCCGCAAGCGCTACGAGAAGGTCAAGGCCGAGAAGCCCGCGGCCGAGAAGACCGAAGCCGAGAAGACCGAAGCCGCGAACGGTTAGCGTCGCCTTCCGGGCCTCCGCCTGCCGGCCGAACGGCCGTGCGCGGGGGCCCGTGTCCTTTCGTCCGGAGAACTCATGCCTTTCCTGCCGGTCGGCGGCCAGGCGGTCGTCGAGGGCGTCATGATGCGCGCGCCCTCGAAGATCGCGGTCGCCGTGCGCCGATCCGACGGCACCGTCGCGCTCATGGACCGCGCGTTCACCTCCGTCACGCGCCGGCACAAGCTGCTCGCGCTGCCGGTCGTGCGTGGCGCCGTGTCGCTGTTCGAGACGATCTGGGTCGGCATTCTCGCGCTCAACTTCAGCGCCGACGAGGCGGCGAAGGACGAGACGGAGAAGAAGGACGGCAAGGGCGGCTCCAGCGGCCTCGGCCAGCTCGTGCAGGGCGCCGTGGTGGTCGTCTCGCTGGTGCTGGGCGTGCTGCTGTTCGTCGTGCTGCCGGCGCGGCTCGCGGGCTGGCTCGGCTTCCACGAGCGGATCGCGTTCGGGCTCGTGGACGGCCTGTTCCGGCTGCTCGCGTTCGTCCTCTACCTCGTCCTCATCTCGCAGTGGAAGGAGATGGCGCGGGTGCTCGGCTACCACGGCGCGGAGCACAAGGCGATCCACGCGATCGAGGCCGGCGTCGCGCTGACGCCCGAGAACGTGCAGAAGTTCCCGCGGCTGCACCCGCGTTGCGGGACGACGTTCCTGTTCCTGGTCGTGGTCGTGAGCATCGTCGTGTTCACGTTCCTCGGCCGACCGACCTCGATCGGCATGCACCTCGCGCGGGTCGCGAGCATGCCGGTTATCGCGGGCGTGGCGTTCGAGTTCATCCGGCTCTCGGGCAAGTACTTCGACCGGCCGTGGGTGCGCGCGGCCACGTGGCCGGGCATGCAGTTCCAGCTGCTCACGACGCGCGAGCCCGACCTCGAGATGTGCGCCGTCGCGATCCGCTCGCTCGAGCAGGTGCTCGACGACCCGACGGTCGTGAAGCTGCGCGCCGAGGGCGGCGGCATGAAGGAGATGAGCTTCATCCAATGATCGACGCGAACATGACCCAGGCGCTCGAGCGCGTGGAGCAGCGGTTCGCCGAACTGGACCGGCTGCTGTCGGACCCGGCCGTCGCGTCGAACCCGCGCCAGCTGCGCGACCTTTCGCGCGAGCGCGCGCGCCTCTCGGAGACCGTGCAGCGCTCGGCCGAGCACCGCGGGCTCGCGAAGACGATCGCCGACGACGAGGCCGCGGTGACCTCCGGCGATCCCGAGCTGGCCGAGCTCGCGAACGCCGAGCTGCCGGAGCTGCGCGCGCGCGAGGCGGCGCTGGTCGGCGAGCTCAGGAGGCTCCTGCTGCCGCGTGACCCCGACGACGACAAGAACGTGATCGTCGAGATCCGCGCCGGCACGGGCGGCGACGAGGCGGCGCTGTTCGCCGGCGATCTCTACCGCATGTACTCGAAGCACGCGGACGCCCGCGGCTGGAAGCAGGAGATCGTGAGCACCTCCGATGCCGCCATGGGCGGTTACAAGGAGATCATCTTCACGCTCGAGGGCGACGGCGTGTACCGCGAGATGAAGTTCGAGTCCGGCGTCCACCGCGTGCAGCGGGTGCCCGAGACCGAGGCTTCGGGCCGCATCCACACGTCGGCGGCCACCGTCGCCGTCCTGCCGGAGGCCGAGGACGTGGACGTCGAGATCCGCGAGGACGAGCTGCGGGTGGACGTCTACCGCTCGAGCGGCAAGGGTGGCCAGGGCGTGAACACCACGGACTCCGCCGTGCGCATCACCCACCTGCCGAGCGGCGTCGTCGTGACCTGCCAGGACGAGCGCTCGCAGATCAAGAACCGCGCGAAGGCCATGAAGGTCTTGCGCGCACGGCTCTACGACGCGAAGCTCCAGGAGGCGCAGGCGAAGTACGCCGCGCAGCGTCGCTCGCAGGTCTCGACCGGCGACCGCAGCGCCAAGATCCGCACGTACAACTTCCCGCAGGGCCGCGTGACGGACCACCGCATCAACTTCACGACCCACTCGCTCGCGACGTTCATGGAGGGCGAGATCGGCGAGATGACCGAGGCCCTGGTCGTCGCCGACGTCGCCGAGCGCCTCGCCGCGCTGGCGGAGGGGACCGGCTAGACGCGGCTCAGCGGGCCGCGCCGACCAGCCGGAACCCGGCCCAGTAGACCGGGTGCGCGAACGGCGCGCGGCCGCCCGGATCGCGCAGGCTCCTCAGCCACCTCTGAGCCTCTCGCAGCGCCTCCGCGGGAGGCATCGGCGCCCCGGAACCGTCGCCTGCCCGGCCCGTCAGGTCGGCGTAGAAGCGGCCCATGAGCAGCGACGTCGCGTCGTCGTCCACGCTCCAGCGGCTCTCGAGCACCGTGCGCGCGCCGGCGGCCAGCAGCGCCTGCGTGAAGCCGAGGTACTCGTCGGACAGCGTCGGCTGTCCGGAGGCCGTTCGGCAACCGCTCAACGTGACGAGGTCCGCGTCGAGGTGCCACGAGCGGAGGATGTCCTCGGCCGTGACGAGCCCGTCGTCGCGCGCGCCGGGGCGTCCGGCCGTGACGACCAGCGCCGAGCGGCCCGGGTCGTCCGCGTCCACCAGTGCGTGGGTCGCGAAGTGGACGACCCGGTAGCCGCCGAGCTCGCGGCGCAGCGCCGCGAGGCTGTCCGGGGTGAGCCCGTTTCCGGTCAGGGCGCGGCCGCGAGGGAAGCAGGCCGCGACCGTCCGCGCCTCGCTCCACGCGTGACGCAAAGGCGGCAGCTGGGCCAGTGCTTCCGGATCGCCGGCCAGCGAGCGGAGTAACAGCGTGCTGCTCACGCCGACCGGCTCGGCCTGCGGGGCCGCCGCTTCGGCCACCAGCGCCGCCGGATCGAGCGCCTTCGCGTCGTCCTCGGTCGGTCCCGCGATTGCGACGCAGGTGCCGCCCGGCGCGTGACCCTCGCCGCGCGCGCCGAGCGCGGCGTAGAGCCAGGCCGAGGGCGTGTAGGTGAGCGCGAAGCGATCGGTCATGTACCGGCCGCGGCCGTCGCGCAGGCACTCGAACGGAAGGTCGGGATTCCCGGCGACGATCAGGTGCGTCACGCCCTCGAGGGACGGCTCGATCGGCGTGAGCCAGCGCCGCCAGACGGCCCCGGCGAGGCGCGACAGCGTGGAGTCCGGCCCGAGGCGCACGGGCCAGTCCGCCGAGCGGGCGAGGGTGTGCGCAAACCGGGCCTCGGGCTGCTTGTCGCGCTCGATCGCCGCCCGGCCGCGCGTGTCCCACAGCTTCACCCAGTGCACGGGGCCGTGGTCCCGCAGAACGTAGGCCCAGCACGCGTCGCGCTGCTGGTCCCCGCCGGGCCCGAGCCCGGACGAGGCCTCGAACCAGCCCACGATCGCCTCCTGCGGCCCGAGCGTCGCCCGGACGTCCGCGAGCCTTGGCACCGTCCGCACGCCGCCACGCGCGACGAAGCGCCGGCGCTCCCGGGCGGCGAGACGCGCCTCGAGAGCTCGCTCCCTCGCAGCGTCGGCCTCGAGAAGCGAGTCCACCGCGCGCCCCGGCGCGCGCGACGCGCGGCGCCGCAGCGCGCGCTCTTCGCGGCGTGCGCCGATGAGCGCGGCGCCGAGCGAGTCCGGGCCGGCGTCGCTCCCTCCCGCCAGCATCATGTCCGTGATGGCGCCGCGCCCGAGCTCGAGTATCTCGAACGCCTCGTCGCCTCGATTCGACCCCAGCAGCGCGGCCACCTCGTAGGACGGGAGGCCGATGACCCGCGCGAGACCGAACCCCGACGGCCAGAAGTACCGCGTCAGGCTCTCGCGGACCTTCAGTCTCTCGCCCATGCGCAGCACGCCCGCGTCGTCGCCCTTCAGCCACAGCACCTCGGCGAGCAGCCAGCCCGAGCCGCCGATGTCGTTGTCGTGGACCCGGTGCAGCCGCAGCGCCGTCTCCCACGCCCGGCGCAGCGGCGCCTCGGCCTCGAGGCCGCGACCCGCGCGCATGAGCGTGAAGCCGAGCTCGGATTCGCTCTCGGCCACCTCGAGGCTGCCTTCGCCGAAGAGCCTGCGCCGGATCGCCAGCGCCCGGCGATGCAGCGCGATCGCCTCGTCGAAGCGGAAGTGGCGCCAGTCCGAGCGCCGGAGGTTGGCGAGCGAGTGAAGCACGGTGGCCATCTCCGGGGAGTCCTCGCCGACGGTCGCGCGCAGGATCTCGATCGCCGCCCCGTAGCAGGAGTCGGCGGTGTCGAAGCGTGCCAGCTCGCGCGAAACCATCGCGACCTCGCGCAGGTTCATCGCGACCTTCGGATTCTTGCGGCCCAGACGGAGGGTCCAGCGCCGCAGCGAAAGGCGCAGGTCCGCGTCGGCTTCGTGCCGCTCGCCGTTCAGGAACTCCGCGACGCCGAGCAGCTCGAGCGCCCGGATCGCACCCGGTCCCTGCGGCCCCTCGAGCCGCTCGCGCACCGCGAACAGCGCACGCGCGCTCCCGAGGAAATCCGGCAGGTGGCTCGAATCGGCCAACGCCTCGACCACGGCCGTGAGGCTGTCGGCGCTCCGCCACGCCTGCCGCTGCGCTGCATCGAGCGTGACGATGCGCGAGAGATCCGCGACCCGCAGGCTGTCGTCGCGCAGCCGCCACGCGGGCGCCCCACCCGTGACGTCGCGGGTGAGGGCCGAGTCCGCCGCGGCGAGCGCGGCCGCGCAGCGGCCCGCGGCTCGCAGCGAGGCGACTTGGGGCGCCGGATCGGCGGCGCGCGCGGCGGGGCGGGCGCAGCCCGCGGCCAGGCCGAGGACGGCGAGCAGGACGGACAGGATCGCGGAGGCTGGGCGTTCGCTCATGGATGGACGGGAGGGCGGCACGGGCCGATTCGCGGCAATCGTCACAGCGGATTGTGGCAAGCCCGAGGCAGACGCCCAAGGCGAATCTCGGCGCCGGCGACGCTCGGGCCTTGCCGGAAACTCCCGCGCCCCGTCAGAATGTGGGCCCGACCGATGCCGGGCACCACGCCCGAGCGCCGTCCCCCGATCCCCGAGAGCGCTTTGCCCGAGACCGCCCCGGACGCCCTGTGGCCCGAACGCATCGTCGAGCTGGGCCGACGACTCTCCGCCTCGCCGGAATGTGCGGACGAGCGCGGACAGCTCTGGCTGCTGCTCGGCGGGGCGCTCCTGCGCGCACTGCGCGGCGCGGCCTGGCGCCAGTCGGGCATCTCCGAGGACGACCTGCGCGACCTGGCGGCGCAGAAAGCGTTCGATCTGATGAGGATGTTCGACCGTGGAGAGTGGAACCCCGGAACCTCGGTGCCGGGGCAGGTCGTTGTCTTCGTCAACCGCGTGGCCCGAAACGGGCTCATCGACGCCGGCCGCAGGGCCGGCGGGCGCACGCAGCCGCTCGAGGAGAAGCACCTGGCACGACCCGCCGCTTCGGACGATGCCGACCCCGGCCTGGGGGCGAGCCGGAGGGAGTTCGCCGAGGCGCTGGTGGCGTGCGCCCAGGCGCTCAAGCCGGTGCACCGGCTGGCGTGGCTCTTCCGCGTGTTCTACGAGCTGCCGAGCCGCGACATCGCCGATCACCCCGAGATCCGCCTGAACGAGGCGAACGTGAACGTGATCCTGCAGCGCTGCCGGCGGCAGGTCGGCGAGTGCATGGCGTCGAAGGGATTCGAGCCCGGCGACATGCCGAGCGGGTGCTTCACGGCCCTGTGGAGCGCTTTCCGGGCCTCGTCGCTGCGCTCGCCGGAGGGCGTGTCGTGAACGTTCCGATCGATCGCACGCCGCCCGGGGCCGGACCCCACCTCTCCGAGGACCGCTGCCTCGACATCGTCGCGGGGCTCGCGAGCAGTTCCGCGCTCGAAGAGGCGTTGCGCCACGCGCGCGTGTGCCCGGAGTGCGACGAACGCCTGCGGCGCTGCGCGGCCGACTTCGAGGCGCTGCGCGCACGAGAGGCGCGCGGCGAGGCCGCGCCGGCGGACGTGCCGTCGCCGCCCGCGCGTCCGTCCTGGACCTGGACCGACCCCCGGGTCTGGGCCCCGCTTGCCGCCGCGGCTGCGCTCGTTGCGCTCTTCTTCCTGCGCCCGCACGCACCCTCACGGCCCGAGGAGGCGGCGCGCTGGATCGCGGTCGACCGCGACCTCGTGCTGACGCGAGGGGACGCGAACGGAGCCGATTCGCTCTTCCGGGCCGGGCTCGAAGCGTACGAGCGCCACGACGCCGCCGCGGCCGCGCGACTGCTGGCAGCGAGCCACGCCACGGGAGGGGAGGAGGACCTGCGCCGTCTCTACCTCGCGAGCGCGCTCGTGACGGCTTCCCGCCCCGCGGAAGCCCTGGCGGTCCTCGACGACCTGCGGCCGGCCTCGCTGCCCGAGCCGTGGCGCTCGGAGGGCCTGTGGGTTCGCTACCTCGCGCTCGATCGCGCCGGTCGGCGCGACGAGGCCGCCGCGGAGCTGCGCGAGCTGGCCGACGCGCCCGGAGCGATCGGGTCGATGGCGCGCGAGCGAATGGGCGCGAGGTAGGCGTCCCGTTCCTGTTATTTCGGCGACGTCTCTGCGACAGGGTGGGTGCATCGCACCCCTGCCGGCCCCGCCGGCCCCTTGCCGAGGAGGAGCCCCATGTCGCAGACCCGCATTTCGCGTGTCGCCACGTTGTTCGCCCTGATCACGACCTTCATGGTGGCGGGATCGTCGGTCGTTCGGGCCCAGGTTCCGGATGCCGGCCAGTCCACGGTCGAACCATGGGATACTTACGGCCACGTGCTCGTCTCGCCGGGAACGCAGAGCAGCGTGGACTCCGTGATCATCACGGTGCGGGACGCCGTGGGCAACCCTGTCCCGAACGTGCCCGTGACGGTCAGCATCGCCATGCTGCCAGGACTCGCCTTCGATCTCAATCCTGGACTCACGGCCACGACCGACGGTGCGGGCCGGATCATCCTCAACCCGCGGATCGGCGGATCACGGCTCAATTCCAACGTCACCGTGGAGGCGGGAGGCGTAGTCCTGCGCACGTTCGCGAACGTCCTCAGTCCGGACTTCGACGGCAGCGCGGGGAACGGGGTCGTGAACGCGACCGATCTGGGCTACTTCGACTATCGCTCCTCGAGCGCGGGCTACGATCCATTGCTCGATCTCGATGGCAATCACGTCCTTGGCCCGTCGGACCGGGCAATCATCCTCGCCGCGATCGCGGCAGGAGATTCCAACAGCTATACATCGGACGGGTCTTGGAATCATGTGGGAACGCTGGCGGTCGAGCCTCTGCCGACCGCGAGGCTGGCCGTGACCGGAACCACCGTCCACCTGCTGGGGGACGGCCCGCTAGCCTCGACCGGAATGCTGGCTGCGAGCGACGACGCGTTTCGGAGCATCCGATTCGGTCTCTCGGGGTCCGGATTGGGGTCACCGGACACGATGTTCCTCTCCGCGGTCGTGGCCGGGCCGGACGGTGGAGACACGAGGCCCCTGCCCGACGGCTGCTGCCTCGCGTACAACACCCCGAGCTGTATGCAGGTTCCGGATGCCAAGCGCTGCACGATCGGTTTGGGCACCTATTACGCGGGTTACCAGTGCGAGAGCGACGGCGCCTGCCACTGGGAGGGTCCTCCAAGCGGTGGAGTCTACGGAGGGCTGACCGGGCCCTACTGGTGGATGTGGGCGCCATTCGGAGGGCACGGGGACTGGAACATCAGCATGGGCGGCTATCTTGGTCCCTTCACCTCGCAAGTCGAGGTTCGCAATCACGGCTCGACCGTGGGCACGTGGACGCTGCCCGCGGACAGCAGCCTCCGCTGCGACCTCGTCAGCCCCTCCTCCCTGTCGCTCGAAGCTGGGGTGTGGGTGGCGAAGTGGAGTACCGCACTGACCGTGCACTCCCCGGTGCTCGGTGATCTCAGTGGCGACGAAATTCGATTGAGCCAGCCGGGCGGAACGACCGGCACTGTGCTCTACAACGGGCTCTACTTCTTTACCCCGATGCCCCAGATCGATCTCGTCGGAGTGGAAAGTTCCCTCGACCGTTGTGCGTGCACCGAAACGTGGGGAGCCGAGCCGACCGGCCCCGCGGCACGATCGCTCGAGACGACCGCCTACGACGAGACCCGACACGAGATGGTTCTGTTCGGCGGGTTCGACGGAAGCCAGCCGTTGGCCGACACGTGGGTCATGGACAATGGCACGTGGTCATTGCGCGCTCCGCTGCACTCCCCATCAGCGCGATACGGGGCGAAGGCCGTCTACGATCCGGACCACGAAGTCGTCGTCCTGCAGGGCGGATCGGACGGAGTGAACTGTCTCTCAGACACCTGGACCTGGAACGGCAGCGACTGGGCGCAGGTCGCCACCAACGGACCCCAGGTCTGCTCGCATGCCGGGATGGCCTACGACCCGGTTGCGCGAAGGGTCGTTCACTACGGCGGCAACACGGCCACCGGTCGCAGTGCCGCGACGTTCGAATGGGATGGCAGCTCCTGGACACTCATCACCGCCTCGAGCGGGCCTGGTTACCGATCGGGCCATGCCATGGCCTGGGACGCCAGCAGCGGGTCGATCCTGATGTTCGGCGGTGAGATTCCGGGGAATGCGCGAACGGCCGACAACTGGCGGTACAGCGCCTCGACGCACACGTGGGCCGCGCTGGCGAGCGGTGGTCCCACGCCCCGCAGCCTCCACGCGATGGCCGCCCAGCCGTACTGCGGGCGGATTCTCCTGTACGGAGGCCAGTCCGACGCCGGACCCCAGGCGGACCTCTGGGAGTACGACGGCTCCTGGCACTCGCTCGGGGCGAGCGAAGCCCCGGGTCCCCTTCTCGACCACGGTCTAGTCTACGACCCGTGGCTGGACCAGACGCTCGTGATGTGCGGAAACACCGGTGCTGCCCTGACCGATTCGGTGTGGAGCCTGCACTGCACTTCGGCTTCGGGAATCACCGACGTTTCACCCGGAGGGAAGGACGTGGCGGGCGGGCTCCAGTTCGCTGTCTATCCCAATCCGACTCATGGCGCGTCGCGGCTCGAGTACACGCTGGGTTCTTCGGGCCGAGTCTCGATCGCCCTCTTCGACGTAAGCGGAAGAATGGTCTGGCACCGGCCCGACACGATCGAGCAGGGGGGGCGACACACGTTGCTCTGGCCGGGAGCCGACGATTCTGGGCACCCCGCTCGCGCGGGTGTCTACTTTGCACGCGTGCGATCGGGGCAACAAAGCGAGACGCGGATGATCCTGATCGTCCGCTGATTCTGGCGGGAGGCGCGCAGGCGGTCGCCGGCGACCACGGCGACCGTCGTGCGCTGCCCGCACGAGGACTCCTCGCTCGCGCGCGCTGGTCGGGATCGCGCCGCGGCACGGCCGCCAATTCCCTGCACGCTTCGTCACCACCGCGGCCACAGGATTGTCGTGGCGATGCGGACATCTCGCTGCAACTTCACGCCATGCTGCCGGCATGGGCCGTGCAGCGGCCTCCCGCGACCGGCGCGCTTCGTGTCGGCGGGAGGCGAGATGTTCGAAACGATGCGTTCGTCGGACGATCGGGTCGAGATCGACCGTCCGGGGACCGCCTACGATCGTAAAGCCGCTCCCCTCTTCTGGCCCGCGTGGCTGTGGCCGCTGCTCGCCTGGGTGCCGCTCGCGGAGTGGCACGAGCGCTTCGCGCGCGAGATCCCGCGGCTCGACGCCGTCGTGCTCGCGGGCACTCGAGCCGCGCCGGCGACGCTCGCCTGGGCGGCGACCGGGCTCGTCGTCGCGCTCGCGCTGGCCGAGGCGCTCTTCTATGGCATCCTGTGGGGCGCGCGCGGCCGGCGGCTGCCGGTCGCGGCGGCGGCGGTGGCGGTGCTGCAGGCGGGCCTGCTCGAGCTGGCGGCGCTCCGGCTGCTCGGATCGTTCCCGGCTCCGGCGCCGGCGTGGGTGGCGGCGCTGGCGGGCACCCGGGCGCTCGGGGCCTCCGGGCCGCTCGCGGTGGCCTTCGGCGGCGCGGGGCTGCTCGCGCTCCTGCGCGTCGCGCTCTTCGCGGGGCTGCAGGCGGGTCTCGTGCGCGCGGGCTGGCGCGAAGCGTTCGCGCTCACGTGCGGCGGCTGGCTGGCCTCGCACCTGGCGGGGTGGTGGCTGCTCGAGCTGGCGCAGGGACGCAGCGTCTTCCGGTAGAGGGACGAAACGATGGCGACGGGATTCACGGCCGGGCTCAACCGCATCGCGCTGGTGGTGGCATTCGCCCTCTTCGCGGCGCTTGGGGTGTTCTGGTGGCGCGAGCGCACGCGCCACTACGAGGCGCCGCGCTGGCCGGACGCCTCGCTCGTCCAGCTCGTCGCGCCGGCGGCCGGCGCGCCGGCGGCCCGCTGGATCGTGGCGGTGAACCCGGGCTGCCCGCACTGCGTGGCGCGACTCGCCGAGCTGCGCCGCGACGGCGTCGCACGTGCGGCCGGCGCGGCGCTCGGCGTGCTGCTCGTGGACGTGCCCGCGCGGCCCGACTCGCTCGTCGTGGGCGAGGGGCTGGACGCCGGCGTCTGGTGGGACTCCACGGGCGCCTGGCGCAGCCGCTGGGGGCACCGCGTCTACGGCGAGACGCTCGTCTTCGCGCCCGGCGGCTCGCTCGAGCGCGTCATCGCCCCCACGACCGCGGCTTCGCCGGCCGCACGCTGAACCGCCCCGGATCGCCCCCGCGACTCGCAGGGAAGGGGGTGATACCGATGCCGAAGCCGATCCGCCGCGCGTTCGCGCTCGCGGCGCTCGCGGCCGTCGTGCTCGCGCTGCCGGCGCGCGCCGCCGACGAGCCGACGGTCGAGGAGGGGCCGAAGAAGGTCGTGCAGTATTCGACCTGCGCCGGCTCGCTGGCGCTCGCGACGAACCTGTTCACGGCGTACGTCGCATTCATGGGCTGCCTCAAGCTGTTCGTCGAGGAGATGGCCGCCGAGTGACCCGCCCCCGCGAGGAGAGACGCATGCTCCGTTCCAACCGCCTCCGCCGCGGACTCCTTCCCCTCGCGCTCGCCGCGCTGCTGCTCGCGCCGGCGGCCGCGCGGGCCGAGGATCCGTCCGACCCGACCACCGGCGCGACCCCGGTGGGCGTGGCGTTCGCGATGGTCTGCGGCGCCAGCCTGTCGATCGTGAAAATGCTGCCGGTCCCGATCGTCGGCGCCGTGGCCGCGTTCTCGTGCGCGGTGATGCTCATGGACGCCATGGCGACCCCCGATCCGTAGGGAGCGCAGTCGCCGGCGGCGGGCCGCGCCGCCGGCGGCGCGGTCGCGCGCCGCGCCGCGCGCGTTCGACTATGCTCCCGCGCGATGACCGCCCCCCGCGTGGACGATGCCCTGCGCGCGGCGATCGCGCGCCTCTCGCGGGCGGGCGACTCGGCCGCCAGCGACGCCGCCGAGCTGCTGAGCCGCCTGCTCGGCGCCGGTCGCGGCGAGCTGCGCGCGCTCGGCGGCCGCACGCTGACCGCCGCCCAGGCGGAGCGCTTCGAGTCGTGGCTCGCGCGGCGCGAGGCCGGCGAGCCCGTCCAGTACGTCACCGGCCGCGCGGCCTTCCGCGACCTCGACCTCGCCGTGGACCGCCGCGTCCTGGTGCCACGCCCCGAAACGGAGGGGCTCGTGGAGGCGGTGCTCGAGGCGCTCGCCGACGAACGGGCGCGCTGGCCCGCGCCGCGGGTGCTCGATCTCGGCACCGGCTCGGGGGCGATCGCGCTCTCGATCGCCCACGAGCACGCGGAGGCGATCGTCACCGCGACGGACGCCTCGGCGGACGCGCTCGCGGTGGCGCGCGCGAACGCGGAGGGCTGCGGCCTCGCGGACCGGGTCGCCTTCGCTCAGGGCGAGTGGTTCGGCGCGATCGCCCCGGACGAGCGGTTCGAGGTCGTCGTCTCGAACCCGCCCTACGTGGCCGAGTCCGAGGCCGCTTCGCTGCCCGAGGACGTGCGCGACTGGGAGCCGGCGGCCGCGCTCTTCTCGGGCGCCGACGGCCTCGACGCGCTGCGCGAGATCGTGGACGACGCGCCGCGGCACCTCGTCGCGGGAGGGCTGCTCGCGCTGGAGCTGGCCGAGACGCGCGCCCGCGAGGTGGCCGGCTGGCTCGAGGGCGCGCACGACTGGGCCTCGGCCGAGGTGCGCGACGACCTCGCGGGCCGCCCGCGCGTGCTGCTCGCGTGGCGCGAACGAGGACCCGCGATCGCCCCGGCCCAGTGGGGCGAGGAGCGCTGAGCGGTTCATTTTGCACCGGCCTTGCATCGCTCCCGGGGGGTGCCTGCTCTAAGGTGCGTACTCGCCCCTCGTCGTACCCGTTCCCACTTTCTCCCGAGGCCGACATGCCCGAGATCGAAAAGCGCGAATACGCCCATCCCGAAGTGCTCGTCAGCACGGAGTGGGTCGCCTCGCACCTCGAGGACCCCGGCGTCCGCGTCGTCGAGTCGAACGAAGACCCGCTGCTCTATCCGTCGGGCCACGTTCCCGGCGCGGTCGAGGTGGACTGGGCCGCCGACCTGAACGACCCCGTGCGCCGCGACTACCTGGACCGCGCGGCGTTCGAATCGCTCATGTCGCGCATCGGCGTCACGCGCGAGACGACAGTCGTCTTCTACGGCGACAAGAGCAACTGGTGGGCGTGCTACGCGTTCTGGGTGTTCCAGCTCTTCGGGCACGCGAACGCGCGCGTGATGGACGGCGGGCGGCTCAAGTGGGAGCAGGAGAAGCGCCCGCTGACGCGCGAGAAGCCGGCGGTGAAGCCCACACGCTACGCGGCCCCCGAGCGCGACGACCGCCGCATCCGCGCATTCCGCGACGAGGTGCTGAAGCACCAGGCGGGAGGCCTCCCCCTCGTGGACGTGCGCAGCCCACAGGAATTCAGCGGCGAGCGCACGCACATGCCGGAGTACCCGCAGGAGGGCGTGCTGCGCGGCGGGCACATCCCCGGCGCGAAGAGCGTGCCCTGGGCCCGCGCCGCCAACACGGCCGACGGCACGTTCAAGACGGCCGCGGAGCTGCGCGCGATCTACGAGGGTGAGGCCGGGCTCAAGCCCTCCGACGACGTCGTCACCTACTGCCGCATCGGCGAGCGCAGCAGCCACACCTGGTTCGCGCTCACCTACCTGCTCGGCTACGGCACGGTGCGCAACTACGACGGCAGCTGGACCGAGTGGGGCAACTCGGTCGGCGTGCCGATCGAGAAGTGACGTGAACGCGCCCGGTCCCCCGCCGGCCCTCGAGGAGGTGGCCGCCGCCTTCGAATCGCTCGAGCGCGGCCTGCGCGCCGAGGAGCTGATCGAGTACGCCGACCGCTACGAGGAGGTGCCGGCCGCCGTCGCGGCGCGGCCCTTCCCGGAGGCGAACCGCGCGCCACGCTGCGAGTCGGACGCCTTCGTCTTCCCGGTGGACCGCGAGGACGGGACGCTCGACCTGCACTTCGCGGTCGAGAACCCGCAGGGCCTCTCGGCGAAGGCGTGGGCGGCGATCCTGCGCGAGACCTGTGCCGGCCGGCCGCTCGAGGAGCTGGCCGCGATCCCGCAGGACGTCATCTTTCGGATCTTCGGGCGCGACCTGTCCATGGGGAAGGGGCAGGGACTGATCGGCATGCTCGACCTGGTCCAGCACGCGGCACGCGGGCGCCTCGAGGCGCGGCGCCGGCGCGAGGCCGGGCTCGACTGACGCGCGCGGCCGCCCGCCGGTCAGCCGGCGAGGCGCGCGAGCCGCGCGATCCAGACGGCGAGGAGCGGTGCGGCGTGGACGAGCAGCCAGCCGCGCGTCCACGCGGCGGAGGGCCGCCAGCCGCGGCGCAGCGCGAGCGGGGCGAGCAGCCACAGGAGCGCGGCTTCGGCCGCGAAGGGCGCGGCGAGCGGGTGCTCCGCGAGCGAGGCGCGCAGGTCGCCGTGCGCGAGCGCCGACAGCGCGCGCGTCATGCCGCACGTCGCGCACGGCAGGTGGGTGACGCGGCGGAACAGGCACACGCTCCACGCCTCGCCCTCCGGCGGCGTCCACGCGGCGAGCACGGCCCACGCGAGCAGCGCCGCCGCGCCCGCGAGGGCCCAGGTCCGCCAGGCGTCCCCGGGCGCGGCCGCCCGCAGCGTGCCGTCGCGCGCGTCCACCCCGGTCAATGCCCCGCGATGTGCGGATCCATCGCTCCGGCGCGGATCGCGACCTTGAGCGTGTTCGACTTCGAGGGGATCGGGCAGTTGTAGTAGGGGCTGTAGGCGCACGCCGGGTTGTAGGCCCAGTTGAAGTCGATGACCCAGCGGCCGTCGGGCAGCGGCTCGGGGTCCACGTAGCGGCCCACGCCGTAGGATTGCTTGCCGGTGGTCGCGTCGCGGAAGAACAGGCTCACCGACTTCTCGCCGATGCCCGGTTCGAGCAGCCGCTGCGCCTCGAGGCGGCAGGACTTGCCCGCGATCTTCAGGTCGAACCAGCCCACCCGCAGGGCGCGGCGCTCGTTGCCGCGCGTCGAGAGGATGATCACGGTGTCGGGCTTCGGGTCCGGCACCAGCGGCGCCACGAAGCGGTACGCGAAGTCGATCGGGAACATCGGCGTGGGCTTGTACTGCGTGAAGTGCGGGCTCCTCGGGTCGAACACGATGATCGCGGGGAAGCGCTGGTGCGAGAGCCGGATCGCGAACCGCCCGATCCGCACGCCCGTCGGGGGCAGCATCGCGTCGTGAATCGGCTTGTCGTGCCAGGTGACGACGGCGAGCGGGTCGAGCACCTCGACGTGGAACGAGTCACCCTCGACCGTGACGCTGAGCGCGTGCTCGGGCATCTCGGGATCGTTCACGACCACGCCGCAGTCCTTCGCGCGGCCGATGACCAGCGTGCGCAGCGGCCCGAAATCCACGCGGTTGACGGCGGCGAAGTAGGAGGTCGCACTCGACCGCAGGTAGTCCTCGGTGTCGGCGCGGTCCTTCTCGATCGCCTTCGTCAGCGAGTCGCGGGCGGCTGCGTCGAGCTTCTCGGGAGGAACGGGGGCGGCGGGCGCGGCGGATGCGACGAACGCCAGGGCGAGCACGGCGACGAGCACGGGACGAATCATGATTTCAAACCCTCGATCGGAAGTTGGGAGACGTCGGGCAGGATAGGCGCTCACGTCGCGCGAGGGAATTCTCGTTCGCCCGCGCGAGGTTCGGCTTGGCGGACGCGCTCCCGTGCCCGATACTGCCGGCCCTCGTCACTTGTTGGGAGTGCCGATGAACCAGCCGACTGCTTCCGGCGCGGATCTCTTCCGCGTCGCCTTCGATCTCGCCCCCGCCGGCATGCTCGCCGTGGACGCCGCGGGGCGCATCCTGCTCGCGAACCGCGAGGCCGGGCGCCTGCTCGGCTTCGAGGCGGGCGAGCTCGTGGGGTGCGCGGTGGACGAGTTCGTGCCCGCGGGCTTCCGAGGAGGCCACCCGGGCCGTCGCGCGGAGTTCTTCGCGCGCCCGAGCCAGCGCGCGATGGGCGCGGGACGCGACCTGACCGCGAGGCGCCGCGACGGCGGCGAGGTCCCGGTCGAGATCGGGCTGAATCCCGTGCGCACCGGGAGCGGCGTCGTGGTGATCGCGACGATCGTGGACATCACCGCACGACGCGAGGCCGAGCGCCTCGGGCGCGAGGCCGAGGAGCGCCAGCGGCAGGCGCACAAGCTGGAATCGCTGGGCACGCTGGCCGGCGGGATCGCCCACGACTTCAACAACCTGCTGCTCGCGATCACCGGCTATGCCGAGCTGGCCGGCCGCGCCTCGGCCGACCGTCCCGCCGTGCACGCCGATCTCGAGCAGGTGCTGCGCGCCGCCGATCGCGGCCGGCTGCTCGTCCAGCGCATCCTCGCGTTCAGCCGGCAGCGCGAGATGGCGCGCGTCCCGGTCCGCCTTACGAAGGTCGTGGAAGAGGGCCTCGCCCTCCTGCGGGCGTCGCTGCCGAGCACCATCGGCATCCGTTCCACGCTCGACGAGCGGACGCCGACGGTGCTCGCCGACGAGACCCAGGTGCAGCAGGTACTGCTCAACCTGGCCACGAACGCCGCCCACGCGATGAAGGACGGCGGGACGATCGCCGTCGACGTTGCCCCCGCGGACGTGAACGAGGCGCTTGCAGGGCTCCACGACGGGCTCTCGCCCGGCCGGTACGCGCACCTCGTCGTGAGCGACCACGGAGCGGGCATGCCGCCCGAGGTGCGCGAGCGGATCTTCGAGCCGTTCTTCACGACGAAGCCGGCCGGCGAGGGCACCGGCCTGGGGCTGTCGGTGATCCTCGGCATCGTGCGCTCGTTCGGCGGCGCGGTCGCGATCGAGACCGAGCCGGGCCGGGGCACCCGAGCGGACGTCTGGCTGCCGGCCCACCACAAGCCCGTCGAGACCGGCGAGCGCCCGGCGGACGACGGGCGGCCGCACGAGGCGCGCCACGTGCTGTTCGTCGAGGACGAGGAGGTGCTCGCGCGGCTCGAGCTCCGGCAGCTGCGCTCGCTCGGCTACCGGGTGACCGTCCACACGTCGAGCCTCGAGGCGCTCGAGGACTTCCGCCGCCGCCCCCACGAGTTCGACCTGCTCGTCACCGACAACACCATGCCGCGCATGACCGGCCTCGAGCTGGCGAATGAAGTCACCGCGGTCCGGCCGGACCTGCCGGTGCTCATGGTGTCGGGCTACGCCGAGAACGCGGACGGCGGGACGCTGAAGTCGCACGGCGTTCGCGCCACGCTGCGCAAGCCGCACACGCGGCAGGAGCTGGGCGAGGCGATCGCCGCGCTGTTCGAAAGGTAGGTGGCCGCGGCCGGAGTGGCGCCGGGCCTGGCCCGGGCGACTCATCCGGACCCCCGCCGCGGCCCCTCCTCCTCGTTGCGTGCGGCGAGCCGCCTGCCGATAATCCCCGCGACTCCCCGAATTGACCCGCGGACGCCGTGGCCATGACGGCCGTGCTCGCCGCACCTTCCCAGAGGTCCCCGAACATGGACGTCGCCGCCTCGCGTACGCAGCCGAAGCGCACCACCACCGACAAGGCCAAGATGGACGCTCTCGTCATCCAGGGTGGCCGCCCGCTCGACGGGCGGGTCGCCGTGAGCGGCGCGAAGAACGCCGCGCTCCCCGTGATGGCCGCGACGCTGCTCGCGCCCGGGGTGCACCGCCTGCGCAACTGCCCGCACCTCGTGGACACGCGCACGTTCGGCCGCGTGCTCGAGACGCTCGGCGCGAAGATTTCCTTCGGCGCCGGCGAGTGCACGATCGACACCACGAACGTGAGCAACTTCGAGGCGCCGTACGACCTCGTGAAGACGATGCGCGCGAGCATCTACGTGCTCGGGCCGCTGCTCGCTCGGTTCGGCTCCGCCCGCGTCTCGCTCCCCGGCGGCTGCGCCTGGGGGCCGCGCCCCGTGAACCTGCACCTGCAGGGCCTGGAGGCGATGGGGGCGCAGCTCGAGATCGAGCACGGCTACATCGTGGGCCGCGACGTGAAGCTGACCGGCGCCCCGTTCCACTTCGACGTCGTCAGCGTCGGCGCCACCGCGCAGCTGCTCATGGCCGCGACGCTCGCCGAAGGCACGACCGTGCTCGAGAACGTGGCGATCGAGCCCGATATCACCGTGCTCGGCGAGGTGCTGACCGCCTGCGGCGCGCGCATCGAGGGCCTGGGCACCCGGCGCATCGTGATCCAGGGCGTGAAGTCACTGAAGCCCATCGACACGACCATCATCGCCGACCGCATCGAAGCGGCGACGTTCGCCGCCGCCGCGGCCATGACCGGCGGCACGATCACGCTCGAGCACGTCACGCCCGACCATTTCGAGGCCGCGCTGAACAAGCTCGAGGAGACGGGCTGCACGGTCGTGCGCGAGGCCGACGAGGTCACCGTCTCCGGCCGCGGCCGCCCGCGCGCCGTGGACGTCACAACCGCCCCGTTCCCCGGATTCCCGACGGACATGCAGGCCCAGATGATGGCGGTCGCCGCGATCGCCGACGGTACGAGCGTGATCACGGACACGATCTACCTCGACCGCTTCACGCACGTGCCCGAGCTGGGGCGCATGGGCGCGGACATCGAGCTGAAGGGCAACGTCGCGGTCGTGAAGGGCGTCGAGCGCCTCTCGGGCGCGCCCGTCATGGCGACCGACCTGCGCGCGAGCGCGGCGCTCGCGCTGGCCGCGCTGGTGGCCGAGGGCGAGACGAAGATCTCGCGCATCTACCATCTCGACCGCGGCTACGAGCGGTTCGACGAGAAGCTGACCGCCCTCGGCGCCCGCGTCGAGCGTATCCGCGAATGACGGCCCGCGCGGGCCGGCGGGCGACCGGCGGCAAGCGCTACGACCGGGCCTACTTCGACCGCTGGTACCGGCGTTCGAGGGTGGGCGTGGGCGAGCGCGAGTTTGTGGCCCGCAAGGTCCGGCTCGCCGTCGCCGCCGCCGAGTTCGTGCTCGCGCGCCGCATCCGCACGGTGCTCGACGTGGGCTGCGGCGAGGCGCCCTGGCGCGCGATCCTGAGCCGCCTGCGCCCGGGCGTCTCGTACCTCGGCTTCGACTCGAGCGAGTACGCCGTCGCACGCTTCGGCCGCCGCCGCAACATCCGCCTCGCTTCGCTCGGGGAGATGGGCCGCCAGGGCCTGCGCCGGCGGTTCGACCTGGTCGTGTGCGCCGACGTGCTGCACTACGTCCGTACGCCCGAGGTCCGTGCGGGCCTCGCGGCGATCGCGCCGCTCACGGGCGGCGTCGCGTTCCTCGAGGCGTTCACGAACGCCGACGAGACCGACGGCGACGAGGTCGGGGTGCAGGACCGCTCGTCGGCCGCCTACCGCCGGCTCTTCGCCGGGGCGGGCCTCGTGCCGATCGGACTGCACCTGTACGTCACGCGCCGCACCGCGAAGACGCTGGTCGCGCTCGAGCGCGGCGCGGCGGGCTGAGGGCGCGTCGCTACTTCCTCGCCGGGTAGTGCCGCCTCGCCCACTCCACGAACGCCGGCACGCCCCTGTCGTAGCTCGTGGGCTCGGTCCGGAAGCGCGCGCGGAACTGCGCGTCGTTGGCGACGAAGGGCTCGTCCCACTGGTAGGACATCTCGCTCATCTCGCGCAGGATGGGCACGAACAGCGCGAGTGCCTTGAGCAGGAACGGCGGGAACGCCTGCACCTTGAGGTTGCGGCCGAGCGCGCGCTCGATCCGGTCGAGCATCGCCGACGAGGCCTCGGCGGGCGCGGCGGGGAGCATCCACCAGCGGCCCGTCACGTCGTCGGGCGCCTCGCCCAGCGTGGCGAGACCCGCGGCGACGTCGAGCGTGTAGTGGTAGGTGTGCGGCGTGTCGAGGCGCGTCAGCGTCTGCGCGACGCCCGACTGGAGCACCTTGGGCCAGAACGCGTCGCCGAAGTAGGTGCCCGTTCCGCCCGGCCCGTAGAAGTCGGAGGCGCGCCCGACGACCACGCGCGCATCGCCGCGCGCGTGCGCCGACAGGAGCTGCTCGTTCACCCGCGCCCGGATCTCGCCCTTGCGGCTGCACGGCGCGACCGGCGAGTCCTCGTCGAGCGGCCGGCCCTTCGGGCGGCCGAGCAGGTAGACGTTGTCGAGCACGACGAGTCGCGCCTTCGTCCGCCCGGCCGCGGTCACCAGCGACGTCGCGAGCCGGGGCAGCACGCGCCTCCAGACCTCGGCCGAGTACGCCGGGTTCATGCAGTGATAGATGGCCGAGGCGCCGCGCGCGGCCGAGCCCGCGAACTCCGGGTCGGCGGCGTCGCCGTGCAGGGTTTCGAAGCCGTCGGGTGAGGGGCCCGAGCGGCGCACGAGCCGGACCCTGTGGCCGCGTTCGCGGAGCACGCGTGCGAGCGCGGGGCCGATCTGGCCGGCGCCGAAGATGACGTGCAGGTCCGAAGGCATGACCGGCCCAACGTACAACACCCGACCCGGCGCGAGTCCAGACCCGTCCGCGGGATGCTGCCTTGCCGGCCGGACGGGTCGGCACGCAGGCCACACGCCGCCGGGGAGCGCCGGCTGCGGACGGAGCTGGCTCCGTTCGTCCAACGCGTTGGCGTCGAGTAGACTGGCCCGCTGGTCCGGCCGTGTCCTGACTCGGTTCGCGTCTTCCCGTACAGGGGATTCGTCGGCCCTCTTCCGGCATCGAAAGCCCCCAGTGAGCCCCAAGACCCTCGAGCGCCTCGCCATCGTCGGCACCGCCGGTCACATCGACCACGGGAAGACCGCGCTCGTCCGCCGCCTCACGGGCATCGACACCGACCGCCTGCCCGAGGAGAAGAAGCGCGGCATCAGCATCGACCTGGGCTTCGCCCCCCTCGTGACCCCCGCGGGCGTGCACGTCGGGCTCGTGGACGTGCCCGGGCACGAGAAGTTCGTGAAGAACATGCTGGCCGGCGCCGGCGGCATGGACCTCGTGCTGCTCGTGATCGCCGCCGACGAGGGCGTGATGCCCCAGACGCGCGAGCACCTCGCCATCGTGAGCCTGCTCGGCGTGAAGCGCGGCGTCGTGGTGCTGACCAAGCGCGACCTCGTGGACGACGAGTGGGCCGCGCTCGTGGCGAAGGACGTCCGCGCGCTGCTCGCGGGGACCGCCCTGGCCGGCGCGCCGATCGTCGAGTTCAGCGCCGCGACCGGCGCGGGCCAGCCGGAGCTGATCGCGACGCTCGACGCGCAGCTCGCCGACCTTGCCGCGCGCTCGACCGCCGAGCCCGCGCGCCTGCCGGTGGACCGCGTGTTCACCATGGAGGGCTTCGGCACCGTCGTGACCGGCACGCTCTGGCGCGGCGCCGTCGCGACCGGCGACGGGCTCGAACTGCTGCCCGAAGGGAATCCCGTGCGCGTGCGCCGCGTGCAGGTGCACGGCCAGACCGTCGAGCGGGCGCTGGCCGGCCAGCGCACCGCGCTCGCGCTGCACGGCGTGAGCAAGGACCAGGTCTCGCGCGGCGACTGGCTGGTGGCGCCCGATTCGATGCGCGAATCGCGCGTGCTCGACGTGCGGTTCGAGCTGCTGCCCGACGCCGGGCGCGACCAGAAGGCCGACACGCGCGTGCGGTTCCACCTCGGCGCGAGCGAGATCATCGGCCGGCTCGTGCTGCTCGAGGGCAACGTGCTCGCGCCCGGCGGGACCGCCATCGCCCAGCTGCGGCTCGAGCGCAGCACCGTGGCCGCGCGCGGCGACCGGTTCGTGATCCGCAGCTACTCGCCCTCGCGCACCATCGGCGGCGGCACCGTGATCGAGCCCGTCGCGCAGAAGCGCCGCCGCTCCGCCGCAGGCCTCGACCAGATCGAGGTGCACGAGAGCGGCAGCATCGATGCGCGCGTGAGCGAGAAGCTCGCCACGCACGTGCGGCCCGTGACCGTAGACGAGCTGGCCCAGCAGGTCGGCGAGCCGGTCGCGCCCGTGCTGGCCGCGCTCGACCGGCTCGTCGAGCGGGGCCAGGCCGCCGCCGCCGGCACTCGCTGGATCGGCGGCGAGCGCTGGAACGGGGCCCGTGAGGCCATCACCGGCGCCGTGCACTCGTTCGTGAGCCTGCACCCCGCGCGCTACGGGATCATGAAGGGCGAGCTGAAGAGCGGCCTCAAGGGCGTCCTTCAGGGCCCGCTCTTCGACGCCGCGTTCGAGTCGCTCGTCGCGAGAGGCCAGATCGAGCAGCGCGGCGAGCGCGTGCGCACCGGCGGCGCGCCCTGGGAGCCGCCCGCGGAGGCGATGGCCGCGCTCGATCGGGTCGAGAAAGAGCTGGAGTCCACCGGCTACCTCGTGCCCGAGAACGCCGCCTGGCAGGCGAAGCTGGGCGCCACCGCCCCCGAAGTCGTCTCGCTCGGCTTCTTTCTCGGCCGCCTGGTCCGTGTCTCGCAGGACCTGACCTACACCGCCGCGCAAATGGACCGTCTGCGCGAGACGCTTCGCAGCTGGTTCGCCACGCACCCGACGCTGACGGTCGCGAGCTTCCGCGATCTCACGGGGGCGACGCGGAAGTACGCGGTCCCGCTGCTCGAGCAGACCGACCGACTGGGCTGGACGGTGAGGGTGGGGGACGAGCGGAAGTGGGGTGGGGGGTAGCTAGGTCAGGCCTGTCGAGCGGTTGTGCGCCTGCGTCGCAGACAAGCACGGCCATCGTGCGGCATACTTCTGGGGTGGAAAATCACCCCATCCCGGCTACGCGAGAATCGGCCTGGTATTCAGCCGACCTGGGCTCCTTCTTGCAGACTCCGAGCGAACGCATCAGTGGCGCGCTGCTGAACGCTTCCCACTTTGACGTGACATCGGGTCAAGGGGATGCCTGGCGTCGTGAGATCGAGATCTTCCAGTCCGCGCTTATGGGTATCGATGGCAAGATCGCCTTCGAGTTCGATATTCCTCGGGTTGGTTCCAGGGTGGATGTGGTTCTCATCATTGGGCCCGTGGTCTTCCCGATTGAGTGCAAGGTGGGTGAGCGCGAATTTCATCGATCCGATTACAACCAGGCTTGGGATTACGGCCTCGATCTGCGGAACTTTCATCTTGCCAGCCACGAAGTCCCACTGTTCCCGATCCTCTTGGTTAGCAACGCGCCGGACACCGATCACGAGTGGCAGCCGACGCATGAGGACGGTGTGCGTCCTCCTCGCTGCTGCAACCCCACGGGTCTTCGAAGCGCTCTTCTGGAGGCACTAGCTACGGCCACTGGACCGTCGGTGGACGCCGAGAGTTGGCTCGCCGCGCCCTATCGGCCTACACCAACGATCATCGAAGCCGCTCGTGCGCTGTACGCGCGACATAGTGTCGAGGCGATCTCTAGGAGTGACGCCGGCGCACGCAATCTCAGCATGACTTCCGGTGCGGTCGAGGCAATCATCGCGGATGCCGCACGCAGTCGATTCAAGGCAATCGCCTTCGTGACCGGCGTCCCTGGCGCTGGGAAGACGCTAGTCGGCCTCAACATTGCCACTCGGCGACGACGAGATGATTTGACCGCCCACGAAGTCTTTCTCTCCGGGAATGGTCCATTAGTCGAGGTATTGCGAGAGGCTCTGACTCGCGACGAGTACGCTCGGAAGAAGGTGGAACAGCCACGCACTCGGAAGGGAGAAGTGAGACAGCGGGTCAAACCTTTCATCCAAAATGTCCACCACTTCCGCGATGAAGGAGTTCGAACGTTAGAGTCTGGTGCACCCCCGCCAGAACATGTGGTGATCTTTGACGAGGCGCAGCGCGCATGGGATCGCGCGAAGACGATGGACTTCATGAAGCGGCGCAAGCACAGGCCTGATTTTGATCAGTCCGAGCCGCAGTTCTTGATTGGCTACATGGACCGTCACTCTGATTGGGCGGTCATCGTTTGTCTTGTCGGGGGCGGACAGGAGATCAACACCGGAGAGGGGGGAATCAGCACGTGGCTAGACGAAGTCCGTGAGCACTTCCCTGAATGGCGCGCTTACATCTCACCCGAACTGTTGGACTCGGAGTATGCGGCCGGTCACGCTCTTGAAAAGCTCCATGGGCTGGCGACGGTCATTCTCGAGCCCAGCCTTCACCTCTCAGTTTCGATGCGGTCATTTCGATCGGAGAAGGTTTCGAGCTTCGTGAAAGCACTCCTCGACATCGATACTCGACAAGCGAGGGCGCTTCTTGCTGAGGTCGCGATCCGGTATCCGATCGTGGTCACACGGAGCCTAGAGGTGGCCAAGGAGTGGACGCGCAGGAATGCACGTGGGTCCGAGCGTTTCGGACTCGTGGCGAGTTCTCAGGCGCAGCGGCTAAAGCCCTATGCCGTCGACGTCCGTGTGAAGGTCGACCCGGTCAAATGGTTCCTCAATGAACGAGATGACATTCGGTCTAGCTTCTACTTGGAGGACGCAGCAACCGAGTACCAGATCCAAGGACTGGAGTTGGATTGGACGTGCTTGACCTGGGATGACTTGCGCTTTAACGGTCACCAGTGGGAGCACCGGACGTTCAACGCGAAGGGCTGGCAGCGAATTCGCTCCGCGGAACGGCAGCGATACCTCTTGAACGCATACCGCGTACTGCTGACGCGTGCACGACAAGGCATGGTGATCTTCGTCCCTCCTGGGGATTCCGAAGACCCAACCCGATTACCGGAGTTCTACGACTCGACATACTCGTACTTGCGCGAAGCGGGCATTCCCTCGATCGACAAGTAGCGCGCGCGTATCCTCTTGCCCTTCACGTCCCCAGGACATCGCTCGCGGTGTGCGCGTGCTACTTCATCCGGGCGGGCCGCTCCTCCTGCGGCATCCACCCCGCCCCCCTTCCCGTCCACGTCTGCTTGTCCGGCGGGATGTGCCCCGTATCGCTGTACGTCGCGAGCATCACGCGGCCGTCAGGCTGCACGGCTAACGCCGTGATCGAGCAGTTGCCGATGGTCAGGCGGCGCCAGTTCAGCACGTCGTTGCCGATCGCCTTGCAGGTGAGCCAGCGGATCACGTTGCCGTGGCAGACGAGCACGTCGTACGTGTCGGCGTCGGGCGTGGGGACGAAGTACTTCGCGTAGGCGGCCTCGAGGTTCGCCTCGCAGGCGACCGCGGCGGCCTCCCGATGCTCGGACAGGGTGCCGGCGCGCGGTTCGTAGTGCGGCGTGCACTCGTGGATCAGCGTGTCCACCACGACCTTCATGTGCAGGATCTTGCTCATGTCGTCGGCGGTCTGGGCGGCGCGCAGGTAGTTGCTGCTCACGAGCGAGTGGAGCTTCACGGGCAGTCCGGCCAGGCGCTCGGCGACGAGCCTGGCCTGCTCGTGGCCCAGGGCGTTCAGCCCGTTGCCCTTCGAGTCGTCGGTCACCGTGCTGTCCCAGGTGTAGTCACCGTGACGGATCAGGTAGAGGTAGTGAACGCCCCTCGCTCGCTTCGTCTCCTGCGCACGCGCGGGCGTCATGGCGGCCGCGCACGCGCCGACGAGGGCGATGGCGAGCACGAGTCGGTTCCAGCGGTTCATTCGTCGCCTCCTGGGCGGGTCGTGTCGGCGGGCGCGTCGGCCATCTGCTCCTTCGGCGGCTCGACGGGCCTCACCATGAGCGCCTTCTCGCGCTCGATGTAGACGAGCCCCGCCTTCGAGCCGCGGGGCTTCCGGACGTACTTCTTCAGGGTGTAGTGCACGCTCACCTTGCCGGCGGTGCGGGCCTTCGAGTGGAACGCGGCCCACGACGCGACCTCCTCGAGCGTGGCCTTGCTCGGCTCGTTCGGGCCCTTGCCGCGGCGCAGCACGACGTGCGAGCCGGGACAGCCGTGCGCGTGGAACCAGTAGTCCTCCGGCCGCGCCAGGTGGAGCGTGAGGTAGTCGTTGCCCTCGCTGCTGCGGCCGATGAGCACGTCCCAGCCTTCCTTCGTGCGGAACCGCCACGGGGTCATCTTGCCGCCGGGCTCGTCGCGGCGCCTCGGCGCGGGCGTGGTCGGGCCCTTGGCGGCGGGCCTCGGCGGCTCGGCCGTCAGCCCAAGCGCGCGGCGCGGCAGCGGCTCGGGCGCCTTGATCTGCTGGCGGACGGTCGCGCCCAGCCGGTAGAGCGTGCGCTCGAGCTCGAGCGTCGCGACCTCGCGCGCCTCGTCGTCGGCCGCATTGGTGAGCGCGGCGAGTTGCACCCGCAGCGACTCGATCTCGCGCGTCACCGACTCGATGCGCGGCGGGATCTCGCGCTGGCCGCGCTCGGCCTTGGCGGCGCGCTTGAAGTAGCGCGCGGCGTTGGCGGGCGCCGCGATCCTGGGGTCGAGCGGGATCTCGAGCGTGCGCGAGGGGTCGCCGGGGTCGGACAGGCTCACGGACGCGGCCCGCGGGGGCACGCGGTGCGCGAACGCCAGCAGCGTCTCGCCGAACCGGCGGTAGTCCGCAGAACGCTCGGCCTCGTCGAGATCGGAACGGAGCCCCTCGAGCTTGCGCTCGAGTTTGCCGGCGTAACGCTTGAGCGCTCGGCGCAGGGTCTCGCGGCGCTCGACAACGGGATCGGAGGCGGAGTCACCGGCGACGTCGCGCGGACTGCCGGGACCGCCTGAGCCCGCGGAGTCACGGTCAGGGTGCATGACCGCGCAGGCTAAGCGGCCCGCGAGGACGCACGCAAACGAATCGCCGCGGGCGCCGAGCGACGATCGGGGATCACGACGCCGGAGTTTCCCCGCCGGTGCGCGCCGGGGTACCGTAGCTGCATGGACGACTCCCCGGGCACGACTCGCACGTTCGATTTCGCCGTGGTGGGCGCCGGCATCGTGGGACTGGCCACGGCGCGCGCGCTCGCGCGGGGCGGCGCGCGGCGCGTCGCGGTGCTCGAGGCCGAGCCCGACGTGGGCTGGCACCAGTCGGGCCGCAACAGCGGCGTCGTGCACTCGGGGCTCTACTACAAGCCGGGCTCGTTCAAGGCGAAGCTCTGCGTCGAGGGCCGGCTCGCGCTCGAGCGCTACTGCACCGAACGCAGCGTGGCGTTCGAACGGTGCGGCAAGCTGGTCGTCGCCACGCGGCCCGACGAGCTGCCGCGGCTCGACGAGCTCGAGCGGCGCGGCCGCGCGAACGGGCTCACGGGACTCACGCGCCTGAAGGCGGAGGCGATCCGCGAGTACGAGCCGCACGCCACCGGCATCGCCGCGCTGCACGTCGCCGAGACGGGGATCGTGGACTTTCCGGGCATGTGCCGAGCGTACGCCGCCGACATCGCCGCGTTCGGGGGCTCCGTGCTCGTGCGGCACGCCGTGCGCGGCGCGCGGCGCGACGGCGGCGACGTGATCGTGCAGACGACCTCGGGCGACCTGCGGGCACGCCTGCTGGTCGGCTGTGCAGGGCTGCACGCCGACCGGCTCGCGCGCGCGTGCGGCGTGGATCCCGGCGTCCGGATCGTGCCGTTCCGCGGCGAGTACCACCTGCTGCGCCTGCCGCGGCGCGGGCTGGTGCGGAACCTCATCTACCCGGTGCCGGACCCGGCCTTTCCGTTCCTCGGCGTGCACTTCACCCGACGCGTGAACGGCGAGATCGAAGCGGGACCGAACGCGGTCCTGGCGCTGGCGCGGCACGGCTACGACTGGTCGCGCATCTCGCCACGCGACCTCATGGACACCCTCTCGTGGCCGGGATTCTGGCGGCTGATCTCGAAGCACCTGGGCTACGCGGCCGGCGAGGTGCGTCGCTCGCTCGACCGGCACGCGTTCGCCGAAGCGCTGCGGCGATTGCTGCCGGACCTGCGCGACGACGACCTGACGCCGGCACGCGCGGGCGTGCGCGCACAGGCGCTCAAGCGCGACGGCTCGCTGGTGGACGACTTCCACATCGTGCGCGGCGAGCGCCAGCTGCACGTGCTCAATGCGCCAAGCCCGGCGGCGACGGCGTCGCTGGCGATCGGCAAGTGGATCGCCGAGCAGGCGGAAGCCGCGCTGGCGTAGAGGACGCCCGTTCGAGAGGAGGCCCCGATGGCCCAGCTCGTCTGTCACCTGTGCGGGGAGCCCGTCCCGTACGAGGAGCCGATCCCGCGCGAGAGCACCTGCCCGAAGTGCGGCACCGACCTGCGCTGCTGCCGCAACTGTCGCCACTGGGACCCGAAGTACAACAACGAGTGCACCGAGCCCATGGCCGAGCGCGAGGCGGACAAGCTGCGGCGGAACTTCTGCGAGTACTTCTATTACTCGCGCGAGCCGTACTCGGGCCGCCCGGGTGGCGCCGCTGACCGCGCCGCCGACGCGAGGGCCAAGCTCGAGGCGCTGTTCGGGGAAGGGAAGGCCAGACCCGCCACCGGCACCTCCGCCACGCCACCAGGGGGCGGTGCCGCCCCCTCCACGCCTGCGGCCGGGAAGTCCTCCCGAGCCGAAGACGCCAAGGCGAAGCTGGAGA
>CAZPVG010000047.1:0-10866 GCA_964589945.1 uncultured bacterium
TGTCCGGGTAGCGCGCACCCTGCACTTCGATCCGCGAAGCGGCAACCTCGATCTCGGCAAGGTCCTCCGCCGTCAGCTCGACGTCCGCCGCGCCGATGTTCTCGGCCAGCCGGTGCGCCTTCGTGGTGCCCGGGATCGGAACGATCCAGGGCTTCTGCGCGAGCAGCCACGCGAGCGCGACCTGCCCCGGCGTCGCGCCCTTGCGCCTGCCGATCGAGGCGAGCAGGTCCACGAGCGCCTGGTTCGCCTTTCGTGCCTCGGGCGTGAAGCGGGGGAGCGAGTTACGGAAGTCGCCCTGGGCGAACTCCGTCGAGGCGTCGATCTTGCCCGTGAGGAACCCGCGGCCGAGGGGGCTGTAGGGCACGAGGCCGATGCCGAGTTCCTCGAGCGCCGGGATCACCTCGGCCTCGGCCCGCCGCATCCACAGCGAGTACTCGCTCTGCAGGGCCGTGACCGGCTGCACCGCGTGCGCGCGGCGGATCGTCCCGACGCCGGCCTCCGACAGGCCGAAGTGCTTCACCTTGCCCGCGGCGATCAGGTCCTTCACGGTGCCGGCGACGTCCTCGATCGGCACGTTCGGGTCCACGCGGTGCTGATAGAAGAGGTCGATCGTCTCGACGCGGAGCCGCCTGAGCGACGCGTCCGCGACTTCGCGGATGTGCCCCGGCCGGCTGTCCAGGCCCGGCGGGCCGGTCATGCCGCGCGGATCGTGCTGGGCGCCGATCGCGAAGCCGAACTTGGTCGCGATCAGGACCTGGCCGCGGAAGGGCTCCAGCGCCTCGCCGACCAGCTCCTCGTTCACGAACGGGCCATAGGCCTCCGCCGTGTCGAAGAACGTCACGCCGCGTTCGACCGCCGTCCGCAGCAGCTGGATCATCTCCTGCCGGTCGGCGGGCGGCCCGTACGAGTAGCTCATTCCCATGCAGCCGAGCCCGAGCGCCGAGACTTCCGGCCCGCTGCTTCCCAGCCTGCGCTTCTTCATCCGTTCTCCTCCTGCGGCACGGCCTCCGGCCCGGCGGCTGTCCGGCGGGTGCGGGCCTCCCGGGCGCCAGGGCTGCCGCCGCATCGTACGACTTCGGCCCCGGCGTGGCTCCCCGGGACCGCGCTCGCCGCCCTCAGAGCGGTCGGCCCGGCACGCGGTTGCGCGAATCCTCCCGAGACGAGGGGGTGAACCGCCCCGAACTCCCGCATCTGTGGGTGCAGGCCAATCCGGCCCGAACGTCCATCCAGGGGAGGTGAATCATGACCCGCTTCGTCCGCACCGCCGTCCTGTTCGCGTCCGCCGTCTTCGCCCTCTTCGCCGCCGGCTGCGGCAAGAGCCCGACGGCTCCCGACCCGATGTCCACCGAGCCGCCGCCGGCCCAGGTGAAGACGCCCGTCGGCGTCATCGTCAGCTCGATTTCCGTGACGAAGTTCCCGAGCAAGACGACCGGCGGGAGCGACTGGGACATCTCGCTGTTCACGGCCGACAAGCGCCCGGACCTGTACGTGTCGCTGGCGGTCCCGAACACGGTCCCGGACTACACCTCGAACACGGTGAACAACGCCGAGTACGGGAAGGTCTACACGTTCACGAAGGCCGCGAGCGTCTACGACGGCTCGCTGCCGCACGCGCTGGCCTACGACACCTCGCACCGGATCTACCTGATGGACGCGGACGCGGGCGGCGATCCCGACCGGCTGGGCTGGATCACCGTGAACGTCCCCGCGGCGTACAACGGGGACAACGCCTCGGCCTTCGACCACACGTACACCGACAGCGGCAAGCGCGTGAGCATCCGCGTCCGCGGGACGTGGAAGTACTGAAGCCCGGAAGCCCCTGAATCCGCGGGCCCTGCGCGCAGCGGGGCCCGTCGGCCTACCGCCCGTCCATCTCCTCCATGAGGCGCGCGACCTCCTGGAGATCCGCGGGGCCGAGGATGCTCCGGCTCATGGGGAAGAGGATCTGCTCCTCCTTGGCGAAGTGCGCGTCGATCCGCTCGAGCAGGTCGCGACAGACGTCGTGGATCTGCTTCGCGTCGCCGCCCCGGTCCGCGAGACCGGCGAGCCGTTCGCCGCCTTCGACGATCGCCGGGTGATCCACCTCCTGAAGCTCCTTCAAGGTGGACCGGAACCGCTCCGCGCCTTCGTGGATCTCGGCGTGCTCCATCCGCATCACGCGCGTCGGTCCGAAGTCGGCTCCCATCGCCCGTTCGACGGCCGGGAAGAACGCGTCGTCTTCGCGCCGCGCGTGGGCCACGAGGTCCGTGGACATCACCCGGGAGACCGCCCCCAGCACGGGCAGGACCGCCGGGACCGAGGCCGGGTCCCCGGTCTCGAGATCGCGGACGGCCTTTCGGAGCGGCTGGAACCGGGCAAGAAGCGAGACGTGCTCCTCGAGCAGCCTCTGGATCGGGTCCTTCGACATTCGCGTCCTCCTCGGGCAGGCCGCACGGGGACCGTCCCCGGCGGGGGTTGACAGCCTACCACTCAACGCATATGTTCATGCGCAGAGATTTTGAGTTGCCGTCCGGCTCCCTTCGGATCGCACGCGCGGGGCCCGGCCGGAGTCCACGGGAATCCCTGGAATCCCCTGTCACTGGAGAGACCATGAACCGCCATTCCTTCATCCCCGTCCTGGTGCTCGCGGCCGGGACATTCCTGTTCGCCTACGGCTGCGGATCCGGCGGATCGTCCACCGAATCCGGATCGGCCGGGAGCGCCACGGGCGAGGCCGCGAGCCCGGCCACCGCCACCGACCCGGCCGCCGACCGGGCCACGGCGGAGAAGATCTTCGAGACCCGCTGCGCGACCTGTCACGGCAAGGAAGGGCTCGGCAACGGACCGGGGGCCGCGGTCCTCAATCCGAAGCCGCGCAACTTCCACGACCTCGAATGGCAGAAGGCAACCTCGGATTCGACGATCGAGATCGCCATCGTCTACGGCGGCGCGGCCGTGGGGAAGAGCCCGGCCATGGCACCGAACCCCGACCTGCAGGCCAAGCCCGGCGTGGTGACGGCCCTGCGCGAGAAAGTCCGCTCGTTCGGCAAGTAGCCGCCGAGCGTCCCAGGACGGCGCGCCGGGCCGTGTGGTCGGCGCCGCCACGAGGAGGCACGCAATGTCGACGCGAAGTGGAATCGGAACCGGGATCCGGGTCGCGGCCCTGCTGGTGCTGGCAGGCCTGCTCGTGTCGTGCAGCGGCGCGGGCAACAAGTCCGGCACCGACATCGCCGCGCTCATGAAGGAGCGCAAGCTCACCGACCAGGACGTCGTGGCCGCGCTCAAGACCTACACGCCCACCGGACGCACCGACCCGTACGTGATGTTCTCGTCCGGAGGACACAGCGGACAGGTCATCGTGATCGGTGTGCCCAGCATGCGCATCCTCAAGTACATCGGCGTCTTCACGCCCGAGCCGTGGCAGGGCTACGGCTTCGACAACGGCACGAAGGCGATGCTCGCGAACAGCTCGCCAAAGGGGCACGAGCTGACCTGGGGCGACACGCACCACCCGGCGCTGTCGGAGACCGAGGGCGACTACGACGGCCAGTACCTGTTCGTCAACGACAAGGCGAACGCGCGCATCGCGGTGGTCAACCTGCAGGACCTGGTGACCACCCAGATCGTGCACAGCGGGATCCTCAAGTCCGATCACGGCGGCGCGTTCGTGACTCCCAACACCGACTACGTGATCGAGGGCGGGCAGTACCCGGCCCCGCTGGACGGCAGCTACGCGCCGCTCGACCAGTACGACGAGAAGTACCGAAGCGCCGTGGTGTTCTGGAAGTTCGACCGCGCCGCCGGACGGCTCGACCCGAGCCGCTCGTTCGCGATGGAGCTGCCGCCCTACATGCAGGACCTGACCGACGTGGGCAAGCTGGCCAGCGACGGCTGGTGCTTCATCAACAGCTTCGACACGGAGCGCTCGCACGGCGGCATCCAGCAGGGCCAGCCTCCGCTGGAGTCGGGCGCCTCGCAGAACGACATGGACTACCTGCACATCATCCCCTGGAAGAAGGCGGCCGAGGTCGCCGCCGTCTCCGGGAACACGCGCACGATCCAGGGCATGCGCGTCATCCCGCTCGAGGTGTCGCTGCGCGAGGGGCTGCTCTACTTCGTTCCCGAGCCCAAGAGCCCGCACGGCGTGGACGTCACGCCGGACGGCGCCCGGCTGTGCATCTCGGGCAAGCTCGACACGCACGAGACCGTGTACAGCTGGGCCAAGATCAAGTCGCTGATCGACGCCGGCAAGTTCGACGGCAAGGACCCGTACGGCATTCCGATCCTGCCCTTCCAGGACGCGATCGACGGCCAGGTCGAGCTGGGACTGGGGCCGCTCCACACGCAGTTCGACGGCCACGGCTACGGCTACACGAGCCTGTTCATCGAGTCGAAGATCGCGCGGTGGTCGCTCGGGGACCTCAAGCTCGTGGACAAGATCCCCGTGCACTACAACATCGGGCACCTCTCCATCGCGGGCGGCGACACCGAGCACCCCGACGGCCACTACATGGTGGCGATGAACAAGTGGTCCATCGACCGGTTCAAGAACGTCGGCCCGCTGCTGCCCCAGAACTTCCAGTTGATCGACATCTCGGGCCCCACGATGCAGCTGCTCTACGACATGCCGATCGGCCTCGGCGAGCCGCACTACGCCCAGATCATCAAGGCCGACAAGGTCAAGGCGATCGAGATGTACACGCCGGTCGGGACCGATCCGCTGACACACCAGGAGGACCCCTCGGCGACGACGGACGAAAAGGACGCCCGCATCGTGCGCAACGGTCGGATCGTGGATGTCTACGTGACGCTCGTTCGCAGCCACCTGGTCCCGGACAACGTGACGGTCCGGAAGGGGGACACCGTCCGGATGCACCTGACCAACCTGGAGCAGGCGCAGGACGCGACGCACGGGTTCTGCATCAACGACTACGACATCAACCTGTCCATGGAGCCCGGAAAGTCGACCGACGTCACGTTCGTCGCCGACCGGGCCGGCGTGTTCCCGTACTACTGCACCGAGTTCTGCTCGGCCCTCCATCTCGAGATGGCCGGCTACCTCCTGGTGCGGCCGAGCTGACGCGGGCCGGCGGGGGTGGGGATGCCCGCCCCCGCCGGATCCCACGATCCGGACCGGAGTCGTGAATCCACTCTTTCGAAATCCGCCCGCCGGGAGCAGCCGGCCCGGCGCCCTCGTGGCCGGCGCGCTCGCGATCGTCGCGCTCGCTCTGCTCGCGGGCCGCTTCACCCGCCCCGTGCCGGACGCCGGGCCCGCGTGGCAGGCGCCCGTGCGGCCGTCACGCCCGTCGGGTGCGGTCGCCGTGCCCGCCGGCGCCGACCTGCAGCGCGTGCTGGACCGGGCCGCACCGCACGCCGTGCTGGCCCTCTCGCCCGGGCGCTACGACGGGCCGCTCGTCGTGCGCCGCCCGGTGGTGCTCTGGGGGCCGCGGGCCGCGGTCGTCCGCTCGCCCGGGCGCGGCACGACGATCGAGGTGGCCTCGGACAGCGTCGCACTCCTGGGCTTCACCGTGGACGGCAGCGGCGGGCGCTGGGACCGGCTCGACGCGGCCGTGCACGTCGGGGGCGACGACGTGCGCGTCGAGGGCCTCGAGGTGCGGAACGCGCTCTTCGGCATCGTGGCGGAGGAGGCGCGTCGCGTCTCCGTGGTCGGCAACGACATCGCCGGCGACCCCTCGCAGCCGCCCGGCCTGCGCGGCGACGCGATCCGGTTCTGGGAAACGAGGGAGTCCGTCATCGCGCGCAACCACGTCACGCACTCCCGCGACCTCGTCGTCTGGTACTCGCCGGGCAACCGCATCGCGGGCAACCTGGTCGAGGACGGCCGCTACGGCACGCACTTCATGTACAGCAACCAGTCGGTGGTCGAAGGCAACCGCTACCTGCGCGACATCGTGGGAGTCTTCGTCATGTACTCGCGCGGCATCCGCCTGCGCGACAACCTCCTCGCCGGGGCCATGGCGGCCGACGGCATGGGGGTGGGCTGCAAGGAGTCCGGCGACCTGCGCTTCGAGGGCAACCAGTTCGTCAAGGACCGTGTCGGCCTCTACCTCGACACCTCGCCGCTCGAGAAGGGCGACTCCAACACGTGCTCGGGGAACCGGTTCGCGCTCTGCCAGACCGCCATCGTCTTCCACAGCAGCGAGTCGCGAAACCGCTTCGAGGACAACCAGCTCGCCGACAACCAGGCGCAGGTCGAGGTCGAGGGACGCGGGACCGCGATGGGCGTGACCTGGCTCGGCAACTACTTCGACGATTACCGCGGCTACGACCTGGACGGCGACGGCGTGGGGGACGTGCCCTACGAGTCGCGCAGCCTGTCGGACCAGCTCACCTCGGGCCGCCCCGAGCTGCAGTTCTTCCGGGGCGCCGTCGCGCTCGATCTCGTGGACGTCGCGGCACAGGTCCTGCCGCTCCTCGAGCCGGTCACCCTGCTGCGGGACCCGCGGCCGCGCATGCGGCCGGACGCCCCGGCGCCGGACCGGGCGGAGGTGGGCGATGCGCGTTGAAGTCCGCGATCTCCGGCGGCGATTCGGCCCGGTGACGGCCCTCGACGGGGTGTCGTTCGAAGTGCCCGAGGGACGCCGCGTCGCGGTGATCGGTCCCAACGGCTCCGGCAAGTCCACGTTGATGCGGGCCGTTCTCGGACTGATCGCGTTCGAGGGCTCGGTCCGTCTCGACGGCCGCAGCCCGTTCGAGCATCGCGCCGCGCTGGCGCACCGGCTCGCCTACGTGCCCCAGACCGCTCCGCAGCTCGCCGCGCCCGTCGGCGAGGTCGTGGACGCGGTCACCCGCATCCGGGCGCTGCGACCGAACGCCGTGGCCGAAACGGCCGCCCGGATCGGCCTCGATCTCCCCGCGGTGAGTGCGCGGCCCGTGCGCGGCCTCTCGGGGGGCACCCGGCAGAAGCTCATGATCGCCCTCGCCCTCGCCGGCCGGCCGTCGCTGGTGGTCATGGACGAGCCGACCGCCAGCCTCGATGCGGCCTCGCGCGAGAGCTTCTTCCGCCTCTACCACGAGGTCGCCGCCGGCGCGACGCTGCTGCTGTGCTCGCACCGCCTCGAGGAGGTGAGCCACCTCGTCGAGGGCGTGATCGCGCTCGACGGCGGCCGTGTCGCGTTCGACGGCCCGGTGGAGTCGTTCCTCGAGACCCGCTCGCACGGCGTGCTCGAGGTCTGGGCCCGCAGCGACACCGACCGCGACTGGTTCACGTCGCACGGGTTCGTGCACGGCCAGGGAGGCTCGTGGCTGCGCGTGGTGAGCCGCGACGAGAAACTGGCGCTGCTGCGCGAGCTGACGGTGAAGTGCAACGGCCACCTGACCAACCTCGTCGTGCGCGACCTGGAGACGCTCGACGTCCCGTCGGGCGGGGAGGAGTGACGAGATGAAGGGGAACGGGTTCAAGCCGGGCCGGATCGCGTGGCCCGCCGCCGTGCTCGTCCTCGTCGGGGGATTCGCGTGGGCCGTGGTGCGATCACAGGCACCCCCGGACGGGCCGCGACCGGTCGTCTGGGACCGCCAGGCCTGCGCCGAGTGCGGCATGTCGGTGAGCGACCCCCGTTTCGCCTGCCAGCTGCAGACCGGGGACGGGCGGGTGCTCGACTTCGACGATCCCGGTTGCCTCTTCCGCCACCTGTCGAAGGAATCCGCGCCGGTGCGCGCGATCTACTTCCGCGCGTACGGCGAAGATCAGTGGCTGGCCCGCGACGAGGTCGCCTTCGTGACCGTCCCGCACAGTCCCATGGGGTACGACCTCGCCGCCGTGCCGTCCGGGCGGACCGGGGCGACGGACTTCGAAGCGGCGCGGGAACGCGCCCTGGCCGGGGAGGCCCGCCATGCCGGTCACTGAGCTCCCCGCGGCCGGACGCGTGCTCGCCCTCGCCCGGCTCGACCTCGCCGAGGTCCTGCGCTCGCGCTGGCTGCTCTTCTGCGGCGGGCTCTACGCGGTCCTCGCCGCGATGTTCGTGCTGGTGGGCATGCGCGAATCCGGCGTGCTGGGCTTCACGGGGATGGGCCGCGTGCTGCTCTCGCTCTGCCACGCTCTGGTCCTGCTGCTGCCGTTGCTCGCGCTGACCGCGAGCGGGCAGGTGGTGAATCGCGCGCGCGAGGACGGCACGCTCGAGCTGCTGTTCAGCCACCCGGTCGAGCGGCGCGACTTCTTCGCCGCGGTCACCGGCGTGCGCTTCCTCGCGCTGTTCGCGCCGCTGCTCGTGCTGCTCGTCGGCCTCGCCGCCGCCGGCCGGCTCGTGTTCGGGCAGGTGGTGGAGTGGTCCTTCCTCGGCCGCTCGCTGCTGGTCAGCGCCGCGCTGATCTGGAGCTTCCTCGGCATCGGCCTCGCCATCTCGACGCTGGTCCGCAGCCAGGCGAAGGCGCTCATGATCCTGCTGCTCGCCTGGGTGCTCGGCGTGGCGCTGCTCGACTTCGCGCTCATCGGCGTCATGCTGCAATGGCGCCTCAACCCGACGGGCGTGTTCCTGCTTTCGGCCGTCAACCCCGTCGAGAGCGCCCGCATGGCGCTGCTGTCGGCGGCCGACCCGGAGCTCGGAGTGCTCGGGCCGGTCGGCTTCTTCCTGGCCAATCGAATCGGCGCGCCCGCGCTGCTGGCGCTGGGCGTGCTCTGGCCGGCGACCGTGGGGAGCGCGGCGTGGCTGGCCGCCCGCCGATCGTTCCTGCACGGGGACCTGGTCTAGAGGGGAGTCCCATGACTTCGCATACGCACCCGAAGATCGACGCGTTCTACGAGTTCCTCGACCGCCCCATCCGGCTCGGCGCGCGGATCGTGCTGGCGCTGCTGGTCATCCCCATGGCGCTCAGCATGACGCAGCCGCTGTGGCGCATGAAGATGGTCGCACCCCAGTACCCGCACGGCCTCCAGATCGACGTGTACACCTACAAGCTCGCTGGCGGGAACCACGACCACGACATCGCCGAGATCAACGAGCTGAACCACTACATCGGGATGATGAAGGTGAACCGCGAGTCGATGTCCGATCTCTCGTGGCTGCCGTTCGCGTTCGGCCTGCTGATCGTGATCGCGCTGCGGGCCGCGGCCATCGGGAGCGTGCGCAGCCTGATCGACCTGAGCGTGCTCGTCGGCTACGTGGCGGTGTTCTCGATGGCACGGTTCGTCTACAAGCTGTACACGTTCGGGCACTTCCTGGACCCGCACGCCCCCGTGCACATCGAACCGTTCATGCCGGTCGTGCTGGGGACGAAGCAGGTGGCGAACTTCACCACACATTCCTATCCTCTGACCGGTACGTTCCTGGTGCTCGTCTTCGCCGGCGGCATCTTCGCCCTGACCGCGTGGCACCTCCTGCGCGGCTACCGCGAGCGCTGGGGCGGGTCCGCGGCCGCGACCAAGTGAACTCGGGGAATCCGATGGTCAGCCAGACGGGTCGTTACGCGTTGAGGATTCTCGCCTACCTCGTGGACCACCCGGGCCAGTGGGTGCAGGGCAGCCAGATCGCCGCCGGGACGAAGATCCCGCCCAACTACCTCTCGAAGATCCTGAATCAGCTCCGCAAGGGCGGGTTCGTGCTGAGCCAGAAGGGGTGGGGTGGGGGCTTCCAGCTCAAGGAGAGCGCGCGGCGCACGATGATCTCGAAGGTGCTCGACCGCTTCGACGGCCCGCGCGACGACAAGCGCTGCTTCTTCGAGATGCGGCGCTGCGACGCCAGCCGCCCGTGCCCGCTGCACGACCACTGGGAGCGCATCCAGTCCCAGTACCGGAAGATGCTGAGCTCCACGACGATCGGGGATCTGGGCTCGACGGCGGAGTGAACCGGGCCTGGTGGGCGCCGGTCCGCCGGCGCGCGGCCGAGGGCCGTCCCGGCGCGGGAGCGGCGGCCCCACGCGAGGCCGCCGCCCGTGGACCGGGGCCCGAAGCTCCGGGCCCCGCACGCCTCACCTCACGACCGCGATCCCGTTCGTGGCCGTCCTCGAGCCGGCCTGGATCCGGCAGAGATAGACGCCCGCGGCCACCGGCCGGCCGGTGGCGTCGCGGCCGTCCCACTGAACCGCGTGACGTCCCGCGGGGAACGTCGCCTCCGCGAGCACCCGGATCGTCCGTCCCAGGACGTCGTGGATCGCGAGCCGCACCGGCGACGGCGCGGGCAGGTCGAACGCGATGCTCGCGCCTGTGCGCGCCGGGTTCGGGAAAGCCGGCCGCAGCCGGAACTCCGTGACCGGCCGATCGGGAACGGCCACGCCGCCGCCCGCCTTCGTCAGCGCGAGCGTGAAGGAGCCGACGTCGGTCCCGGGCTGGTCGGTCACCAGCAAAGCGTAGGTTCCGTTCTGCGGGAGCGGCGAGTGCGTGAGTACAACCTCGTCGTAGGCCCAGTTGCACGCCAGCCGCGTGCCGTCGGGCGCGAAGAGGCACAGCCGGGGTTCGAGCGCCGAGGTGACCTCGGTGAGGACGGCATGGATCGAGTCCCCCGCGGCCGCCGGGAAAGTGAAGGCCTTCGCCTGGGCGACCCAGAGCAGCTCGTCGCCGACGGGGACGCCGAACGAGAGTGCGGTGGCGCCGACGGGACCGTTGAGGCGCTGCAGGTGGAGGTCGTAGCCGCCGACAGCGGTGCCGGCGTTGTCGAGCACCATGAGCGTGTACTCGCCGGCGTCGGGCAGGGTGATGGAGACGGCGTCCACCACCGAGCTGTTCTGGGCGCTGTAGAGGAGCGCGCCGGCGTCGTCGTACAGGCGCAGCTGCGGCGTGAGGGCGCTGGCCAGTTCACCAACCCGCACGAGGATCACGTCACCGGCGGCCGCGGTGAGCCGATGGCTCTGGCCCTGCGCGCGCTCGGCGATCGCGCCGGCCTGCGTCTCGCCGTAGCCGATCGCGACCGCGCCCGCCGGGTCGCGCAGCTCCTG
>CAZPVG010000047.1:10966-32350 GCA_964589945.1 uncultured bacterium
CCTGCGTCTCGCCGTAGCCGATCGCGACCGCGCCCGCCGGGTCGCGCAGCTCCTGCACGTGCAGGCGGTACTCGCCCGTGTCGGTGCCGGGGTAGTCGGTGACGAGCAGGGTGTAGGTGCCCGTGGCCGGGAGCGGGTCGGTGGTGATCTCGGTCAGGCCGTAGTCCCACTTGCCGTGGAGCTGCACGCCCGCGGGCGTGAACAGGCGCAGCTGCATCTCGGGCGTCGAGACGACCTCGGCCAGGCGCAGCAGCAGGATGTCGCCGGCGGTCCCGGCCAGGGTGAAGACGTCCCCCTCGGCGACCATGCCGAGCGTGCCCGCGAGCGTGGCGCCGGGCGCGATCGCGGTGGCGCCGACGGGACCGTTGAGGCGCTGCAGGTGGAGGTCGTAGCCGCCGACAGCGGTGCCGGCGTTGTCGAGCACCATGAGCGTGTACTCGCCGGCGTCGGGCAGGGTGATGGAGACGGCGTCCACCACCGAGCTGTTCTGGGCGCTGTAGAGGAGCGCGCCGGCGTCGTCGTACAGGCGCAGCTGCGGCGTGAGGGCGCTGGCCAGTTCACCAACCCGCACGAGGATCACGTCACCGGCGGCCGCGGTGAGCCGATGGCTCTGGCCCTGCGCGCGCTCGGCGATCGCGCCGGCCTGCGTCTCGCCGTAGCCGATCGCGACCGCGCCCGCCGGGTCGCGCAGCTCCTGGAGGTGAAGCGCGTAGCTGCCGCTGTTGTCGTCCCCGTAGTCCGAGACACGGATGGTGTACGTGCCCGTTACGGGCAGCGAAGCGTAGGCGACCTCCGCCGTGCCGTAGCTCCAGGTGGACTGGAGCACCGTGGCGTTCGGGTGAACCAGCGCCACCCGCGGCTCGAGGGCGGCGGTGAACTCGGCGAGCCGGATCAGGACGACGTCACCGGCGACGCCGTCGAACGTGTACTCGTCCACCTCGCCGGCAGCCGCGAGATCGGCCACCTGAGTGTCACCGTAGTTGATCGTCGCATGCGTGGCCGCGCGGGACGGAATCGCAGAGACCAGGAGAGCGGCCGAGAGGAGTGCCGCGAGCAGCGGCCATCGCGCCGGACGACGCGCGCGGGAGTCGGGAAGCATCATGGGGTGTGCCTCCGCGTCGCAGTGAAGCGACAGATCTCGAACGGCCGTCGCTCAACTGTGCCCCGAGACACCGTGCGGATGCGAGGGAGAACGAGAAGGGCTGCGTCACCCGCATTCCGGCGCGGCCTCGAATCCCACTCCGCGGTGCGCCGTAGCCGCGAGCGCTGACTCGAAGTTGAAAGCACCGCGCGGGCTGCCCGGCGCGCGACCGGGCCCGTCGGGGTGTAGGCTTTGTGCCCCCGGCCCGGGGCCGAAGGACGGGCCGTCAGGTCTCAGGCTCTCGCGCAGGCTCGAGGTCGCTCGCGATGACTCCCGGTTCCTTCTTCCGCCGCTGGTTCGCTCCGGGGCTCTTTCTCGTGGTCTGCCTGTCCGCCGCGAGTTCCGGCGCCGGCGCAGCGCCGTTGTTCGAGGGGCCCTTCCTCTCGTTCGACACGGGGGTCCGCCCCACGTCCGTGGCCATCGGCGACCTGGACGGCGACGGCAAGCCCGACCTGGTGGTGGCGAACTACGGTTCGAGCACGGTGTCCGTGCTGCTGGGCACCGGCGACGCGACCTTCCAGGCCCGGACCGATTACTCCACCGGAGCCTCGCCCAGGTCCGTCGCGATGGACGACCTGAACGGCGACGGCAAGCCGGACCTGGTCGTGGCGAACTACGGCTCGAGCACGGTGTCCGTGCTGCTCGGAAACGGCGACGGAACCCTGGGCACAGGGACGGATTATGCCACCGGGAACGCGCCGAACTGCGTGGCGATCGGAGACCTGAACGGTGACGGCAAGCCCGACCTGGTCACGGCGGACTACGGCTCCGATTCCGTTTCGGTCCGGATGGGGAACGGAGCCGGCGGCTTCGGCCCGAGGACCGGCTTCGCCACCGGGGCGTTCCCCGCGTCGGTTGCGATCGCGGACCTGAACGACGACGGCAAGCCCGACCTGGTCACGGCGAACGTCGGCTCGAACACGGTCTCGGTGCTGCTCGGCACCGGCGGCGGCGGCTTCGCGGCCAGAACCGACTACCCTACGGGCACCAATCCCTGCTCCGTGGCGATCGGCGACCTCAACGGCAACGACAAGGCCGATCTCGTGGCGGCGAACTACGGCTCCAATACGGTCTCCGTGTTCCTCGGCAGCGGCGACGGCAGCTTCGGGACCAGGACCGACTACGCCACGGGAACCAAACCCTATTTCGTGGCCATCGGCGACCTGAATGTCAACGGCTCGCTCGACGTGGTGACGGCCAACGACGAGTCCGCGACGCTCTCGGTGCTCCTGGGCAACGGCGACGGAAGCCTCGCGCCCCGGGCCGACTACGGCGCGGAGGGCACACCTCCGTTCTCCGTCGCGATCGGCGATCTCGACAGTGATGGCAAGCCCGACCTTGCGGCGGCGATGTACGACATCGCGGCGGTCTGGGTCTTCCGCGGCAACGGCGACGGGAGCTTCGGGTCCGGCAGCACGAGCGGCGCCGGGTTCGGGCCCGATTTCGTGGTCGTCGGCGACCTGAACGGCGACGGCAAGCCGGACCTCGCGGTGACGAACCTCGGCGCCGCCTCGGTCTCGGTGCTGCTCGGCAATGGCGACGGGAGCTTCGCGGCGAAGACCGACTTCGAAACGGGGAGCCAGCCCGTCGGCGTGGTGATCGGCGACCTGAACGGCGACGGCAAGCCCGACCTCGCGACGGCGAACGAGTCCGCCAACACGGTGTCGGTGCTGCCGGGAAGCGGTGATGGGAACTTCGGGCCGAAGAGCGACTTCGGCACGGGAATGAGACCCGAATGCGTGGCGGTCGCTGACCTGAACGGCGACGGCGAGCCCGACCTGGTGACGGCGAACCAGGCCGCGAACACCGTGTCGGTGCTGCTGAACCTCGGCGGCGGGAGCTTCGCGCCGAAAGTCGACTACGGCACCGACTACGGTCCCCGTGCAGTGGCGATCGGCGACCTGAACGGCGACGGCAAGCCCGACGTCGTGACGGCGAACGAGTCGTCCACCACCGTCTCGGTTCGACTCGGCATCGGCGACGGCAGCTTCGGTGCGCGGACGGAGTTCGACGCCGGGGCCGGGCCCTTCTCGCTGGCGCTGGGCGACCTCGACGGCGACGGCCAGCAGGATCTGGTGGCGGCGCGCCGGTCGACCGACACGGTCTCCGTGCTGCACGGCAACGGTGACGGGAGCTTCGCGGCGAAGATCGACCAGGGGACCGGAACTCCCTGGGCCGGACCCGTGGCGCTCGGCGACGTGACCGGCGATGGCAGGCTCGACCTGGTGGCGGCGCACCTCCCGGCCAACACGGTTTCCGTGCTGGCCGGCAGGGGAGACGGAAGCTTCGGGACGAGGGTGGACTTCGGTACGGGGACCGGCCCGTTCGCCGTGGCGCTCGGCGACGTGACCGGCGACGGCCGGCCCGATCTGGCCGCGGCGAACGTCTCCGCCAACACGGTCTCGGTGCTCCTCAACACCGGGGACACTTCGACCCCCGCCCTCCTCTACCTGTTCGAAGCACGCCGCGTGGACGGTGGCGTCGAGCTCCGCTGGCAGTTCGGTCCGTCCGCCGACCCCGGCGGCGTCGTCGCCGAGCGGGGCGACGGCCCGGTCGGGCCGTGGGTTCCGGTGAACGGCGATCCCGTTCTGCGCGACGGGGTCGCGGCGCTGCTCGACGCCGACGCGCCGGCCGCGCGAACGAGCTTCTATCGCCTGCAGGCGACGCTGGCCGGCGGCAGGATCACGAGCTTCGGCCCGATCCGGGTGGACGGAGCGTCGCCCGGCGAGCCTTCGACGCTGCTCATCGGACCCAATCCGATCGGCCGCAAGGCCACGATCACGTACGCCGTTCCGCAGGCTTCCCGAGGACGGCTGAGCGTCTACGACGTTCAGGGACGTCTCATTGCGGTGCTGGTGGACGGTTGGATCACCGCGGGGCGGCACACGCTGGAGCTGGACACGGCGAGCGTGCTGGGCCGCTCTCGTGCGGGATTCTGCTTCGTGCGCCTCGAGTGGTCGGGCGGCGCCGCGACCAGACGACTCGTCTTCGCGCGTTGAGGCGCAGGCCGGGCCCGCCGCCCGAAGTCGAATCCACTAGCGCAACAGCGCCACCCGGGCGGTCCGTACGATCCGCTCGCGCGCTGAGACAACCGCCGCTCGGGCGAAGTAGATGCCGCTCGCCGCCAATTGCAGCGGGAATGCGTGATGACCGGCGTTCAGGTCCGCGTCCGCGAGCCGTGAGACTTCGCGTCCACTGACGTCGTACACGAAGAGCCGCAGGTGCGAAGCGGACGGCAGCTCCACGACGAGCGATAGCCGCTCACGAACAGGCTGCAGCGGGTGAACGTCGTGCGGGATGTCTCGATCCATCTGTTGCGGAGCAGCTTGCCCCCGCCCGTCAGGAAGACCCTGGCCACGATGTTCGAGGAGAACGCGGCGGTGCCGGCGAACAGGGTCGGGGCGTTCGGGGACGCCGGGAGGACCGTCCCGTTCGTGCCCACTCCGGCGTCCGCGAGACGAGGACGACGGCCCGCCTTCCCGGATCACTCGAGGGGCGTGACGGCCTCTGGGGAAGCCCGCCCGGTCCCCTCGCGGTGCCGCGGCCGACGTTCGACGTTCATCGGTCGTTAGGGCGAGCGTTGGGCGAGGACCAGCCGCATCTGGCGCATTGGGCTGGCGTGCCTCCAATTACGGGTCCGACACCAATTGCCTTCGGCCGGGACACGGAGGCGGGTTGCCGCCGTCGGTCCTGCGCCGCGGGTGCTACGTTGCGGTGCAGTGACTGCGGTTGAAGGGAGGGCGTGCCGTCCCCCCTTCTCCGTTGTCGCAGGCCCGTGTGCCGGGATGGACGGGCCCGTCGAGTTCTCGTTGCGCGGCACGCATGCCCTCTCGAGCAATGCGCAAGCCGTGAATCAGGCGAATCGAGATGAGGAGGAAATGGCATGAGCGTCATGGTCTTGCTCGAAGCGCCGGTCAAGTCCGAGCAGGTCTCCAACATCAAGTCCTACCTGGCCGAGTTGCTCCCGGAGTCACGCGCCTATGACGGCTGCAAGGCGATGGACGTCTACTTCAACAAGGACGACGGGAACAAGATGGTGATGGTCGAGCAGTGGACCTCGCGTCCGCATCACGAGAAGTACCTCGGCTGGCGCACGGAGACCGGCGTGATGCAGAAGCTCGGTGGGATGCTGGCCGGCCCGCCGACCATCCGGTACTTCGAGAAAGCCGACGCCTAGGGCTTCAACCTGTACTCCTCGCCCAGGGGGCCGGCCTGCCGCCAGTGCTTGCGTGCACGAACGAGTTCGGCGATCTGGCGGATGTGGCCGAGGTCGTGCAGGGCCCACTCGTGCAGCATCTGCTGCAGCGTGATCTCGCCCGCGGTCGTGAGTCGCGCGCGACGCTCACCGTCGCGGCGCGTCAGTGTCCGCAGGAACCCGACATTGGCCCGGCGCTGTTCTGCAAAGCGGGCGTACGAGACCTGCGGGTCGGCCCCGCGATACAGTTCGAGGCGCATCTGCGCATCGTCCGGCTCGAACTCCGGCTTCTCCTCGCTGAGGAGGGCCGCTACTGCTCCCGCCGGCGCAGCGCCGACTCGCGCTTGCGCGACCAGGCGTCGAGCCAGCGCACCCAGCCCGGCGGCGGCGGAACCGCGAAGTCCCTCGCCGTCGCCACACGCCCTTCCAGGAGCAGCTCCTTCGGCTCGTGGTACGTGCCGAACGCCCAGTCGGCGATCGGGAGCGAGAAGAACCCCGAGATCGCCTCGTTGCACGAGATGTTGGCGTGGTGCATGTGGTGGAAGCCGTAGATCCTCCGCCAGAAGCCGCCGAAGCGCGGGTGTTCCGTCGCGTGCTTCCACCACTCGTAGGGGCGATGCTCGATGGCGTGCAGGATCTCGTACAGGCACATGGACCAGGTGATGGCCGCGTACCCGCCCATGAGCACCGGAGCCTTCGGCAGCAGGAGCTGGACGACGACCAGCAGCGGCGTGAAGAAAGCCCAGAACGCGACGATCGCGTAGATCGGGAACGCGGCGTCCACGTTCTGTTCCTCTTCGGTGATGGGGTATCGGTTGAGCACGTACCGGTCCGAGCCTTCGGAGACCGCCTGCAGGCGGATCGGCGTCAGGCCGTGATGACTGCGGTGGCCGCGGGCGAACCACTGCAGCCACGGGGTCGTGACCGAATGCAGGACGTAGCGGTGGAACCCCCATTCGAAGAAGCAGATGAAGAGGTGCCAGGCCAGGAAGGTGAGCAAGAGCGCGAGCCACCCGGCGGCGAACTGCTTCTCCCAGACGCCCGGGAGCAGGAACCGGAACGCGAGGAGCAGGAGCGCGTACTGTGCGAGCGCCTGCAGGCTGAACCAGAAGATGGAGAACTTCGCCTGGACCCGAGTCATTGCCGGAATCTCCCGTAGGCCCCGTCCGCGACAGGGGCCCGGCGAGCCCGGAATACGCCGCCGAGGCCTCTGGAGCCGGCAACCGACTGTCGTCATCTCGTTCGAATCACCCGAAGTCTTACGCCGCGGACCAGTTGGGTCAAGCGGGGGCGCCGACTGCAACCACCTTCCGACGCGGGATTCCGCAACTTGATACGCCGTAGTCGCTCCCCTCGGAGACCCATCGCCGGGGCTTCCGGGCGGCCGTGCCGCACGGTCGAAGGGGCCGACCGGCCCCTCCGGGGCGGGACACGGGCTTGAGCGCCGGGCGACGTGACGCTAACTTGGTGCTTCAGACGGAGTACTGAGAGATCGATGGGACTGATGGGGCATTCGCGCATGGGTCTGGTTCTCAGCGGAATGCGTCTTGAGGGAATCTCGGCGTACGCTCCCGAAGAGGTGTGGAGCAACGCGCGCGTGGCGGCGCGCCTGCGGCTGGAGCGAATGCGAAGGCGCGCAGCCGGATCGGGCCCCCTTGGCGCAGAAGAAGCCAAGCTGTTCGAAACGAGCGACCGCTGGGTCCGCCGCTTCATCGGCTTTCAGGAGCGCCGATTCTGCTCCGACGGCGAAGCCACGATCGATCTCGCGGCGCAGGCCGCCCGGCTGCTGCTGGAGCGCACGGGCACGGGCCCGGGTGAGATCGACTCGATCCTCTTCGGCAGCGTCACGCCCACGCACCTCTACAGTCCGCCTGACGCAGCGATGCTGCAGGACTCGCTCGGCATTCCCCTGTGGAACGATGGCCGCCCTCGCGAGATCAAGGGCGCCGACGTGTCCCTCGCGTGCAGCACGTGGGTGTCCGCGCTGGCGATGGCCTATTCGTTCATCCGCTCCGGCATGGCGCAGCGCATCCTCCTGATCGGCGCGGACCGCATGAGCGCGACGATCAACTGGCGCGATCGCAGCTTCGCGACGGTGCTTGGCGACGCGGGCACTGCCACCCTTTGCTCGGCTGTCCCGGAGGACGAGGACTGGTTCGCCCCGTCGCAGTTCTGGAGCTGGCTCGACGGCAGCCAGGCGGACATGATCCTCACGCCGGTCGGGGGTTCGCGGCGCCCCGACCCGACCGCGGACGAGCTGGCCCTGGGGCAACAACGGCTCGCGATGGACGGCGCCAAGGTGCGCAGCACTCTCGTGCCGTTCGTGGGCGGACCGGCGGCGGACGCCGCACTGACGAAGGCAGGCTGGCGCTTCGAAGACCTCGACTTCGTCGCACTGCACGAAGCCAACCGAACGCTGAATGCGTCGATCGTCGGGGAATGGCGTCGGAGGGGGTTCGGCGGCGAAGTGCTCGACGCGGGGGGCATGTTCGGCAACACGACGGCCGCGTCGATCCCGCTGGCGCTCGCATTGAACCCCGAGCAGCTCGCGGCCGGGAAGCGCTTCGGCCTGTTCGCCTTCGGCGGCGGACTCTCGGCGAGCTTCGCTCTGGGCACGATCCGTCACCCGCTCCCGGCCTTCGTCCAGCTCGGTCCGAGGTGAGCCGATCGCGGCGGGGCTGCCCGTCGCCGGTGCCCCGGGGGCGGCCCCGTGCCCCGGAGGAGCCGTCCCCCGGCGACCCGGCCTGCGAAAAGGTCACGTTTTGCTGGGGATTCGGCGAAATCGGACGGGGCGAAGATGTCAGGGACGAATTGACTGTTCAAGCCGCCGGATTTGGGCGATAGTCCACGGGTCTTCGGTTGTCCAGTTCGAGCGTGTCGTCGATGCAAGCACCGCCCAAGACGTCCCGGGCGGTCTTTTCTTGCTCGGCACCCGGCAGACGATCGAAGTGACGGTCAAGTTGACCGGACGCAGCCGCGGTGAGATTCCGAGGCGCATGTGGGTCGCAGGACCCGGCAACATCAGGAGATTCAAGTGGCTACTGGTACCGTGAAGTGGTTCAACGAGGCGAAGGGTTTTGGGTTCATTTCCCAGCCGGATGGCGAAGACGTGTTCGTCCATTTCTCGGCGATCGAGGGCGAGGGTTTCAAGACGCTCGCCGAAGGTGAGTCGCTGGAGTTCGAAGTGACCCGCGGGCCCAAGGGCCTGCAGGCGGCGAACGTCCGCAAGGCCTGAAGCGCCCAGGTACCACCTCAGCGTCAGGAGGCGGCGTCCGCAAGGACGCCGCCTTCGGCGTCAGCAGGTCGGCCGCAGCGGCAGTCGGCCGTCCGCGGGACCAGGTCGCGTCGCCGAACTGAGGCGTCGCTCCACCGCTCACGCGGCCAGATCGTCGTCGTGCTTGATCGTGAACTGCGGTTTGTCCTGGTCCGCCGCGCCTGCCGTCCCCGACTGCGACATCTTCACCCGCAACCGCAGGTTGTTGGCACTGTCGGCCTGGCGCAGCGCCTCGTCGAGGGCGATCTCACCTGCTCGATAGAGCTCGAAGAGCGCCTGGTCGAACGACTGTGAGCCGTCGAGCGAGTTGTCCTCGATCGCTCCCTTGATCGCCCCGACCTCGCCCTTGGCGATCAGGTCGGCGACGCGGGGCGTGTTGAGCATGACCTCGATCGCCGCGACGCGCCCCTCGCCGGAGATCCGCGGGAGAAGCCTCTGCGACACGATGCCGCGCAGGTTGAGGGCGAGCTGCGCGTAGAGCTGCTCGTGCACCGCGGCGGGGAAGAAGTTCATGAGCCGCTCCACCGACTGGTTCGCGTTGTTCGCGTGAAGTGTGCCGAGCACAAGGTGGCCGGTCTCGGCGAAATGGATCGCGGCTTCGACCGTCTCGAGATCCCGCATTTCACCGATCAGGATGACGTCGGGGGCCTGCCGCAACGCGCTCTTGAGCCCGGACGCAAAGGAGGACGTGTCCACCCCGACCTCGCGCTGGGTGACGACGCAGCCGTGGTGGTCGTGCACGAACTCAATTGGATCCTCGATCGTGAGGATGTGCCCGCGCGTATTCCGGTTCCGGTGGTCGATGAGCGCCGCGAGCGTGGTGGACTTGCCCGAGCCGGTCGCGCCGGTCACCAGGACCAATCCACGCTTCTGCATCACGAGCGTCGTGAGCACGGGGGGCAGGCCGAGCTCGTCGGCCGTCGGGAAGCGGATCGGAATGATACGCGCCACGAGTCCGACCTGCCCGCGCTGTCGGAACACGTTGAGGCGGAAGCGGCCCACGCCGCGAATCGCGCGCGCGGTGTTGAGCTCATGGGTGCGGTCGAACTCGGCCTGGTCGGAGGACGACAGCGCGGTGCGAACCATGGATTCGACTGCTTCGGCGGTCAGGGGCTGATCGGTGACCTCGACCGTCGAACCGTCCACGCGAATGAGCGCATGGGCGTCCGCCGTGAGGTAGAGGTCGGAGCCTTTCCTTTCCCGGATCGCGGTGAGCAGGTCCTCGAGCGTCATGCGGTCCTCAGCGTCCGAACAGCCCGGACTTGGTGGGTGAAGCCGGTGACGTCTCGGCCGACCGCCCTGCCGGTGCCGAAGGTGCCGACGCCCCCGTGGCGGGTGGTTCAAGGAGTCGCGGATTGGACGAGCGCCGCATGGCCACTTCGCGCGAGAGCTTGCCCTGCATCACGAGCTCGCGAAGCGACTGGTCGAGGCTGATCATGCCGTCCTTGGCCCCTGTCTGGATGACCGACAGGATCTGCGCCGTCTTGTCTTCACGGATCAGGTTGCGCAGTGCGGGCACGCCGACCAGCACCTCGAGTGCCGCGACCCGGCCCTTGCCATCCTTGCTGGGAAGAAGCGTCTGCGCGACCACGCCCTCGATGGACTCCGACAGCATCGTGCGCACCTGCGCCTGCTGGCCGGACGGGAAGATGTCGATGATGCGGTCGATCGTCTTGGGCGCCGAGTTCGTGTGCAGCGTGCCGAAGACGAGGTGACCGGTCTCGGCGGCCGTGATCGCGAGCTGCGTGGTCTCGAGATCGCGCAGCTCGCCGACCAGGATCACGTCCGGGTCCTCTCGCAGCGCGGCGCGGAGCGCGTTCGAGAAGGACATTGTGTGCGGCCCCACCTCGCGCTGCGTGACGATCGAGCGCTTGGGAACATGCACGAACTCGATCGGGTCCTCGATCGTGAGAATGTGGCAGCGCTCGTTCTCGTTGATGTGGTCGACCATGGCCGCGAGTGTCGTGGACTTGCCCGAGCCGGTCGGACCGGTGACGACGACGAGCCCGCGCTCGAGCCCGGCGAGCCGGCTCAGTACGGGAGGCGCACCGAGCTCCGCCAGTGTGCGCACGCGCGTCGGTACGAGCCGAAACACGGCCTGCACGCCCAGACGTTGCACGAGCACGTTGGCGCGAAAGCGAGAAAGGCTCGGGATCTCGAACGCGAAGTCGAGGTCGTGACGTTCCTCGAAGACGCGCTTCTGGTCGTCGTTCATCAGGTCGTAGATCGCCGCCCGCGTGTCTTCGGCGTCCACCGGGCGCATGTCGAGCTGGACCGTCTCCCCGCGGAGGCGGAGCACGGGCGGCAGACCGGGACAGACGTGGACGTCGGAGGCCCCCTGGTCGTGCGCGAACGAGAGGATCGCGGTGATGTCGAGCGCCATCAGGCCACCGCCCTTTCCGCGTCTCGCGGATCGAGCCTGCCGCGTCGCACCCCGGATCGAAGGTGCTCGGACAGCGAACGGAAGCCGTCGGCGTCGGCAATCGCGCGCAGCTCGGTCGCGGACGCTCCCGCGAGCACGCCCTGTCTCAGCGCATCCGTCATGTGCAGCACTTCGAACACGGGAGAGTGGAAGGGGTTCGCAGGACCGTCGAGAGAGTAGGCGCGGTCCTTCCCGTCACCCGAAGGGGCAGCGGCGTTTGCATGGGGTGTCGCCACCAGACGCTGCTGGATCACGGCGCGCAGCCGCCGGGCGACCGCGACACGGCCTCCCGGGGCCTGCATCAGCCATTCCAGCAGGGCAAAGGAATCCTCCCAGTCGGTGCGTCCGAGGACCCAGCGTCCCTGAGTCGCGCTGTCGATCACCGCGCGCACGCGGTGACCTTCGAGCCCGCCATCGAGCGCGACGCCGTCGAGAGCGTGGACCATCGCCGCTCGCCGCCACCGTGCGAGCGAGGCCCCCGACACCAACTCGACCGCGCGCGGTACGAGGGGCCGTCGATCGGGGCGGGTGAAGACCACCCAGTGGCCATCTTCCGTCGGGAACTCAGCCAGCAGGGCGGTGAGCGTGGTGCCGCACCCGGAGCCCATGGGTCCCGAGACCAGCAGCAGTCCGGACGGTTGGAGCAGCACCTCCCGCAGTTGCGCCAGGTCGAGCGGTTCGAGCCCGAGCGTCTCGATCCTCCGCGGCTCGATGGCGTCACTCAGCAGCCGGACCGTGGCGGACAGGCTGCGCCGCGTGGCGAGCACCGAGACCCGCACGTTCTGCTGGAGGTACCCGATCGGACAGGTGGCCGAGAATTCCCGGTGCTCGTCACCGCCGGCGAGCGGCTTCATTCCCAGGGCCTCGAAGCGGGTCAGCAGCACGTCCGCCACGGCCGCGGGCTCGCTCGCGGCCGTGCAGAGCCGGCTCGCCGCGCGGTGCTTCACGTGCAGCCAGCCGTCGGCGCAGACGAAGTGCAGTTCGACGACGCCGAGGCGGCGCGCCTGGGTCAGGTGGAAGTTGAGGAACGACTGCCCCGTCCGCTCCCAAAGAACGTTGAGGGTCGCCTCCGTCGCGGGCTCGAACCTCTGGGATCCCGTATCCGGGGCACGTCCCAGGATATCGTCGAGCGCCAGCCCGATCGCCGTGGGCGTTGCCGCCACGCAGGAGGCCGGTGATTCGCACAGCCGCTCGAACTCCTGCATGGAGTCGTGGTCGGTGGGATCTGCCACCGCGGCGGTAACTCGGCCCTCGGCCCGGAACAAGGGCACGACCTGCAGCCGGCGCAACGCGCCTTCGGGAAACGAGCGAACCAGCTCCAGGTCCAACGTCTCGGGACGGATGTCGACGAAGGGTATTCCGAACTGGCGGGCGAGCGCCCAGCCGATGTCCTCCTCGGACACGAACCCGAGCTCCACCAGTGACTCGCCAATCCGTCGTCCGGTCTCGCGCTGGCGCGCGAGCGCCACGTCCACCTGTTCGAGAGTGATTGCCCCGCTCTCGACGAGTAAGGCTGCGATGGTCTTGTGGGGACCGCCAACTCCTGGTGGCATAGAGAACTCTCCCTGGCCGCCGGGGGGTTGGCCACCTGAGTCATCGGCCGAGGTACGCGTCATGTTGAGCCTGACCCTGGCACGACCGCGCACCAGCCGTGGCCGCATCGAAGAGCAGTGCAACCCGATCCGTACGCGGCGGCTCACGCGCTCGGGGCATCGCAGCCGCGCAGCCGGGCGCGGCGCGCAAGTACGCGACGCTGCGCCGAGCACCGGGGCGGACGCCGTCGGACGCGACCGGACGCCGGAGCGTGGACTTCGCGCACGAAGTGCTGGCTGACGGTCGGCGGATACGGGCGCTTGCGGTGGTCGACGCACGCGCCAGGATCTCGAGAATTCGAATTCCCCTCTGGCTCTGCCACTCGAGCTCGGCCGGAATCAGCGGAAGGACTTCTCGGAGTCGGTTCCCGCACGCCGCAGCGACCGGACTCCATGTGTCACAACCACATTGCTTGCGCGCGGCTCGGGTGATCATTGGCCGTGGAGGTCCAGCGGAGGTCAATAAGAGGTAGATCGTCCGACGAGGCGGAGCTAGCCTCCCCGGACGCGGTCCGTCATTGCGCCCCAGTGAGCCGCCCCCCCAAGACGCGATGGCTGCCTGTGCCCCGGGTGTGCGCTCGTGCCCAGGCGCCCCCCTGGAACCCCACCGCAGGTCCCGTCGGCGACGGAGAGAGTGAGGTCATCCCGATGGCGCGTTTCGCATGGATCTCCCGTTCATTCGCAATGTCTGGCGCGATGCCGTCCGCGGCCGACCCGAGGGCCCCGAGTCGTCCACTCCGCCGGCTCGTGCTCTCCACGGTCGGCCTAGTCATGGCTCTCGTGACCCTCGCGCCGATTGCCCGGGCGCACCTCTCCATCATCCGCCAGGGTGGCGAGTGCGCGGGTGCGCTCGAGGCCGGGGATCGGCTCGGCGGATCGCTGGCGGTCGGCGACTTCAACCATGACGGTTACGACGATCTCGCGATGGGCACCCCCGGCGAGGACGTGGGAGCATTGGCGGACGCAGGTGCCGTGATCGTGAGCTTCGGGTCCAAGTACGGCATCACGCACGTCGGTTCATTTGCAATCACGGCCAACTCGATCGGCCAGGTCAGCCAGGCGGGTGCGCAGTTTGGATTCTCGCTCCTCAGCCGTGACTTCAATGGCGATGGCTTCTTCGATCTCGTGATCGGAGCGCCGTACGAGGACGTGGGGGGCCAGAGCAATGCCGGTCGCATCTACATCGTCTACGGCAATGCGGGCGGGCTCAACAACACGTCGGTCGTCTACGATCAGTCCGACGCGGGCGGAGCGAGCGAAGGCGGAGACTTGTTCGGCTGGGCCCTGGCCTCCGGCAATTTCGACGGTGACGGTGGAGGCTATCCGGACCTCGCCGTGGGCGCGCCGGGAGAGAACAGCGGCTCGGGTGCCGTCTCGATCAACTTCATGGGCAGCTTTCTCGGGCTGACGAGCGGGATCGCGACCACGGTGATGGAGTCCGACCTCGGGGCGACGAATGACGCGGGGGACAGCTTCGGCTACGCCCTCGCGGCCGGGAACCTCGCCCACTCCAACGAAGACGACCTCGCGGTGGGCGCGCCGGGGCGGGACATCTCAGGTTCGTCCAATGCTGGTCGCGTCTACTTGCTGGCGGCGACCGCGGCGGGGCTGACGACCTCGTCGCCGCTCCTGGTCGATGCAAGCAACAAGGACACCCGCCAGGCGGGTGGGATGTTCGGCTGGGCGCTCGCCACGGGGCGGTTCTTCAGCGGGAGCTATCTGGGGCTCGCCGTCGGCGAGCCGGGGCGCCTGGTGAGTGCATCACCGAACGCCGGGCGGGTCATCGTCGCGAAAGGGATCATCACCGGCCTCGACTTCACCGGCACCAACGGGCGCATTCTCACCGAGAACTCGGGGGGAAGCGGCGTGGTCGAAACTAATGACCGGTTCGGCGAGGCTCTCGCGGCCGGCGACTACTACAACGCCGATGGCTACGACGACGTGGGGGTCGGAGCCCCGGGCGACGGGCTCGGCTTCACGTTCGACGCGGGTCAGTTCCAGATCTTCCCCGGAAGCGCCACCGGCCCGACGGGCGCCGGCTGGTCGGGCTTCAACCAGGGAACCTGCAACGACCCGGCCGAGACCAGCGACCACTTCGGTTCTTCGGTCGCCTACGGGCACTTCGACGACACCGGCAAGGGCGGGTTTGCGGTCGGGGCCCCCGACGAGGACGTCGCCGGCGCCTATGCGAATCCCACGGCCACGTACATCAACGCCGGCCAGGTGCATGTCATCACTCCCTGGCGGCAGGTCTTCAACCTCACCTCGGGACCCGGCGTGATGGGCGCATGTGACGGCGAGCTGCTGTTCTCGGTCCGGCCGTTCGACCAGGTCTACATCGCCAGCACCACGAAGACGATGACCATCCTGCTGGCCTGCGAGCACATCCAGGCGGGACTCAACCCGAACACGCCGTACACGATACCCTCGTGGGTGGCGGACGACGCGAAGATCGACGGATCACAGTGCGTTCCGCCCCTGGCCACCGGTGAAACGCTGACGCTGCAGGACCTGATGTACATGTGCCTGCGATTCTCGGGGAACGACGCGTCCTTCGCCATCGCGGACATCCTGTACGGAGGAGGCGGGCAATCGAACTTCGGCGTCTTCGTGAACAACGTCGTGGGATTCGTCAACGAAATGAACACGCGCGCGGCCTCGCTCGGGATGTCGGGCACCCACTTCACGAACCCGCCGGGGTACGACTGGCCACACACCTGGCTGCCTACGGGAAACGACCACCGCTCGACGGCCTACGACATGTGGTTGCTCGGAAAGGCGGCGATGGGCAATACGCTGTTCCGCCAGGTCTGCGGGCTCACGGCCTACAGTACGACGCGCATGAATGCGCCCTACACCGTTCAGCCGGGCTATGCGGGAGGCTTCAACGATCCCAAGGTGATCGGGGTCAAGGACGGCGGCACCAAGAAGGCGAAGACCACCGCGGTGTTCGCGGCCCAGAATCCCTCCGGCCCCGGCCTGGTGGTGGGCAGCCTGTTCGCCTCGCCGACCAATCTGGCCCATTTCACCGAACCCGCCTCGATGATGAACATGGCGCTGGCGCAGTGCAATCTGCCGCAGATCGTGTTCAACGGAGGCTTCTTCAACTTCACACGCGGCGGCTTTTCGACGTTCAATGGCGATCTGAGGATCGCCGGGGGGCTGTTCGAGCCGGCCGACTACGACGACATGCTGGTCGAGCTGCACCGAGAGGCAGGGACGAGTCCCGCCTCGTTGCATTTCGAGCTGGGACGGCAGACTCAACTGACCCTGGACCTGTCGCCAACCGGCGCGCCGGAGATCGTGCCGTTCGGCATCGCACCGTTCGAATCGCACCGCGGCTTCGTCATCTCGAACCTCGACAGCGTGGCTCATACGATTCGGGTCACACTCTCGAACGCACCTGGCTACGCCGACTACCTCGTGCCGCCCGAAAGCCTGATCGTGATCCCGCCGTATACCGCGCCGGCGCCACTGGACATGTTCGAGATGACGCTCCAGAACATGGACGGGAACGGCCCGACGTTCCTGTCGGTGACCGAGCTGTACGCATTCGACCCGATGGACATCGGGCCACCTCAGCCCGAGCCGGCGGTCACCTACCAACTGCGGCGTGCGAAGTTCATGGAAGACGCATTCTGGGTCTCCGGATTGGGACGCGACGCAGATCAGGGAAGTTCAGTCGCCGTGGTGATCCGTGACCCAACCGGTCGACTGGGGGTGGATCCCCCGGGCACGATTGCGACGAAAGGGACCCTGAGGCTCCTGCCTCCCGCGCCCAATCCGTTCCGCGGCGGCACGCTGCTCCCCTTTGTCTTGAGCGCGCCCGCACATGTCGGACTGACGATTCACGACGTGCAAGGGCGGTTGGTCCGCCAGTTCCCCGAAAAGTGGATGCCCGCCGGCCGGAGGGAGGTCACCTGGGATGGCGCCGCGGCGGACGGAACGCCCGCGGGCAGCGGCGTGTATTTCTACCGCGTGACCCTGAGAGGGGGGTCGTCACGTAGCGGCCCCGTCGTGCTGATCCGTTGACGAAGCAAGGGGGCGCGCGGGGGAGGTGACACGGGCCTAGGAACGCTGCCAGGCCGAGTCTACCGGAGGGAGGAAGTCGCTCGCTTTGGGTGGGGCCTCGTGTGACCTGGAGCCGGAAGCGGACCAGACTGCAGACCGCCATCCTCTCCGTAGGACGGTGAGCACCCACCGGGCTGCGAGCCGAGTCGAGTCTCCGCATGCGTCGTCACGTGGAAGCAACGGGCGGCTGCTCAGCGGTCCGCCGACGTCGCCGGGAGGACGGGACGGCTTGCCCGGCAGTCCGACGGGAGTTCCCCTGGCTAAGCGGACGGGTAAGCGCTTCGCTCGATCGGCGATCACGCGGCGCGCCGTTTCGGGCGGTCTCTCGGACCGCCGCGACATCCTCCTGCCAGTTGGCCTTGTCGAAGTCGATGGCCAGAAAGTGGCAGGTCTCGTCCGCCAGAAGCGGGTAGACGCCGATGACGTGAGCGCCTCGCAGGTGGTCGAGGACCACGCGGTCGTTGACGGCGATGAACTCGCGATTCGCGCACTCGCCACACTTCACGCGAGTGACGTCTTCCCCGAAAACGACGGCAGTCTAAGACTGGAGTAGGCTGGCCGCTTCGAGGTCCCCAACCCGGAGGGAAGGGATCGATGAAGCGCTCGAAGTTCTCCGAGGAACAGATCGCCTACGTGCTGCGCCAGGTCGAGACCGGAACACCCGTCGCCGACGCGTGCCGACAGATGGGGGTCAGCGAGGCGACCTTCTACGTGTGGAAGAAGAAGTACGCCGGCCTGGGCGTCGGCGAACTGCGCCGGCTGCGGCAACTCGAGGAAGAGAACACGCGCCTGAAGCAGGTCGTGGCCGACCTGACGCTCGACAAGCACATGCTGTCGGAGGCGCTGCGAAAAAAAGTCTGAGGCCCGCACGCCGTCGTGAGCTGGCCGGGTGGTTCTTAGGCACCTTCGGCGTCAGCTGCGTTCGGGCCTGTCAGCTGGCGCAGTTCAGCCGTGCGGCATGGTATCGCCGCAGTCGCGCCGCCGACCAGACCGCCCTGCGGATGCGGATCCGGGAGATCGCGCACGCCCGGCCACGCTTCGGCTTCTGGCGCATCTGGGTGCTGTTGCGCCGGGAGGGGTGGCACGTCAACCACAAGCGGGTTCGCCGGCTGTACCGGCTCGAAGGGCTGCAGCTACGCATGCGCGTGCGGCGTCGCAAGCACGCGGCGCTGCACCGCGGGCCGGCACCGGTGCCCGTCGGCCCGACCGAGCGCTGGAGCATGGATTTCGTCCACGACGCACTCGCCGACGGCCGCCCGTTCCGGGTGCTCACGGTGGTCGATCAGTGGAGTCGCCAGAGTCCGTTGTTGATGGTGGGTTCGAGCATGTCGGGACAGCGCGTCGGCGAGGCGCTCGACTTCGTGCTCCTGGCGGGCCCGGTGCCGCGATCCATCACGGTCGATCACGGGACGGAGTTTCAGTCGCGTGCGCTCGAAGACTGGGCGTATCGTCGTGGCGTGCAGCTCGACTTCACGCGACCGGGAAAACCGACGGAAAACGCCTTCATCGAGTCGTTCAACGGCCGGCTGCGCGACGAGTGCCTGAACGTGAACCAGTTCACGTCGATCGAGGACGCACGGGCGAAGATCGAAGCCTGGCGGATCGACTACAACCACCACCGGCCGCACGGCTCGCTCGGGCACCGAACGCCCGTCGAGTTCGTGCGGCAGCATCACCCCACCGGGACCCCGAAACAGGTCGCCGTTTCCAGCTGAGAGCTGTCTCGAAAAGGGGCCAACGTCAAGAGTGCCCCGGAGTCTAGCAACGGCTGTCCACGAGAGGGGGAAGCTTACGGGTGCGTCTCGTGATTCTCTCGCCACCTTGTGCAATCCGTGCGGTCCTGGCTGCACGCTGACCATGCAGGGTGCTGCCGCCGGAACGGCTAGAGGTTCTTACTCACTCAGTCCTATCTGCCAGGAACTGCGCGCGAAACTGTCCCGCGCCACGCCGCGAAGCGTTTGATCTCCTCGCTCGCCACGCTGCTGTCAACTCCCCACGCTTCCAGAATGCGTTCGGACCACTGCGTGTCGCCGTCTGTTGAGAACCTTCGGACGACAGCGGTCGCGCCGGAATCCCACACGGAGTCCGGGTGCGCATTGGCAAGCCCCAGGAGCGCAATCCGCACGGCAAGCACATCGTTGTGATTCGAGATGAGGAGCAGTCGAGCCGCTCTGAACAAGGCACCGGCATCACCACGCGTGAGCGCCCCCTGTGCCAACTGCAGAACATACGGCCTCACGCGCTCTGCGTAGATGACTTCCTTGGCGCTGTTGAACATCGTGGTGTCATCGCCTGCTCCTGACTGATCGATGTTCATAGCGTCCGCGAGCCACCAACCTGATCCCAAGACCGGCCGACCTGGCGGCCTCGAGTCGGTCTCGTACGCCGTAATCTCCCCGTCATCGAGAATGCCACCCTTCGCCGCACGGCAGATGGTGAGGGGGCGCCCCGAAGGCCTGAGCCAGTTCGGCGACTTCACGTTCGGGCCGAGCGCAGCAAGAAGTCTGTCCTCGATGCCGGAACTCCGGATCACGAACTGAACGCCCACGTAGTCGAGAGCGGAGTACATCGCGGGCACCATCTTCCAGGCAGGCGCAAAGACGACTACCCGTCGTGTGGAGCCATCGCCGGCGCGAACTTCCGCGAACAACTCTCCCGACGCGATGAACGGAATCGAGACAATCGTACGCGAAACTGCGGCCTCCGCACGCGCTCGCCATCCTGCCGACGCTGATCGGTAGCAGGAGCTCCTACGCAATGAGGCCTGATCGTCTACGTCGAAGATAGCTGTGGTCCCCTTCTCGGCGGCGATGATGTCAGAGGCGTTGGTGCCGGTCTTCACCCAGTTGCTCATGCAGGCAACTGGGGAGCGAGCGGACGAACGGGCATAGGCGACGACGGTGGTGGCCAGATGCCCAAGGCCCAACACGACGATCAAGCCTCCAAACGCACGCGCCATTCTCGAAGGCTGACGCAGCGCAGTCCACGCTGCTTCCCAGATCAGTATGGTAAGCATTGGAATAGCGGGCACCAGATACCGCTCCGGGCCCCCGCTTCGGGCAAAGATGACGGGAACCACGAAGCTAGCGGCACCTGCGAGGAGCAGACCGGTGCGGTGGGGCCGAAGAGTCGGCAGGAATACAACTGCCGGCAGACAAATCACTATGGCGGGCCCGAGCGCAGCGAGGAGTTGTCGGAGGTGAGCCAGAATGGTCGTGGTCTGAGTCGCGCCCAAGTGCCCCTGAGCAAGATGAAGCGCTTCGAACGCGACATCGCGACGAAACTCCTGAGGTGCAAGGAACGCAAATGGCGTCGTGACCAAGAAAGTCAGCGTGGCAATGCCCAGGACAATCAGTGCATTCCGGACGCCACGCCAGAGCGGTCTCGACGAGACTGCGACTGCCAGAACGCAGCAGAGAAGGAAGATCAGCCCGGAGTATTTCGTGCCACACAACGCGCCCAACAGAACCCCTAGAAACATCGGGCGACTGACTCCTCCGGAGTCCTCCTGGCGCAGGACGAGCAGGCCGCCCAGGGCGATGGGCGCCATCAGCACCTCTGGCGTCAGCTGAGCGACGCTGCGAATGAGCGGTGGGCTCAGGCATACCGCCAGTGCAGCTAGGACGCCGCAGGTGAGCGATGTGCGCTTGGACCACACCCAGGCGAGCCACGCGGTGAGGGCCACAGCGGCCATGGCTCCAATCCGTGCGGCGGCAACGAGGTATTGGGGGGCCAGCGCGAACTCAACACCAGCGTCCGCCGTAGTGCCATAGCGACCAGTCAGCAGGCCCAGGACGGAAGCACCCCACTGAAGCATCCAGAAGAAGTAGATGGAGAGTGACGGGTAATCGAAGAAGTGAGGGTTGGCGGTGGGAGGAGAATCACCCCATCCCCAGAGCGACACCGCCTGCCGGAAGGGAACGGCTTCTTCCGAGAAGTACGCTCCATCGCGTCTTTGCAGCAGCACCAACACGGCGACTCCCAGCACAACGATCGTCGCGAGGAGCGCCATCTTGAAGACCCAATCTCGCGTGTGGCGCCGTGCTGTCGAGCCGCTCGCGACCACTCGCGCGCCCTCGCGTCGCTCATCACGCGTCCGTAGGCGTCCCGCCGGCCTGTGTCTCGACACGAGTGGCCTCGCTCCTTGGGATCTTCGAGCAGCTGGATTGGAGTAACGAAGCGTGCCGTCCTTGCCACCAGGGCAGAAGGACAGGCTAGCGCGGTGTCGATGGCCCCCGCTAGTTTCGGGCTAGGAGATGCGAGGGAAAGCAGAAGTCAGCGGCTACACTTTCACGAGGCGTGGTTGCTCGATGCATCATGACCGCTCTGGACGTCATTTCTCGAGGGCGGTCCTCACCGTCACGTCTTCTCCGTCGTCGGTCGAGACCCGAAGAAGATGGAGTTCGGGTGCTCCACTAGCGTCGAACCGAAGTGGCGTCCCTCGCGCTTGAGCTGCGCCGGACACGGCCCGGCCCCCGCCCGACGACGTCGAACAGGAGGATCCGATAGCTGCGCGCACGGTCGAACAGCCGAGCAGCAACCGCGATCCAACTCTGCAGGACTGCAGGCTCGAGATTCCACAGGGCGGTCTCCTGAACCGCCCGACCGGCCTCGAATCGAAGCGCTCCTGCGCTCTTGCGCCAACTCCTGCAAGCTGTTAGAAACCCCCGCGGAGAGGTGCGAGAGTGG
>CAZPVG010000048.1:0-28725 GCA_964589945.1 uncultured bacterium
TCCTGTGCGCGCACGCCCTTGCCCCCGTCATCTTCCGGACATGTACATGCCGGACGGCATGCTGCCCGCACGGTCCGCGGCGGGTGGCGTGCGGTTTTCGCGCCGCCCTACCGCGTCTTCGCGCCGAGCGTCACGCGGTCGATCGTGCGCTTGTCGATGTCGGCCCAGTTGAGCAGCAGCGGGAAGTAGCGGTGCTCGGCCCAGCGCGTGCGCTGGTCGATGCGGAACTGATCGCTGTTCCAGGGCGGGATCACGGCGAGCGAGGAGTCGCGCACGGCGAGGTCCACGACGTGGCGGAAACTCGGGCCGAACGTGACGTCGAAGTCCCACGGCGCGTGCGTGGGGCCCACCGAGACCGTGCTGTTGTCGCCGTCCTCCTCGATCACGCCGGGCGACCAGCTGCGGCCGTGGCGAACGCCCAGCTCGTGCGCGAACAGGGCGTGGTGGGCGCGGCCCCAGGTCCACGAGTACATGTCGGGGCCCAGCTTGGCCGTGAGCGTGTCGAGCGCGGTCTCGAGCGAAGCCACGGCCGCCTCGGCGGGCGTCTCGAGCTTGCCGTCCTTCTGTGGCAGTGCGTCGGGCGCCTCGCCCTCGAGCGCGGCGAGGGTCAGGCCCGGCAGCCGCTGGGTCCCGAGGTGTCGCTCCAGCGCGTTCCACCACGAGCGATTGATGGTCGCGCCCACACGGTCGCGGTGCGCGACGAAGCTCCACGCGCGCAGCAGCGCGAGCGCCCGGCGCTCGCGGTCGCCGGGCTCGACGCCCGAGGAGTCGGCCGCCCGCAGCAGCGCCGGGGTCGAGCGCGCGCCGGCGCGCGAGAAGACGTCGTTCTGGATCCGCTCGGCGTCTTCGAGCGTGACCCGCTTCGTCACGCCGAGCAGCTCTGACAGGCGCGCGGCGCGGTCCTGCACCCAGTCGAATCGGTCCCAGCCGGGCACGCGGCGCGGCCGGTTGTTCGCGTTCACGACGTAGCCGTTGGCGGGCACCCGCCAGGCGGGCATCGAGTCCTCGGGCACGAAGCCCGCCCACTCGTGCTTCCCGTCCGAGGGCAGCGGCCCGTACTGGAACGGGAACGGGCGAATGGGCATGAGCCCCGAGGTCTGGTAGACGACGTGTCCCTCGTCGTCCGCCGCCACGCTGTTGAAGGCCGGGGTGATGAGCGTGCGGAAGCGCCGGGCGATGTCCTCGGCCGAGCCCGAGCGCTCGAGGCCGAGCATCGCTCGGATCGAGATCCGGTCGTCCTCCATGGCGCTCCAGCGGGCCGACAGCGCGAGGTGATGCCCCGGGTCCCAGGAGACCACGGGGCCGTGCGGTGTCCAGCGCCGCGAGCGCACGAACCCGGGGATCGGAATCCGGAAACCGAGCCGCCTCAGGCTCAGCCTGTAGGGCTCCTTGCGCACGGGTGCCCAGCCGCCCTGCCACTTCACGCGCCGGCCGTCGGCCGAGAGCGTGTCGGCGTAGAGGTCCAGGACGTCGGCGCCGACCGAGGTGACGCCCCACGCGCAGCTCTCGTTGCGGCCCGAGATCATGCAGGGCAGCCCGGGCGCCGCCGCGCCCGCGGCGTCCACCTGGCCGGGCACGAACAGGTGGACGACGTGGAACGGGCCCGGCGTCGAGAGCTTGAGGTGCGGGTCGTTGGCGAGGATGGGCATGCCGCTCGCCGACCGGCGGGAGCCGACCGCGAACACGTTGCTCGCGCGATCCGCCCCGTCGCCGTCGTGCGCGGGGAACTCCCGCTCCGCATCGCGCGCGGCCGCGAGGAGGGACGCGGGCAGGCGCGGGTCGCTCGCCGCGGCCGCCGCCGGGGCGGCCGGGGCCAGCGCGGGCACGGCATTGCGGGCCGAGTCCGGGATCGTGTCGAAGATCCACTGGTTCTCGAAGCGGCGGCGCCGGGCGACGTAGCTGGGGCCGTGCTCGGCGTTGCCCCGCGCTTCGCTCAGCTCCGGAATCGCCAGGTCGAGCGTCACGCCATAGCCGAGGAGCAGCGCGTACGTGTCCTCGGGCTTCCACGGCTCGGGGTCGAGCTTGAGCGCTTCGAACTCCCCGCGCGGCGTGGCCTTGCGGCCGCGCGCGCCGAGCCAGGCGTTGATCCCGTCGGCATAGCGCTCGATCGCCATCCGCGTCGCGGGATCCTGGCGCTCGCGCTGCCAGATTTCGGCCGCGCGCTCGCGCAGCCGGAACAGCTGCGCCCCGGCGTCCGCGGTGAGCGTGCGGTCCCCGAGGAAGAGGTGCGATCGCCCCTGCGCCTTGGCGCGTGCGAGCACGAGCTGCCACGAGCGGTCGCGCGCGGTTACCCAGCCCCAGGCGAAGTAGAGATCGGGCAGGTTCTGGGCGCGGATGTGCGGCACGCCGTAGACGTCCGTCTCGATGACGACGGTCGAGGAGGGCGGGACGGGCGTGGGCCACTTGTGGCGCGGCGCGCACGAAACCCCCAGCGCCAGCGCCACGAGCGCGGCGCCGCCCAGCACGGGGCCGATTCGGGGGACCGGCCGTCGGGGATGTCGGGGGCGCATCGGGCGCGAAGGTACGCAGGCCCGGGCGCCCGCGTCCACCCCGAAACCGCTAGCGCAGGGTGAACCGGACGGGCACGGCCACCCAGACGGCGACCGGCTTCCCGTGGGCGCGGGCGGGCTCGAACCGCCACTGGCGCACGGCCTCGAGCGCGGCGTCGTCGAGCATCGGGATGCTGCGCGAGACGCGCGCGTCCTTCACGAGACCGTCCCGCCCGACGAGGGCGTTGACCATCACGATGCCGCTCACCCCGGCCTTGCGCGCGATCTCGGGGTACTCGGGGGCAACCCGACGGATCGTCCGGGGCAACTCCTCGACGTAGACGAACGTGCCGTAGGGCGGCAGCGCCTCGCCCGTGTCCGGGGCGGAAGCCTTCGGCCTTGCGGGCGGCGCGGAGTCGGGCGTGGGTTCGGGCGGCACGATGTGTAGCTCGTCGTCGGGCTCCGAAGCGAGCGCGTCGTGGGGCAGGACGTCCACGAGCCGCCACGAGAGCCCGTGTCGCTCGAGCACGAACGTCAGCCGGGTCGGTCCGGGAACGCGTGTGCCGTCGCGGGGCGTGGCCACCACGAGGAACCGCGAAGGACCGTCGTAGCCCTGCGAGAGCGTCATGCCGGTGCCGCCGTGCGCGAGGACCAGCGACTCGCGCAGCTGCTCGAAGGAGAGCGCGGGGTCCACCAGGGTGCGCAGCACGTCGAAGTCGCTCTCGGCGACCGCGCGGTTGATGCGCCGGAAGACGAACCAGGGCTCGGCCACGAGGGCGAGCACGGCGACCAGCAACACGGCGGCGGCGATGCTGACGAAGAACCAGCGGCGCGTCGGACCCACCTTCGGCTCGACGAGTCCGCCCGGCTCGAAGGACGACATCACGGCACTCCTGCGATCGACGGTCGGGGGGGCATTCGAATGCCGGCAGGCTACGACGGGCGGCCCCCCGGGGGAAGGGCGCCCTGGGCTGTGCTAGCGTGCCCGCCCATGAGCGCAGCGTCCCCCGGGCCCACGCACGCCGTGGCGCTCGACCTCGGCGGCACCGACCTCAAGTTCGCGCGCATCGCCCGCGACGGCGCCGCGCTCGAGACCGGGTGCGTGCCGGCGCGCGCGCTCGAGGGGCACGGCGTGCTGCTCGGCGTGATCGAGGACGCGGCGCGGGCGCTGCTGCCCGGCGCGTGCGCGGTCGGGATCGGCTGCCCCGGCGTCATCCACCCGCGCACCGGCGCGCTCGTGGACGTGACGACCCACCTGTCCCTGCCGCGCGACTTTCCCCTCTCGGCGCACCTCGCGTCCGCGCTCGGTGTGCCCGTGCACGCCGACAACGACGCGAACGCGGCCGCGCTCGGCGAGGCGCTCGCCGGTGCGGCGAAGGGCGCGAGCGTCTCGGCCACGTTCACGGTCGGCACCGGGGTGGGCTGCGGCATCGTCGTGGACGGCCGCGTGCTGCGCGGGGCCTGGGGCGGCGCCGGCGAGATCGCGCACGCGGGACTCAACGCCGGCGGCCCGGCCTGCGCCTGCGGCGTCGAAGGCTGCCTCGAGCCGCTGGCGGGCGGCGGAGGCCTCGTGCGGCGCGCGCGCGAGGCGGGGCTCGCAGCGTCCGGTGCGCGCGACGTCTTCGCCGCCGCGGCCTCGGGCGACACCGCCGCCGCGCGGCTCGTCGCGACGATGGCCGACGCGCTCGGGCGGCAGATCGCGGTCGTGGTGCAGGTCGTGAACCCGGAGCTGGTCGTGGTGGGCGGCGGCGTCGCCGGCGCGGGCGAGGCGTGGCTCGAGTCCGTGCGCGCGGCGGTGCGCCGCTACGCGCAGCCCTCGCACACGAACGCGCTGCGGATCGTGCCGGCGGCGCTCGGCAACCGGGCGGGCATCACCGGCGCCGGGCTGATCGCCTGGCGGCGCTGGGCCGAGAGCGACGACTGACCGTGCGGCCGGCGGCGCCTCGCGGCGCCGCCGGCTTCCCGCGCCTCAGCGCATCCGCGCCAGCTTGAGGACTTCGTGGCGCCCCTCGGCCGCGAACCGCACGACATAGACGCCGCTCGCCACCTCGCGGCCCTCCTCGTCGCGGCCGTCCCAGGACACGGAATGCCGCCCGGCCGAGTAGCGGCCTCCCGCCAGCCGCCGCACGCGCCGGCCGCCGAGGTCGAACACCTCGAGGTCCACCGGTCCCGCCATCGCGAGGCCGAAGCTGAGCGACGTGACGGGTGCGAACGGGTTGGGCGAGGCGGCCAGCGTGGCTCCCGGCACGAGCGGGCCGTCGTCGGGAACGTCCGTCATGTTCATGAAATCGAGCCGGTAGTCCGCCGGGTTGCCGAGGTCGGCGTTGCCGGCGCGGGTCACGACCGCGCACCAGCTGCCGGCCGTCGGGGTGGGCAGGAGCACCTCCTCGTTCTCGCCGAGCGAGCCCGTCGCGCTGCGTTGCGCCGCGGGAACATCGAGCGGTCCGAACACCACCCCGTCGGGCGGCAGCAGTGTCAGGTCGAGATTCACGTCGGTGGAGAGGTTCACGAGCCGCACCCGGTACGGCGCGCCGTACAGCTTCAGGTCGTAGAGCGCGATCGCCTCGCCCGCGGGCATCGTGTACGGCCCGTGTTCGCCGGTGGGCTGCGATCCCAGCGCGGTCGAGCTGACCACCGAGAGCTGCACCGGCTCCGTCCCGAGGGAGTGCGTCACCCCGACGTCGAACGTCATCGCGTTCGAGTTGCCGAGGTCGATCGCGACGAAGTCGGTCGAGGCGTTGGGAAGCTCGGAGGTCGCGAGGGTGGCGGTGAACGCGCTGGTCGGGTCGTCGCTCACGTCGTGCAGACGCAGGTCCACGCCCCCCGGGGCTGCGGCGAGGGCGGCCACGGCGGCCCACTGGCCGTCGAGGACGCCGGGCTCGAACGTCGGCGTGCGATAGCCGTCGCAGTTGGGCCAGTACGGGCCCGCCGGCAGGTCGGGCCAGCCGCCCTCCGGGTCGGCGGGGTGGGGCAGGCCCGTGGTGGTGCCGCGGGCGAGCAGTTGCGGCGACCACGCGTACTGCGCCGCGGTCCGGTTGTTCGTCTCCGAGATCTCGAGGACGGCGTCGGGCTGATCGGCGTGGAGCGAGAGCGTGTGCCGGCCGCCGGGCACGGTCACGGGGTACGCGTAGTTGGTGAGCACGGACCCTCCCGCGGGATACGACGGCTCGATCTGGTCGAGCACTGTCGTTCCGTCGCGCAGGATGCGGTTCGCCACCGGCGTGCTCGCCGGCATCGGGCTGTCGTTGATCGTCGCCCAGTTGAGCCAGGTGCTCGCGGTCCAGCCGGTGAGCGAGGCGGGCGCCGGGACGCTTCCCGGCGTGCCGTCGTTCGCGGGCCGCGGCACGATCGCGTCCGCCCAGCCGGCCGGGTGCAGGGGCCGGAGGTCCGGGGGCGTAGCGATCACCTGGAACGTGAACGTGACCGGCTGTGTGTAGTCGGTGTCGAACCGGTCGCGGTAGACCGCGAACGCGTTGTAATCGCTCGAGGCGGGATCAAACTCGATCCGGGACGTCCCGGTGCCGTCGTCCGTGGCCGTGTCCCCGTAGTCGTCCATGTCGCCGGTCACGAAGTCGGCCGGAAGCCACGAGAGGTGGAGCGGGCCCTGGCCCGAGACGAGGCGCACGATCGCGCTGTGCCAGCCGGCGGGCACGTACACCTCGCGGATCGCCATCGCCTCGCCCACGCCGAGCGTCACCGTGATCGAGTCGCCGACCGACTGCTCCACGCTGGTGATGTGCTGCGCCTGGTAGCTGCTCAGGTCGTGGACATCGGTCCCCTGGATAACGCCGACGTCCCAGTTCGTCGTGCTGGTTCCCGTCCGGTTGCGGTTCACGAACACCGCGTCGAGGTAGCCGGCAGGCCGTGAGGACCACCCGGAGTAGGCCCCGAATCCGTCGTTTGCGCCGGTCGAGGCGACGTGGAGCCGCGCGTCGAAGTCGGCGTCGTTGTTCGAGGCGTAGACGGTCAGCGCGTTCCACCAGCCCGACGAGGTGAACCGGACGCCGTCGCAGTTGTAGTAGAGCGTCCCCGTGGCCGAATCCCAGCCACCCGTGCGGTCGGGCGGCGAGAGGCGGTAGGTGGAGCCGTTCAGCGCGAGCGAATAGGGCGTCCAGGTCCACTGCCGCGCCCAGGCGTTGTCCGTCTCGTTCGACTCGGCCACGAGCCCGGTGAAGTCGCAGTAGGACCCGAACGTGTGCCGGCCGCCACGCAGGTAGAGCGGGCCGAGGTTGACGGCCTGCCACGCCTGGCCGCCCGCGAGCGTCGGGACCGAGACCGCGTATTCCGGCGGGTTGATCGGCGAGTAGAAGCCGACGCCGTCCGCCTGCACCCACGAGCCGCTGCCCGAGCCGGTGGACGCGCCGCCGGTGTTCTGCACCGAGACGTTCCAGTACGTGCCGGTCGCGTTCCCGGGCAGCGTGGCGGGCGCGGCGACGTTCGAGAGCGTGGCGTCCGAGCTGGCCCGCGGCACGACCGGCGCGGCCCAGCCCGTGTGCGCGACGTTCGCGAGGTTGGCCGGGGTCGGGTTCACGATCACGACCGGGCCGAAGGTGGCGTAGTCGGTCCGCCAGTTGCCCGCCAGGTCGCCGACCCGGAGCGTGATGTACCAGGTGCCGGCCGCGAGCGGCGCCGTGGTCCAGGTGCTGACGTCGCCGATCTCGGCGGTGTTGTCGGGCGCCTGCGCCGTCGAGGCGATGACCATGGAGTACTGCTTCGAGTCGAAGCAGTCGTCGGCGGGCTCCGTCCAGTTGAGCGTCACGCGGGCGTTGGTCGAGGCCACGCCCGGCGTGTGAGAGGAGGAGGCGAGCCCGGTGATCGCGTTCGGCGGCAGGCCGTCGAGGGAGTAGCCGACGTTGGCCGCCGTGAGCCACATCTGCTCGCAGGCCGCCGGGTAACGGGCGCGGAAGTCCGCGAAGAACGCGCCCACGGAGGCAGGGTGATCCTCGACCGCGATCTGGAGCGCGAAGTCCGGGCCCCAGCCCATCGCGTCGCGGCCCTGTGGGAACAGGGGGTCGTCCTCGTCCACGGTGTCGCTCATGTCGTGCAGGCACGCGGCGAAGTAGCCGGAGATCAGGTACGGGTTGACGGGCGCGCCCCCGCAGGCGCCGACCGACTCGTAGTGGACCACGTTCAATGCCGGCACCTCGTAGCCCAGGGTGTTGTCGGAGAGCGCCTGCTCGGCCATCCACTCCTCCAGGCCCTTCTGCCAGGCCGTGACGGGGCTCTCGGCGCACCACGTGCAGTAGTCACAGTAGGCGCTCGTTCCGTCGCATGTCCCGTTGCACAGGTCCTCGGTCCAGTCGTAGGCGCCATACTGGTCGAGCCAGGACTCGGCCACGATTCGGGCCAGCCTGGAGTCGTTCCACGTGTCGCCCGACGCGAGCAGCAGGCTGCCCGCGTACCCCGCGACGTAGGAGTGGTTGTAGCGCGTGGGAACGTCCACGGGGGTGCCCTCGTCCACGCCGGCGATCAGCGGCAGTCTCTCGGGGATGAGGATCGGATAGCCGTGCGCGGCGACCCAGCGCTCCACCCGGCGGATCACCTGGAAGTGATGGGTGCGCCGCACGGCCTCGGGGGCGATCGGACCGATCGTTCCGTAGTCGATGTCGCTCCCCGTGAAATCCACGATCGTCGGGGTCACGAGCGCGTGATCCTCGCCCAGCCCGGAAATGTAGGCGTGCGTGAAGTCGCCGCCGCTCCAACCCCAGACGAGCTTGATGTCGGGCGTGGTGTCGCACCACGGGTCGCGCGAGGGATAGGTCACGGTGACGTCGAAGTACCCGTTCTGGTCCGTCGTGAAGTAGCCGAACCACGCGTCGATGCAGACGTCCGGCGTCGGGTCGTCGTCCCACACCCAGACGAAGGCGTTGTCGACTCCCTCCAGCACGCCGTCCGGACGCCGGTAGGCCAGGCGGCCGTGGATGTGGATGGGCTGATCCGTGGTCTTCGCCGGCTCGGCGATGCGGGCGTAGGCGGCGCCGCTCTCGATCGGCTGCCCGTCGAGGCGTTCGAGGTTGGGGGTCGCCGGCAGGCTGTCGAAGACCGGCGGCGTGAACGCGGCCGGTGGATCGATCGTCGCGGGCGCCGTGCGCGGGGCGTCGCCCGCGAGCGCCACGAGCGGCCCGAGCGAGAGCCACACCGCGGCGGCGGCCGCGCGCGCGAGGGTCCGGAAGCAGGCGGCGCGGCTCACGGCGTCACCGTCCTTTCGGGACGCGGCGCGGGCCGGCTCGGCCCGGGCACGGGCAGGCGCGGGGTCGCCAGCGAGTCGAGCGCCGCGGCGAGCCGCGCGGCGTCCTCCGCCCGCCCGTCCGCGCGCGCGAATTCGAGCTGCGTCTTCAGCAGGTCGCGCTCGGTCCGCCGCTTCGAATCGCGGATGCGGCGGAACAGGTCGAGCACCGCTGCCGGGTCCTGCGTCGCCGCGAGCTGAGCTTCCAGCCCGGCGAGCTCGCGCTTGCCCGCTTCGAGGCGCTCGCGCAGCGCGCGCGCCAGCGGCGTGAGCTGCTCGGCGGGACCGGTCAGGAAGGTGGGACGGGGCGGTTGCGCTGCAGGGCTCGAAGACGTGTCGGGCGCCGCGCCGGGGGCCGCGGCGTCCGTTTCGGCACCCGTGGCGGGGCCCGGCCGGAGGAGGGTGAGGAGCAGCGTGGTCGCCGCGAGGGCCATGCGCGCGGTGGTCCGCGCGCCGGTACCGGGATGGCTCGGTCCTGGACGCATGGTCATACCCCCTGGAACGGAGTGGGCGCCGCGGCGGGCGGCCGGCCGGCGCAGCGGGCTCCGGGTCGGGGGTCCGTGTTCCCGGGGCGTCCGGAAGCCCGCGTCAATCGATGGGGGACCGGGCATGGCCGGGAATCACAGGATTTCGTCATGGGGGCGGGTGACGCCCGCCACGACGGGGCCCGGGCTCAGCCGCCGATCGTGACCAGCGGCTCGGGTCGGGGCGCGTCCACCGACTCGCCGATCAGCGTGACCGGGGTCGCGCCGACGATGCGCACGCGGCGGAGCGTGCCGGGGGCCGAGCCGTCGTCGCCGAAGACGACCGTGCGGAACGTGCGGCTCTTGCCGTAGAGCTGCCCGTCGTCGCGCCGCCCGCGGCCCTCGACCAGCACCTCCTCCTCGGTCCCCACGAGCGCGTCGTGGATCTCGCCCGAGAGCGCGTGCTGAAGCTCGATCAGCTCGGTGAGCCGGCGGCCCTTCTCGTCCTCGCTCACCGTCTCGGGCCAGCGGAACGCCTTCGTGTCCGGGCGGGCCGAGTACTTGAAGAGGAACGCGCTGTCCCAGCGCACCTCGCGCATGTAGTCCACGGTGCGCCGGTGGTCCTCTTCCGTTTCGCCCGGGAAGCCGGCGATGAGGTCGGTGCTGAGCGCGATCCCCGGGACGGCGGCGCGCAGCCGCCGGACGACGTCGCGGTAGCCGTCCAGCGTGTAGGTGCGGTTCATCGCCTCGAGCACGCGGTCCGACGCGGACTGGAGCGGCAGGTGGACGTGCGGCATGACCTTTCCGCACTCCGCCATCGCGGCGACCACGCGGTCGGTCATGTCGCTCGGGTGCGGCGAGGTGAAGCGCAACCGGAGCACGCCGTCCACCTCGTTCGCAGCGCGCAGCAGGTCGGCGAAGTCGTCGTCGCCGTGCCGCCAGGAGTTCACGGTCTGCCCGAGGAAGACGATCTCGCGGCAGCCGCCGGCCGCGGCGCGCTCGACCTGGCGGACGAGATCGGCGAGCGGCAGGCTGCGCTCGCGCCCGCGCGTGAACGGCACGACGCAATAGGTGCAGAACTTGTCGCAGCCGCGCTGCACGGTGATCCACGCGCGCACGCCGCGCTCGCGCCTGGGCTCGAGGTCGCCGTAGGTCTCGTCGCGGTCGAGCCGCACGTCGGCGACGGGCGCCGCCGCCGCGCGCCGGAGCAGCTCGGGCAGCCGCCGGTAGCCGTCGGGGCCGACGACCAGGTCGAGCACGCGCCGCTTCTCGAGGAGCTTCGCGCGCAGGTGCTGGGCCATGCAGCCCGCGACGCCCACGACGAGCTCGGGGTTGGCGGCCTTCAGCCGCGCGAAGTCGCCGAGGCGCCCGAGCACGCGCTGCTCGGCGTGCTCGCGGATGGCGCACGTGTTCAGGATCACGGCGTCGGCGTCCTCGGGCCGGTCCACGAGCGCCATGCCGGCGCGCTCGAGCACGCCCGCCATGAGCTCGCTGTCGGCCACGTTCATCTGGCAGCCGTAGGTTTCGAGGAACACGGTCTTCATGAGGGCGGCGACGCTAACACGCGGGCGGGCAGGCGTGAAAGCGCGTCCCCTCAGGTGCCGGGCGAGGGAGGCGCGGCGCGCGGGCCCGGAGCGGGCGGCACGACGGCGCGGGGCCGTGCCTCGGCCTCGTGCGCCGGGCCGCACGCACTTGACCGGCCTCGGAGGGCTCGCGGAGACTCCCCACCCCGGCGTCTCAGACTCTGGAGGAGGACCCCATGCCGACCCGGCCGTCGCGCCGACTCGAGACGTTCCCCAACCCGCAGCCGAAGCGCGACTACTGGATCCGCCACGAGTGCCCCGAGTACACGGCCGTCTGCCCGGTCACGGGGCAGCCGGACTTCGGCACCATCGTCGTCCTCTACGTGCCCGACCGGACGTGCGTCGAGCTCAAGTCGCTCAAACTCTACCTGTGGTCCTTCCGGGACGAAGGACACTTCTTCGAGCAGGTCGTGAACCAGATCCTCGACGACCTCGTGCGCGAGCTGAAGCCGCGTCGCATGACGGTCATCGGCCGATTCAACGTCCGGGGAGGCATCGCCACCCAGGTCGTGGCGAAGTACGCGGCCCGCCGCCGCCGCTGACGGAGCACCCGGCCGCCCCGGCCCGCGGGCGGCGCGCCCGGAACCGGGGCGCGGCAGTCCGGGTATCCGGGGGAAGCGCATGAACCGCAGCCCGCTGATCGCATCCATCGCCGCAGCGGTCCTGCTGTGCGCTCCGCCGGCTGCGGGGGCGGCGGCCGGCTCTTCCCGCGCGACCGCGCCGCCGCCTCCCGCGCCCGGCTCGCTGCCCGTCGCCGCCCCGGGCGCGCCGCGCTATGCCGCTGGCGAGGTGCTCGTGCGGTTCCGGCCCGCGGCGCGGGCCGCGCAGCGGGCCGCGTCGCTCGCCGCCGCGCGCGCGACGGTCCTCCAGCAGTACCCGATCGCCGGGATCGTGCGCCTGAAGCTCGATTCGCTCTCGGTCGAGGACGCGGTGGCCCGGTTGTCGAAGGACCCGCAGGTCCTCTACGCCGAGCCCAACTGGGTCGTCACGGTCGACCGCACGCCCGATGACCCGTTCTTCCCCGACCAGTGGCCGCTCGCCAACCGCGGCCAGACCCAGGGAACGCCCGGCGCCGACATCCGCGCCGAGTACGCCTGGGACGTCACCACCGGCGACTCGACCCTGGTCGTCGGCGTCATCGATTCGGGCGTGGACTACCACCACCCCGACCTCGCCGCGAACGTCTGGACGAACCCCGGCGAGATCCCGGGGAACGGCATCGACGACGACGGCGACGGCTACGTGGACGACGTGCACGGCTGGGACTTCGCGAACGGGGACTCCGATCCCTGGGACGACAACGGGCACGGCACCCACGTCGCGGGCACGATCGCCGCGGTCAGCGACAACGGCTACGGCGTCGCCGGCGTGTGCTGGCACGCGAAGATCATGGCGCTCAAGTTCATCAACGCGGCCGGGTCCGGCTTCATCTCGAACGCGATCGCCGCGATCGAGTTCGCCGCGCGGCACCACGTCCGCATCACGAACAACTCCTGGAGCGGCGGGCCGTACTCGCAGGCGCTCGTGGACGTGATCACCGCCGCGGGCGCGGACGGGATGCTGTTCGTCGCGGCCGCGGGCAACTCCGGCTCGGACCTCGACGTCACGCCGGCCTACCCCGCGGCCTACCCGGTGCCCGAGATCCTCTCGGTCGCGGCGACGGACAAGAACGACTCGCTCGCCGCCTTCTCGAACTACGGCCAGCAGGCGGTGGACCTCGCGGCGCCCGGCGTGAGCGTGCTCTCGCTCTGGCCCGACGACCGCTTCGCGCTGCTCTCGGGCACTTCGATGGCGGCGCCGCACGTCACCGGCGCCGCCGCGCTGCTGCTCGCGAGCCACCCCGGGCTGGGCCCGCTCGAGCTCAAGGACCGGCTGATGAAGGCCGCGATCCCGCTCCCGACGCTGGCCGGCCGGTGCGTGAGCGGCGCGCGGCTCGACCTGCTGCGGGCGGTCGCCGAGCCCGACAGCGTGCCGCCGGGCGCGATCACCGACCTGTCCGTGACCGCGTCGGGCTCGAACTCGCTCGAGCTCGCCTGGACGGCGACCGGCGACGACGGCGACGTCGGGACCGCGTTCGCCTACGACGTCCGGGTGGCCACGGCGCCGTTCGACAGCGCCGGCTTCGCATCGGCCTCGCGGCTGCACGTCGCCGCGCCCGGGCCCGCGGGAACGGCCGAACACGCGCGGCTGCTCGGGCTCACGCCGCTCACGACCTACTGGGTGGCGGTGCGGGCCGAGGACGAGTTCGGCAACGCGGGTCCGATCTCGAACCTCGCCTCCGGCACGACGCTCGTGCCGCCGAAGCTCGTGCTGTCGGGGGCGCCGCTCGCCGCGGCCCTGCCGACGGGAGGGACGGCCGAAGTGGACGTCACGATCACGAACGACTCGCAGGGCACGCTCGACTGGCGCGTGCCGCCGGCGGTGCTCGCGCCCGGCGCGGTGCCGGCGCCCGCGCCCGCCGCGGCCGCTTCGTCGCCCTCGACCGTGAAGGGGGCCGAGGGCCCGCGAGGTGCGGTGCAGCCGCTGTCGGCCGGCGGGCCCGACGCGTTCGGCTATCGCTGGCTCGACTCCGCGGCGCCGGGCGGGCCGGTCTACGACTGGATCGACATCGCGAGTCCCGCGAACCGGCTCGAGCTGACCGGGGACGACGCGACCACGGACCCGCTGCCGATCGGGTTCGACTTCCCGTTCTACGGCGGCACCTACGGGCAGGTGCGCGTCTGCACGAACGGCTTCCTCACGTTCGGAGCGGGCGCCTCCGACTACGCGAACACCACCCTGCCGTCTCCCGACGCGCCCGCGCGGCTCGTCGCCGCGCTCTGGGACGACCTCACGTTCGGCTTCGCGGGGCGCCGCGCCTACGCGTGGTCCGACGGCGCGCGTTTCGTCGTGACGTGGGAGGGCGTCCCGCGCTGGGCGGAGCCGCTCTCGAGCCTCACGTTCCAGGCCGTGCTCGAGCCGAACGGCGAGATCCGCTGCCAGTACCGCTCGCTCGCGGGCGATCTCGCTTCGAGCACCGTGGGGATCCAGGACGGCTCGCGCACCGTGGGGCTCACCGTGGCCGCGAACCAGCCCTACCTGCACGACAGCCTCGCGGTCCGGTTCGTGCCGACGCCGCGCTGGGTGTGGTCGGAGCCCGACTCGGGCTCGCTCGGCCCCGGCGGGAGCGAGACGCTGCGCGTGCACTTCGACGCCTCGCGCCTGGGCACGACCTCGCTGGCGACGGCGCTGCACGTGCTGACGAACGACCCCGCGGCGCCCGACACGGCGCTGACGGCCACGCTGGAGGTGACGGGCGTCCCGATCGCGCGCCTGCACACGGCCTCGCTCGCGTTCGGCGACGTGCAGGCGGGCCGCGCCGACACGCTGCACGTGCTGGTCGAGAACGCGGGCGGCACGCCGCTCGCGCTGGCGTCGGTACAGGCGCCGGCCCCGTTCGCGGCGCTCTTCGTGCCGCACGTCCTGCAGCCGGGAGCCTTCGAGGCGCTCCCGGTCGCCTTCGCGCCGGCCGTGCCCGGCGACGATGCGGGCGTGCTGGCGATCGGAACCGACGACGCGGCGCACCCGCTGCTCCAGGCGGCGCTCTCGGGCCGGGGCGTGCCGCCGCCCGCGATCGCGCTCGGCGGCGCCTCGCTGGGCTTCGACGCGGCGAACGGGATCGGGCCGCTGGCGCTCGAGCGCTCGGCGAGCGTGGTCGTGCGCAACACGGGACTCTCGCCGCTCCACTGGAGCGCGACGGCGCTCCAGACGCCGCCTGCGCCGCCGGCATCCTCGCCGCGCCCGGGCGCGAAGGGCGCCGCCGGGCCGGCCGGCGCCGTCGGCCCGCGCGGTCCGGACGCCGCCGGCTACCGCTGGACCGACAGCGACTCGCCGGACGGACTGCCGTTCGCGTGGGAGGAGGTCTCCGAGGTCGGCGCGCGGGTCTTCGGGGGGGCCGACGACTCGACCCGCGCCGACGTCCCGCTCCCGTTCGCGTTCCCGTTCTACGGCGACACGTTCACCACGGTGAACGTGTGCACGAACGGCTGGCTCTCGTTCCGCGACACGACCCCGGTCTTCGCGAACGGCGACCTGCCCGACACGTCGTCGGCGACGCCGCGGGACCTCGTCGCGCCGTGGTGGGACGACCTCGACCTGCGGCCGGTCGGCGGGCCCGCGGGGGCGTACGCCTGGTACGACGGGACGAAGTTCGTCATCGAGTGGAAGGACGCCGCGCACTTCGCAGTGGGCGGGCCCTACACGTTCGAGGTCCTGCTCTGGCCCGACGGCTCGATCGACTTCCAGTACCTCTCGATGGCGGGCGGCACCGACCAGGCGACGATCGGCCTCCAGGACGCGAGCGGGTCCGTGGGGCTGCGCGTGGCGTGGAACGCGCCGTACGTCCACGACCGGCTGCGCGTGCGGCTGGCGCAGCGGCCGCCGTGGCTGGCGGTGGACCGTCGCGAGGGCGTCACCCCCGCCGGCGGCGCGGACACGGTGCGCGTGCTCGCGACGGCCGACGGCTGGCCGGACGGCGACCGCGCGGGGGCGGTGCGCTTCGCGAGCGACGATCCGCAGCGGCCGCTGGCGGACGTGCCGGTGACGCTGCACGTGGGCGCGGCGCCCGCGTCGGCCGCCCTGAGCCCGGCCGCGCTCGGGCCGGTCTCGCTCGCGCCGCTCGTCGAGGTGGACCTCGTGCGCCCGCCGGGCCACGCGAACCTCGATCCGGCGACGGCGACGCTGGCCGGCGTGCCGGCGCGCTCCGACGTCACGGGAACGCCCTCGCCCGGCCACGAGCTCGCGTGGTTCGACGCGGTCGCGCTGCGGGCCGCGCTCGCCCAGGGAGACACGGTCGCGCTGCCGTTCGCGGGCCTGATGGACGGCGGCTGGGTCGCGGACACGATCCTCGCGGCGGTCGCGCGCGCGAGCTTCCCCGCCGGACCGCTCGCCGCCTTCGGCGCCGCGTCGGCGTGGCCGCTCTCGCGCGCCGGCGTTACGATTCCGCTCGAGTGGACGCGGCCCGCGGACGCCGACCGCATGGACGTGATGCACTCGGCGGACGGCGGCCGCACCTGGTCGCTCGTCGGGAGCACGGCCGAGCCGATGTGGCCGTTCGTCCCCGCGGACTCGTCGGCCGCCAACCTGATCGAGCTGGTCGCGATGCGCGGCGACTCCGCGGTGGCCTCGTGGCTCTCGGCACCCTTCGCCACGGTCCTGCGGCCGCTGCCGCAGGTTCCGGCCGACGTGCCGCCTCCGATCTTCGCCCTGCGGGTCTTCGAGGCCACGCCCGGGCGGTTGCCCGTCCGGATGCTCTGGTCGCTGCCGGTTGCCGCGCGCGGCCGGGCGCTCGTGCTCGACGTGCGCGGCGCGCGCGTCCGCACGCTCGCCGACGGGCCGCTGGCGGCGGGGAACCACCTGCTCGTCTGGGACGGGCGCACGGGGGAGGGCGCGGCCGCGGCCCCCGGCGTCTACTTCGTGCGGGCGGAGGCCGCCGGCCGTGCGCTGGTCCGCCGGGTCGTGCTGCTGCGCTAGAGGCGCGCCGGCCGGGCCGAAGGCGACCCCTTGACGCCCCGTGGCCGGCCCGGAACACTGGTTGCGCCGAGTCCCGCGGACGGGCGTCCCCTCCGCCGGTGATGATCGGGCAGGAGTGCCGCGCCGGGACAGGCCCGGGGCGGGTCGAGCGATCCGGGGCCCCATGTCGAACAGCTCCAATCTCCTCGCGACGATCAGCATGGTCCTGGGCGGGCTCGTATTCCTGCTCGGGCTGGTGATCCTGCGCGAGAACACGAAGCAGCGGCTCAACCGGATCGTGGCGCTGCTGCTGTTCTTCGGCGGCTTCGGTGCCGTCTTCGCGGCCGTGGCCCTGCTCGCCCCCGGCGCCGGGGCGGCGACCGTCTCACAGAACGCCGCGATGCTCTGGGAGCTGTTCTTCCCGACGGCCTTCGTGTTCGCGGCGGTGTTCCCCGAGGAGCGCGCGTTCACGCGCTGGCTGCGCCTGCCGGGCCCGTTCCAGGACCGCAGCTTCCTGCCGATCGTCTTCGCGCCTCACCTGTTCCACTTCGTCCTGCTGCTCGTCGTCGGCGACGGCCGCTCGACGCCGGCCCCGTTCGCGCACGCGCCCGCGATGCTGCAGCCGATCCTCTCGATCGGGGCGCTGTTCGGGCGGCTGTTCCTGAGCGTGCACCGCTCGCTGTTCTCGCTCGTGGACCTCGCCTACGGGGCCATCGCGATCGCGCTGCTCCTCGGCAGCTGGCGGGCGACGAAGGTGCACCGGCTCCGCCAGCAGCTCGGCGCCATCGCCATCGGGCTCGCCCTCTGCCTCGCGCTCTACGCCTCGGCCACCTCGGTCCCCACCCTGATCGGCCGCCCGCTGTCGGAGCAGCTCCGCACGCTGCTCACTACCGCCGCACTGCTCGTCGGCTCGGGCGCGATCGCGTACGCGATGGTGCGCCACAAGTTCCTCGACACGAAGCTCATCGCCCGCCGCGGCATCCTCTACGCGATCGCGTCGGCGGTGCTGATCGGCGTCTACCTGATGCTCGTCGGGCGGATCAACGTGTGGGTGGCGCACGCCTTCGGCATCGAGTCGCGCATCGTCGAGCCGGTGTTCCTCATCATGGCACTGACGCTGTTCCAGCCCGTCATCGGGCGGCTCGAGGACCTGCTCGACCAGATGTTCCTGCGCGACCCCGGCGACTACCGGAACGTCCTGCGCCAGCTCGGGCGCGACCTGCAGACCACCATCGACCTCGACGACCTGCTCAACCGCTCGGTGCGGACGGTCGCCGACACGCTCATGCTGCGCAGCGCCTACGTCGTCGCGTTCACGCCCGAGGGCCCCGTGTCGCGGGCGGGCGCCGGCGAGCCACTGGGGCCGGAGGCCCTCACGCGGCTCGCCACGCTCGCGCCGCGCCTGCCCGCCACCGAGAGCAGCTTCCGCCTGTCGGAGCCCATCGACGGACTCAAGCGGCTCGACCGCGAGCTGCTCGAGCGCACGCTGCGCATCGAGCTCATGTTGCCGCTGCGCTGGCGCGGCGAGGTCGTGGGCCTGCTGCTGCTCGGCGAGAAGCTCACCGGCACCCAGTACACGTCCGAGGACGTGACGCTGCTCATCGCGCTCGGCGGGCAGATGGCCGTTTCGCTCCAGAACTCGCTGCTGCTGCGGGATCGCCTGCGCGTCGCGCGCATCGAGGAGGAGCTGAGCCTCGCCCAGCAGATTCAGCGCACGTTCCTGCGCGCCGACTTCCCCGAGCTGCCCCGTTGCGAGGTGCATGCCGTGAACCTGCCGTCGCGCCAGGTCGGCGGCGACTACTACGACGTCGTGCCGCTGGCCGACGGCTCGTTCTTCGTCGCCATTGCCGACGTCGCCGGCAAGGGCGTCCCGGCGGCGCTCATGTCCTCGATGCTCCAGGCCTCGCTGCGCACCCAGGCGCGGACGACCGTCTCGGTGAGCGAGATCCTGCGCAACATCAACTCGCTGATCTACCGCAGCACGGCGGTGCACCAGTTCGCGACATTCTTCCTCGCGCGGGTGGACCCGACCGGCTGCCGCATGGCGTTCGCGAACGCCGGCCACAACTATCCCGTGCTCGTGCGCGCGAACGGCGAGCGGCTCTACCTGGAGCGCGGCGGCCTGCTGATCGGCATCATGGAGGACATCGCGATGGAGGAGGACACCGTCCAGCTCGTGGACGGCGACGTGATCCTCTTCTACACGGACGGCATCAGCGAGGCCACGAACGCGAACGGCGAGCTGTTCGGAGACGACCGCGTCGCGGACCTGGCCGCGAACGTCGCGCCCGACGTGCCGGCGCGCGACCTCGTGCAGAAGGTGCTCTCGGAGGTCGAGAACTTCCTCGACGGCGTCGAAGCGCAGGACGACCGCACGCTCCTCGTGCTGCGCGTCCGCGACCACGCTCGCGAGCAGTCGAACGGCGATGCCGCGCGCGCCGGGGGCGTGGCCACGGGCTGAGGCGACCTACCGGGACGTCTCGCGGCCCGTGCGAACCCGCTCGAGCCGGAGCACCCGGCCCTCGGAGGTCGTGACGTACAGCTCGCCCGCCGCGTCCTCGCCGAAACTCGTCACTTTGCCGAGCGAGGGCAGGCGCCATTCGCGGCGGTCAGTCGCGCGGCCGTTCGCCCAGCGGAAGGAGCGCAGCCAGCCGCCGCACCAGTCCGAGAAGAAGTAGGTGCCGCGCAGGTCCGGCATGGCCGCCCCGCGGTAGACGTAGCCGCCCGTCACGCTGCAGCCCTCGGAGTGCGGGTAGTCGAGCACCGGCTCGACGAGCCGCGCGGGCGCGGGGCGCGGCGCACCGTAGGCGTGCAGCCCCTCGCGGACGTTCCACCCGAAGTTGAGCCCCGGCGAGCGGGCGTCCACGACGTCCACCTCCTCCCACTTGTTCTGCCCGACGTCGGCGACGTAGACGAGGTTCGAGCCGCGATCGAACGAAAAGCGCCAGGGATTGCGCACGCCCAGCGACCAGATCTCCGGCCGGCCGCCGCGCCCGTCGGCGAACGGGTTGTCGGGCGGGATTGCATAAGGCGAGCCGTGGTCCACGTCGATCCGCAGCAGCTTGCCGAGCAGCACCCGGGGATTCTGGCCGTTGCCGTGCGGGTCGCCCCCCGAGCCCCCGTCGCCGAGCCCGATCCACAGGCGCCCGTCGCGCGCGAAGGCGAGCATGCCGCCGTTGTGGTTCGAGTACGGCTGCTCGACCTTCAGCACGAGCTGCGCGCCGGCCGGGTCCGCGACGTCGGGATCGTCGCTCACCCGGAACCGTTCGATCCGCGTGTTGCCCTCGCGGTCGGTGAAGTCCACGAAGAAGAGCCCATTCGTCGCGTAGTCCGGGTGGAACGCGAGCCCGAGCAGCCCGCGCTCGCCGCCCGAGCGCACGCGGTCCGTGAGGTCGAGGAACGGCCGGTCCAGCAACTTCCCGTCCTTCACGATCCGGATGCGCCCCGGCTGCTCGACCACGAACAGGCGCGTATCGCCCGGGGGCGCGGTCAAGAAGAGCGGCGCGTCCAGCCCGGAGACGACGACGCGCGCGCGCAGCCCCGTCGCCGCCGACCACCCGGCCGGGGCGGCGCAGGCGGTGGGCACGAGCGAGAGCGCGAGGGCGAGCAGGGCGGGGGCATGGAGGACGCGCGACATGCCCGGCAGGATAGGGCCGCGCCGGCCGGGGGCGAAGCCCCGGCGTCCGCCCCTTCAGGCCCCGCGCGCCCCGGCCGACATTGCCAGCACGGCCCGGGTTGCCTAGATTGCCCGGCCACGCCCGCCCCGCGCGGCGGGCCGGACCGACGGGAGGACCTCCATCCGTGCTCCTCGAGACCTTCGGCGACGCGCTCTGGCGCTTCGGCGTCACCGGCACCCTGATCCTCGTCTACGGCCTGGCCGACCACTTCGCGCGGCGCGCCGGCGGCGAGCCCCTGCGCGCGGGCGCGAAGCGTCCCCGCTGGATGGCGCCGGTCATCTTCCTCTCGGTGCTCGCGTTCTACCTGACGATCCGTCCGCAGGGCGGCCCGTGGCTGTCCGGCTGGGGCAACCTCGCCGGCGTCGCGCTCGCGCTCGCCGCGGCCGCGGCCCGGTGGCGGACGCGCCGCGGCTCGGGCCGCGTGCGCCAGCCCGACGTGGCCGCGCGCATGCTGCTCTACGCCTCGCTGCCCATGGCCGTGGGGGTCGCGAGCGGCGCGCTCACCCTGACCCTGCCCGCCGTCGCCGTCTCGGCGTGGTGGTGCGTGCGCGAGGACCGGCTGCTCATCGAGCGTCACGGCGAGGCGTGGCGCGAGCGCGTCGCGGCGACCGCGCACTGGGTGCCGCGGGTCTGGTAGGCGTCGCGGCGCCGGCGACGGGAAGGCCCGGAGGCGCTCCGCCTCTGGGCCTTCCCGTCGCCGGGCACCGTCAGAACTGCGACTTCTCGGTGGACTCCCCGAGCGCCGTGGTCGCGCTCTTGCCGCCCGAGATGGCCTCCTGCAGCGCGTCGAACCAGCCCGTGCCCACGAACTTCTGGTGGGTGACCGCGCCGTAGCCGTCGCTCTTCTGCAGCTGGAACTCGTGGTCCTGGAGCCGCGCGTAGGCCGTCATGCCCTCTTCGCGGTAGCCGCGGGCCAGCTCGAACATGGACAGGTTGAGCGCGTGGAAGCCGGCGAGCGTGATGAACTGGAACGTGTAGCCCATCGCGCCCAGCTCGCGGTGGAACTTCGCAATCGTGGCGGCGTCGAGCTTCTTCGACCAGTTGAACGATGGCGAGCAGTTGTAGGCGAGCAGCTTGCCGGGGTGCTCGGCGTGGATCCCCTCGGCGAACTGCTTCGCCTCGGCGAGGTCGGGCGTCGAGGTCTCGCACCAGATCATGTCGGCGACGTGCGCGTACGCACGGCCGCGCGCGATGGCCGACTCGAGCCCGTTCCGGTGGTGCCAGAAGCCCTCGGCCGTGCGATCGCGCACGAGGAAGCGGTGGTCGCGCTCGTCCACGTCGCTGGTCAGCAGCGTCGCGCTGTGCGCGTCCGTGCGCGCGACGAGCACCGTGGGCACGTCGAGAACGTCGGAGGCGAGCCGGGCGGCCTGGAGCTTCTGCTCGAACTCGCGCGTCGGCACGAGCACCTTGCCGCCGAGGTGTCCGCACTTCTTGGCGGAGGCGAGCTGGTCCTCGAAGTGGACGCCCGAGGCGCCCGCGTCGATCAGCGCCTTCATCAGCTCGTAGGCGTTCAGGTCGCCGCCGAAGCCGGCCTCGGCGTCGGCGCAGATGGGCGCGAACCAGTCCGTGCCCGTCGGGTTGCCCTCGAGGTGCGCCACCTGGTCGGCGCGCGTGAGCGCGGCGTTGATGCGGCGCACGACGTTTGGCACCGAGTCCACCGGGTAGAGGCTCTGGTCGGGGTACATCTGGCCCGCCGTGTTCGCGTCCGCGGCGACCTGCCAGCCGGACAGGTAGATCGCCGGCAGGCCGGCCGCGACCTGCTGCACGGCCATGTTGCCGGTCAGGGCCCCGAGCGCGCGCACCGGGGCCTGGGTGGTGAGGAGCCGCCAGAAGCGCTCGGACCCGACGCGCGCCAGCGTGTGCTCGACGTGGAGCGAGCCGCGCAGGCGCACGACGTCCTCGGCGGAGTAGTTCCGCCTCACGCCCTTCCAGCGGGGATCGGAATCCCAGCTCTTCCGGATCTCGTTCGCGGTTCTCGCCTTGCTCATCGTCGTCTCCGGGGATGGATGCCGGCCCGACGCGGACCCTTCCGGGTCCTCAAACGGGATCGAACCAGCCGTTCAGGATCATGGCTTCGCTGCGGTGCCGCGCTTCCGACAGGGTTTCGGCCGTTCCGACGTCGCGCCCCAGCGGAAGCTCCTCGACCAGCTTCGCCAGCGCCTCGTCGAAGCAGCCCCCGAGCAGGGCCTCGTCGTGCATCACCGGCTCGCCGCCGTCGCCCGGGATGGGCACCGTCGCGCGGTGGCGCAGGCGATGCGCCAGCATGAGGCGGTAGATGCGGTCGGTCGCGAGGTCCTCCATGTAGCCGTCGAGCAGGCTCGCGCCGTTGCCGTTCAGGACCCCGTTGCGGTAGCGGATCACGGTGCGGACCGCGGCGCGCGTGCCCTCGATCGAGTGGCGCCCGACGCCGGCCGGCACGGGCCGCAGGTCGGGATAGCGCTCGACGCCCGGCGGCCGGCGGTCGAGCTGGTTCGGCACGGGGAACTGGGCGACCGCGATGGCGTTCTGGTCCGGGTGCCCGGTCCAGGCGCCGTCCATGAAGCACGTGGCCTCGTTGCGCTTGTCCTGCTCGAGCACCTTCAGCGCGCGGGCATTGAGCTCCTCGTCCGTGCGGCTCGGGTAGAGCGCCGTCATGCCGCCGATCGCGAGCACGCCGCGCCGGTGGCAGATGTCGGCCATCAGGAAGCGCACGCGCTGGAAGAACGGCACGTCGTGCGGAATCGTGTTGCGGTCGGGCAGCACCCACGCCGGGTTCTCGAAGTTCCAGTGGATGAGGCTCGCCATGTAGTCCCAGCGCCCCAGGTTGAGCCCGAGGATGTGCTCGCGCAGCTCGTGGAGGAACTCCTCCATCTGGTAGGCGAGCGGGTGGGACTCGACGAGCGCCATGCACTTGATCGTGTCGCGCGGCCAGCCGCGCGCGTCGGCGATCGCCTGGAACGCGTCGCGCCACCAGGCGGCTTCCTCGGCCGACTCCGACTTGGGCACGTAGATCGCGAGCGGGTGGCGCAGCTTCGCGGGATCGACGCGCCAGGCGAGCAGCGCGAGGTCGAACAGCGTGGCGCTCGCGACGTCCTTCGGCCCCGTGACGCCGCCCTGCGAGAGGTGAAGCCCGCGCACGCGGTTCCAGATCACGACGTCGCTCGGCTCGATCGCGACGCGGACGCCGCGCTTGCCGTCCTCGTAGGTGAGCCGGCCCTCCAGCGCGGCGATCAGGTGATCGTGGCCGGCCATGAGGTTCGGCCACGCGTTCGCCATCGAGTCCTCGAGGTCGAGCATCACGCCCGGCGCGCCCGAGTTGAGCATCTTGACGACCAGCTCGGCGTCGTCGGCGGGGCCGGTCATCTGGTTGCGCTGGTCCCGGCACCAGGCGGGCAGCTCGATGCGCCACTTCCCGGTCGTGGCCGTCGAGGGAGGGAGGTGGTCGGGCATCGCGCCGTCGCGGTGCGCGGCCGCGAGGCGCGCCGCGCGCGCCTCGACCAGGCGGCGCTGGCGGGGGGTGAACTCCGCGTGCAGCTTCGCGAAGTACGGCGCGAAGCCCTTCGGGAGGTCGGTCTCCGCGCGGAAACCCTCCGGCGCGACGTTCATCCGCGGCGCTTGGTCGCTCATGCGTTCCTCCCGTTCGCCCGAGTTCGTTCGCGTCACCGGCCGCAGCCGGGGCGAGGCTGTGCCAACGTAACGCAGGCTGGCCGCCCCGGTCCAAACGTCCCTGCGGCGGCCGTGCTAGCGTGCCCGCCATGCCCTCCGCCCCGGATGCCGCCGAGCTGGCGCCGTTCGTCGAGATGATGCTCGCCTCGATCGGTCGCGAGTATCCGTACCACGTCCTGATGCTCGTCCAGCGGGAAGAGGACCTCGTCCCGCCCGGGCGGGCGACGCCCGCGTTCGCGAGCTGCTTCGACTGGCACTCTTCGGTGCACACCCACTGGGGGCTCGCGCGCTCGGTCCGCACCGCGCCCGCGGCCCCGTGGGCGGCGGCCGCGCGTGCCGCGCTGGCCGCGAGCCTCACGGCGGAGCGGCTGGAAGCCGAAGCGGCGTTCCTGTCCGCGCCCGGACGCGAGGGCTTCGAGCGGCCCTACGGACTCGCGTGGCTGCTGCAGCTGTGCGGGGAGCTGCGGAGCTGGGACGACCCGGACGCGCGGCGCTGGGCGGAGCGGCTCGAGCCGCTCGAGCGGCTCGCCGCCTCGCGCCTGTCCGCGTGGGCGGAGCGGCTGCCGTGGCCCGTCCGGTCCGGCGAGCACTCGCAGAGCGCGTTCGCGTTCGGGCTGCTCCTCGACTGGGCGCGCAACGCGGGCCGATCGGACGTCCTGGCCGGTGTCGCGGAGCAGGCCGTACGGTTGTACGGCGGCGACCGCGGGGCGCCCGTGCACTTCGAACCCTCGGGGCAGGACTTCCTCTCACCGATCCTCGGCGAGGCCGACCTGATGCGGCGCGCCCTGCCGGCGGGGCGCTTCGCGTCCTGGCTGGAGGTGTTCCTGCCTTCGCCCGTCGCCGTGCACCTCGCGCGCTGGCTCGCGCCCGTCGCCTCGCCCGACCAGGCGGACGGCAAGTTCGCGCACCTGGACGGGCTCAACCTGACGCGCGCATGGATGCTCGAGGGCGTCGTCGCGGCGCTTCCGGAAGGGCACCCGCATCGCGGCGGGCTCGCCGAGGCGGCCCGGGCGCACCGCGCAGCCGGGCTGGCCGGCGCGGGCACGACGCACTATGCGGGGACGCACTGGCTGGGGAGCTTCGCGGTCTACCTGCTCACCCGCCGCGGGCTCGGCTGACGCCCGATTCGCGTCAGGCCGCCTCGCGGAGCTTCGAGCTGCCGAGCCAGCCGCGCGCCACGATCGTGCGCACGATCAGGAACAACGTCAGGCCCGCCACCCCGAACACCGCCTCGGTGTAGAGCATGCCGGCCGGGCCGAAGCGGCCGTGCGCCCAGCCGTCCACGCTCGTCATGTAGGCGATCGGCGTGTTCGAGAGCGAGGCGAAGACGTTGTACTTGGTCGCCGCCGCTCCGGCGCCCATGGCCTCCAGCACGAACGCCGTGAAGCCCGCGAAGGTGAAGCCGGTGATGACCGCGTAGATCGAGGTCATCACGACGTACATGCTTTCGGTGTGCGGCAGGAAGCCCATGGTGACCGCGCAACTCGCCTGCAGGACGCCGAAGAGCAGGTAGGCGTTCTTGCGGTCCATGCGGTCGCAGATCCAGCCGCCGACGATGCAGCCGACCGCCGAGAGGATCCCGGCGAAGACGCCCGTGACGAGCGCGACGGTGTCGGCCGAGGCGTGCCAGTCGCCCGCGACCGCCGACCACAGGCCGCTCGCCGCGCCCGAGCCGATCGGAAGGAAGCACAGGAACAGCGCGATGAAGCCGATGCGGGCGCGCGCGAGGTCCACGAGGTCGGTGAGGACGCCCTTGAGGCTCGCGGCGAGGCCACCCGGGTGCCGGGTCGGCGGCGGCTCGTCCACGAGCGGGAGGAAGAAGCAGCAGGACACGCACAGCACGCCCAGCGTGATCCCCGGCAGCGCCTGCGAGGGGCCGTGCTGGGCCAGCCACAGGCCCAGCCCGCCGCCGAGTCCCGCGCCGCCGAGGTTGCCCGCCTGGAACCAGCCACCCACGCGGCCCTTCATGTCCTCGGGCACCGAGAGGGCCATGAGGATCTCGACCGCCATCCCGAGGAACGTGATCGCGAAGTTCGAGGCGATCACGACCGCGGTGAGCAGGGGGACGGTCGCCGGCGAGTGCGGGACGATGCCGGTCACGGCGAGCCCGATCGAGCTGACGATGCCCGCCAGCACGTACCAGGTCTTGCGCCGCAGCGTGACGTCCGCGATCGGCGCCCAGAGGAACTTCCACGTGTGCGGGATGAAGCTGGCCGCGATGATCGCCGCGACCGCCTCGATCCGGACGCCGGCCTGCGTGAGCTGCCAGCCGATCGTGACCGTGAGGTAGCCGGCCATGACCCCGAACGGGGCGTAGAGGACCATGAACACCCACGGATGCACGTGGCGCTTCGACATGGTGGCGCACCCTAGCACGAACGCGGGGCTGCAGGACGGTCCCGCGCGGCTGCGTCGCCCGCGCGGGCCCGCCCGGCCGGCCGCCGGACGGCGCCTGCGTTCGCGCCGCCCGCCCGGACGTGCTTCCCTGCGCGGTGCCGACCGTTCACGTCCCGTTTCCGGAGGAGTCATGACCCCGCCGCTCAAGGACCCGCTCAACTGGATGTACCCGCCGATCGAGCCCCGCGTGACGGGCCGGCTCGCCGTGACGGACGGGCACGAGCTCTACTGGGAGGAGAGCGGGAACGCGCAGGGCAAGCCCGCGGTGTTCCTCCACGGCGGGCCCGGCGGCGGCACGGACGAGAAGCAGCGGCGGTTCTTCGATCCCACCCGCTACCGCATCGTGCTCTTCGACCAGCGCGGCTGCGGGAAGAGCACGCCGCACGCCTCGCTCGAGGCGAACACGACCTGGGACCTCGTCGCCGACATCGAGCGGCTGCGCGAGCACCTCGGAATCGAGCGCTGGCTCGTCTTCGGCGGCAGCTGGGGCTCGACGCTCGCGCTCTCCTACGCCGAGGAGCATCCCGAGCGGGTGACCGAGCTCGTGCTGCGGGGCATCTTCCTGCTGCGCCGGAGCGAGATCGACTGGTTCTACCAGCGCGGCGCGTCCACGATCTTTCCCGACGCCTGGGAGCCGTACGAAGGGCACATCCCCGCGGCCGAGCGGGGCGACCTGGTGGCGGCCTACCACCGGCGTCTCACGAGCGACGACTCGAAGGTGCGGCTCGAGGCCGCCCGGCGCTGGAGCGTCTGGGAGGGGAGCACGTCGCGCCTCTACCCGGACCCGGCGTTCACGGCGCACTACGACGAGGACGCCGTGGCACTCTCCATGGCCCGCATCGAGAGCCATTACTTCGTGAACCGCGGGTTCTTCGACGCGGACGACCAGCTGCTGCGCGACGTCGGGCGCATCCGCCACGTGCCCGCCACGATCGTGCAGGGCCGCTACGACGTCGTGTGCCCGATGGACAGCGCGTGGGCGCTGCACCGCGCCTGGCCGGAAGCCGACTTCGTGATCTCGCCCGACAGCGGCCACAGCGCGTACGAGAACGGCAACTGCCGCGCGCTCGTCGCCGCGACCGACCGGTACGCGGCGCGGTAGCGCGGCGCTCTCAGCCCTTCGGCCAGCGGGTCGCGATCGCCTCGAGGCGCCGGGCGAGTTCGAGGTCGCGCGAGGTCACGCCGCCGGCGTCGTGCGTGACGAGCGTGACCCGGACCGTGCCGTAGACGTTCGACCACTCGGGATGGTGATCCATCTCCTGGACGCGCAGCGCGGCGGCGGTCATGAACGCGAACGCCTCGACGAAGTCGCGGAACTCGTAGGTGCGGTTCAGTCGTTCGCCGTCGAAGGTCCAGCCCGGGAGGCTGGCGATCTCCTGCCGGACGGCTTCGGGGCTCAGGCGGGCGGCGGGCATGGCGTCACTGGATCGTCTTCGGGATCGCCGAGGTCAGGATGTCCGGATCGCCCTTCGTGACGAGCACGTTGTCCTCGATCCGGATGCCGCCGAAGTCGAGCAGCGCGTCCACGCGATCCCAGACGACCGTCTTCGCGTGCTTTTCGCGGTTCGCCTTCGACGTGAGGAGCGCGCGGATGAAGTAGACGCCCGGCTCGACCGTGATGACGTAGCCCGGCTGGAGCGGCAGGTCGGTGCGGAGCATCGACAGGCCCGGCCGCGTGCTGCGCTGGCGCCCGGGCAGGTAGCCGCTCGCGTCCCGCACGCCCAGGCCGACCATGTGGCCGAGCCCGTGCGGGTAGAAGAGGGCGTGCACGTCCTGCTCCACGAGGCCCTCGGCCGTGCCCCTGAGGATCCCGAGCTTCGCGAGCCCGCCGGCGATCCCGGCGGCCGACGCGAGGTGGACGTCGCGCCACTCCGCGCCGGAGCGGCAGGCGTTCACCGCCTTCACCTGCACGTCGAGCATCATCTCGTAGAGGTCGCGCGCGAAGCCGTCCCAGCCTCCGACGCGATAGGTGCGCGTCACGTCGGCCGCGTAGCGCTCGACCTCGGCGCCCGCGTCGATGAGTACGACGTCGCCCTTCTTCGCGACCCGCTCGCCGGGCTCGAAGTGCAGCACGGCCGCGTTCGAGCCCACGCCGACGATCGTGCCGTACGCCGTGCGCATGCCGCCCCCGCGGAAGAAGCCGGTCTCGAGCTCGACCTGGATGGCGCGCTCGGAAACGCCTTCGCGGATGGCCGCGACCGCGGCCTCGTAGCCCTTCACGGTGGCGGTGACGGCGCGGCGCATGCGGCCCAGCTCGACGTCGTCCTTGGGGCGGCGCGCGTGCAGCATCGCCGTGCGCAGCTCTTCGACGCGCGCACCGCCCGGCGCCCCCGGCAGCGGCGAGCCGAGGTGGATCACGGGCCGGCCGCGCCGGGCGGCCAGCCACGCCGGAAGCTCCGAGAGCGGGACGCCGGGCGTCTGCTCGCGGCCCTCCCAGACGCGCTCGTCCTCGGTCACCACCGGGACGAAGTCCGTCCATCCTTCCTTCGGGTCGTACGCGGTGACGGCGCCCGCCACCTCGCGATCCGCGATCCACACGTACTCCGAGTGGGCGAGGAACGGGTAGGTCTGGTCGGCGCCGCCGGGGATGGAGACGGGCTCGCCCGCTCCGATGAGGATCACTTCGTCGGTGAGCGCCCAGGCGGACGCCACGCGCGCGCGTCGCTGCTCGAGATAGGAGTCCATGGCCCGCACCGTACCGGATGCCTCCGGGCGGGCACCACCTGCTTTTCCCGGCGGGGAAGGAGCCGCGCC
>CAZPVG010000048.1:28825-31286 GCA_964589945.1 uncultured bacterium
ACCCAGATGCCGTGGACGCCCGTCTCGCGCCCGGCGAGCGCGCGGAAGTGGGCGAACACGCCGGTGTCGGGCGACGCGACCGCCGGCGCCTCGGGCAGCTCGGCCAGCCCGCCCACGCCGCGCAGGCGCTCGGTCGAGGCGCGTCCCACCGTCGCGTAGGCGATCGGCGCGCCCGCGCGCGGCGCGGGCAGCCGGCCGAGGTCGGCTTCGAGCTCGGCGACGGGCCCGGGGCTCGCGACAACGAGGAAGTGCTCCCGGCCGCCGGCGCTCGTCACCGTCCACGCGTTGGGCTTCCCGCCGATCGTGCCGGGGAGGAGGAACGACGAGTCGGCCGCCAGCGGGTTGTGCGCGTCGAAGGAAGGCTGCGGGAAGAGCAGGAACCGCTCCCCGTGCTCGTCCTCGTCGAGCACGTAGACCCACACCGGCCGCGTCGCCCGCACCTCGAGCGAGAGCCGGTCACCGGGCCGCACGCGGTCCCCGGTCGCGAGTCGCAGCTCGCGGCCGCCCGCGTCGTGGCGCACGAACGAGGCCTCGACGCCGTAGGCCCCGGCCGCGGTCGCCGCGGCCGGAGGGGTCGCGGGCGCAGGCGAACCGCCGTGCCGCGCGGCACGCCAGGCGCGGAGCCCCGCCCAGGCCGTCACGGCGATCACGACGGTCGCGAGGACCAGCACCGGCGTGCGCGCGAGCCGCCGCCGGCGCGAGGCGATCCGGCGCGCGGCCTCCGCGAGCGCGATGCCCGCCTCGGGCGCGCCGGCGAAGCGCTCCTTCGGGTCCACCGCGGTCGCGCGTGCGACCGCCGCGGCGAGACCGGGGGGCGTGTCGGGCCGGCGCTCGCGCAGGGCCGGCGAGGGCCCGCGCGCGGCGGCCGCCACGAGCGCGGGCAGCGTCGCCACGTCGTAGGGGTGTCCGCCCGCGAGCGCGAACCACAGCACGAGGCCCAGCGAGTGGACGTCCGAGCGGTGGGTCGCGGGGCCGCCGGCGAGGACCTCGGGAGCCATGTACATGGGCGTGCCCGACGCGGCGGGCGCCGTGCGCGCCTCCTCGGCGCGCAGGCCGAGGCCGAAGTCGGCGAGCACGAACCGCCCCTCGGAGTCACGGACGACGTTCGCCGGCTTGAGGTCGCGGTGCAGCAGCCCCGCCCCGTGGACGGCGCCGAGGGCCGAGGCGAGCTCCGAGCCCAGCCGCGCCGCGGTCGCGAAGTCGAGCGGACCGCCCGCGAGCACCTCCTGCTCGAGCGTCGCCCCGCGCAGCAGTTCCATCGTCAGGCCGACGCGCCCATCGTGGCGCTCGATCCCGTAGACCGTCACGACGTGCGGGTGGCGGATCGCGGCGGCCGCCCGGCCCTCGGCGAGCAGGGCCTCGCCGTCGCCGCCGGCGCCGGGGCGGAGGAGCTTGAGCGCCACCTCGCGCCGGAGCGCCGGGTCCCAGGCGCGGAACACGTCGGCGCGCGCGCCGGCGCCCAGCCGCTCGAGCAGCAGCAGCGATCCCCACCGCTCCGGGAAGGACGCGTCGCCCGCGCCGCGCTGCAGGCCGCGGCTGAAGTCGGCGACGCCCGCGATCGCGCGCAGCGCCTCGAGCCGGGCGCGTTCCTCCGGCCGCGCCTGCCGCTCGGCGGCTTCCCAGTCCACGGGGATGCCGTCGGCCACCGAGGCCAGCAGCCTCTCCACCGCGTCCCGATCAGGTTCCATGGCCCATCGCCTCCGCCAGCTTCGCGAGCGCACGCTGCACCGCCATGCGGGCGGCGTCGCGGCTCGGCCGGCCGGTCATCGTCGCGATCTCGGCGTAGTCGAAGTCCAGCTCGATCCGCAGGAGGAGCAGCTCGCGATCCTCGGCCGACAGCCCGGCGATGCCGCGTTCGTACCGTTCGAGCACGTCGGCCCCGATCGCGTTCTCCAGCGGTGAGGGCGTGGCGTCGGCCAGGCTCTCGGGAACCTCATCGGGTCCCGGGCGCCGGGCCGCCCAGCGCACCTCGTCCCTGATACGGTTGAGCACCGCCTGGCGAACGTAGGCCTGGAAGCCCCCCGGGCCGCGCTCCTCGATCCGGTCCAGGCCCTGCAGCACCCTGAGCAGCGTGTCCTGCACGAGGTCGGACGTGTCGAGCAGCGAACGCGCGTACATCGGCAGCCGGCCGGAGGCCCAGCGGCGGAGCCGCGGGAGGTAGCGGCCCAGCAGCTCGTCACGGGCGCGGTCGTCGCCGGCCTTCGAGAGCCGCAGCAGGTCGATCGTCGCGAGCAGGCGGGGGTCCTGCGGTGCGGGCGCCGTGCCGGATTCGGGAAGGCCGGGATTCACGGACGCACCTCCGGGGCGGATGGACGCCGGGTCGCCCGGGGCGGATCCTGGCCGGAACGGCCGGGGACGACGTCACGGGCGACTCGCATGGGCGGGCCGAGCATAGCAACGCCCGCGGACGCGACGCATGAGGATTGTGGCCGCGGCGGGCGCCGCGGCCGGGAACGCTCAG
>CAZPVG010000049.1:0-31075 GCA_964589945.1 uncultured bacterium
ACTCTTTCTCCTTGCGCCGGCAATGTATTGCCGTCATGAGTGAATGCTTAGCGGACATAGCAGCCTGTGCTATTCACCGCTTCCATGAGGGTTATCGGTTTGGAGGGGGTAAAACTTTAAGATTTTGACGGCCCTGACGGCTCCTGAAGAGCCTGGACACAACGGACACGGCGGACCAGGGGACAACCCCGGCAAAACATTATAACTATTTGTTTTTGTTATTTTTATCGAGATACGATGACTATGCGGTCTTCTTCACCTTGGCCTCGGTTTCCATACGGGCCGGCGCTGCGCCCATCAGATCCGCCGCAAAACTCAAGAAGTTGTCGTCTTTTGGCAGCTGCCCCGCCCACTTGGCGAAGAATCCGATACGCCCCTGCCACCCGTTATCTGTGTCATCGGCCGGGGGGAAGGTATCCATAGCGTAAAACGCAGCGCTTTCAGGCAGGTAGCTGCGGGTGATGCCTTTGGCAGCAGCGGCCAGACATAAATCCGGTTCGATGAGGTGATTGGCAATACGTGGGTCAAACCCACCCACGGCCGCGAAATGATCCCGGTGCATGGCGATAACGCCGCCCCCTACCGCCTCGGGTGTCGTGGTATTGTCAGTTATATGAAAAGGAACACTGTTGAAGTCGTAACCGATGCCATGACAATAGGGTGTTGCATCCGGATTGTACAGTTTGATCCCTGTAATGCCACTGCAGGCGACGGCCGGGAGACCGGCGTCGCGATAATATGCCACGCCGGGTTTCAAAAACACCAGGGTCTCGCCGCTAGCTGATGCGGCGCCGCAGTTGTACAGTGTGGCGAGGTTGCTGCCGGAGGCGTCAACCACTTTTACATCCCCGGAAAGGGCAGCGATGACCTGTGCCGTCGCCGGATCGTTGGCGATGATAACCGCCTCCCAATCCTGATGAGAAACATGCTCCGACAGGGACTGCAGCGTCAGCAGCAGGGCCTGCGGATTATCACCCCCTGGGATGATGTAGCTGATCCTGCTTGGCACATAAGTCTCGGTCAGCTCGACCGGCCCCCCACCCTTCTCCCGGGCATTGAATATTGTAGATAGGACGTCCATGGCCCGGTCAATCACAACGGTATTATTCTTGTAAAAGTAGTCTTCCATAAACCCACGGATCTTTTCCTGTACCGAGGCCGGGACACCTTCATCGATCGCCTTATATAGGTTGCTCCAGTTGCCGACCGGCCAGATCTCCTGTGATATACCCATTTCCGCATAATGATCTCGGGTACCGTCACGACCTGGCAGGGAAAAAACCGGCTTACCGAAGGACAAGGCCTCCACCGCCAAAGTGGTTTTACCCAGGGTTACACAGTAATCTGCAATCGGAAGTAGCCGGTACGGGTCATAATTCTGCACCACGATGCAAGATGGGAATCGTTGCTTGAAAAAGTCCTCGGTATTTTTCTTGTATGCACTATAGACAACCTTGGGGTGCCACTTGAATACCGGAACGATATCATCGCGTTTTTCCAAGTCGCCCATGAACTCTTCCCATACCCAGGGGTCCTTTATGACGCCCCACTGCAGGCCCACAAGAAACAGTACCACTTTCTTTCCCCGCGGGATACCGAGCTCCTTACGTGTCTCGGACATGTTCTGTTTGTTAAAGTACATCTGCTTTACTGAGGCGAGATGAGTATTTCCGATTGACACCATCTTCTCTGGCGTTGACTTTAACCTTACCAAGCGGTCAATCGTGTTTCGACCCCACAGCATCAAGGCTGTCGAGTATTCTGTATGCGCGCTGAAACTGATTCTATCCTCGTAATAATCACCTTCCTGCAATGTTACAAATGGTATCCCATATGCAGAGGCATAATGTCCCAACAGCTTTCCCCAGCGGTTGCGCTCATGCAGAGCAAGGACCAGATCGGGGCGCTCCAATTTAAAGAAGTTTTCCAGACAGAAATATTCTTCGAATCCATTTGAAATCAATATCGATTGCAGCACAAAGGGCCAGTGCCTGTACCCATCCCAACTCAAACATTTATCCATCCAGACATCGTAGAAGCCACGCGACGCCTCTTTGAGTTTTCTTCTGGTCTCGTCATTGGCATAACTCTGTATCAGCACACACTCCTCACCCTTCTTTACCAAGTCCCGCTCAAAGGGGTAATCGGACATGGTTGTAAAATAGCGAATATGCGCTCCTTGTTTTTTTGCCGCCTCCGTGACAGGTGACAGAAATCGCGTGTGGTGAGGCAAAGCGACGAAACAGGCGATTTTTTTCCCTGCTAATGACATGATACAACCCCGCTCACAACATCCGCGACTGTTTTTATATTCCGTTTACGCTCGTACTGCTTATACAGCGCCTCCTTCAATGCCTGTTTGTTATTTGCAAATAGAACGCCTTTTACATGAGACGATTCCGTCATAAGTGGATTATAGACAATACCACCCTTCCCGTATTGATGAGCAAAACTCAAGGGGACGATATAGTTTGTGGCCACTATTGCATCACACAACATCAGGCTCTTTATCAAAGCACCGGTCTCTACCGTATAGTATTTCTTCACGTTCTTTTCCAATGACGGCCGAATAAGATCTTTGAATATATCCTGTTCATGCAGCTCTTTAACGGAAAAGCTCAAGAATACGAAGAATACAGATTTCGGAACGTCAATCTCACCGATGGCTTCCAGAACGTCTAACAACTGATACCTATTACGACTATGATTGACAACAACAATCCCAATGGAATCTCGGGGCACCTCCAGCTCATCATCTATGGCCAGGTTTCTGTATTGATCCTGCACCGTGGACAGGCAATAATTGTCCTTAACGTCATCGATCAGTGTCACCCTCTCCGGAATAACACCGTTCTCCTGGTAATACTCCTTCTCCATATCATCCTTTACCACAAAGTGGTCAACGATCTTGAGGAATATGGGCGGAACATCATATATGGGATAAATTTGCAGACCGACAACAGGTATGTGGTTCTGTTTGGCATGAAAAATAACATGTGTATATAAGACATCAACGCGATTGGGCGGACCTTCGCTATAGGACGGGATCGGCACTATGATTGCGTCATAGTGTTCCGATATATCCGGATATGTCATCGATGACGTATTCCATAGAAAGTCATCAAATCCCGTCATTTTCCAGAATTTCAGATCAATCCCAGGTATCTCCAGATCGTGATTGAGATTTATAAAAGTTTTGGCGAATCCGTCCCGTTGTGCCATCGTCCAGAAGCACTCATCTTGCTTCAAGCAGGCATAGCGTATATTGGGTTTATTATCGAATTCCTTTCGACACTTTTCGATGAGTTCCTCGTCACATGTCACCACATCGATCATATATGCTTCTTCAGCCAGCGACTTGACCAATTGAAGCGCCCGATAATTAGTCACACCTGCATCTCTGTCACCGATGGCAAATAGCATCCGTTTTTGACTGTTCATATGCACCGCCTGCATTATCGGGTTTCCATGGCTCGCCTCTGGTCGATCTCTTCCAACATATTTGCGAGCCTGGTAATATACGGATTGTCCATCTTCGCGGCGAGCTCTTTGACAATGTGGCTCGTTTCCTCATGGGCCACAGAATTACCATAGGCGGAAGGGACCAACATGTTGAAGACCTTATTTATAGAAAGGTCGTTTACGTACCTGTATTTCTTTAATGAGATATCCTGCATGGATATGGAAATCAGATAGCTCACCAGCGCGGCAAACATCTCATCATGCCGCCCCTGGTCCCATAAATTCATAACGCTCAGAAACAGGAGATCACAGTCATAGTGGTCTATGCTCAGACCTTCATCAATGAAGCGTGCCGCCTCAGTTACCTTGCCATTTTCCATGGCCAGCTTGGCCATTAAGGGTGTGAGCTTCAGGAACGTCTCGCGGTCCTTATCAATGCCTGCGTTTCGAAGACTATTATAGATCTTGCACAGGGATTCAACGCCTTTATCCTTAAGGCCGGCTTCCAGGTAAGTCTGCGCCGTTTCAAAATTAGCACGATAATCCATAAACTGCCCCTTTACATGGACTCTCTTTATCACTCGGGAGGAGACGCTGATTCACAATTTATCAACGAGAACTTCATGCATATCGTAGGCAGGATCTGACAATTCCGGATCCAGCTGGAACGCTTGCCGATGCAGTTCCGCAGCCAAATGACTCTCTCCGATCTTTTCAAAGATAACACCTAGATTGTAATAATACCTGGCATTGGCGGGATCCAGATCAATGGCCTGACGGATCAACTTCATGGCATGCTTGACATCGTTACAGTCGTTTCTCAACAAACCAAGCAAATGCCATGCCTCTGGAATACCAGGATCAATTTCAAGAACCGCTACGTATACTGACTCCGCACGACGAAACTCCCCTGCCCGATAAGCATATAAACCCTGCTCCAAAAGTCTCTCTATTTTCAGTGATACGCTAAGTGAATCGTTTAATTTATGTCTACCATCGTCCATTGTGGCCATCTGCGTCCGCATGTTAATAGCGTTGTTTTTCTACTACGTCCTGGCATGGATAGTGCAATAACTACGCCATATTCATCTATTCATAAAACAATCACTTACATGCGGGATTTATACAAATATTGGCGGGTTACGAAGCGAGCGGCCACTAACGCCGGGGCCCATTCAAAGCAGATCAAAACCAATAGCAAATGAAAACCAGGGCCCATAACAAGTCGATGTCAAATACTCATCGCAATGGTCAATTCATTGACGCCAAAATATTCTATGAGGATCTGTGTAAAACCGAGGCCAACAATCCATCGGCATGGCTTTGCCTCGGGATTGCTCATGCTCAGCTAAATGACCTTGATCAAGCGGAAAAATGCCTTCGTACGTCCATTTCCATACAGGACAATATTTTTGATGCCCACTACAATCTAGCCAAAGTGCTTCATTTAAAAAAATGCATTCCTGAGTCCATACAGTCTTACCTAAAGTCCATTTCTCTAAATCCAAAACACTATGACGCGTTGAACGGCATAGGCACCGCCCTGCACTCACAAGGAAAAACGGGGAAGGCGATCAAATATCTGAACGATGCGGTCACCGCCAATCCTAAAAACTCAAAAGCCTACTATAACCTCGGGTATCTATATCATTCCCTGAATAAGCATGACGATGCGATTCGCTATTACCAGCAAGCCATAAAATATAACCCAGATCATTTCGATTCGATTAACAACCTTGGCGCGGCATACAATGCGGTACAGCGCCATCAGGAAGCAAAAGCATTTTTAATGCGGGCCCAGAGACTCAGACCACATGACGCCGATATCTACAACAACCTAGGCATCGTGCTCCACGCGATCGGTGAAGATGAACAGGCGGTTGCACATTTCAACAACACCATACGAATAGACCCGAATCACCACATTGCCCACAACAACCTTGGCTCTGTCTATTTCGACATGGACCTGCTTGACAATGCGTACGAATGCTTCCATCGTGCGGCGGCAATCAAGCCTGACTTTCACGAGGCTGTATTTAATATCGCACGAGTTCTTCATGACAAAGGTGAGTTTGACGAGGCCTGTCTGACATATAAAAGATCCATAGATATTTTTCCTGACTACACTATGGCCCATTGGAACCTGGCGGACGTATTTTTGAGAAAGGGAATACTCGACCACGGATGGGAAGAATACGAATGGGGACTAAAGTCACACAAACGTGAATATCGTGACTTTGGATTCCCCAACTGGGACGGACAATCCCCACAGAACAACAACATACTCGTCATCCCTGAGCAAGGTGTGGGCGATGAAATCATGTTCGCCTCATGCCTGCCAGATCTGATATCGGCCTGCAGGCACTGTGTAATTATCTGCGATAAACGTCTTGCCCCCTTCTACAAGCGATCCTTTCCTGAAGCGACCATATATAACTCTGAACGCATCGATATTGCCTCGATAAAGGAAAAAAATATTGATGCCCAGATATGTATTGGAAGTCTTCCAAAACATTACCGGCAATCTACCAGCAGATTCCCGACATGTAACCAATACTTGCACGCGGATCCCGCTCTTAAAGAATATTGGAAACGCAGACTCACGGCGCTGGATGACAACTTGAAGGTGGGAATCTCGTGGCGCGGAGGCAAGGCTAACGCCCATAACAACAATCGCATACTTGAGCTTAGCCAATGGCTGCCGGTCCTATCCACCCAAGGCGCGACATTCATCAACATACAATATGATAAGCGCCATGACGAGGCCGACACCATTCAACAGCAATACAACATTCAACTCCATGACTGGGATGAAATCAGACCGCTCGAAGATCTCGAGCAGCTTGCCGCATTGATCTCCTCACTCGACCTTGTGATTTCCGTTGACAATTCGACAGTACACCTTTCCGGCAGCCTGGGCATACCCACATGGGTACTATTACCCAAAAAATCGGATTGGAGATGGCTGCTCGAGCGCGAAAGCAGTCTATGGTATCCGTCACTTAGGTTATTCAGACAGTCGAATAAAAATACCTGGCAGGATGTAATTGAAAGCATTAAGGACAATCTGATTGAGCTCGCCACGCATCAATCCTGACACCGGCTCATCTTAGCGTGGAGATCCATAATACCGGATTCGCGCGGCCACTATTATCCAGCCTTTTCATCATTCTGCACGACGATATTTCTCGGCACACCACTTGTTACATTTGACAGAAATATACCTAAAGACACCGGCTTTGCTTTAAGCCGAAAAACTTTATTGGCAAATTATTCGATAAAAGAGAATGCCGCAGGATCAGTGGCGCAAAATTGGATCACCTTGTGAATCTCGTGCCGCACGAATACTCACAACTTGAATATAGACATAGCGAAAACGCACAAATTCGAAATATAAACTATCACGGTCTCCGTATATATATACAATTTCTGACATAAGGGCCCGGGTGAAACGGATTCTGATTGTGAATGTGTTCCGAGTGGAGCACGAGACCGGCATCCTGGAGCAGGCTGCGGATCTTGTCCGCACCCTCCCGTGTCTCTTCCGTTTCCACGATGACCGTCTTCAGGCGACTATCAGACAGGGCCTGTTTGGCGCCGCGCAGGATATCGAACTCAATTCCGTCCACATCCAGCTTGATGTGATTGGGGCGGTCGATCGAGAAGTGTTCGATCAGTTCATCCAAGGCATAACTGAGGATGGGCTGGCGGTGCACCACCCTGGCAAGGCCTGCCGCATCCCCCAATGCGTGCAGTGCGGTACCGGCATCCATGCTGGTGTAATTGAAGTATGCCATCCCGGTGTGCTCGGCCAGGGCCACGTACATGGGACTGACCGTATGACTGCATTGATTCAGCGCCACATTACTGCACAGCTGGGCGAAGGTCGAAAACGAGGGTTCGAAGGCATAGACCTTGCCCCTGCCGTTCAAGTGTTTGGCGATAAGCAGGGAATAGGCCCCCACATTGGCGCCGATGTCATAGACGACATCCCCCTCCTTGATGAACGCCTCGATCCAGAACACGGTCTCCGGCTCCTTGGAACAGGATTTCAGACGCTTGTCATACTCGATCCATGACCCGACGTTTAAAAAGATATCGTCCTTGAGGTAGTCCATTTTGCCTTTAACATCTATGGCACTGCGCAGCGCCACCCGAGACATCCCCGGCAGCAGACCGGCCAGTCCCTTGAACAGGCTGACCTGTGCCTGGTAGAGGCGCTGCCTGAACCGCGGGCGCCACTTCCATTTGTATACTGATGCCAGTGTCGTCATACCGCGTGTCCCGTAGATCTATGCGCATAGACATAACGCGCCTTGTGCGTTACGGGACTAAACATGCACGGTCTCCCGCGCCGTTTCCGTCGTTCCCGCCATGGCCCCCATGACTGTCTCCACCAGGCTCGCGGCATCCAGGCCGTGGGCACGCAGGACTTCGTGGTTCTGGCCGCAGCAGGGGATATCCGTGACACCCAGCTGTTGAATCATGCGCAGATCGCCCTGACCCATGCGCGCCAGCGCGCTGGTGATCATCTGGCCCTGACCGCCGGCGATATAATGATTATCCAGGGTGAACAGCCAGTTCACGCCGTCCACCGCACGCCGCAGCCAGGTCTCGTCGAGGCGGTTCAGCCACGGCAGATTGACCACGCGCAGGCCGACGCCGTGCTCACGGGACAGTATGTCCGCGGCCTTGCACGCCTCGGCCAGCAGCACCGGACCATAGCCGATCATCACTGCGTCGTCACCCTCCACCAGGGTCACACCCCTGCCCTGCGCCACGCGGTATGCCGCAGGCAGCGCGTAAGGGATGTCGCAGGGAATGGAGACCAGGCGCAGGTAGATACTGTCAGGGATTTCGTTGAGGCAGTAATCCAGCAAGACCGATACCTCGGACTCGCAGCACGGTTCGGCCATGACCAGGCCGGGCACCGCCGCCAGCGCCGAGATATCCCGCACCGACTGGTGGGAATGCCCCGGGCCGCCGGGCAGCAGACCGGCCAGAGACCCCACGTATACCACCTTGCGGCGTTCAGTGGCATTGTTGTAAATCTGTTCATTGGGCCGCGTAGAAAGAAAGCAGGCAAACGAGTGCACCACGGGCAGCATACCGTTCACGGCAAGACCGCCGGCCTGGGAGACCATGTCCTGCTCGGCGATGCCGCACTCGACAAAGCGCTCCGCAAAGCGGCGGCGAAACGGCGCCAGGCCGCAGTCCAGCATAAGGTCCGCGTCCAGGGCCACGATGCGCGGGTTGTGGGCGGCCTGTTCCATCAGGGCCTCGCCGTATGCCAGTACCAGGCGTTGATGTCCGGCGGTGTCGGGACGCTTGGGCCACGGCGTGTCGTCCAGGGTCAGGGCCGCGGCATTCGCCTCCCGCAGTCCGTTATCTACCCGGGCGATGAGTTCCGCGGCGGCGCGGCCGTAGGTCTCTGCGTCCGGCGCACCGCTGTGGTAGGGATACAGCGCCTCATCGGTACCCTCCGCCGTGTACGCCATGAAAGAGACACCGCATCCCTTGACGGTGTCGGCGATGATCACCGTGGGTCGCTCGGGGTCGTCCTTGGACGCCTCCAGGGCCGTGGCGAACGACTGCGCGTCGTTGCCGTTGCAACGCAGGACGTGCCATCCGAACGCGGAAAACTTCTTCTCCAGGTCACCCAGGTCACTGACCCGCGACACCCATGTATCCGACTGGATCTTGTTGTGGTCCACGATCACGGTGATCTCGCCCATGCCGAGCCGGGCGGCAGACGCCAGCGACTCCCATATCTGCCCCTCCTGCAACTCACCGTCACCGGTCAGCACAAACACACGGCTGCGCTGCCCCTTCAAGCGGTTGGCGGTCACCATTCCCTTGGCCTTGGAAATCCCCATTCCCAACGATCCGGTGTTGGTCACCATGTAGGGAATCGAGATGTCCGGGTGGCCGGGCAGCCCGTCCATCCTGCGCAGGCGATGGATGTAGTCGAAATCCAGCAGACCGAGCCCGGTGAGCACGGCATACAGGCCGGGGGCGTCGTGCCCCTTGGAGGAAAAGTAGAGGTCCTTGCCGTGGGGCGGATTCAGCTCGTTGAGATACAGCCACGACACAATATCCAGGCTGCTGAAGCTGCTGCCGATGTGGCCGGAACCCGCCTGGGTGATCATGTACAGCGCATTGATGCGGCATATGTCGGCGATTAGCCGTGCCTTGACGGCAGGCGTGACGGGTAATTCCCTGACGCGCTGAAACTCCTCGAACGGTATATATTTAAGATTCTGCAACGGACGCTCCTTTACACATGCAGTTGTTTCACACCGGCCGGCGCCCTGGTCACCCGGGGCAGGTCCGCAAGCCCCTGACTGATGAGGTACTCCGCCTGCATCCAATCGAACTCCTGGTTGATATCCAGTCCCTCGTAACCCTCGGTAAAAAACGGCATCACGTTGTGCCCGGCGATGGTCTTTTCAGCCGCCACCCGAGACCAGGCGATTTCCAGGCTGGCGTTTTGCACATAGATTTCGGGCAGTGACTTGGTCTGGCAGCTGTGCCACGGGTGGCCTTCGTGATCAAACGGCAGCAGTGGCATCATGCGGTTGCGCCGCACCATCCACATCTTGCCCGGGTGCTGACTGCACTTTTCCACCGCACGCAGGGAATCCACTTCCCGTCCCTCGGCAAGAAACGCCTTCCACGCCTTGCAAATGGTCTCGTCGTGACGGAACGGGCTGGTGGGCCGTAGGATGCTGAAGCAATCATACGTCCTGCCCGATTGCTTCAGACCTTCCAGCGCATGCTCCACCCAGGCGATATCGGGCGAGAACTCGCGGGCGATCTCCGGCGGACGCAGGAACGGCACCTCGGCACCGTAGTAACGGGCGATGTCCGCGTAGCGCGGCGAGTCCGTGGATACCACCACGGCGGCGAAGACACCGCTGTCCAGGGCGGCGCTGATGGTGTAGGCCAGCAACGGGTGACCGGCCAGCGGCCGAATGTTCTTGTCCCGCACCCGCTGGGAACCGGAGCGGGCCGGGATGAGGGCGACAATACTGGGCGTCACGGGCTGCATCGTCTACTCCTCACAATTGCGCGGGGTCCATGGCCAGGTAGATGTCCTTCAGTTCCGAATACACGTCAAGGGCCTCGGTCCCCGGCTCCCGGGAGCCGTTGCCGGACTGCTTTCTCCCACCGAAGGGCATATGCGGCTCACTGCCGTAGGTCCCGGCATTGACCACTGCCACACCGCACTGCACACGCTGTGAAAACGCCACGGCGCGATGGAAGTTGCGGGTGTGAATACACGCGGTCAATCCGTAGGGTGAGTCATTGGCCATCGCCAGGGCGTGGTCGAAGCCCGCCACCCGGTAAAGACATGCGATGGGCCCGAACAGCTCGTTCACGGAGATGGGGTCGTGGGGAGCGGCATTTTCGATGAGTGTCGGCGCCATGTAATAACCCGCGCGGTGATCCGCACCGGTCATGCGACCGCCGCCGGTCAGGATCTGCGCCCCGCGCTGCCGAGCGGCATCGACCGCCTCCACCATGTTATACAACTGGCGTTCGTTGATCACGGGCCCCAGGTCATCCCCGTCGGCGGGACCCACCTTGAGTGTTTGGGTCTGCTCCACCAGACGATCGCGGAATTGCTCGTACACCGCATCGAATACGATGATGCGGCTGGCGGCGGCGCAGCGCTGGCCCGCATTGCTGAATGCCGACAGCAGCGCCCACTTGACGGCATTGTCCATGTCCGCGTCGTCGCATACCACGAAAGGATTCTTACCGCCCAGCTCCAGGGACACCCGGGCCAGGCGCCTGCCGGCGGCCATGGCGATGCGCCGGCCCACGGCGGTGGAACCGGTAAAGCTGATCACATCCACATCGGGATGCTCAACCAGCGGCGCCCCTGCCTCCTCGCCATAACCGTGAACGATATTCAACACCCCGGGGGGAAGTCCCGCCTGATGGGCGATTTCACCGAACAGCCAGGCCGTCAGCGGCGTATCCTCCGCCGCCTTGAGCACCGCCGCATTGCCGCAGATCAGTGCCGGAAAGACCTTCCACGCCACGTTGGCGATGGGCGTATTGGCGGCGATGATCAACCCGGCCACGCCGATGGGCTGGCGCACCGTCATGGCGTAGCGGTCGGGCCCGCCGCAGGTGGTGGTCCGGCCGTAGAGGCGCTGGCCCTCCCCGGCCATGAACAGGCCCTGTTCAATGGCCCCGTCGGTCTCGCCCAGGGCCGACTTGAACGACTTGCCGGTCTCGGCGGCGACGACTTGAGCGATCTCATCGCGACGCTGCTTCATGGCCTGCACCACCTCGTGCAATATCAGACCCCGACGTACCGGTGGCGTATCCGCCCACGCCGGTTGAGCCCTTCTTGCGGCGGTGATGGCATGCTGGACATCCTGCTGGGTGGAACGCGCCACCCGGCACATCTCGGCACCCGTCACCGGAGATTTCTTGACAAAGACCTCGCCGCCCTCACTGCCCGCCTGGCGGCCATCGACCCAATTGGTTACCCGTGATGGAAACCGTCCCGGCTGCATCATGCCGTCACCACACCGTAAAGCCGCCGTCGACCATCAGATTGACGCCGGTAATATAGGAAGACGCCGCCGACGCGAGAAACACCAGTGGCCCCCCCAGTTCCCCGGGCTCCGCCATGCGTCCCATGGGGACCTTGGCGCCAAACTTGTTCTTGAACGCCTCATCCTGGCCGCCCGCCACCCCCCCCGGGGACAGGGCATTGACCCGTACGCCGAACGGCGCCCAGTGGGCGGCGAAATACTTGGTGAGGTTCACCAGGGCGGCCTTGGATGCCCCGTAGGCCGGTGGTTTGAGAAACGGGGGGTCACAATCGATATGATCGTACAAATGCGGATCGGGGGAGACCTGCGCGTACAGTGAGCCAATATTGATGATCGAGCCCCGCCCCTGCGCCGTCATCGTCTCGCCGAATGTCTGCATCACCTGGAACGCACCCACCAGATTCACCTTGAGGATATCCTCCACCACCTGTGCTGGGATCTCCGTCAGGCGGTAACCCGACACCCGTCCGGGCGGTTGATCGATTCCGGCGTTGTTCACCACGACGGTGGGTGCCCCCAACTCCCCGGCGCAGCGGGTCCTGATCCGTTGAAGGTCTTGTATATTGCAGATGTCACCGGGGTAGAGACGCAGGCGTTTTTCGCCGTATTGGTCCATCAGTGATTGGAACCCGGGGGGTGTTTCAATCCCCGGCAGGTCCACGGCCGCCACCGCGGCACCCGCCTGCAACAGTGCCTCAACCCACACCGGGCCCAGCCGTCCCAGCGCCCCGGTAACCACGGCAATTTCGCTATCCAGTTGGAATGATGGGCGCATGGTCGATAGGGGTGTCAGATGCCGGCCGAGAAAGTCATACCCGGATAAAGGCAAATCCCATGCCAGACGAATGATTTACATGCAAATATTGCCGGGTTGCTGAAAATACGTGACAACGCGGCGTTCTAGGTATGTGCGTTTAATACGAAGTCACAAAATTCCCTGACGGCACCGTCACCGCCCCGTCTCTCAGTCACAAATTTGGCGCGTGACAGGACGCTGGGATAGGCATCCGCCACACACACCGGCAGACCGACCAACTCCATGCAGCCGATGTCATTGATGTCATTGCCCATGTAGGCCATGTCACTGAGGGGGATTTGGCGTGACTGCGCCTCCGCCTGCAGGGTCGCCGGTTTGTCATCGCAGCCCTGGATGTAGGATATGCCGAGCTTTTTGCACCGCGCGCCGACCACCGGGTTGCGTTCCTTGGACAGGACCAGCAACTGAATATCGGTCTTTTTGACCGCCTCAAGGCCCAAGCCGTCGGACCGGTTACACACAACGGCCTCCCTGCCGTCCTCCAAAACCCACACGCGGTTATCGGTAAATACCCCGTCAAAATCGAACACAATCAGCTTGAGGCGCCGGGCGATGAGACGAATGCCTTCATCCATGACAGACTGCTCAGCCTTTGGGTTACGGGTTGCGGTGATCGTGGCGGTGCATGGTTGTCGGCTAAGATTCCGCCGCTGCGCTTACCTTCTGCTCCCAATAGAGGTGGTCATGGCTGAGGGAGGTATCCTCGAGGAGGTCCACTCGCAGGCGCTGACCGATAATCGCGTCGAATTCTGCCGCGGGGATCCCGCCGCCCGGCGACTTGATGGCGATATCATCCTTGGTCAAAACCTTACCGGCCTTGAGCGCCCTGACGGTATACAGGCTCTTGCCCATCTTGACCCGGGCATCCTTCTCGAAGTCCCTGACTTCCTTATTGCCGTCCCCCAGGGAGACATCGATACGCCGCAGGTCGCGGATCATCTTATGCAAACCGGTGGGTTCCAGCGAAAACTTGTGATCGGTACCCTTCCAGGAACGGTTGAGGGTGAAGTGTTTTTCTATGACGGTCGCCCCCAACATATAGGCCACGGAAGGCGCCAGGATGCCGTAATCATGGCCGGAATATCCGATGGCGGCGTCGGGAAACACATGCTTTAACGTCTCGATGGCACGCAGGTTGAGATTTTCGTATTCCGTGGGATAGCCGGACGTGCAGTGAAGCAGGCAGATCTTGTCATTGTATTTTCGCATCGCCTCATAGGAACGCCGGATCTCCTCCAGCGAACAGGCGCCCGTGGACACGAAAATCGGCTTTCCCAGTTTGGCGATATAGGTGAGCAGCGGGACATTGGTCAAATCGGCGGAGGCGGTTTTATAACCCGTGATGCCGAGGCGCTCGAGGAAATCCACACTGTTGAAGTCAAACGGCGTGCACAGCAGCTCCACTTCGTTGTCCTGGGCACACTGCATCAGCTCCACGTATTCGTCCCAGCCGAACTCCAGAAAATCCCGGTGTTCACCGTATGTGGCGCCGTAGCTGTTCTCGTTGTCATAAGGCTTGTTGTACATGGCCTTGGTGAACAGGCTCTTGTTGTCGCGCTTTTGGAACTTGACGGCGTCGACGCCCATCCCCGCCGCGACCTTGATCATCTTCAAGGCGGTCTTCAGGTCGCCCTGGTGATTATTTCCGATCTCGGCGATGACGTAACATGGACCCTGGTCGGAGACTTTGCTCATACCAAATTCGAATGTCTTCATGAACCTATGCCCTTATTGTTTTCAACCGCAATAAATCACTGCGCGCAGAAAAACATTCACATACCATGCCAATTTTCGGCGAATGCCATGGGTAAGACCTCCGATGCCCGGGGGCCAGGTATTTCGGAAATCAAAGGAAATTAAACAAAGACAGATTCTGAATCTTGACGAATGATTGCTGAGCGGCCTGCAGTGCCACCAGCTGCTGGTTCATCTTGCTTGCGGCGGAGGCGTAGTCCAGGTCCTGGGTCTGGGACTTGGTCTGCTCAATGACCTGTATCAGATTGGTATTAACGCTTTCCTGGCCGTCCAGTGCGTTCAGCCTGGCGCCGACCTGCGCGTTATAGTTAACGACATTGTTTAATGACTTGTCCAGGCTCGAGAGCACGTTATTGATGGAATTATTCAGACTTGCCTGAGACGCGGCATCGGTGACACCCTTATTCAGCGCATCGGCAAGGTTCTGAAGCGTGGTAAAGATGTCCTGATTCGCGCTCGGGCCGATGGAAAAACTGTCACTGGTCTGGGGTGCCCCGCTGACGCTGACCTGCATGCCGTTGAAGGCGATCTGATCACCCGACTGATAGGAGCCACTGGTGACCACATTATTGCTGGCGTCCGCAACAATATAAGACGTTGCCGCCTGGGGGCTGTAGGTGATCGTTGAAGAGGTGTTAGACGCCCCGGTCAATGCGGAGCCGAAATAGCCGCTCACGGTATCGCTGTTGCCATCACTGGCGCCGCTCAGCTGTTCGGTCACGGTGATCGGATTCGAACCAGGGGTGGTATTCGCCAGGTAGAGCTTGCCGCTGGCAGTGTAGGCATGCACGCCGGTCGTCGATTCACTGGCGTTGATCTGGCTGGCAAGCCCGCTCAGGGTGTTGATGGGCGAGCCGCCGTCGTTGACCGTATAGACCGTCGTCCCGTTGATCTGCAGCGTATACGTCAGGCTGTCGTTGTTGTTGGCGTCATTGAATGTCAGTGAGCCGGTGGCTGCCGTGTCCTGCGGGAACACCACCTTGTAGTTGCCGCTGACATAGGAGGACGTATCGGTCACACTGCCGGCGTCAATGACACCGGAGCCCGTATTTGACCCGTCCGCCGCGGCAACGAATGTCCCGTTACCGTTGCGGATACCGCCGAACACGTTATAGCCCGAATCACTCACGGCGATTTGCCGCCCGTCGGAAATCTGCACCATCCTCTGGCCGCTGTCTCCGTTGTATATATATGACGACCCGGATTGGGTATAGGGCTGGGTCGCCGACTTATACCCGGCGAAGATATACGCCCCATTGCTGTCCTTGCTGTTCGCCAGGTCTTTTGCCTGTTGAAGCAACTGCTGTACCTCAAGGGCGATGGAGCTGCGTCCCTGGTTGTTGACGGTACCGCTGTTGCCCTGCAGGGCCAGCTCATTGGCCCTTTGCAGCACATCCACCACCCCGGTGAGGGCACCGCTCTCCATGTTGAGGCTGTTTCGCGCGGCGGTGATATTGTTCTGGTACTGGCCGGTAATGTTGCTGACCTGGGTCAATGACAGCACCCGGCTGGCACCCGCGGGGTCGTCCGCCGGCGTCACGATCCTCAACCCGGTAGCGAGTTGCTGCTCTGTCTTACTGAGCAACGTCTGCTGGTCGAGAATCGCGTTTACACCCAGTTGCTGCATCAGATCAGTTGATATACGCATGGCTTGTCTACCTGAATGTACTGAGCAAGGTGTCGAACAGATTAGTTGACACGGAGATAAGCTTGGCCGCCGCCTGGTAGGCTTGCTGATAACGCACCAGGTTTGCCGCCTCTTCATCCAGATTCACGCCGGAGACGCTTTGCAGATCCTTCTGGGCCTGGTTCAGGACCGCCGTCTGAGCCTGCTGAGCCAGATCCGATTGATGAGTCTTCGTCCCCACATCCGTCACCATCTGACCATAGGCGTCCTGAAGCGAGGTTGTACCTCCGTTCAGCGCGTTGTCCGTTTGTATTCCGGCCAGCAGCAAGGCGTTGCGGTTATCCCCCACACCGGTGGTATTGGGCTTGACGGTAAAGGTATCCCCCGCCGCAGGTGTCCCGGAAATGGCCACCGTCCAGCCATTGAAGCTGATGGGCGAGCCATCGGTGTAGGGGATATTGGCCACAGGCGAACCCGTTGTCGCACCCGTGACACTGAATGTGGTCGGGGGGTTGTTGAATGTTATGGTGACAGGGTCCGTCAAATTGGGATCGCTGGCGCTCACGGTCGCCGGGCTGATCAGTCCGCCGCCGGTATTGCCCGTGTCGGCGGCGGTCACCTCACGGTCCACCGTGAAGGTATCCCCTGCGGCCGGGGCCGTTCCGCCGTCGCTAATTGCAAAGGTGAGGCCGTTGAATGAGATATTGCCGCCGGAAGTGTATGTCAATCCGGATGCCAGTGTGGCGCCGGTGGTGACATCGGTCACATCGTAGGTGGTGGGCGGGCTATTAAATACGAGAGACAAGTTATCATGCGGTGAATTCACCGTCCCCGGCGTAACAGTCCCCGATCCGGTATTCGACGTGGCGGCCTCGGCGGTGATCGCGGCGGCGGCGGCGATCTCGGCGGGATTACTGATTGATGTCGAGATATCCTTGGCACCGTTCCGGGTAGGCTGAATCAGGAAACTGTCGTTGACGGCCGCGCCGCTGGTGATATTCAGGGAGACACCGTCGATGCTGTCTGTTGTATAGGGATAGGTCCCGCCGGTATTGATGGAAAATGTCTGATTATCGGACAGCCGAGTCAAGGTGTATGCATTGCTGCCGTCGTAGGTGAGCCGGTAGTCACTGGCCGTCAAGTCGCCGGTATTGACTATCGAGGCGCTGACCGTTGCGCTGCCCGTATTATCTGTATTGTCAAGCACCCGGGGAGAGGCAACGCTAAAAAAATCCTTTCCGGCATTGCCGTTGAGGTCCACACCCAGTTTGTGCTGCGTATTGAAGTCGGATGCCAGTGAGATGGAGATGCGCCCCACGGCGTTTTGCACCGGATCCAGCACTTCATTGCGTACCTGCAGCAGCCCGCCGATTTTCCCCCCCGACAATTGGTCGGAAATAACGGTGGTGGCGCCACCGGACGCATAGCCGATCTCCGAGCGCTGTGGATCATAGTGATTCTGTACAATACTCAAGGACTGTGCCTGAGTACCCACCACCAGCGACTGTCCATTACCGATGAACACATTGACTGAGCCATCACTTTGTTTGACCGTGGTAACGGCCACATCCTTGGAAAGTTGCTGGATGAGCAAGTCCCGTTTATCGAGAAGATCCGAGGGTCCGCCCCTGCCGGTGTTTCCCACACTGCCGATCTGGCGGTTCAGGTCCGCGATCCCGGTTGCCAGGGAGTTTATGTCCGTCACGGTGCTCGCCAGCTCACCGTTGATATCGCCCTGCATCCTGTTGAGCTGGCTCGAGAAGAAGTTGAATTGGGACGTCAATGCCTGAGCATCGCTCAAAAGCGTCTGACGCTGCGCGGTGGAGGAAGGGTTATTGGCCACCCCCTGAACATCATTAAAAAAGTTCAATATAGCCGGGGACAGTCCGGTGTCGCTGCTCCCGAGCAGGCTGTCAAGCTGGCCCGCAACGCCGTTATAGGTCCCCGCCTGACTCTGGGAGGCCGTGGCGTCGTTGACCCGCACGCCGATCAAATCGTCATACAGGCGCTGTATATCCGAAATCTGCACCCCATTGCCAATGGCGCCGATGCTCGACGACACGGCCGGCTGGGTGATGAGGTTTACGCGCTCGCGGCTGTATCCGTCGGTATTGACGTTGCTGATATTGTTGCCGGTGGTGTTGAGCGACTGCTGGAAAGCCAGCAGGGCTGAGGTACCGACATTTAATATATCGCCCCCTGACATGAGCTACCTCCGGGGTAATCCGACATATGGGCTGGTGAAGCGAATAAGTGGCGCGCTGCGGAACCTGCTGGTACACGCTTGAGGTCTAGTCATAATAGCGACACATCCTATGAATTCTTGAGCTCCGTCACAGTTTTGCCAAATACCGGGTTCGCCAGTATGGATAACACCTTATCGGAATATTTGGGGTCCGTGGCGTAGCCCGCCTGCTGCAGACCCGCGACAAATTCCCCAGCATCCCCCGTCTTTGCCAGGGCATCCCGGTAACGCGGGTTCGACTCCAGGAACCGGGTGTAATCCGCAAAGCTCTCCGCATATGAGCCGTAAGCCCGGAACGGGGCGGTCTCCTGAACCAAGCGCCCCCCCTTGTATTCCAGGGTGGGCACAGTCACCCTGGGACCCGTCCAAGAGGCATCGGCCTTGATACCGAACAGGTTGTAGCTGCTGCGCCCATCGGCAGAGGCGCTCACGCCGTTGCCCCAGTTACTCTCCAATGCGGCCTGTGCGGCAAGTACGCTGGGATCCACGCCGATCTGCGCTGCACTGCGCTGCGCATCGGGCCAGATGGTTTGCAGAAAGGACACCTTGTCGTCAAAGGCCTGCCCTGCCGCTCCTTTCGCACCTGACGTACCACTGATTGCCGCGCCCTCTTGCGTATTACCCGCGGGCTGTCCATTCGCTACGCCCCCCCCCACCGGCGGCGCGGGATGACCCACCACTCCGCTTAACTGTTTGACCAGCATGTCCGCGATTCCCATGGCATGCTGATCGGACAGATTCAAGGAGATCTGCTTGTCGAAGAGCTCCTGGTAGGTCTTCATCTGATCGCTGTTAAACATGCCGTCACTGGTATTGGCCTCGCGCATGCTCTTCAGCATCATCTCGATAAACACCGCCTCGAACTGCTTGGCGACCTTGTTCAATGCCCCGGAGGGATCGGTCTTGGCATCTCCCTGCAGCTGGGTAAGCCCTTGGAAATCCGTGTAAACAGAGGCGTCTGTGGTGGCGATGTTCATCTCGTACGGCGATCAGATAACGATTAACTCCGCGCGCAGGGCGCCCGCCTCCTTCAAGGCCTCCAGTATCGCCACCAGGTCACCCGGCGCCGCACCCACCTGGTTAACGGCGCGCACGATCTGATCCAGGGACACCTCAGGATTCAACAGAAACATATGATTGCCTTCCTGTTTGACATCGATGTTGGATTGGGGGACCACCACCGTACTGCCGCCTGACAGGGGACCGGGTTGGCTGGCCACCGCATTTTCGGTGATGGTCACCGTGAGATTGCCATGGGAGACCGCCGCCGGGGTCACACGCACGTGGTCGCCGATCACCACGGTACCGGTGCGTGAATTGATGACCACCCGCGCCGGCGCCTCACCGGGCTCCAGGGTGAGGTTCTCCAAAATGGAGATAAACGAAACACGCTGCGCTTTATCACGCGGCGCATCGACCATGATCGAAGACCCGTCTACCGGGTGTGCGGTACCCTGACCGATCGCGGCATTGATTGCGTCGCTGACCCGCTTGGAGGTGGTGAAGTCGGGGGAGTTCAAATCCAGGACGATGGTATTTTCCGACCCGAATGACGTCGGCGCGGGCCGTTCCACCGTGGCGCCGTTGGGTATCCGGCCGGCGCTGGGGATGTTGACCGTGATCTTGGAGCCGTCGCTGCCGGAGACACCGAAGCCACCGACCACCAGGTTGCCCTGGGCGAGGGCGTATACATGCCCGTCTGCGCCCTTCAACGGCGTCATCAGAAGACTGCCGCCGCGCAGGCTCTTGGCATTGCCCAGCGATGACACAGTGATATCAATAGTCTGACCCGGCTTGGCGAACGGCGGGAGTTCGGCGTTGATACTGACCGCGGCGACATTCTTCAATTGCGGATCGGTACCCGGCGGCAGTGTAATGCCGAACTGTTGCAGCATGCTCTTGATGCTCTGAATGGTGAAAGGCGTCTGTGACGTCTGGTCCCCGGTCCCGTCCAGGCCCACCACGATGCCATAGCCGACGAGCTGGTTGGAACGCACCCCGGCAACATAGGCCAGGTCCTTGATGCGCTCTGCGTGTGCGGGCGAAATCAATATCACCGCCATCGAGAGCACTACCAGTGATACCATCCGCCACTTCATATATCCGCTCCTCATAGACTCACCATTCTTGTCCGCGATATAAACGCTATGCGGGCGCAGTTAAAAGGGCCACCACGAATTTACGAAACGGGCTATCCACCCCATGCTGTTGGCGTCGGCCACGAAACCGGAGCCGCTGTAGGCAATGCGCGCATCCGCGAGCTGGGTGGACAAGACTGAATTGCTTGAGCTTATATCCGCCGGCCGCACCACGCCCGAGACGCGCAGATACTCATCTCCCTGGTTGATCCGAAGGGTCTTTTCACCGCGCACCACAAGGTTTCCATTGGCAAGGACCTCGACCACCGTTACCGTGACATTGCCGGTGAGGCTGTTACTTTGGGTGCTGTCACCCGTGCCGTTGAACTTTTGCCCAGTATCGACGCTGTTGGCGAGAGTCAAACTCCGCTTCGGCAAAAAGCCCGGCGAATTGAAGCTTAACGGCGCCCCCATTACGGTGGGGTTACCCAGATCGACGTTGGTATCCTTGGCCGTGGTGGTGCTCGCCTCCTTTTTGGCATCGGTCTTCTCGGCCAACACCACCGTCAGGATGTCACCGACCCGCCTGGCACGGATATCCTCGAATAGCGACACGGAGGTATTGTCGTGGTAGATGGAACCGTCCATGGTTGGTTGGTGCTCGTGGGAAACCGGCCTCACACTGACCAGATCGGCGTCTTTTTTGGACGGAGAAATGGCGCAGCCGCCCAGCATCGCCAGGCAACAGAGCAATAGAACTCCTTTTCCATATTCACCCACCATACAAATACACCCCTGTTAATTAATCAGCTAGAGATTATTGCTGGCGTACTGCAGCATCTGGTCAATGGTGCTGATCGCCTTGGAGTTCATTTCATAGGCGCGCTGCGCCTCGATCATATTGACCAGTTCTTCAACCACGTTGACATTGGACGTCTCTACGGATCCCTGGCTGATTGTCCCCAAGCCGGTCAAGCCCGGTGTCCCCGTCTGCGGCGCACCGCTCGATGCCGACTCGAGATACAAATTCTCACCACGCGGCTCCAGTCCGGCGGGATTGACGAAATCGGCCAGCTGTACCGTCCCGATCTGGGTCGGCGAGGCACTGCCCTGGAGCTGGGCCGAGACGGTCCCATCGCTGCCGATGGTGATGCTCGTCGCCCCACTCGGCACGGTAATGGCCGGCGAAAGCGGGTAACCGCTGGACGTGACCACCTGGCCCTGGGAATCGAGGTGAAACGTCCCGTCCCGGCTGTACGACACCGATCCGTCCGGCATCTGGACCTGGAAAAAGCCCCTGCCCTGTATCGCCATATCCAGGGGATTCCCGGTCTGGCTGATGTTGCCCTGGGTAAAGACCTTCTCGGTCGCCACCAATGACACACCGGAACCGAGCATCAACCCGGTCGGCAACTGTGTATTCTGTGTTGACTGGCCGCCCACCTGGCGCACGTTCTGATACATCAGGTCCTGAAATACGCCACGGGACTGCTTATAGCCCGAGGTATTGACGTTCGCCAGATTATTGGAGATCACCGAGATACGCGTCTGCTGCGCATCGAGACCGGTCTTCGCCACCCACAGTGCTGAACTCATGGACTATCTCCTTTCACGCAATACAAAACTATTTAATCTGCATCAGCTTCGCGGAGCTGGCGTCGTTGTCCTGCGCCGTCCGCATCATCTTGACCTGCACCTCGTACTGGCGCGCCATCTCGAGCATGGAAACCATCGCATCCACCGGGTTGACATTGCTTGACTCCAGGGCACCGGACACCACCTGCACGTTGGCATCGGCCGGTGCAGTGGTCCCGTCGCTCATATGCATCAGGCCGTCGGTCCCCTTTGACATCTGGCTTGCATCCGGGTTGACCAGCTTGATCCTGTCGATCACGGCCAGCGCCTGGGGCGTTTGACCGACAGGCCGGATGGAGATGGTGCCGTCGGAACCTATCGCGATGCTCTCCGCCTGAGGTATGGCGATGGGACCGCCGTTGCCCATCACCGGCTGACCGGAACCGGTTACCAGCTGTCCTGTTTCCGTGATCCGCATGTCACCGGCACGGGTATAGGCCTCGCTGCCGTCAGGGGCCTGTACCGCGATCCACCCCTGGCCCTTCACCGCCACATCCAGGGAACGCCCCGTGGTCTGTACCGTGCCCGGCGTTGTATCCACACCCGGCGTCACCGTCAATGGATATACCCGGGTGGGCTGACCCGCCCCGTACAACGGGAGACTCTTGAATGAGACCACATCGGAGCGATAGCCCGTGGTGCTGGCATTGGCCAGGTTGTGGGCAAGCGCGCTCTGAGCCTGCATGTACTCATTGGCGCCGGACATGGCGACATACAACATCTTGTCCATAAGCTACCTCAATGCGGCAATCCGGTATTTACCCGATCAGCGCATGTTAATAATGGTCTGGGTGATCGTATTGTTGGTGGTGATCACCTGCGCGTTGGCCTGAAAGTTTCTCTGCGCCGTAATCATCTCCACCAGCTGCGCGGTCAAATCAATGTTTGACCCCTCCAGCGCGCCCGACTGGATTTGACCAAGGCTTCCGGAACCGGGTGAGCCGACCAGGGCGGGACCGGAGTCGAAGCTCTCCGACCAAGTGGTGTTTCCCAACTGGCGCAGACCTTGCGGGTTGTTGAAATTCGCCAGGGCGATCTGTGCCAGCGTCCGGGATTGACCATTGGTGAAGTTCGCCTGCATCACGCCGGTGGGAGAGATATTCACCCCACTCAACTTGCCGGTGGAATAGCCGTCCTGGGAAAGGTTATTGACGGTGAAGTCGCTTCCGAACTGAGTCGTACCGGCATAGTCAAGATTCAAGGTCAGCGGGCTGCCGCCGGTGCTCGGGTCCGTGGCCTGATAGCTCACGCTCGAAGTCGTCGAGCCGGACGGGTTCACCGAGAGCAGCGCCCCGCTGTTGGAAAATGTGATCGACGCGGGCTGTCCCGCCACCATGCCGGTCGGGATCGCCTCTACCTGTGTACCAGAGGAATTCTGCAGGTAAAGGTGTGACTCCCACACATTGGGGGTGGTGGTATCACGATAGTACATGGTCGCCAATATCGGGTTTCCAAGGCTGTCATAGACAGTCGTCGAGGTGGAATTGTTGTAGGTGGACGGGTCATTGGCATTGAAGGCCGGCGCCCCCGGATAAGGCGCGAACTTGGTTGAGTTCGAATTGAGGTTCAACTGCAGCCCCATTCCGGCTGTCGCACTGGGGGCGATAGAGGACGTATCAAGCCGGATGTCGTCCAGCGCACCGGTGATGTTGCCGCTGGGATCAGCGCTATACCCGGTAAGACGCTGGGAATCGGCGTTGACCACATAGCCGTTGCTGTCGACACTGAATGAACCGGCACGGGTATAGTCGATCGTCCCGTTATCATTCATGCGAAAAAACCCCTGACCGCTGATTGCCATGTCGAGGTTGTTATTGGTAAACCCGACGTTACCCTGGGTAAACTGTTGGGCGATCTTTGACACCCGCACACCGCTACCAATGGCGTTGGAGCTGGTCCCCAGGTTGGAAGTGGCAAAGATGTCCGCGAACTGCGTTGACGATCCCTTAAAGCCCGTCGTGCTGGAGTTGGCCACATTATTGCCGATCACATCCAATTCGTTGGAAGCCGCGTTAAGACCGCTTAATGCAATACCAAATGACATGTGTTTTTCTCCTTAGGAAGTCAACTGTTACATGATTTGCTTGACTTTGGAAAAGTCGACGGTACCGAGGGAGCTCAGATTGAGCTGCGGGCCGGTCCCATTGCTGTTCAGTGTCACGCTCTTTACATTGTCTACCCCGTAGACATCCAGGGCCGTCGACTGTCCGCCTGTCACGGCCGCTGCCTTGATGGTGTATGCACCGGCTGCCCCGCGGGTGCCGGTTGCAGTGGTACCGTCCCAATTAAACTGAGCCAGGCCGGCGCCCTGCGGCCCGAGATCCAGATGCTTGACCACCTGTCCCGTCTGGTCGACGATATCGACCACCACATCCGCGGCCGAGGAAGGCACATCCACGGCCGCCGCCATGCCGCCCTGGGCCGGTAGCACTCCTTGAGCACTGGGCACCGCCACCGAGTGACCGACCAGGGAAGATGCCTGCAATCCCTCGTTGGATGACATCGAAGATGCAAGCTGCTGGAAGGACGTCTGCAGATCGCCGATACCGCTGACGGTACTGAATTGCGCCATCTGGCTGAGAAAGTTGGCGCTGTCCATTGGCTTAGTGGGATCCTGGTTGCTCAACTGGGTGGTCATGAGCTTCAGGAAATCACTCTGACCCAGTTTGTTACTGGACGTAGATGATGAGGACTGTGAGTTGTTTTGCAGCAATCCCAGCGAAGAAAGAACATCCGTATTTACAGAGCTAGTCATTAGTCACCTCCTGACTCTATTTCCCTAAACTGAGCGTGCTCAGTAAAAGCTGTTTGGAGGTATTCAATACCTCCACGTTGTTTTGATAGGATCGTGACGCCGATATCATATTTGCCATTTCCTCGATGACATTGACGTTTGGCAGATAGACATACCCCTTGGAGTCGGCCAGCGGATTATTCGGGGCGTATTCCTTGCGTGACGGCGCCTGACTCTCTATGACACCTGCAACCCTGACACTGCCGCCGCTATCGCCGCCCCCGAGGGCGTTGTTCATTACCGTGGCAAACACCGGCTCGCGGGATTTGTATACGGTACTCTCGCTGCCGCTCGCCGTCTGGGCATTGGCGAGATTGCTGGCGGTCAGATTGAGACGCACCGATTCCGCATTCATAGCGGACCCTGCGATATTGAATACATTAAAGAGTGCCATGGCTTATTGACCTCGTATAGCCGATATCAGGCCCTTGATGGACTCGCTGAGAAAGGTGAAGCTCGCCTGGTAACGCACCGCGTTTTCCGCGAACTGAGACTGTTCGATCTGATTTTCAACCGTATTGCCGTCCGCCGAAGGCTGGGTCGGCACACGGTAAAGCAATGGCGTGGTGCTTATATCACCATTGGACTGGATATGGGATGGGCTGGTTGTGTCCAGCTGGATTCCGCCTTGACCGTTACCGCCGGCGGCCTGCTTGAGGGCAGATTTGAAATCGATATCCCGCGCCTTGAAGTTGGGCGTATCGACATTGGCCAGATTCTCCGCCAGAATCTCGGTACGTTTTTCCCTGACTAACAGGGCTTGTTCATGTATGCCAAAGGCGGAATCGAAGCTTATCGGCACATCAGTCTCCAACTTTAATCATTTTTGCGGAGACTGAAGCAACGGTTGTGCCAAGGGGCCGTATGCCACGCAAAAGGCCCGGGAGAAGACACAGGGAGGAATCGGTCGCCTCAAAGCGGCAAGGTTACGCCGCCGGGCGGCAATATTCCTCGCCGTGACGCCATTTACAGACTAGCGCATTGGGATGGAACGAAGTTTCACAGCAAAGGGGGGGAGCTTATGTAACGCCCCGGGCGTCGCAGCCGGATTATCCGGCGTCCTGGCGGCCGCCATCGGCGACACCCCGCCGGCGATACACCAGACCTTCCTCGTGGCGAATGATCTCAAAGGCATCTGAATAATTGATCGGGCTCTCGGATACCCCCATTATCAGATACCCTCCCGGCCGCATGGTATTGGCAAGCTTGCCGAGAATTTCCCGCTTCATTTCATTGGAAAAATAGATCAGTACGTTTCGGCAATAAATGACATCGAATTTTCCAAGCAAATCATAGGTATTCAGTAAATTTAGCTCTGTAAACTTGACTCGCTGGCGGATGGCGTCCTTGACCTGCCACAAGGAGTCGATTTCGGAAAAAAAGCGCTGCTTTCTTTGCGGGGTCAATCCACGGGACAGTGCAATATCATCATATACACCCTGTCTTGCCATGCTTAACATGTGTGAGGAGATATCCGTGGCGAGGATCTCGAATTTATCCGGCAGCTTGCCCGGGTATTGTTCGAGATACTCCTGTATCGTCATGCTGATTGAATAAGGCTCCTGGCCCGACGAGCACGCCGTGGACCAGATACGCACCCGGTCAAGCTTTCGACTGGCGAAATCCGGGAACACATGATTTTTCAGGATTTCGAAGGGATAGTTGTCACGAAACCAATAGGTTTCGTTGGTGGTCATGGCATCGATTATGCGATTATGCAAATCACTCTGGGGCTGTTTCCTCAGCCGGCTGACCAGGTCTCCAAGGGAATGGATGGCGTATTCATGCATCAAACGCCCTAAACGACTGGTGATCAGGTATTGCTTGTTTTCACCCAAGGTGATGCCGCAGCTATCCCTGAGAAAGCGCCTGAACTCTTCATATTCCTGGGACGTAAAAGACTGGCTGGTTACCATGAATAGACCTGCTGCTTAACTCCCCTCGGCCCCGGTCACTAATAGTATATATAGTGAATCCCTTGGATGACCTGGATGAGATATTGATACTGTACGAACCAACGTGAGTATAATTTTATAATTTTTCGTGCAGAATTAGCAGCCGTTAATTGACGGGCGCCGATATATTAGTGCTTTTAAAATCTCGTCATCTATCACCTTTTTGGTTTATATCATAAAAAAATAGCCATTCCCACCAAAACCACTCTATCAGGCATGCGCCACTTCCTGTATCTGTTCAGCAGGATGAATTTTTCTCAGAAACGCCTGCGCCAGCTCATTGGAGTCAAATTTGGCGATGAACAAATCCGCCCCCACTTTCTTTACCATGGCCTGATTGAAGACGCCGCTCAAAGAAGAGTGCAACAAGATATACATGCCCTTTAGTCGCGGGTCATGCCTGATCTCCGTGGCCAGTGTGTAGCCGTCCATAACGGGCATCTCAATGTCGGAAATGATCATGCTCAGCTCATCGAGCTTGGCAGGCTCTTTATCGGCCCAGTCCTTGAGTATATCCAAGGCCTCCTGGCCGTTGGTTGCAAGAATACATTCCACGGACATCTGCTCGAATGTCCGTTGGATCTGCTTTCTGGCCACCGATGAGTCGTCGACCACCATGACCATGTGCTTTTCATCAATACCGTGTTGCGAGGATATGTCAGAGGCAACTTCGGTGGGCACGCCGACGATCTCCGCAAACACCCGCTCCACATCCAGGATACCCACCAATTTATCGTCGATGTGGGTAACCGCCGTCAGATAGGTCTTGTCCCCCGCCCCCTCGGGTGGCGGCAGGATCTCTTTCCAGTTCATATTAACGATATGATCCACGCCGTTGACGAGGAACCCCTGCACCGAACGGTTATACTCCACCACAATGAGAAAACTGTTGACGGGGTCGATAGGGGACCCCCCAATCGCCATATTCAGGTCGATCACCGCCAAGGTCTTGCCACGGATGGTGGTTATCCCCCTGACCACGGGGTTCGCCCCGGGCACGGCGGTGAGAACCGGGCAATGCATCACCTCCTGAACCTTGAAGACATTGATGGCGAACAGTTGCTGATCACTAAGACGAAACAGCAGCAGTTCCAAGCGGTTTTGACCCGCAAGGCGGGTATGCTGATCGACACCGTCCAATAAGCCAGCCATATCTAATTAATCTCCCACTGCTTCAATCATCTGACACCATATCGGCGGCCCACCCCCTGGCCTTGACCCAAAACGTACAGGCACATGAATTGCATCTGAATATCTCAAGCGTGGATCAGCGCTGATAAATTGACGGTGATCGCCTGCTTGCATGGGTGTGATCACCCCCGTTGAAAGACTTATTAATGTATATGTTTCAGTCAGTTAAAAATATACACCTAAACGCCAGACGGCTCTTGCACGGGGTATGCGGTGTCTGCGCGGGACTGCTGTTGCTCGCCGGAAATCCGTTAGCGGCCGCCACCTTTCAAACCCATGAGAGTATTCGGCAGGCGGCGCATGACTTTTTAGCCCGACATGCAACGGGTGTAAGCAAGGACATCAGGATTAACGTGAATGACCTGGATCCCCGATTGCGTGTCCCGGCATGCGATCAGGCACTGACATCGTTTCTCCCCCCCGGCAGCGACATATTCACCACCTCAACCGTGGGCGTACAGTGTAAGGGGAAAAAACCATGGACCCTGTATGTCCCGGCGCAGATCAATATACTCGAAAATGTGGTCATCACCATGCGCCCCCTGCCGCGTGGCCACCAGATTTCACAACAGGATATCACCACTGTGAAACGCGACGTTGGCGGACTGCATTCCGGCTTCTTTACCGACCCGGCCAAGGTGATTGGTAAGTTGATAAAGCGTTCAATCTCGGTCAACAGCGTGCTCGACCCCAATCTACTGCAAAGGACATTGATGGTCCGTCGCGGTGAGCAGGTGATCATTATTGCCAAGGCCTCGGGCCTTGAGGTCAGGATGATGGGAAAGGCGCTGATGAATGGCGCGCAAGGTGATCTGATAAGGGTGCGTAATAATACATCCAAGCAGATTATCACCGGCACGGTGACCGGTAACGGCACCATAGATGTGCAATTGTAATTCCATACAGCATATCCTGATGTGGTGATTTGTGACCGATTTCCATAAAGTAACAGACGGCAAACGCCGCTATATTTGGTGAGGAGGAGATAGCACAATGGCAATCGAGATAAACGGTCAGCACACCCCGTTGACCACCAACGTCAATGAAGGCGCAGGCAAGACCGCGGCGCAGAACGAGCAGAACGCGAAGTCTTCTGACACCAAAGGTCGCAGCGCAGCATTAGGCGATTCCGTTAACCTGACAGATACAGCCAGCATGTTGAAGAAGATGGAAGCGTCATTATCAACCGTTCCAGTAATAGATGAAAAGCGCGTTGAAAGCGTTAAGCAATCGATTTTGAATGGATCATTTAACATAGATCCGGGCAGGATCGCGGAAAAAATGCTTAATTATGAGTCGATGCTTAAAAACGCATAGGCATAGGCCATGACGCACGACACATCACACGCATATGTGAAGCTGGTCTCCCTGATAGAGAAGGAAGTCGATCAGGCCTCCGCCCTTAACACGGCACTCCAGCTGGAAAAAGACATCCTCAGCAACAAGGACTTCGACGGCCTTGAGGTCGTTACGGCAAAAAAGCAGTCCGTGGTCGACACACTGAATGCGCTGGACGCTGAGCGTCAACAACTCCTGCATGAATGCGGTTATTCTACGGACAGCGCCGGAGTACAGGCCTTTATCCACGCTCAATCTGGCGTCCGGAAACAACAGCTGGAGAGTTTGTGGCAGCGTCTGCTCGATACAGTCGATGCGTGCCAACAACAGAACCTTGTCAATGGCTCAATTATCGGCATGAGCATGCGCCACTGCGCGCAGGCCTTAGCCGTACTGTGCGGCCAGGATCCCAGAGATGCCCTCTACGACCCCCGCGGAAACGCATCCGCTAGTAATCAGCGACAACGATACGTCAAGGCCTGACCACGGGCGCCATGGACGGCACCGCTTACGACTCAATCATTACGCCTGTTTTGTCCCAAGGACAAGGCAACCTCTTTGCACCGGGGGCGACCAGAACCACCCCAAGTCCTGATTGCACAGCCAAGTACCCGCCATAGTCAAGGACATGCCGAGAATCACTTCATCCATGCAATTCGAAAACGTGACCATACGGTCACGGCAAGTGGCATTACTGAAGCGCTTCAAGGATCACTTTGTCACCATCTCCGTCGTGCTGCCCGACTCGCAGGTGGAATATACCAGCGCAATCCTAAGCATTCGTCCGGACCAGGATTGCCTGATCCTGGATGAATTAAAACCGGAAGAAGGTCATCACCGCTTTCTTGAAACCAAGGAATGCACCATAGAAATATATTACAAGGGTGAAGGCATACGCTTCACCAGCCAGTTGCTTTCCAAAGGCATGAAAGACGATATTGCCTACTACAAGATCGAGCTGCCCAGATCCATTCATCATTATCTGCAGCGCACCAGCTACCGGGTGCCCATCACACTAACGGAAAAAATGCCTATTTACGTCCGCCCCATGGATCAGGACAGCGTTGAGGGCGAAGTCATCGACTTATCATCGGGCGGGATCGGTTTCAGGCTGCCCCGCACGCCCTGGACGGAGGCATTGAAACAGGGTGATCAAATCCCCTCATGCAGGTTCGTCCTGAATACTGGCGAGGCCATCAGCTGCCCTGTTCAGATTCGCTTTGCAAGCCGCAGCAAGGACAAAAAATATATGAGAATCGGCGCCAGGTTTGTCGATCTCGATCGGGCGCAGATCAAAATGCTGGAGCGCTATATCGTCACCCTGGACCGGGAACGTCTCAAAACCATCTCCAGACTGTAATACTCGACAGCTTAGATAAATCCAGTTGGTTGAGCCGTCGTCACACCTCCACATAGGCCAACCACCGCCATGGGCCGGCCCAAGCGGTGGACCGGGCAGTCAGGCCACCCCCACCTACGCCATTAAATAGACACACCGGGAGTGTAGCCGACCGCCCGAACTCAATGCTAAAATGGGCGTTTGATTCAGGGGCCGTAGCTCAGCTGGGAGAGCGTCGCGTTCGCAATGCGAAGGTCGGGAGT
>CAZPVG010000050.1:0-30720 GCA_964589945.1 uncultured bacterium
CTTCCTGTCGGTGCAGTTCTGGGACGGCCGCGCGGCCAGCCTCGAAGAGCAGGCCAAGGGTCCGCTCGTCAACCCGATCGAGATGGGCATGGCCGACCACAAGGCCGTGGTCGAGCGCATCCGGAACATCCCCGGCTACCGGCAGGAGTTCGGCGAGGTGTTCGGCGGCAGCGACCCGGTGACGATCGACAACGTGGCGATGGCCATCGCCGCCTACGAGCGGACGCTGATCACGCCGAACAGCCCGTTCGACCGCTACAAGGCCGGCGACAAGCAGGCCCTCTCGGCCGAGGCGCAGCGCGGCATGAAGAAGGTCGAGTCGCTGGGCTGCACGACGTGCCATAGCGGTCCGGTCTTCGCGGGGCCGGCGCTTCCCGAAGGGCAGGGCTTCTTCATGAAGTTCCCGACCGTCGCGGGCAGCGGGTACGAGACCCGGTACGCGCTGGCCGAGGATCCCGGCCGCTACAGCGTGACGAAGTCGGAGGACGACCGGAACCTGTGGCGCGTCTCGCAGTGGCGGAACATCGCGGTGACCGCGCCCTATTTCCACAACGGCTCGGTCGCCACCCTCGACGAGGCCGTGCGGGTCATGGCGGCGACGCAGCTCGGGAGGGACCTCAAGCCCGACGAGGTCTCGGACATCGTCGCCTTCCTGAACTCCCTGACCGGGGAGTTCCCGCAGCAGACCATGCCGCGCCTGCCGGTGATGCCGGAGAAGAGCGCCATCGAGTAGGCCTGCGGCTCGCGTGACGGGCCGACGGAGCCTCCGGCGAGGCGCCGCCGGCCCCGTCGTGCGGGCCCCGGGCCCCGAAAGGAGTGGTCATGCGTACCTGTTCGATGCCCCGGCGCGTCGTGCTGGCCGGGACCGCGCTCGCCCTGCTCGCCGGCGCCCTGCTCCCCGCGCCGGCCGGCGCGATCCCCGCCCTCGCGCGGCGCTACAACCAGAGCTGCAACCTCTGCCACGCGCCGTTTCCGCGCCTCGGCGACACGGGGGATCGTGTCGCCGCCAACGGCTTCCGCATGGCGCCGGGCGAGACGCCGCCCGACGCGATGTCCGGCGGCGACCCCCTGCTCATGCTGCCGAAGTACGTGCCGCTCGCAATCCGCGTGGACGGCCTCTACCGGGTGTACGCGGACCGGTCGGAGACGATGACGGACTTCGAGGCGCCGTGGGTCATGAAGATCCTCTCCACCGCGCCCCTGGGCCGCGACCTGTCGTACTACTTCTACTTCCTCATGAACGAACGGGGAGCGGTGGCGGGAGCCGAGGACGCCTTCCTCTACTGGAACGACGTCGCCGGCCGCCCCGTCGATCTCGCGATCGGCCAGTTCCAGGTCTCGGACCCCCTGTTCAAGCGCGAGCTGCGCCTGCCGGTGGACGACTACATGGTCTACCGCGTGCGCGTCGGCGACCAGCCGGCGACGCTCGCCTACGATCGCGGCGTCATGCTGATCGCGGAGCCGGGCGGGGCCCGGTTCACGTTCGAGGTGACGAACGGCGGCGGGTTGCCGGAGGCCGTGGACGGACGGCTCGACGACGACCTGTCGAAGAACGTGTTCGCGCACCTGACCCGCGACGTGGCGCCGTTCCTGCGACTCGGCGTCCTCGGCTATGCCGGACGGCAGCGTGGCGTGGGACACGTGTACGACCATCTCTGGATGAGCGGCGCCGACGCCACGGTCGAGCGCGGGCCCGTGCAGCTCAACCTGCAGTACGTCCACCGCGAGGACGACCGCCCGACGTTCACGCCGGGAGAGCGCCGCGCGGTGATGGACGGCGGCTTCGCGGAGCTGCTCGTGATCCCGGCGAACTCGAGGCTCTACGGCTACGCGCTCTACAACCGGGTCGAAGCGAACCGGGAGCTGCTCGACTTCGGCGAGGGCGCACCCTCGGGCGTGCGCCTGTTCGAGAGCGTGTCCGCCGGCGGCGGCTGGCTCGTGCAGCGCAACGCCCGCGTCTACGGCGAGGCGCTCTACGACACGCAGCTCGAGACGTCGCGGATGACGCTCGGGTTCACGGTCGCCTACTGAGGCGGCGAGGGGGCGGTCCCGGAGGGCCGCCCCCGGCCCCTAGCGGGTCCCGGCCGCCGCCGCGGCGGGGATGGCGCGGAACGCCTGCTCGAGGTCCGCGATCAGGTCGGCCACGTCCTCGATGCCGACCGAGTAGCGGACGAGGCCGTCGCTGATGCCGGCGGCGATGCGGTCCTCGTGGGAGACGCCGGCGTGCGTCATGGACGCCGGGTGCTCGATCAGCGTCTCGACGCCGCCCAGCGAGACGGCGAGCGTCGCGAGCCTCACGTGGTCCATCACCGCGCGGCCCGCTTCGAGACCGCCCTTGAGCTCGAACGCGATCATCGAGCCGAACCCGCTCATCTGCCGGCGGGCGAGCTCATGCTGCGGGTGCGAGGGCAGCCCGATGTACCGGACCCACGCCACCTCGGGACGCGCCTCGAGCCAGCGCGCGATCTCCATCGCGCCCTGCTGGGCGCGCTCGATCCTCAGGCCGAGCGTCTTGAGCCCGCGCAGGACCAGGAAGGCCTGGTGCGGATCCATGTTCGTCCCGAGGTTGATCATCAGCGGACGGATGCGACGGTCCATCTCGGCGGTCTTCGAGACGATCAGGCCGCCGACGACGTCGGCGTGACCGTTGATGAACTTGGTCACGGAGTGCAGCACGACGTCGGCGCCCAGCTCGAGCGGGCGCTGCAGGTACGGGCTCGCAAACGTGTTGTCCACGACCAGGACGGCGCCGTGGGCCTTCGCGAGCTGCGCGACCGCGCGCAGGTCGGTGACCTGCATCGCCGGGTTGGAGGGCGTCTCGACGTAGACGAGCTTCGTCGCCGGCGTGAGCGCCCGCCGCACGTTCTCGAGGTCGGTCGTGTCCACGAAGGTGGCCTTGACGCCGAAGCGGCCCAGGTGCTTCTCGACGAGCAGGCGCGACGGCCCGTAGACCGAGGCCGTGCTGACCATGTGGGCGCCCTGCTCGAGCAGCGCCATGTACACGGCCGACACCGCGCCCATGCCGGAGCTGGTCGCGATGCCCGCGTGCCCGCCCTCGAGCTCGGCGACGCAGTCCTCGAGCGCCCGGATCGTCGGATTGCCCAGGCGCGTGTAGATGAAGCCTTCCTGTTCGCCGCCGAACAGGGCGGCGCCGTGTCGCGCGTCGCGGAAGGCGAAGGTGGACGTCTGGTAGATGGGAACGGCCACCGCCCCCGTGTGATCGGGGTGGTAGCCGCCGTGAACGAGCTTGGTGTGGGTGCCCTGGCTCGGGGTGTTCATCGTATCGTCCTCGCGGTGCGGGGGTCTGGGGCCCGGCGGGGGTCGTCGTGGGCCGCCCGGGTCCCGTCCCCAACGCACGGGACCCGGACGGTGCTTCCGGGCCGGTCAGACCGGCCAGTCGCGCAGGATGCGCTCCGTGTCCTCGAAGTGGCCCGATTCGTCGGCCACGATGTTCTCGAGCTGGACCTGCAGGCCCTTGTCACCGAACGCCTCGGCCTGCTTCGCCCGCTTCGTATAGTCGGCCCGCGCCCGGCGCTCGGCTTCGAGCACCGCGACGAGCATCTCGCGGTTCGTGTGCGCTTCCGGCACCGGACGCGGCACGGTGGTCGGCTCGCCGCCCAGGGCGACGATCTTGTTGGCAAGGTATTGCGCGTGCCCGGTCTCCTCGGGAATCTCCGAGCCGAAGAATTGCGTGAGCTGCGGGCGGAAGGGGCCCGTCACCTTCGCCGCGTAGGTCGTGTACTGGATGATCGCGCCCAGCTCGCCGGCGAGATCCTCATTGAGCGCCGCGATCATCCGGGCGTTCCGGCTGGCGGCGCCGGCCCGGCCGCCGCGCTTCTTCTTCGTCGCCATCTGAACCCTCCGGGAAAGCGCCCCGCGGGGCGCGAACGGTCGATTCGGACTGCGCCCACAGGCTACACCCGGAGGGGCGGGAAGTCGCGCGACCGGCCGGCCGCGTCCTTCGGGAGCGAACGCGCCGGCTACGCGGCGTCGAGGCGCAGTCGGCGCACGAGCTCCGCGTAGCGCGGGTCGTGGCGGATCGGGTCGAGCCGGGGATGGACGCGCAGGAACACGAGCCCGGTGGCCTTCTCCTCGATGGCGGTCTCGAGCCAGCGGAACGCCTCGTCCACCTCGCCGAGGCACGCGTGCACGGCGGCGATGCCCCACGCCGACACGACGCGCTTCGAGCGCGCGGCGACCAGCTCGGCGAGGATGCGGCGGCCCTCGGCCGTGTCGCCGCGGCTGACGGCGAGGTGGGCGAGCCCGAACGAGGGCATGGTGACCCCGCCGCCGAGGCGGCGGCCCTCTTCGTACTGCTCGCGGGCCTCGTCGAAGCGCCCGAGCGCCTCGAGCGAGCGCGCGAGGTCGGTATGCGCGCCATCGAAGCGCGGGTCCAGGTCGATGGCCTTGCGGTAGTAGGTCAGCGACTTCTCGTACTCGCGGGCGTAGTAGAGCGCGTCCCCCACGACGGTGTGGATGATCATGGAAAGGGGGTCGAGCGCCAGCGCCTGAAGCGCCGCCTCCTGGGCCTCGGCGTGGCGCTCGGTGCAGTAGTAGACACGCGTGAGCGCCGTGTACGCGGTCGTCAGCCCGGGGTTCAGCTCGATCGCCCGGCGCAGCGCGCTGATGGCCGCGGGGATGTCGCCCTCGCGCGCGGCGAGCATGCCGAGCACGGCGTGCGCCTCGGCGTTCGATTCGTCCAGCTGCAGGGCGCGGTTCGCGGCCGCCCGCGCCTCGGCGTGCGCCTCGGCCGGCGGCGCCATGCCGCGCGAAGCCCGCGTCGTGTGGGCCTCGGCGAGGCCCGACCAGGCGTCCGCATGGCCCGGGTCGAGCTCCAGCGCCCGCTGGAAGTGCCGCACGGCGAGCTCGACCGCCTGCGGCGAGGTGGCCTCCGCGGCATGCTTGCCCTTCAGGTACTCGATGTGCGCCTCGGCGTTCACCTCGCGGCGCCGCTCGAGCCGGCCCGCGTCGCTGGAGGAGACACGCAGCGCGATCTCGCGCGCGACCGCGGCGGCCACCTCGCTCTGCAGGTCGAGCACGTCCTCGAGCTTGCGGTCGTAGCGCTCGCTCCAGAGCGTCTCGTCGCGGCGCGCCGCGACCAGCGAGACGCTGATGCGCACGCGCTGGCCGACGAGCAGCGCCGAGCCCTCGAGGATCGCGTCCACGTCGAGCTCGCGCGCGATCTCGGGCAGCGGCTTGGAGACGCCCTTGTACTGCATCGCGCTCCGGCGCGAGATGACGCGCAGGTCCTGGAGCCGGGCGAGGTCGGAGATGAGCGCCTCGGTCATGCCGTCCGCGAAGTACTCCTGGGCCGGGTCGCGCGAGACGTTCTCGAGCGGCAGCACCGCGAGCGAGCGCAGCGCGCCCTCCGCCCCGGGCGGCGGCGCCGGCGGAGCCGCGGGCGCCGGCGTCGCGGCCGGCGTCGCGCGCGCGAGGCGGGCCAGCTCGGCGGCCAGCTCCCGCGCGCTCGCGAAGCGCCTCGCCGGCTCCTTCTCGAGGCAGCGCACGATCGCGGCCGCGAGCGCCGGGGGCACGTCCGCGCGCAGGGAGGCGAGCGCGGGCGGGGTGTCGCGCAGGATGGACGAGCCGATGTCGGCCAGGGTCGCGCCCGTGAACGGTCGGCGCCCGGCGGCCAGCTCGTAGAGCAGGATGCCGAGCGCGAAGAGGTCCGTCCGGGCATCGAGCGGCAGCCCGCGCACCTGCTCGGGCGACATGTAGGGCACGGTGCCCAGCACTTCACCGTCGCGGGAGACGAAGTGCTCCGTGGGCGATTCGCTGTCGGAGGCGCCCGCGGCGGACGCCTCGAAGCGCGCGAGTCCGAAGTCGAGCACCTTGAGCCGCCCGTCGCGGGTCACCATGACGTTGCGCGGCTTGAGGTCGCGGTGGACGACGCCGCGCTCGTGCGCGGCCGCGACCGCCTCCGCGAGGGGGACGGCCAGCGCGAGCAGCCGGTCGAGCGGCAGGCCGCCGGGCGCGACGAGATGGTCGAGCGTCGAGCCGTCCACCAGCTCCATCGTCAGGAAGCGCACGCCCCCCGCCTCCTCGATCGAGTGCAGCACGACGATGTTCGGGTGGTTGAGCGCGGCGACCGCGCGGGCCTCCCGCTCGAAGCGCGCCAGGCGTTCGGGGTTCGAGGCCAACGTGGCAGGCAGGACCTTCACCGCGATCTCGCGGCCGAGCCGGACGTCCCGCGCGCGGTAGACCTCGCCCATGCCCCCGGCACCGAGCGCTCCGAGGACTTCGTAGTGGGCCAGCCGGGTGCCGGGGGCGAGCGGCAGGGGCGCCTCCGAAGGTGGACGCAGGGACGCGCGCCGCGGCAGGGACTCCCGTCCGCGGCGGGGTGAAGGACGCCGGGCAGCATAGCAGGGCCCGCGGCGCGCGGGGCACCCCCGCGTGGTCCGGCCGCGCTGCACCCGCGCGCCGCGGTCCCTATACTGCGGGCATGACCTCCGACACCCGCGCGCCCCTGCTGCGCCACGCCGCCACCACCGTCCACGGCCGCTACCTCGTCCGTCCCGCGCCCGCAGGGGAGCCCGGCCTCTGGCTCGTGGGCTTCCACGGCCAGGGCCAGACCGCCGCGGCGTTCCTCGGGGACCTCGAGCGGGTGCCGCGGGGGCCCGGCTGGCTCGTGGCCTCGGTGCAGGGCCTGAACCGTTACTACGCCGGCCGCTCCCAGGCCGTGGTCGCGGGCTGGATGACGCGCGAGGACCGCGAGCTGGCGATCGCCGACAACGTCGGCTGGGTGGAGGCGGTGCTCGACCGGCTCGAGGCGGAGTTCGGCGCGCCGAGCGCGATCGTGTACGCGGGCTTCTCGCAGGGCGTCGCGATGGCCTACCGCGCCGGGCTGCTCGGACGCCGGCCATGCGCGGCGGTCATCGCGGGTTGCGGCGACGTGCCGCCCGAGCTCAAGTCCGACACGACGCGGGAGTGGCCGCACGTCCTGGCCGCCACGGGCACCCGCGATTCGTGGTACTCGCCCGCGCGGCTCGAGGTGGACCTCGCGTTCCTGAGGCCGCGCCGGCCCGACACGCGCATGCTCGTCTTCGAGGGCGGGCACGAGTGGTCCGACGCGCTCGCCGTCGCCGCCGGGGAGCTGCTCGAGCACGTCGCGCGGCGCGCGCGCGGCTGAGCGGGGGCCCCGGGGGGACGTTCGCCCGCAGGGAGCATGCGATCCCGGTTCCCCGGCGTGCCGGCGTGGCCTGCGGTAGGGTTGACGTCCGACTCCCCCGAGTGCCGTGAGGTGAGCTTCGTGAAGCCTTCCGTCCGCTGGATCGTGATCGCCGCCGGCGCGATCGTCGTGCTCGTCGTCCTCCGCTGGACCGTCTTCCGCCCGCAGGGCATCGAAGTGGACGCGGCGCGGGTCGAGCGCGGGACGGTGGAGGACGCGGTCACGAACAGCGAGGCGGGAACGGTGAAGACCCGCGAGCGCGCGAAGCTCGGCGTCGAGCAGATCGGGCGCGTGATCGCGATCCCGAAACGCGAGGGCTCGACGTTCAAGAAGGGCGACGTGCTGCTGCGGCTCGACCCCGAGACCGCGCAGATGGGGCTCGAGCTCGCGAAGCGCCAGGCGCAGGCCGCGAAGAGCGCGGTGGCCGAGGCGCGCGCGAACGCCGCGCTGGCGGAGAGCGACTACGAGCGGATCGCGCCGCTCGCGAAGCAGGGGCTCGCCTCGCCCGGCGAGCTCGAACTGGCGCGGACCAAGCGCGATGCGGCCCGCGCCGCGCTGGACGCCGCCGGGGCGAACTCGGCCAGCGCGGAGGCGCAGGTGGCGATCGCCGCCGAGACGCTCCGGAAGACCACCATCGTGGCGCCCTTCGACGGCGTCGTGAGCCAGCGCTTCGTCGAGGTGGGCGAGATGCTGACCCCCGGGCAGCCGGCGCTCGAGGTGCTGAACCCGCGCCGGCTCTACGTGAGCGCGCCGCTCGACGAGATGGACATCGCGCGCGTGCACGTGGGCCTGCCGGCCCGCGTGACGCTGGATCCCTACCCGGGGCGCACCTGGAACGCGCACGTGACGCGCGTCGCGCCGTTCGTGAACGACGTCGTCCAGCAGAATCGCACGCTCGAGATCGAGGTGGACCTCGAGCTCGGGCCCGACGGGCCGCTGCCCAAGCCCGGAACCTCGGCGGACGTCGAGGTGATCCTCGACCACCACGACGACGTGCTGCGCGTCCCGACCTTCGCGGTGATCGAGAACCGGCGGGTCCTCGCGATCGAGCACGGGCGCGCCGAGTCGCGCAACGTCACGATCGGCCTGCACAACTGGGACTGGACCGAGATCACGAGCGGGCTGCGCGAGGGCGACCTGGTGATCACGAGCCTCGACAAGGCCGGCGTCAAGCCCGGCGCGGCGGTGCACGCGAAGCCGTCGTCGTCCGCCGCGGCCGCGCCGCGGCGGGCGGCGAAGTGACCGCCGGCCCGGACGGCGCGCGCGCGAACGCGCCCGGCGGCCCGCCCGCCGACGTGATCGTGCTGGACGCCGTCACGCGCGTCTTCCAGGTCGGTGACTCCGAGGTGCGCGCGCTCGACGGCGTCTCGCTGAGCGTCCGCCGCGGCGAATCCGTGGCGCTCATGGGCCCGTCGGGATCGGGCAAGTCCACCCTGCTGAACGTGCTCGGCTGTCTCGACACGCCCACGTCGGGCCGCTACGTGCTCGACGGCGAGGCGGTCGAGAAGCTGAGCGAAGACCAGCTTGCCGACGTGCGCCAGCGCAAGATCGGCTTCGTGTTCCAGGCCTACCACCTCGTCGCGCGCATGTCGGCGGCCCGCAACGTCGAGCTGCCGATGATCTTCGCCGGCGTGCCGCCGGCCGAGCGCCGCCAGCGCGCCCAGGAGGCGCTCACGAGCGTCGGGCTCGCGCACCGCCTCACGCACCGCCCCGACCAGCTCTCGGGCGGCGAGCGCCAGCGCGTCGCAATCGCGCGGGCGACGGCCATGCGCCCGAGCATCCTGCTCGCCGACGAGCCCACGGGGAACCTCGACACGAAGGCGGGCGACGAGATCCTCGGGCTGCTGGAGCGCCTGAACGCCGAGGGGCTCACGCTGGTCATCGTGACGCACGACCCGAACGTCGGCCGGCGCGCCGGGCGCCTGCTGCGCATGCGCGACGGCCGCCTCGTGGAGGAGCCGTGAACGCGCGCCGGCTCGGGGCCGGCGACGTCTTCCGGCTGGCCGCCGAGTCGCTGTCGGGCCACCGGCTGCGCAGCGCGCTCACGCTCGTCGCGACCGCGATCGGCGTCACGGCGGTGGTGCTGCTCACCGCGCTCGGCGACGCCGCGAAACGCTACGTCGTGGACCAGTTCGCGAGCATCGGCACGAACCTCGTGATCGTGCTGCCGGGCAAGACCGAGACGAGCGGCGTCATGGGCTCCTTCGGCGGCACGACGCGGCCCCTCACGCTCGAGGACGCGGTGGCGCTCCCGCACCGCGCGACGCTCGTGCGCCTGGTCGTGCCGCTCTCGCTCGGTTCGGCCACGTTCGAGTACGGCGGGAGGAGCCGTGACGTGTTCGTGCTCGGCACGACGTCGGACTACTTCGACCTGCGCCAGCTGCAGATGAGCTCCGGGCAGTTCCTGCCCCCGGGCGACCTGCGCCGCGGGGAGCGCGTGGTCGTGATCGGCCGCGCGATCCAGCGCCAGGTGTTCGCGGGAGAGAACCCGCTCGGCAAGCCCGTGCGCATCGCCGGCGCCCGCTTCCGCGTGATCGGGGTGCTCATGCCCAAGGGCGTCGGCATGGGCGTGAACCTCGACGAGCTCGCGATCGTCCCGGTCGCGACCGGCATGCGGCTGTTCAACCAGCAGGGCCTGTTCCGCATGATCTGCCAGGCGCCCGACGCGGCCGCCGTGCCCGCGGTGGTCGCGCAGGTGAAGAAGGTCATGCGCGAGCGCCACGACAACCAGGAGGACTTCTCGATCCTCACCCAGGACTCGATGCTCGCCACGTTCACGAGCATCATCAACGCGCTCACCGCGGGGCTCGCCGGCATCGCGGCGATCTCGCTGGCGGTCGCGGGCATCCTGATCATGAACGTCATGCTCGTCTCGGTCTCCGAGCGCACCGGCGAGGTCGGGCTGCTCAAGGCGCTCGGCGCGCGGCGCAGGCAGATCCTGTCGCTGTTCCTCGCCGAGTCTCTGCTCCTCTCGGCGCAGGGCGCGCTCGCGGGCGTGGCGGTCGGCGTTGCGCTGGTCTACACCGCGGCGGCGATCTTCCCCGACCTGCCGCTGGCTCCCAGCCCCGGATGGATCGTGTTCGTGACGCTCCTCGCGCTGGCCGCCGGTATCGCGTTCGGGCTCCTGCCCGCCCGTCGCGCCTCCCGGCTGCAGGCGGCCGAAGCGCTGAGGGCGGCGAAGTGACGGCGCTCGACCTCGCCGGGCTCTCGGCCGAGGCGCTGCGCGCCCACCGCCTCCGCTACGCGCTGTCGGCGCTGGCGATCGCGGTGGGCATCGCCGCCGTCGTGCTCATGGTGTCGATCGGCGAGGGCATGCGTCTCTTCATCGTGAACCAGGTCTCGTCCTTCGGGACCACGCTCGTCGCGATCAACCCGGGCAAGGTGGAAACCCGCGGCGCGATGCCGGGCGTCATGGGCGGCAGCGTGCGCAAGCTGACGCTCGGCGACGCGCGCGTGCTGAGCCGCATCCCGGGCGTGGACGGGGTCGTGCCGGTCGCCTACGGCACGGCGCTCGTCGAATACCAGGACCGCGGGCGCAGCGTGTTCGTCTACGGGGTGACCCACGACGCGCCGGAAGTGTGGTCCATGCCGGTCTCGTCGGGCCGCTTCCTGCCGGAGATGGACTACGACCGCTCGGCGCCCGTCTGCGTGCTGGGCCCGAAGCTCAAGCGCGAGCTGTTCGGCGAGGCGAACCCGCTCGGGGCCACCGTACGCATCGGGCGGTCGCGCTACAAGGTGATCGGGGTCATGGCCCCGAAGGGCCAGTTCCTCGGCTTCGACCTCGACGACACGGCGTACATCCCCGTGGCCAGCGCGATGCGCATGTTGAACCGCAGCGAGGTGGACGAGATCGACCTGCGCGCCGCCTCGCCCGAGGCGATCGACCCGGTGGCGGCGCGCGTGAAGGAGCTCATGATCCGGCGCCACGACGGGTACGAGGACTTCACGATCACCACGCAGGCCGAGGCGCAGACGATGGTGAGCAACATCCTCGGCGTCGTGACCACCGTCGTGAGCGGCATCGCGGCGATCAGCCTGGTCGTCGGCGCGATCGGCATCCTGACGATCATGTGGATCGTCGTGCGGGAGCGCACGGCCGAGATCGGCCTCGTGAAGGCCATCGGCGCGCGCCGCCGCCAGATCCTCGCCTGGTACCTGTCCGAGGCGGCGGTGACGGCGATCGTGGGCGGGCTCGCCGGCCTGCTGCTCGGCGTGGGAGGCGCCTCGCTGCTCACGCTCGTCGTGCCGGGGCTCCAGAGCCACACCTCGCCGCTGCTCGTGCTCGGCGCGCTCGCCATGGCGACCGCCGTGGGCATCGCGTCGGGCGTCGCGCCCGCGATGCAGGCCTCGCGGCTCGACCCGGTGCAGGCGCTGCGGGGGGAGTAAGCGATTTTTCACGAGGCTTGCACGTCCCGGGCAGGGACTTGAAGACCTCGCGGCCCCTCCGTCCGTCACTGGGTGTAGGAAGGAAGCAGGCCGAAGGCGCGGAGCGTGCGCCGGCGGCGGGCCCGCGAGGTCGGTCCGGGCGCGGCGCCGCGCTCGACGCGCCCGTCATCCACCCGCAGCACCCGGGCCCCGCCCTGCGCGGGGCGCGGCCAGGAGGGACGCGCCCGAATGCTGTCCGCCGTGGAGACCGCTTCGCCCGCCGTGCCGCCCGCTCCGCACCCGTCCGAAGTGCTCGCGGCCGGGAGCCGCGCGGGCTCGCGGCGGCTGCGCACGGCGGTGGCCGTCGCGCTGCTCGCCGCCGCGTTCCTCGCGGACTACTGGACCGGCAACGAGGCGTCCTCCTCGCTCTACTACCTGGCGGCCGTCGGGTGGGCCGCCTGGTTCCTCGACCTCGGGTGGGGGATCTCGATGGCCGTCGCGAGCGGCGCCGCGTGGCTCGCGGCCTACCTGCTCGTGCCGGGCAGCCACTCCTCGACGGCGGTGCTCGTGTGGAACGTCGCGGGCGAGCTGGCGGTCTACGGCGGTGCGGCGACGAGCCTGGGCTGGCTGCGCCGGCAGGCCGAGCGCACGAGGGCGCTCGCCGAGCAGCTGCTCGTCGCGAACGAGAACCTCGACCGCGAGGTGCGCGCCGTGGGTCGGCTGCAGACCGGCATGCTGCCCGAATCGTTGCCGGGGATTCCCGGGCACGAGTGGGCCGTCCACTACGAGACGAGCGCCCGCGCGGGCGGCGACTACTACGACTTCGCGCCTCTTCCCGACGGGCGCACGGGCGTGCTCGTCGCCGACGCCTCGGGCCACGGGCCGGCCGCGGCCGTCCTCATGGCGGTGACCCGGGCCGTGTTCCAGGACGTCGCGCGCCGCGAGAGCGATCCCGGGCGCGCGCTGTCGGAGATGAACCGCGCGCTCGCGAGGCTGCTGCCCTCGGGCTGGTTCGTCACCGCGTGCGCGCTCGCGTTCGATCCGGCGACCGGCGCGTTCGACTACGCGCTGGCGGCGCACCTGCCGCCCCGGATCGCGCGCGCCGCGCCCTGGCGCGTCGAGGTCCTGCCGGCGCGCGGCGGCCTGATGCTGGGTCCCTTCCCGAGTACGGCGTACGAGTCCGGCCGGGCCCGGCTCGATCCCGGGGACGCCCTCGTCCTTCTCACCGACGGGTTGACCGAGGCCGAGGACCCCGACGGCCGGCTGCTCGGCGAGAACGCCGTGGACGCAGCGCTCTCCTCCGGCGGGCCCGCGGACGCCGGGACGCTCCGTCGGCGTCTCGTCGAGCGGATGACGCGCCACCGGGCGGGCGCGCCGGCGTCGGACGACGCGACCCTGCTGGTGCTCCGGCGGCTCGAGCGCGAGGATGCCGGCGGCGGCGCGTCCCCGGAGCGGGGCCCCGGCGCCGAACCACGAAACACATCCTGAGGAGGGAGCCACCATCATGCGCACGCGCACCCTTGGCCGTCAGGGCCTCGTCGTTTCGGAGCAGGGCCTGGGCTGCATGGGGATGTCCTACGCCTACGGTCCCGCGGACGAGGCCGAATCGGAGGCGACGCTCCTGCGTGCGCTCGAGCTGGGCATCACGTTCTTCGACACCGCCGAGATCTACGGGCCGTGGACGAACGAGAAGCTGGTCGGGCGCGTGCTCGGCCCGGTCCGCGACCGCGTCGTGATCGCGACCAAGTTCGGATTCCGGGTCTCGGCCGCCGGCGGGCCATGGCCGTTCGACTCGAGCCCGGCGAACGTGCGCCGGACGTGCGAAGCGTCGCTCGAGCGGCTCGGCACGGACTACGTGGACCTGCTCTACCAGCACCGCGTCGACCCGCAGGTGCCCATCGAGGACACGGTGGGCGAGATGGCCGAGCTCGTGCGCGAGGGCAAGGTCCGCTTCCTCGGGCTGTCGGAGGCTTCGGCGGAGACGATCCGCCGTGCGCACGCCGTGCACCCGATCACGGCAGTCCAGACCGAGTACTCGCTCTGGTCACGCGATCCCGAGGGGGGCGTGCTCGCCACCTGTCGCGAGCTGGCCATCGGCTTCGTCGCCTACAGCCCGCTCGGCCGCGGCTTCCTCACCGGCACGATCGAGTCGCCCGAGCAGCTCGACCCGAACGACTGGCGGCGCCGCAACCCGCGCTTCGAAGGCGAGAACTTCGGGAAGAACCGTGAGCTGACCGCCCCGGTCCGCGCGCTCGCGGCCCGCAAGGGCTGCACCGCGGCGCAGCTCGCCCTGTCCTGGGTGCTCTCGCGGGGCCGCGACATCGTGCCGATCCCCGGCACGAAGCGCCGCCGCTGGCTGGACGAGAACGTGGGCGCGGCGGCGGTCACGCTGAGCGCGGGCGAGCTGGCGGAGCTGGACGCGGCGCTCCCGAGGGGCGCCGCTGCGGGCAGCCGCTATCCCGAGGCCATGATGCAGGCGCTCGGGCGCTGAGGGCGCGGGGCGCGGGCGGCCTCCGCCCGCGCCCCGCGGGCGGTCAGCGGATCACGACGACACGTCGCGTGACCGGCCGCTCGAAGCCGATGCGCACCAGGTAGACGCCGGGCGGCAGGTCGCCACCGCCGGCGAGGCGGAGCGTGAGGCGACCGACTCCGCCGGCGGCCCACCGCGTCGCAACCGCGCGGCCGGCGGTGTCGAACAGGTCCACGCGGACGGCCGGACCTGCCGGCGCGGCGAACGACACCTCGACGACGCCCCCCGGCGCGGGATTCGCGATCCGCACCGCGCCCTCGCCGTCCGGCAGCGGCAGGTCCACCCACATCTCGCCCGCGCGCACCGCGGGCCCCTCGACGGGCGTCAGCACGAGCCGATAGCCGAGCCGCGCGCCCGGCGCGTCCGGCGCGTCCTCGAAGGCGACGTAGCCCTGCCCGTCCTGCGTGGCGTCGCCCAGGCCCACCCAGGCCCCGTCGAGCCCGCGCCGCTCGACCGCGAGCCCGAGAGGCTCGTCCGAGCTGACGTACCAGCGCAGGTGGACGCGGCCGTCGCGCACCTCGGCGGAGACGGCCGAGGCCATCGCCGCGACCGGAGCGGAAGGCGAGACGACCGAGAAGCGCCCGAGGTTGCCGTGGACGTCCGTCGCGGCGAGCTTGTAGGCGTACTGGCCGGTGTTCGCCGGGTCCAGGTACCCGGTGTCGGTCACGGCGGCGAGAAACGTCGCCGGGCCGGGCTCGAAGTCCGCGCCGACCCCGCGATAGAGGCGGTAGCCCGCGACGTCCGGGGCGCGGCTCGGCAGCCAGTGGAGCTGCGTGCCGGCCCCCGAGTAAACGGCCACGAACGGCGAGGGCGCCGGCGGGGCGAGGTTGTCCACGGAGTAGCCGCTGTCCACCGGCGAGTTGTACCAGGTGTTCGCGTCGGCGGTCAGGCCCTGCACGAAGAACGCCGTGTACGGATTGCCGTCGGGCAGCGAGTCCTGGGTGGTCGCGGCCGTGTAGCCGTAGCTGCCGAGCTGGGCCGCGGGCAGCTGCGCGACCGCCTCCCAGAACACGCTCGCCGTCGCGGCGCGGCCGGCCGGCGCCGCCACGGCTCCCTCGGGCGCGCGGAGCCCCGCGGGCACGCGGCGCCAGATCCGGTAGCCCGTGATCGTGTGGATGCCGGGGGAGTCCAGCCCGCAGTACCAGGTGACGAACACCTTCCCGCCCTGGTCGTTGGGGACGTCCCGCACCCCGGCGATGACTGGCAACGAAGGGATCACGTCCTCCGTGAACTCCGGCGAGGTGGAGCCCAGGAAGTTCGCGGCGATCGTCGGCACGAACACCGCCGTGACCGTGTGGCTGCCCTCGGGAAGCGAGCTCACGGTCCCGCTCGTCGCGACCCCGTTCGAGAGCGTGATCGAGCCGCCGAGCGCTGCGCCGTCGACGTAGAAGCGCACCGTGCCGACGGGCACGGCCGTGCTCGGCAGCTCGGCCTTCACGGTCGCCGTGAACTGGATCGGCTGCAGGAGGTAGGCGGGATTCGAGGCGCAGCCCACGGTCGTCGTGGTGGTGGCCGCGCCGACTTCGAAGGGCAGCCCGTTCGACTCGCTTCGCGCGTTGAGCGCGCTGCCCCGGTACACGGCCTGGAGCGAGTGCGGCCCGCCGCCGAGCGCCGTCGTGGTCAGCACCGCGGTCGCCGTATCCACCGACGCGGTGCCGATCACCGTGGTGAAATCGTAGAAGTCCACCGTGCCGACGACGGTGGCCGGCGTGAGCGTGGCCTTCAGGACGAGCGGCTGGCCGTAGACCGTCGCGTCCGGCTCCAGCGAGAGCGTCGTCGTGCTCGGGTCGCCGAAGACGAACTCGTTGTTGAGCAGCACCGAGATGCTGGCGCCGCCCTCGTTCGCGACGACGAGATCCGGCGAGAGGTCCCCCTGCAGGTCGGCCGTCGTGACGCAGAACGGGTCCACGCCGGCCGCGTAGTCGATGCGCGTCGGGAACCCGCCGTCGCCCGAGCCGAGGAACACGACGACCTTGTTGAGGTAGACCATCGCGAACGCGAGGTCGGGCACGTGGTCGCCGTCGAGGTCCGCGATCGTCACGCCGTACGGGTACGGGCCGATCGCGTGGTCCACGTTGTCGGCGAACGTCCCGTCGCCGTGCCCGAGCAGCACGGAGAAGGTGGTGCCGGTGACGTTCGCCGTGACGGCGTCGAGGAACCCGTCGCCGTTCAGGTCGCCGAGCGCGACGTCGTAAGGCCCGATCCCCACGGGGACGTCCTGGCGCGTCCCGAACGTGCCGTCGCCGGCGTTCAGGAACACGGAGATCACCGTCGAGGCCGTTTCGGCCACGACGAGGTCGGGCCAGTCGTCGCCGTTGAGGTCGCCGACGGCCAGCGAGCGCGAGTAGGACGGCAGCGCGGGGTCCGCGATCCGCGTGAACGTCCCGTTGCCGTTCCCGTGCAGCACCGTGATCGTGTTCACGCCGTAGTTCGCGGTGACGAGGTCGAGGACGCCGTCCCGGTCGAGGTCCACGGCGGCGACGTCGTAGGGCCCGGCGCCCACGCTCGTGTTGATCGCGGGGGCGAACGCGCCGGCGCCGTCGCCGAGCAGCACGGAGACGTCGTTGGACTGGGCGTTCGCGACCGCGAGATCGGGATTCCCGTCGCCGTCGAAGTCGCCGACGGCGATCGCGCTCGAATAGCTACCGGTCTGGAAGCTCGCCGCGGCGCCGAACGTGCCGTTGCCGTTGCCGAGCAGGACGCTGGCGCGGGCCGGGGCGGCGCTGGCCACCGCGAGGTCGGGGTGGTTGTCGTGGTTCAGGTCGGCCACCACCACCGAAAACGGGTAGGAGGTGACGGGGTACTTGACCTGCGGCCCGAAGCTGCTGGGCGACAGCCCCGCCCGCGCGAGGGCGGCGGGCAGCAGGAGGGCGGGCAGGAGCAGGAGAACGGCGAGCGAGCGGGCGCGGCACATGGCGGCCTCCACCTTTTCCCTGGCGGTGCGGCATCACGAGGCACGCTCTCGGCGCAGCTCGGGGGGGAGCGGCGATGGCGGCCGAGGACGAATCGCCGGGTCGGGCCGTCGTGGCCAGCGGCTCCGGCGGGCGCAGGATAGCCGAGCGGGCCCTCCGCGGGGCGGGGAAATCCCGGCGAGGGAATGGGGTGGGCCGCCCCCCCCGGCCGCGAAATCGGGCTGGCCGGAACGAGCCCCTGCGGGTAGACTTTGTCCGGTAGACGCACAAAGTCCCCGACCCCGACGGAGGCCCGTTGAAGCCGACCCCTGCCCGTTCCGCCCTCGCCCTGTCCGTGCTGCTCGCGCTCGCCGCTCCGGCCGCGCGAGCCCAGTGCATGCTGGCGAACCCGAGCTTCGAGATCGGCGGGCAGTCGGGCGCCGTGTTCGGCGGCTGGAACCAGTTCGGGCCGGTCGGCACCTCGTCGGCCGCCGTGCACGGCTCAGTCGCCGCCCGCGTCTCGGGCCCGAACACGGGCGGTTGGGACCTCGCGGGCTTCTGGCAGGCGCAGGACTCCGCGCCGGGCGACGTGTGGGACGTGACCGGGTTCGTGCGCGTGCCGTCCTCGCGGCCGCTCGCGGGGCAGTCGAGGGCGATCGTGAACGTCGAGTGGCGCGACGGCGGCGGGGGCCTGATCTCCTACGAGTCGCACGACGTCGCCACGGCGGCCTCGCCGCAGGACACGGCGCTCGCATTCACGTTCCCGACCGACGCGGCCCCCTCGGGCACCGTCTCGGCGCGGCTCGTCCTGGGCGTACTGCAGGGCCCGGGCGACCCGCAGCGTGACGCGATCTACGACCAGGTCACGTTCGTGAAGCGGACGGTGCCGAGCCTCGACGAGATCCAGTGGAACGACTTCCCGAGCGGGCGCGAGATCGCGTTCGCCGGCCGCACCTGGCGCGTGAAGGGCCCGGGCTACTACGGGCCGGGACCGAACTCGTTCTCGAGCGCCACGAACGCCGTCTGGGTGGACGCGGGCGGCAGCCTGCACCTGACCATCGCGAAGGTGGGAGCGACCTGGTACAGCACCGAGGTTGCGCTCACCGAGGCGCTGGGCTACGGCGACTACGAGTTCACGACGCGCGGGCGGCTCGACACGCTCGATCCCACGACGGTCTTCGGCCTGTACGTCTGGGAGTACGGCCCGTGCTACGACACGGCCTACCTCTGGTGGAACCCGTACAACGAGACCGACATCGAGTTCAGCCGCTGGGGCGTTCCCACCGGGCCGAACGCGCAGTTCGTCACGCAGCCCGCCGACTGGTACGGCAATCGCCACCAGTTCTCGATGAGCTTCTCGGACGGCGAGGTGACGACCCACGCGTTCCGCTGGCTGCCCGACCGCATCGAGAACCGCAGCTGGCGCGGGGGCCCGGACGACGAATCGCCCGCGACCACGGTGGAGTCGTGGACCTACACGGGGCCGCACATTCCCCGTCCCGACCAGCCCCGCGTCCACCTGAACCTCTGGCAGGTCGACGGGCCGCCCGCGACGACTCAGGAGGTCGTGCTCGACGGTTTCCGGTTCGTGCCCTGGCCGCCGTCGCTGGTGGACGTGCCCGCGGCGCCGGCGCCCGCCGGGAAGCTCGCGCTCTCGCTCGCGAGCGCGAATCCCGCCCGCTCGGGCGCGCGACTGGGCTGCACGCTTCCACGCGCGGCCCGCGTACGGCTCGAGATCCTCGACGTGTCCGGGCGGCTCGTGCGCGTGGTCGCCGACGCCACGCTGCCCGCGGGCCGGAACGCGCTCGCGTGGGATCTGCGTGATGCGGCGGGTTCGCCGGTCGCACCGGGCCTCTACCTCGCGCGGGCCGTCGCCGACGGCGCCACGGCGACCGCGCGCGTGATCGTGCTGCGGTGAGCGCGCGCCTGGCCGTGACGGTGCTCGCGCTGGCCGCGACTTCCCTCGCCGGGGCGGGTGGGGCGCCCGCGGCGCGATCGGGCCGCGCGGCGCGCTTCGTGCCGCGGCCGCTCGTCCTCGAAGCGGACGGCCGCTGGATCGGCGAAGCCGTGGCCTACGGGCCGCACCGAGACGGCCAGCACCCGGAGGGACCTACGCCGACGCTGGCCCAGGTGCGCGAGGACCTCGCGATCCTCTCGCGGCACTGGTCGCTGCTGCGGATCTACGGGGCCCGGCGCACGGGCGACACGGTGCTGGCGGCGATCCGTGAAGCCGCGCCCTCGATGCGCGTCGTGCTCGGCGTCTGGCTCGCCGCCGAGGACCGGCGCGACTCGACCGGCCGGGTGCTCGAGCGCTTTCCCGCGGCGCGCGAGGCGAACCGCCGCGAGGTGGACCACGCGGTCGAGCTGACCCGCGCGTATCCCGACAACGTCGTCGCGCTCGCGGTGGGCAACGAGACGCAGGTCTTCTGGTCGGCGAACCGGCTGCCCGCGGAGCGCCTGGTCGCATGGCTGCGCGAGGTGCGCGGCCGGGTGAGCGTGCCGGTCACGACCTCCGACGACTACAACTTCTGGAACAGGCCGGAGAGCCGGGCCGTCGCCGCCGAGTGCGACTTCGTCCTCGTCAACCTGCACCCGCTCTGGAACGGGGCGGGCGTCGAGGACGCGGTGCCGTGGGTCGAACGCCAGCTGGACGCGATCCGCGCCGTGCACCCCGACCGGCCGGTCGTGATCGGCGAGACGGGATGGGCGACCGCGCGCGGCGACGAGGGTGACCAGGGCCGGCTCATGAAGGGGGAGACGAGCGAGGCCGCGCAGGCGCGCTACTTCGAGGCGCTGCACGCCTGGGTCGCCCGCACGCGCATGCCGACGTTCTGGTTCGAGGCGTTCGACGAGAACTGGAAGGGCGGCGCGAATCCCGACGACGCCGAGAAGCACTGGGGCCTGTACCGCGCGGACCGCACCCCGAAGGCGGCGGCCGGGAAGGCGCCATGAGCGTTCTCGAGCGCGAGCGCGAGGCGGTCCCCAACGGCGGGCCGGTGACCTTCGAGGGGCGGACGATGCTGCGCATCGCCGGTTTCGACCGGCTGGCGCCGTTCCTCATGAGCATCCCGAGCGACACCGACCTGTGGATGTTCGTGAGCAGCGCGGGCGGGCTCACGGCCGGGCGCACCGACGCCGACGGCAGCCTGTTCCCCTACGTGACCGTGGACCAGCTCCACGACGCGCACCACCACACCGGCCCGGTGACGCTGCTGCGCATCCGCCGGGACGGCGGCCCCGAGACGGCGTGGGAACCCTTCGCGCCCGCGCCGGCCGGGGAGCCGGTGGAGCGCAACCTCTACAAGGACCCGCTCGGGACCCCCGTGGTGTTCGAGGAGATCCACCACGGGCTGGCCCTCGCGTTCCGCTACCGGTGGGCCGCGTGCGACGCGTTCGGCCACGTGCGCACCGCGACGCTCGAGAACCTCGGCGACGCCCCGGTCGAGGTTCGCCTGCTCGACGGGCTCCGCAATGTGCTGCCGTTCGGCGCGCCCCTCGCGCTCTACCAGCACTCGAGCTCGCTCGTGGACGCCTACAAGCGCAGCGAGGTGGACCCCGGGACGGGGCTCGGGCTCTTTTCGCTCACGTCACGGATCAGCGACCGCGCCGAGCCGGCCGAGGAGCTGCGGACGAACGTCGTGTGGGCCGCCGGGCTCGCAGGAGCGCGCGTCGCGCTGTCGGCGTGCGCGATCGAGGCGTTCCGCCGCGGGGAGGACCCGCCTGCCGAGGCACGGCTCAACGGCCGGAGGGGCAGCTACCTGCTCGTGGGCTCGCTCCCGCTCGGGGTGCACGGCTCGGCGACCTGGCGGATCGCCGCCGACGCGGGCCGCGACCACGCGCAGGTCGCGGCGCTGCGCGAGCTCCTGCGGCGCGGGGACGATTCCGGGGCGGCGGTGGAATCCGCGCTGGCCGGAGCGGCCGCGAACCTGCGGCGCAACGTCGCGAGCGCCGACGGCCTGCAGCTCACCCGCGCCGAGTCGGCCTGCGCGCACCATCTGGCCAACGTGCTCTTCAACAACATGCGCGGCGGCGTCTTCGCGAAGCATCACGAGGTGCCGGCCGCGGATTTCGCCGACTTCGCGCGCACGCGCAACCGCGCCGCGGCGGCGCGCCACGCGGCGTGGCTCGCCGCGCTGCCGGCGGAGCTGCCCGTCTCGGAGCTGCGCGCGCGCGCGGCCGCGGCGGGCGATCCCGACCTCGAGCGTCTCGCGCTGGAATACCTGCCGCTCCACTTCGGGCGCCGCCACGGCGACCCGAGCCGGCCGTGGAACCGCTTCTCGATCCGCGTGCGCGAGCCCGACGGCTCCCGGGCGCTGCGCTACGAAGGCAACTGGCGCGACATCTTCCAGAACTGGGAGGCCCTGGCGGCGGGATTCCCGCAGTTCCTGCCCAACCTGGTCGCCAAGTTCGTCAACGCCTCGACCGTCGACGGCTTCAACCCGTACCGGATCACGCGCGACGGCATCGACTGGGAGGTCGAGGACCCCGGGCACCCGTGGAGCAACATCGGGTACTGGGGCGACCACCAGGTCGTCTACCTGCTCAAGCTGCTCGAAGCGGCCCGCGCGGCGCTGCCCGGCGCGCTCGAGGAGATGCTCGCGCGCCCGGTGTTCGCCTACGCGCAGGTGCCCTACCGGCTGGCCCCCTTCCGGCGCCTGCTCGAGAACCCCCGCGCGACGATCGCATTCGACCACGACCTCGCGGCGCGCATCGGTGCACGCGTCCGCGCGATCGGCACCGACGGGAAGCTGATTCCCGCCCCGGGAGGCGGCGTCCGCCACGTCACGCTGTTCGAGAAGCTGCTCGTGCCGGTCCTCTCGAAGCTCTCGAACTTCGTGCCCGACGCCGGGATCTGGATGAACACCCAGCGGCCCGAGTGGAACGACGCGAACAACGCCCTCGTCGGCCATGGCGTGTCGGTCGTGACGCTGGCGTACCTGCGCCGCGAGCTCGCGTTCCTCGTCGGGCTGCTCGAGCCGCGCGCCGACGAGTCGATCCCGGTCTCGGCGGAGGTCCGACGCTGGGCGCGCGAGGTCCGCGCGATCCTGGCGGCCCGCTCGCCGTCGCCCTACCCCGGGGAGACCGGCGACCGCGAGCGGTTCGAGACCCTGTCGGCGCTGGGGACGTCCTTCTCGCGCTACCGCGAGGCGGCGTACGACCGCGGGCTCTCCGACCCCCAGCCGATGCCCGTGGCGGACGCGATCGGGCTTCTGCACGCGGCGCTCGTCCACGTGGACGGCGCCCTGCGCGCGAACGAGCGCGAGGACGGCCTCTACCACGCGTACAACCTGCTCGAGTTCGATCGCGACGGGGCGGCCGTGCGCGTGGAGCGGCTGCCCGAGATGCTCGAGGGCCAGGTGGCGGCGCTCAGCTCGGGGGTCGTCGGGCCCGGGGAAGCGGTACGCCTGCTCGACCGGATGTTCGCGAGCGGGCTCTACCGGGCCGACCAGCGGAGCTTCCTCCTCTATCCCGCGAAGGTCCTGCCGGGATTCCTCGGGAAGAACCTCGTGCCCGTGGACCGGGTCGCCGGCGTGCCGCTGCTGGGCGCGCTGCTCGAGGCGGGGGAGGCCTCAGTGATCGTGCGCGACGCGTCCGGCGACCACCGCTTCGCCGCCGGCCTCGCGAACGCCGGCGCCCTCTTGGCGGCGCTCGACCGGCTGGAAGAGCGGCCCGGGTGGGGGGACGCGGTTCGGCGCGACCGCGCGGCGGTGCTGGACCTCTACGAGGAGGTCTTCCACCACCACGCGTTCACCGGCCGCTCGGGCACGATGTACGCCTACGAGGGCATCGGCTGCGTGTACTGGCACATGGTCGCCAAGCTGCTCCTGGCGGTGCAGGAGGTCTTCCTGCGCGCCGCGCGCGAGGGCGCCCCGTCCGCCACGCTCGAAGCGCTCGCGCGGCACTACGAGCGCGTGCGCGCGGGGCTTGGCTTCGAGAAGAGCGCGGAGGAGTACGGTGCGTTCCCGACCGACCCCTACTCGCACACGCCCGCCCACGGCGGTGCGCAGCAGCCGGGCATGACCGGGCAGGTGAAGGAGGAGATCCTCACGCGGCTGGGCGAGCTCGGGGTCGAGGTCGCGCACGGACGCGTCGCCTTCCGTCCGCGGCTGCTCAGGGCCTCGGAGCTGGTCGCGGGCCCCGCAACGTTCGAGGCCGTGAGCCACGACGGCACGCCCCTGCCGGTCGCGGTGCCCGCCGGCGGGCTCGCCTTCACGCTCTGCCAGGTCCCTGTGGTCTACTCGCGCACCGACGGCCCGGCCTGGATCCGGGTCGTGAATGCGGACGGCAGCTCGGCCCGCCGTGCCGGAGACTCGCTCGATCCGTCGGAGAGCCGGGCGCTGCTCGATCGCGCGGGGGCGCTCGCCCGGGTCGAGGTCGGAGTCCCGGCTTCCTCGCTGCGGGCGGGCTGAACGGCTGGCGACAGGGCCGCGGACCGGGCCTTGACAGCCCCGGAACAGCGCACGAGAATGTTCGCTTACCGAACAAAGTAGGGATTCCCACCCGGGGAGACGAAGTGGCCACGGACCTGGACGCACCATCGGCGCCCCTGCTCGAAGTGCGCGGGCTGCGCAAGACCTACTCGACCGGCGGCCCGTTCACGGCCGGCCGTCGCGTGGTCGCGGCGGAGGACGTGGCGTTCCGCATCCGCCGCGGGGAAGCGGTCGCGCTGGTGGGCGAGTCGGGCAGCGGCAAGAGCACGATCGCCCGGCTGCTCCTGCGGCTCGAGCCGGCCGACGCGGGCGAGGCGCTGCTCGACGGCGTGGACGTCTTCCGGCGCGAGCCGCGCCACGCGTCGCGCGGCTACCGCCGGCGCGTCCAGATGGTGTTCCAGGACCCGTTCGGCTCCCTGAACCCCGCCCACGACGTCGCGCACCACCTCACCCGTCCGCTGCTGAGGCTCGACTCGCCGGACCGCGCGCACGGCGGCCAGGCCGCCGGCGCTCCGGCCCGCGAGCGCGTCCTGGAGCTGCTGCGCACGGTGGGGCTCGAGCCGGCGGAGGAGTTCGTCCACCGTCACCCCTACGAGCTCTCGGGCGGGCAGCGCCAGCGCGTCGCGATCGCCCGTTCGCTCGCGGCCGACCCGGACCTGCTCGTCGCGGACGAGCCCACCTCGATGCTCGACGTCTCGATCCGCACGGGACTGCTCAACCTGCTCGCGAAGCTCAAGCGCGAGCGCGGCCTGGCGATCCTGCTCATCACCCACGACCTGGCGTCGGCACGTTTTCTCGCGGAGCGCATCGTGGTGCTCTACCAGGGCCGCGTCGTCGAGGACGGCCCGGGCGGGGCCGTCGTGGAGTCGCCGGCGCACCCGTACACGCGCGCGCTGCTCGCTTCGATCGCGGGGCCCGGCGGCGCCGCCGCCGCGCCGCGCGCGGCCGCAACGGCGGCGGCGACGCGCGGCTGCCCGTTCGCGGCCCGCTGCCCCGAGGTCCACGACGCCTGCCGGGCCGAGGACCCCGCGCCGCGCGGGCACGACGGGCGCCGCGTGCGCTGCCATCTCTATCCCGCCACGCCGGGGACGGCGCGGTGAGCCGGCGCTTCCCCGAGGGCTTCCTGCTCGGCGCCGCGACCTCGGCGCAGCAGATCGAGGGCGGCGCCCGCGAGGGCGGACGCGGCGAGTCGGTCTGGGACCGCTTCGCGTCCGTGCCGGGCAACGTCGAGGACGGCTCGACGCCCGAGGTCGCCTGTGACCACTTCCATCGCTGGCGTGAGGACGTCGGCCTGCTGCGGGAGATCGGCGCGAACGCCTACCGCTTCTCGATCGGCTGGTCGCGCGTGCTGCCCGAGGGTCGCGGCGCGCCGAACACGGCGGGTCTCGACTTCTACGACGCGCTCGTGGACGGGCTGCTCGCGGCGGGGATCACGCCGTTCGCGACGCTGAACCACTGGGACCTGCCGCAGGCGCTCGACGAGCGCGGCGGCTGGGGCTCGCGCGCCACCGTCCCCGCGTTCCTCGACTTCACCGACGTCGTCACCGCGCGGCTCGGCGACCGCGTGAAGCACTGGGTGACGCACAACGAGCCCTGGTGCATCGCCACGCTCGGCTACGAGGAGGGCCGGCACGCGCCGGGGCGGCGCGACCCGGCCGAGGCGCTGCGCGTCTCGCACCACCTGCTGCTCTCGCACGGCCGCGCGCTCCCCGTCGTGCGCGCGAACGCTCCCGGGGCCCGCGTCGGCATCGTGCTCATCCTCACGCCCGCCGAGCCCGCGGGGCCGGGCGAGGCCGACCGCGACGCGGCGCGCCGCCTCGACGGCTCGTTCAACCGCTGGTACCTCGAGCCGCTCTACCGCGCGCGCTACCCCGGGGACGTGATCGCCGATCGCGTGCGCCGCGGCCACCTCGAGTCGGCCGAGCTGCCGTTCGTGCAGCCGGGCGACCTGGAGACCATCGCGACGCCCACCGACTTCCTCGGCGTGAACTATTACAGCCGCGCGGTCGTGAAAGCCGGGCCCGGCGGCGAGCCGGTCGGCGTCCCGCAGGGCCCGCCGGAGGAGCGGACCGAGATGGGCTGGGAGGTCCATCCGGCCGGGCTCACGGACGTCCTCGTGCGGCTCGCGCGCGAGTACGGACCCCGGGCGATCCTCGTCACCGAGAGCGGCGCGGCGTTTCCCGACGCCGTGGACGGCGCGGGCCACGTCGCCGACCCGCGCCGCGTCGAGTACCTGCGCGGGCACTTCGAGGCCGCGCTCGATGCGATCGAGGCCGGCGTGCCGCTCGAGGGGTTCTTCGTCTGGTCGCTGCTCGACAACTTCGAATGGGGGCAGGGGTACCGGCCGCGCTTCGGCCTCTACCACGTGGACTTCGCGACGCAGCGCCGCACCGCGAAGGACAGCGCCCGCTACTTCCGGGAGTTCGCCGCCGCGCAGGCGGCGCCCGGCGTCCCGTCTTCGCTTTCCACGAGGAGGCTCACGTGAACTCGATCCGCCGGGACGCGGTGCGACTGCGTCCGACCGGGCTCGCGGCGATCGCCCTCGCCGCCTTCGTCTCGTTCCCCCCGACCGCGCACGCCGACGACGGCGCCGCGGCGGCCCCGGCCGAAGTGCGCGTCGTCACGGACGATTCGGGCTCGCGCCTGCAGGTGGACGGGAAGGACTTCCTCGTCAAGGGCATGAACTGGGACTACATCCCGATCGGCGACAACTACCAGTTCGACCTCTTCAGCCAGTCCGACGACGTGATCGAGGCGGCGCTCGGGCGCGAGATGCCGCTGCTGAAGAGCATGGGCGTGAACGCGATCCGCCAGTACACCGGCATCCCGCCGCGCTGGGTCGCCTACATCTACGAGCACTGGGGCATCTGGACGATGCTGAACCACCCGGTGGGCCGCTACGGCTTCACGCTGAACGGGGTCTGGTACCCGAACACGGACTACTCGGACCCGAAGATGCGCGCCGCGCTGCGCGCCGACGTGAAGGCGGCGATCGATCGCTATCGGGGCACCCCGGGCGTTCTGATGTGGCTGCTGGGCAACGAGAACAACTATGGCCTCACCTGGCAGTCGTTCGAGATCGAGGCTCTGCCCAAGGGCGAGCGCGACGCCGCCCGCGCGCACAAGCTCTACTCGCTGTTCGGCGAGATCATCGCCGACGTGCACGCCGAGGACCCCGCGCACCCCGTGGCGATCGCGAACGGCGACCTGCAGTACCTCGACATCATCGCCCAGGAGTGCAAGGGGCTCGACGTCTTCGGCGTGAACGTCTACCGCGGCATCTCGGTCGGCGACCTGTTCCAGCGCGTGCACGACGCCATGGGGATCCCGGTCGTCTTCAGCGAGTTCGGCTGCGACGCGTTCAACGCGAAGACGATGCGCGAGGACCAGCGCATGCAGGCCCGCTACCTGATCGGGCAGTGGGAGGAGATCTACGAGCAGAGTGCCGGCAAGGGCCGGGTCGGCAACGCGATCGGCGGGTTCGTCTTCCAGTGGAGCGACGGCTGGTGGAAGTACGGCCAGGACAGCCGGCTCGACGTGCACGACACGCACGCCTCGTGGCCCGACGGCGGCTTCGTCGAGGACTACGTCCCGGGCGAGAACAACATGAACGAGGAGTGGTGGGGCATCTGCGCGAAGGGCCCCGCCGACCGCGACGGTCTCTTCGACCTGTACCCGCGCGCCGCGTATTTTGCGTTGCGCGAGGCGTTCCAGCTCGACGCCTACGCGCCGGCGACCGACCTCACGACGATCCGCGCGCACTTCGCGGCGATCGATCCCGTGCAGGAGACGCTGATGGCGAGCGGCGAGCATGCGTCCGACATCGCCTCCCGCGTGGCGCGCGGCCGGCTGAGCGGGCTGCGCATCGAGCTCGAGACGATCGGCACCGGCGGCGAGCGCATCACGACGCCGCCGGCTTCGACGCCGCAGGCGGCGCTGCCGTCGTTCAAGGGCTTCGATCGCATGCAGTCGTTCTACGCGGACTTCGAGGGCCGCCCGACGGACAACGTGACGGCCAACGTGTCGGTCAACGTGCTGGGGCACGTGCCGTCGAACCCGATCAACGAGATCTTCTACGAGAAGCGCGCGCTGCCGAAGTCCGTGCTCGGCGCCGACTACCAGCCCGTGGACATCATCCCCGGCGACCGCGTGCAGGTCCACCACGCGACGATCTCGTGGGAGGACCGGCTGTTCCAGCTCGACGGCTTCTACCGCAGCGGGCACTACCACTGGGGCTACGAAGGCGACTTCTTCGGCCTCTACCGCGACGCCTACTACGGCGTGAACACCGACATCTACAACGCCGACGCGCCGGTGGGCTTCGAGATGACCGGCCGCCGGATGTTCGACGGCCTCAAGCTCGCCTACGGCCCGCAGCTCTGGTGGGGCGCGAACCCCGCTGTGATTGCAAAATACCGCCGCGCGTTCGGCCCCGTGACGGCGACCGGCATCTACCAGGAGGACATCGCGACTCAGGCCGCCGCCACCGCGGCCTCGTCGCAGCTCCCGGTGCCCAAGACGCGCAAGGCGACGCTCGCGCTCGAGCGCGGTTACGGGCCGTTCGGCTTCACGCTCGGCGGCATCTGGTCGGGCAGCACCAAGAAGGGCCAGGAATTCCAGTTCATCAAGGAATCCAATGGCCAGGTGTCCGTCTGGCAGGACCACATCGCCGAGGCCGACGCGTTCGGCGCGAAGTTCAAGGTCACCTACCAGCGCGGCCGCGTGAACTACTACCTCGAGGCTGCCCGCATGGGCCTGGTCGCCGACGGCGGGCCGACGGCGGCGATCACATACACCGGCTGGAGCCTCAAGGACGTCGGCACCGGCAACCAGAGCAACGTCATCACCGGCCTGCTCTACAACTGGGGTCCGTGGCAGATCGCGCCGAACTTCCTCTGGCAGAAGCCGCTCATCGGCCCGATCCCCTCGAGCGCCCCGTCACCGGCGGTCCCGCGCAACGTCGAGATCAACAACGACCCGTTCGCGGTCCGCGCGAACCGCGAGATGACCGGCGCCGAGCTGCTGATCGGCTACGACCCGACGCCCGGCACCTGGATGTGGGCGTGGGACAACGACGTCCGCGAGGACGCGTGGTTCGCCGCGAGCCTCGACTTCACCTACCGCCACATGCCCACCACGATGGACGCGGCCACCTACATCCTGGCGACCGGCCAGCCCGCGGTCTTCCCCGGAGCGACTCCGCCGCGCGACCTGTGGGAGCTGCGCGGGCGGACCGTTTCGCGCCTCGGCCCTCAGAGCCGTCTCGCGACCACGTGGTTCGTCGGCGACGGCGAGCCGAACGGCGAGAACACGCGGCTGGTCCACCGCTGGGGCGGCGCCGCGAGGCTCGCGTGGCGCGCGATCGCGTTCGCCGGCGCCGCGCAGTTCAACGACTGGGGTCCGTACGACTACCACCGCGACTTCAACCTGACGTTCCCCACCCAGTACTCCGCCGACCTCGCCTATACGCTCGGCGGCCCGCGCTGGCTGTCCACGGTGCCCGCGACGAGCATCGGCGTCCGCGGCATCTACCGCACGCTCGACCAGTACTCGCCGCGCTTCGCGCCGGACGCGAGCGGCAAGGACGGGAACGAGTGGGAGTTCAGGAGCTATCTGAACTTCACGCTGTAGGGGTGCGAATCCCAGATCCCGCCGGGCGCGCAGAATCAGGACACGACTTCCTCGCGCGCTCGGCCGCCTGCGCGGCCTCGACAGCGCGGGCGACCGCGGCTGCCGCCGCGCGGGCAAGCGCGGGGTCGGGTCGCTCCTGCGGCCGCTTCGGCGTCGCGGGGGCGAAGGCGCGCTCGTCGGCCCTCGCGCGTGCGAGCCGCGCTTCTGCAACGCGCCGCCGCGCCCGCTCGCGGTGCCCGGCTACGACTGCGGCCCCGAACGCCTGCTCGGCCGCGAGCTGGTTGTGCGCGCGGCAGCACAGCCGCAAGTTCGCCGCCGTGGACTCGCCGCCTCGGGCGACCGCCGTCACGTGATCGAACTCGAGCCGCTCGCACGACTCGCAGCGCCGGCCATCGTGCGCGACGAACGTGCAGCGCCCGCCGTCGCGCCGCCAGACCTCGCGCCGTACGTGCGCCGGCACGTAGCGCGGGTTCTCGGACGACTTGCCCTTGTCGCGGACGACCCGCGGCGACCGGACGCAGGCCGCGAACCTGCGGCGCTCGCGCTCGCGCACGAAGGCTTGCAGCGCCTGCGTGAAGAGCTTCGCCAGGTCGTTCGGCCGCACGTCGTGGTCCGCGAGCGAGAGCGCGTAGCGCAGTTGCTCGTAGGCTTCGCGCTCGAGCGTGAACTGGATCCCGTACTGCCCGGGCGACAGCGGGGTGATCGCCTCGCGCGGCGCCATCTCGCTCGCGGGCAACGGAATCGCGGCTTCCTGCGCCGGTGCAACTAGCGCCGGAGCTATTCTTCCTGACCGCTCGCTGACATTCGCGGCCGTGGCCACGGGCGCTGCCGCGGGCATTTCGAGCGCGGCGGGTGGCGCGAGCGCGGCCGGCGACGCGACCGGGACGACGCGGGCCGGCAGGTCGGGCCGCGGGAAGTGCTCGGCGATCAGGTCCTTGAGCGCGTCTTTCTTTCGGCGGAACGCGGCCGCCAGGAGCCCGGCGGCGTTGGCACGGGTGAGGTAGGGCCGCAGGAACAGGACGGCCGAGAGCGTCAGCCGGCCGTCGGCCAGGGCGGGCAGGATCGCCGGGTGGCGACGTGCGGTGCGCGCGACCTGGATGCGGCGGTAGGCTGCGTGCTCGGAGAAGTGCAGCGCGTCCACGCAGAAGCGGAACATCGAGGGATGGCCTTCGCGGGCGTAGAGCCGGCGGCGCTCGACCTCGGCGATGTGGGCGACCAGCTCGGCGGTGAACTGGCGCTCGCGCCAGGCCAGGGCGGTGAACTCGCGCAGCAGGACAACGTCCGACAGGTGCGAGCAGGACCACGACTTCATCGCGAACTCCGCGAGGGGGGCGGGTGTCGCGGGGGCAGGCGTGCGGGGCGAGTACCTTCTACCACGCGCGATTTCGGCCGCGACAGGTGCGCTCCCGGCTCCGATCGCGGACCGAGACGCGATTTCGCGAGGCGAACCCGCGTCGCGCGCACCGCTCCCGGCCTGTGCGCGCACGCGAGCGTTCCGCAGGCACGCACCGACACGCGCTCGTTCGCACCGCGCAACCCGGTCAAATCAAATCGTCGTCAAGCCCACACCACGCCAGCCACCCGCGCGCCCGTCGCGAGCCGGCGGCTTCGGCCCCCGCGAAAGTCCGTCGCGAGCCGGCCGCTCCGCGCCCGCGCGCCCGTCGCGAGCCAGCAGCCCGGGCAGCCGCGCGCCCCTACGTCCGC
>CAZPVG010000051.1:0-21111 GCA_964589945.1 uncultured bacterium
CGGTAATGCAGTAATAAATATCAAGTCAAATTATCGAAATAATTTAACGTCCAGCGATACTACATTTCAGTGCGGTGCCGGTGCATTTATAGCGGGCGCTGCCCTGGTGGGCGATGTGGTGAAAATCAAGGAGTAGCTGTCGCCGGATGTTTAAGCAGTTCACTGAAATCCTTGGCCTTCCGCTTATGGTATGAAACACGGGGGCACCCTGTGGTGTCCCCGGGGCGTCCGCGGGCTGTCGTCCGGCTCCCCCTCGGCATGACCTATCCGAGTAATGACGCACCTTTCGATCTATTCGCAGAGATCGTGCCGGTGCTAGATCTGGCGCCTTCAACGGCGATTCGGACCGACCTCGCCGTCGGTGGGCGATTCTACTTCCAGTTGGCCCCTGTGGCGGCCATTCATTTTTGCTATCTGTTGGCCCAGGCGGGTATGCGCTTTCCCGTTTCATGAAGCTCCCGGCGCCGGGATTTGTGGTCCGGTTCGAATTCCGCCAAGAGATGCCAATACTCGGGCGAGTGGTTCATCACGCGCGTGTGGCAGAGTTCATGGAGGAACACGTGACGCACCAGGTGCGGGGGCAGGAACAGCAGCTTGTAATTGATGTTGATGGCCTTGTGCCGCGAACAACTCCCCCAGCGTGTCTTCTGTCCGCGTACCGTCATGCGCCAGAACGGCATGCCGGTCATGTCGCTCACGCGCCTTAGCCACGGCTCCAGGTGCCGGCAGGCCTTGCGCATCAGCCACCGCTTAAGCGCCGCGTGGCATGCCGCCTCGTTCTGCACGTTACCCTTGAGGAGCAGCAGATTTTCCCCGTGCTCGCAGGCGGAGACGTAAGGCGTGGGTGTGTCCCTGTATTCCACGCTCCACCGCTCGCCGATCGCTTCCAATAGGATCATCTCCGGCAAGGCGTCCTTGGGGGCTTCGGCATGGCGTGACTGCTGGTCCCTGATCCGTGAGATGTGTTTGTGAAGCCAGTCCCTGTGCCTCGCTAGAATCTCCGGAATCCGGTATGGGTCAAACCCCCTGGGGGTGATGACCACGACACCCTCGGCCGCAGAGACTTTCAGGCGCACGTGCCGGGCGCGCGGGGAGACGCGGACGGTATAGGCCGGTGACCCCGTCAGCGGCAGTTCAAGTTGTGTAATGCGGTTCATCCCAGGGAACGTGGCTAATGACTATGCGTATGTGGTGGCGCTGCGCCGGTCCGTTATGGGCGTAACATGGTATCCCATTGAACGTGCCGGTGGCATCTCTCTGCTTGGTCCGCTGTGCGCCCGTGATCCTCCGGCCCGGGGCTGTGGGGGGGCAGCCGCGCACCGCCGTGGTTCAATGCGGGCGGATCTCACCGCCATGGTGCGCCTTCCCGGTGCCCGCCGGTGCCCCCGTTGGTTTCCTGTCAGATTGATTATTCAAGGTTTTTTCGTTTTTTGGGGATGCCCATTGGTACTGGCATCGTCTTTGCTACATACAAATCGGGTATTCAGTACCGGAGGACAAAGATCCATGTACCAGCAGGTGGTGATTGTTGATGATGCCAGTGATCGCATCCCCGTTATGGCGCAGGCGCTGCGCGACAACGGTTATGGCGTAATGACCGTGCAGGCGCAAAGCGGCGAAGAGTTATATTCCAGGTTGTGTCAGCTCCAGCCCGACATCCTGGTGATCGGGGACGAAATCGTCATCGATCTCAAAGCAGTCAACAGCATGGACATGCTGCGCGAGATCGGAATATACGCTCACTAGTTGCGGAAAGGCCCCAGCCGGACAAGTATGTCCGGCTTATCTCCACCAACCGCCGGCCGCAGGAGTCAAGGAGGTCTCCTGCCCGGCACTTTCCCGTTAACCCCGTTATATGGTCTGGCGGTGCCCGTAGGGTTTCCACGCCGGGGCGATGACGTTGGGCATGTCGGAGCGTTTTAACAGGCTCGCCGGGGTGAGGGCGAACTCGCCAAAGCGCTGATTGACCTGATCCATTACCGCGTTGACCTGGTCCTGGCTTTCGTCGTGTTCCGCGAACAGTTCCAGCTGGCCGCGGCCCGGCCGCGGGTCCAGGGCGGTGACCTGAACCTGGTGAATACCCTCGCCGCGCCACAGGTTTTCGATGACGAAGCGACATAGTTGGAAGATGGTCCCGCCATCGTTATTGGGTGTGGCCAGGTGCAGCTTGTCGCCGACCCAGCCGTCGCGGGTGCGCAGGCCGATAAAGAAGTGCTGGGCCGTAAACCGATGGCGGCGCAGCCGCGCGCCGAGCTTCTCGCTCATGTGCAGCAGGTAGGTGAGCAGCAGTTCCCGGTCGCGGGTGTCCGGCGGGACCACCTTGCCGTGACCCATGGACTTGGGCGGCGCGACATCCAGGTGCACGGCATCCGGGTCCTTGCCCTGGCACATGAGCCAGATGCGCCGCCCGAGATTGCCGAAGCGCCGCGCCAGTATGCTGATCGGCAGGCGCGCCACGTCGCCGCAGACGAAGGCGTTGTGCTGAGCAAGGAAACCGCCGATGCCGTCGGCGATGCCGCACAGGGCGGTGACCGGGACGTCGTGCAGGCGCTCGCAGGCCTCCCACGGCGGAATCACCGTGAAGCCGTCGGGCTTGTTCAGCTTGGCGGCGAATTTGGCGGTGGTCTTGTCGCCCGCCACGCCCACCGAGCACAGCAATCCGGACGCCTCCCAGACCTTGCGCTTGACCAGGCGCCCCACACGCGGCGGCGTGCCGTGCAGGCGCTGGCAGGCGGTGATGTCGAGGAACGCCTCGTCCACGGAGAAGACCTCCACGTCGGGGGTAATGTCCTCCAGCGCCCGCATGATGGCGGTGGAGGCGGCGGCATAGGCCTCGGGGCGGGCCGGCCGCTGAATCAGTGAGGGGCACTTTTTGCGCGCCTCCTTGAGGCGCATGCCGGTCTTGATGCCGAAGGCGCGGGCCTCATAGGAGCAGGTGATAATGCAGGTCCCGGTGAGGCCATTGGTTACAGCCACCGGCCTGCCGCCCAGCTCGGGGAAGTCGCGCTGCTCAATGGCGGCGAAAAAGGCGTTCATATCCGCATGGATGACCGCCCGCGGCCAGGTGATGGGGGAGTGGTCCCTGGGGTAATTATTCGGCATACATCTGCCTCTGACTAATGACGTCTTTTCGGATAGTTCCAGAAGTCGCAGGTCACAGGTCGCAGGTCAAAATCAAGATTGCTTCAATGACTTGAGACCTGCGACCTGTGACTTGCGACCGTTTTTATTTATATGCCCGCATCTGCCCCACCACCACGCCCTGGATGCGCACCCGTTCGGCGCTGTAGACCATGGGGGGCATGGCGCTATTGGCCGGGATCAGGGTGACGGAGCCGTCGTGGTTGTTGCGCAGCCGCTTCAGCGTGGCCTCTTCGTTGTCGATGAGCGCCACCACGATCTCATGGTCCTTGGCCCAGTCGCGTTTTTCCACAATCACCATGTCGCCGCTGAGGATGCCGGCCTCGATCATGGAGTCGCCGTCGACACGCAGTACGAAGCGGTCGGGGCCGGTGAAAAAATCCGCCAGATTGATCTCATCCAGATCCGGAATGGCCTCGATGGGGAGCCCGGCGGCGATGCGCCCGAGCAGCGGCAGGCGCAGCTCGGACAGGTCGGTGGTCAGCAGTTGGATGCCCCGGTGGCGGCCGGGCTGCAACTCGATCAGGCCTTCCCGGGCCAGGGCTTGCAGATAGCGGTGCACCACTCCCTTGGAGCGGATGCCCAGCCCGGCGGCGATCTCACTGAGCAGCGGCGCGTGGCCGTGGCGCAGGGTGTACTTCTGGATAAAACGGTAGGCCTGTTGCTGGCGGGGGGACAACATCTCAAAGTTCTCCTGGCGTTCTCATGGGGAAAAGAATAGAGAACTTTATGAGAACTTTCAAGAAATAAAAAACAAATTAAAATCATATAATTAATATTTTCTATTTCCATGCGCCCGGAGTACGCCCATGGCAGACGCGCCCACCTTTCCCCCCGCCCTGCAGCGCTTCGTGGCGTTATTCAACGCGGGGCGCTGTTTCGAGTCCCATGAGGTGCTGGAGCGGGCCTGGGCGAAAAACAGGAGCCCTTTTTATAAGGGCCTGATCATTTACGCCAGCGCCTTCGTCCACCTGCAGCGGGGAAATGACAGAGGCGTTGTCAAACAGCTGGGCAAGGTGCCGCGCTATTTGTCCGCTTACCGGCCGTGTTACCTGGGGCTCGACGTGGCGGCGATCCTCGCGCATGCGGCGCGGGTGCGGCGTGACGGCGAGGCGCGGGGTGTGAGGGGGTTATCGGCGCCGCCGCCGCTGGTGCTGCGGGCGTCACTGTGCGCGGGCACCGAGGCCGAATTGGAACAAGCCGACGGTTGGGACGGGGAACGCGGGTAAGCGAACGGTCTTCAAGCGGCGGGCGGCGCGCCGGGTGCCAGGTCAAAGGGGGTATGTCGCAGTTTCCCGCCTTGATATTGAGCATCTCATTGTCCGGGAGCCCGCGAAGACGGGCGATACACACCCGCAGGGGGGCGTGGGCGATGGCATGCCGGTGTGCGGTGGCCGGGCGGTTGTTGAAGCCGGTGACGATGTCGTTGATCGCCGGGTGAACAATGATTTCCGCGCCTTGGTGCCGCTCGAGATCTCTGTGGTCTGGCGCCTGTTCGGCCTGTGAGGCGCCGAGCGCAGTCAGGTGCGCATCCGCGGGGGCCGTCGTTGCGCAAACCGAGCACGTTGTGTGGTCTGGCCGTGGCGTGTGAAATCAACCCGCATGGATCCCCTCTTACCGTATTGGTAAACATTGTCCGGCCGGAGTTCCCGGCGGCATATGCATGCCGCATATTGCTGTCCGGATGGGGTCATTCGTGCAGCGGGAAACTTATGGTTGGCCGGAGAGTCTTAAGCCATTAAGCGTTTAGTGGCGCCGTGGATGCCGGGGCGGCACACAGGGGTTTGCGCGGCCGGTGTAATAATGTCAACATGCGTTTTCGGCCTGTTGACCGGCCGCTGCAGCGTTTGCCGGACGATGGCTAAGGGTGCTCGGTCATTGCAGACTTTATTGGAAGTGCTACAATGCGCCCGATCCCGCCATGCGAGGCATCAAGCCGCCTCTTAATGACACGACTTTGATCTTGCGCAATTGGTTTTTATACTAAACACCTACACTTATAATCCGTCTTGATATCTCAAACAGTCCGGTGATGATGGTCGTTCAATATTTGCACGGACTGTTAAGGACGAACAACCAGAAAAAGGAGATTGAAACATGCTCAGACGTGCAGCGTATCTTGCCGTGGCATCGGCATTCACTTTGTTCCTCAACGGTTGCGCTACAGATACCGATCTGAAGGCCAAGGTTGATGAGGCGCTGAAGGGCGCCAACGAAGCCAAGGCCATGGCCCAGGATGCCAAGAACACCGCGAATCAGGCATTGAGCGCGGCCCAGGACGCCCAGGGCAGCGCCAACGAGGCCAAGGACATGGCGAGTAAGGCGGAATCGGCCGCCGCCGATGCCAATTCCGCGGCGATGTCGGCCAATCAAAAGGCTGACCGCATGTTCCAGAAGGCGATGAGCAAGTAATCACACACCGGATTCCGCCGTCCGCCATCCGGCTGCGCCGAAAACTCTCTGGCCCCCATGTGCCGTCCCGGCGCATGGGGGTTCTCTTCGTTGTTCAATCGCAGGGCTGATAGTCGCTGTAGCGGTCCACGGGGTAGACGATGCCCTCGAGGCCGGTGGCTTCCTTGAGCTGTTGCCTGCGTGTCGCTGCCGCTTCGTGGCTGTCAAACGGGCCTACCAGCAGTCTGCACAGGGGGCTGTCTTTTGGCGCGCTACGGGTCAGATGCATGTGCAACCCGGCCACTTGTGTGGTGACGCGGCGTGTCGTCGTCTCTTGTATGAAGGCGCCCACTTGCACGAACCAGCCTTTTGTCTGCGGCACCGGCAAGGGGCTTGCATCGCTGGTTCGCAATGGCGCAGCCGCAGGTGTCCTGGCGGCGCGTTTCGTTGGGCTCGTGACAGGTGTGGGGATGCCCCGGTGTTGTCCGGCTATCCGCTTTACCCGCCGCCAGGCCTGATCGTCCAAGGGCTGCTTGGTCACGGCGAGGATGGATGACACGGCGCCTGTGAGGTCGGAGGGTGCCGGGTCGTTGTCTTCATCGCTGAGGGGCAGGTGTGACTCCAGATACAGTTTGCCGTCGAGCCAACCGGCCTTGTAGGGTTTGTCGATCACCCGCACCGGTGTGCCCACCGCGACTTTTTGAAAGAGTGTGGCGATGTCCTCCGGATACATGCGCAGACAGCCGTGGCTGACACGCATGCCGATGCTGAAGGGGTGATTCGTTCCATGGATCAGATACGAACTCCATCCCAGGCGCATGGCGAACTGACCCAGGGGATTGTCGGGTCCCGGCGGCACCACCTTGGGAGCCGGACGCCCGTCCGCCTCGTGTTCCTTGATAATGGATTGCGGTGCATACCAAGTGGGATCCTTGATCTTCTCAATGATGCTGGTGGTCCCCAGGGGCAGGGTCTTGCCCTCGGCGCCGATGCTCAATGGATGGGTGATGACCTCCGCCGGGTGGCCGGGGCGCGGCGGCGGATAATAATAAAGACGCATCTCGGGGAGGTTGACCACGATGCCCTTGCGCGGCGCGTCCGGCAGGATGAAGCGGCCCGGTACCACCACCCAGTCTCCCGGTTTCGGCAGCCATGGGTCCACGCCGGGATTGGCGGCGGTGATCTCGTTCAGTCCCACGTCATAGCGCCGGGCGATATCCAGCAGGGTGTCGTTGGGTTGCACGACTACGTGGAGGTTTTGTCCCACTACCTGTTCATCGGGCGGTGGCAGGGGCAGTGTGGCGCCTTGCACGGACGGCAGCAACCCATACAGGGCGGTGATTACGCATGCCCGCATGATTATCTTGGCGCTTATGCGCCGCCCCGCCGAGTTTGCTTTCTTAGCCAGCAAGTCCAGCTGTCCCTGGGACGTGGAGGTGAGTGAAATCGCAGTATAAACCGCGAGTTAACCGATGGCTACAAGGCGGGCCTGCATTGTTTGACGCCTTGTGCTATATATTTGGGTGAAGAACTATCCACCCGCGCCGTTATTTTATATGGGAAAAGGGGCTAAATAAATAGCGCGCGTTCAATATACGCCGTCAATTTCTGCTGAAGGTGTGAAGCGATGTATCAGCGGTTGTTGAAATTGATCTTTGCCACTTGTGTCGGCCTGCTGGCCGCCTTTGCGGCCGCGCGGGGTGATGACTCGCCGTGGGTGTTGGTGGATACCGGCGCTCATACGGTTTCAGTGATTCAGGGCGGCGTTGTTAAGGCGACCTTTCGTCACATTGCCGTGGGACGGGGTGGCGTGGCCAAGGTGCGCTACAAGGGCGACGGGCGCACGCCGCTGGGGACTTTTCGCGTGGCATGGATCAATCGCAACAGCCGCTTTCATATCTTTTTCGGTCTTGATTATCCCAACGACGGTCAGGCCGAGATCGCGCTGCAGCGCAACAAGATCGATATCGATACCTACTACAGTATCCGCACGGCCGCCTACCGGGGTATTCTTCCGCCCCAGGACACGGAGCTGGGGGGCAATATCGGCATTCACGGCCTTGGCAACGGTAGCCGGTGGCTGCAACGCGTGGCCGATTGGACCCAGGGATGTATCGCCTTGAGCAACGAACAGATCGACCGCCTGGCCCAATGGGTGGGGCTCGGTACCAAGGTGGTTATTCGTTAGGTATTTGTTCGCGAAGTCCAGTCGGTGACAGCAAGCCCGTGCCGCGGGCCTCAGTGGGTTTTATCCGCTGTTCCATTCAATAAGACTGTTTTGCCGTTGCAGGTGTTGACCTTGTAGGTCTTGCCGTCAATGGCCTGCAGTTGCCAGCAGTGTCCCTGGGGGCGGGGTGCCAGGTGGGCGCCGAAAAGGCTGACACCGAAAATGGCGTATATCAGTGCGATTATCATAAACACCAGGGCAATGAGGCCCATGAGTTCACGCAGTTCCGTGGGAAGTGCCAGGGCGTGCGATTGAGGGGCGTCACTGGTTTTTTCCGAGTCCATGGGCATGTCTCGCTATGGTTGGTGAAATGCCGTCTTTTTTCCGCTATCCATAATCCATCGGGCGATTTCAACCGCCACCGGTGGTCTACGCCGAAACACAGTGGATTATTTTAGGCTTATGGTCATTATCAGTATGTCGTCCCTGATTTGGCAGTTGTAGCAGTTGGCCGTGTCGAACAGGCGTTCATTGAAGGCCGCGCTGTCGAGACCATGCTGTGTATTGACGAAGGATTCCATGCCTTGCTGACCGAAGAGCTCACCGCTTGAGGTGCGGGACTCCATGAGTCCGTCGGTATAGAGCAGCAGTTTATCGCCGTGCTCCAACGGGCGACGGTCAATGTCGCAAGGTGTCGGCAATGGGTGCTCGATGCCAAGGAGGGTAGTGCTCGACGGCAGGAATTCGCTTTCACCGCGGCGACTCATATAGTGCAGTACCGGAGGATGGCCCGCGCCGGCGTACTGCATCTCACTGCGCTGGTAATCGAAGAAGATGGTGAAAAACGTCGTAAACAGCCCGGTGCCCGACAGATGCCGGCACACGAATTCGTTGAGAGAATTCACCAGGCGGCACGGATCGTCGCGCTCGGCATGGGACAGGACAAAGCCATTTACCCGGGCGGCGAACATGGCGGACGCCACGCCGTGTCCAACCACATCGCACATGCATATGATGAGGTTGTCGCCAAAGGGGAAGATACCGCAATAATCGCCCCCCAGTAGGCCCAGGGGCCGCACCTTTACTGCGATGTCCAGGTATGCGTCGCTGTATGTCCGAGGCAGGAAGCTGTAATGGACTTTGGCGGCGAGCGCGATATCGGCATCGGCTGCGGCGGTGTTTGCATGAGGGATGCCGTCGTTCATGAGTGCGACTCTTTCAGACTGACAGCCAGGTCGTGAAAAAAATCATTATAGATATGATTGAGCGCCGTGCCGAAGGCCGAGACCGCGCCTCCCATGCCCTGGCCAGCAATGGGTGTCGTGGCGGTGTAAGTCTTGTTCAGGACAGGCGCGTGCAGCCGTTCGGCGTCGCTGTACACCAGGTTGAGCGTGACTCTCGCTTGATCCAAGCCTGGGCCGGTCACTTGCTCGAATCGCTTGATGGTGCCGCCGATAAGGCCTTGGACCGGTGCGCCGGGCTCATGGCGAATGACCTTGGCGGCGATACCGGCGGATAACAGCGCCTCGGCCAGGTGCCCTTGGATTAGGTTGCCGGGGGTGGTAAACCAATATTGGTAATGATAGCGGTGAATCTCCAGGGGGGATCTGGTGTCGACGTATAGGATGGACCGTTCATGATACAGTCCTTCGGCGCGTAGCGGTGCGACACCGACAGTGCCCTGGACAAGGGGGGCGTCGAGTGTCTCGTCCGGGTGCGGTTGCGGTAAGCGATAGAAGTGGTCCTCGGGCAGCGGCGTGGTGCCGGCGAGGGCGCAGCCCGTTAAGGCGATGGCCATCAGCACCATCTGTACGCGCCGCCTGACACTGTGAGTTGATCTCATTTTGACCGTGCGGCCTCGTCCTGTGGCGATTTGCCGCGAATCAATACACCCGGGTTGTCCCGGATCTGGCGGCTGAATTCGTTAAGGTTACGGCTGGAAGTCTCCAGATTATAGACGATCGAATCAATATGCTGGGATACAGTTTCCATACTCGTGCGCAGGTCAAGTATGGCGCGGCGTATATCAGGGTTGTTTTCCGACAGCAGTTTGCTGGAATTTCGTAATAGTGCATCGAGTTGTTTTTCCACTTGACTGAAATCACGGGACGCGTCCTTCAAATTGGTGGAAATGGCGTCGGCATTTTCGAAAGCACGGGTCAGGTGCCGCTGGTTGTCGTCGCTTAGAAGTGCAGATAAGCGGTCGGCGCTCACGTTGAAGCGCTTGAGCAGTTGATTGATGTTGGTGCTGATCTGCGGGATATTGGATTCCAGATCACCGCCAATAGTGTCGATGCGATGATTGAGATTCTGTATCAGGGGTTTGAGTGTCTCGGTCAATTCCCGCAGCAGGGCGGTAGCCGTGACCGCTTCCTGGCCCTGCATCACGTCGCCCGGGGCGAGTAGGTCGGGGCTGTCGCCCTCGATGATGTCGATATTGCTCTCCGACAGCAGGCGCGGCACGACGATGCGGGCCACGCTGTCGCGCGGGATCTTCCATCCGGCCTCGATGGCCAGCGTGAGCTTATAGATGGTCTTTCCGTTTTTACGCAGGGGGACGATGGCGGACACGTGGCCGATTTGATAGCCACCGTAACTGACGGTGGTGCCGACATGGACATCAGTGATTTCTGGGTATTCAACATAGTAAGGTTCCGTCTTGGTGTAGTTTCCAGTAATGCGATACAGGACGACCAGCAGCAGGGCGATCATGGCCAGGACGAAGAGTCCGACGGCGTAGTAGTTGATATTTTCCTGTTTCATGGGGCGCTGTGGTCAGGTTTTCGATACGGCAAAACGCACGGCAACAGTGTCTTTAAAAAAAGCCGCTGCGGGCAGGTGGATCATGCCCGGTCACCAGTCAGTCGTTGTAGGTAAGCCTCGCCGTCCACCGCCTCGTTGCGGGGCCGCCGGTTGAGCAGGTCCTGGACGCGCTTATTGGGGCAGGCGCGGATTTCGTTCACCGTGCCCGTAGTCAGAATCTCGCCGTTGTCCAGGATGGCGATGCGATCGGCGATCTTAAACGCGCTCTCCAGGTCATGGGTGACAATCACGATGGTCATCTTCATGGCATCGCGCAGCTTGAGTATCATCTCGTCCAACTCCGCCGCCACCACGGGGTCCAGGCCTGAGGAGGGTTCGTCGAAGAATAACAGTTTGGGGTCCATAACCACCGCCCGTGCCAGAGCGGCGCGTTTGAGCATGCCACCCGACAGTTCAGCGGGCATGAGAGCCTCGGTTCCCGCCAGATTGACCAGTTCCAGCTTGATGCGGCTCATGATGCGAATGGTGTTCTCGTCCAGTTTGGTATGCTCACGCAGCGGCAGCTCCACGTTTTCCAGCACGGTCATGGAGCCAAGCAGCGCCCCGCCCTGAAAGGCGACCCCCATTTTGGTGCGCAGCTCGTATAGATCCCGCGCGCTCAGGGTGGTGATGTCCTTGTTCAGGAGACGGATGTGGCACGAGGCCGAGGGCAGCAGGCCCAGGATATGGCGCAGCAGGGTCGTCTTGCCCGATCCGCTGCCGCCCATGATGACCATGATTTCACCTTCGTAGATGGTGAGATTGATGTCTTTCAATACTTGCCGGTTGCCGTAATAGGCCGACAGGTGCTCGATCTCAATGACGGCCGGGCGTCTGCTCGTGTCGTTCATGGGCGCTTCAACGGCTGAGAAAATAGGTGAACACCATGTCCGCCAGCACGATAAAGCTGATGGACAGCACCACCGACCGGGTGGTGGCGAGACCCACGCCCTTGGCGCCGCCGCTGACCTGAAAGCCGTTGCTCAGGCCGATCAATACAATGATCACGGCAAAGACAAAGCTCTTGATGATGCCCTGTGAAACATCACCGCCGTGCAGCGCGGCCAAGCTGCGGTTGAAATACGTGCCTAACGAGATGTTGAGTTCGGTGCATGTATACAGCGCCCCGCCGAGAATGCCCATGAAGTCGCCCAGCACCGTCAATGCCGGCACCATCACGCACATGGCCAGCAGGATCGGCGCCGCCAGATATCGCACCGGGTGGATGCCGATGACGCGCAGGGCGTCAATCTCCTGGTTTTCCTGCATGGTGCCGATGCGCGCCGTAATGGCGGAACCGGAGCGGCCGCATACCAGGACACCGACGATCAGCGGCGAGAATTCGCGGGTGACCACGATGGCGATGCCCAGGATGACCTGGGATTCGGCCCCATAGGGGCGCAGGGTGACGATGGATTGGATAGCCAGCATGACGCCTACCGCGATACACAGCATGGAGATGATGGGTATCGCCTGGACGCCGATCCACATGGCCTCTTGAAAGATCGATTTGATGCTTACCGGCTGCTTGCGCAACTTGCCGGTCAGGAGCCAGGCGAGGCTCTCCATCAGCAGGCCGGTCACGTAACCCAGTTCTTCGATGCCGTTGACGGTGCGGCGCCCGATGTTTTCGATGAAATTGCGCATCGTCGCTATCCGCCGTCGAGTGCCGACCTGCGGCCGGCGAGCGTTAGCGCCTCTTCAACCGAGCCGTAAACGGGGAATACCTTGTCCAGGCGGGTCAGCTGCAAGACCTGCAGCACCGCATTGCTTACCCCCGCCAGGGCGAATTCGACCTTGTTCCGTCTGGCGAGTTGATATCCCTCTACCAGGCTGGCCAGTCCGGAACTGTCTATGTATTTCACTTGTGACAGGTCCACCAGCACATCGTGTCTGTCGTTCACCAAATCCAGGATCTGTTGGCGGGCCGCGGGGGAATAATGGAGGTCCACCTCGCCGTTCAAAGCGATCACCATATACCGGCCAATGGTGCGTGTCGGGTAAGGCATGTCATGTCCCCTTTGGTGTGGTCTTTTTCCGCATCTCGAGCACGTTACCCGTCCCGTTGGGGCACTGCACGAATGCTACATTGTCCATGACTTGGTGGATGATATGCATACCCAGCCCGCCGGGCTGCATGTGATTGATGGCGCGCGGTCTGACGGCCTGGTCATCGACTGGGTCGGCGAAGTCTGTCAGGCGAAACACCAGTTCTTCTCCGTCGGCAACTATCTCCAGAACGATCTCTATATCGCATTCCCTGCCGTATGCATGGCGTATGATGTTAGTGCACGCCTCGTCGACCGCCAGTACGATGCACTCGACGATATTGGATGGGAAGAAATGCCGCTCGCTTACGGCGTCGCGCACTTCGTTACGTACGTGCTGGAGTTGATCGGATTTTGCGTGGAAATGGATCTCGGCCAGCTTTTGTGCTTGATCCATGGCGGTGCTCACGTTGCCATACGCACCCTATTATCGCGGCCTTTTGTCAAAACATCTATAGAGCACGCAGTGGTAACGAACATGACCCGCGCCTTATGCATCGATAATGCCTGCCTATACGGGCCGATATCTGCGTGGGGGCGGTATTTTCCTGTTAACATATTGATTATGTAAAGATAACGCCGTTGCTCGGCAACCCGGAAGCGCATGACGCAGTCGGTTGCGCTGATCAAGGAATTGCTTCACGCGGTGTCTAGTCTGGGCACGGGAGTGACGGGCGTGGTGGAGCGCATAGAACTATATGATGAGCGAGATGACAGATTACGACAGGCCCCTGCAGGGCCTGACGCCAGAAGAGGCAGTAAGGCGGCTTGGGCGGGGCGGGTATAACGATCTGCCTATTGGCCGGCAGCGCGAGTGGTTTCGCATCGCATTCGACGTGGTGCGCGAACCCATGTTTCTGTTGCTCATGGCCTGCGGTGCCCTCTATCTGGTGCTTGGTGACGCCGAAGAAGCGCTGCTGTTGCTGGGTTTTGTGTGTGTCATTATCGGTATCACGTTTTTTCAGGAGCGCAAGACCGAGCGGGCGCTGGAGGCATTGCGCGACTTGTCCAGTCCCCGCGCCCTGGTGATACGCGGCGGGGAAAAGGTACGCATTCCGGGTCGGGAAGTGGTGCCCGGCGACGTCCTGCTGCTTGCCGAGGGTGACCGGGTCGCCGCCGACGGGGTGGTGATCTCATGCGCCAATTTGTCCGTGGATGAGTCCCTGCTTACCGGCGAGCCCGTGCCGGTGCGAAAGTCGGCTTCGGCGCAGGCCGCGGAGATGGGCAAGCCCGGCGGAGATGACCTGCCATTCGTTTATTCCGGGTCGCTGGTGGTGCAGGGGCAGGGTATCGTCACGGTGCTGCGTACCGGGTTCGCCACGGAGATTGGAAAAATCGGCAAGGCACTTCAGGCCCTGGGGGTGGAGGATACCCCGTTGCAGCATCAGACGGCGCGGCTGGTGAAGATCTTTGCGTTAAGCGGCTTGTTGATATGCACCGTGGTGGTGGCGGTGTTGGGTGTGACCCAGGGGGATTGGCTCAATGGTCTGTTGGCGGGTCTGACCTTGGCCATGGCCGTCCTGCCGGAAGAGTTTCCATTGGTCCTGACGGTCTTTCTGGCCCTGGGCGCCTGGCGCATCTCCCATCACCGTGTATTGACGCGCCGCATTCCTGCGGTAGAGGCCCTGGGGGCGACCACGGCTCTGTGTGTGGACAAGACCGGGACCCTGACCATGAACCGCATGTCGGTGAGTGATCTCATGGTGGATGGACAGGTGCTGGCGATTACCCCGGACGGGGTGGACCTTCCCGAGGCATATCACACCATTGTCGAATTCAGTCTCCTGGCCAGTCCCGCCGATCCGTTTGATCCCATGGAAAAGGCCATGAAGGAATTGGGCGAGCGTACCCTCGCCGGCACCGAACATCTGCATGCCGGCTGGAGACTGGTGAGAGAATATCCCCTCTCCCCGGAACTGATGGCCATGTCCCGGGTATGGCGTTCGCCCGATGGGACAGAGATGCTGATCGCAGCGAAGGGCGCCCCGGAGGCGGTCGCCGACCTGTGTCATATGGGGGCGGAGGAGCTGGCGCGGCTGGAGCAGAAGGTGGAGTTGCTGGCGCGCAAGGGGAGGCGCGTGCTGGGTGTGGCGCGGGCGCGAATCCCCGAGACCGGGCTGCCCGAGATACAACACGATTTTATGTTTGAATTTCTCGGGCTCCTGGGGCTCACCGATCCTGTGCGTGACGGTGTCCCGGGCGCGGTTCAGGAGTGTTACAGCGCCGGAATCCGGGTCATCATGATGACGGGCGATTATCCCAGTACCGCGCAGAATGTTGCGCGTCAGATCGGGTTGAAAAACCCCGATGCGGTGATCACTGGAGGTGACCTGGAAGGCATGGGCGACGCGGTTCTGGCCGAGCGCATCAGGACCGTGAACGTCTTTGCCCGCACGGTCCCCGAGCAAAAGCTGCGCATTGTCCAGGCCTTGAAGCGCGATGGTGAGGTGGTGGCCATGACGGGCGACGGCGTGAACGATGCGCCGGCGCTGCGGGCGGCGCATATCGGCATCGCCATGGGCGGGCGCGGCTCGGACGTGGCCCGCGAGGCCGCCTCCCTGGTCCTGGTCAATGACGATTTCGGCGCCATCGTGGAGGCGGTGCGTATGGGGCGCCGCGTATACGGCAATCTGAGAAAGGCGATGATGTTTATCTTCTCGGTGCATGTGCCCATCGCCGGGATGTCGCTGATTCCCGTCCTGCTCAAGTGGCCGCTGGCGCTGTTTCCGGCCCACGTCGTATTCTTGCAGCTGATCATCGATCCGGCGTGCTCCATCGTTTTCGAGGCGGAGGTGGAGGGTCCCGATACCATGCGCCGTCCCCCGCGCCGGCTGCATGAGCCGCTGTTCGGCCTACAGGCCCTCCTGCCGAGCCTGATTCAGGGCGTGGTGGTGCTGGTGATCGTGCTGTCCGTTTATGCCTGGTTCTTGAGGGTGGACGGTGAGGCCCTCGCCAGGACCATGGGGTTTACGACCCTGGTGTTGTGCAGCCTCGGGTTGATCCTCGCCAACCGGTCGTTTTCGCGGTCGCTGATGTCCACGCTGCGTTCACCGAACGTGCCGTTGCGCTGGGTGGGCGGCGGTGCGATCCTGCTGCTTGGGCTGGTGCTGTACACACCTTTTATGAACAGGTTGTTCAAGTTTTCTTACGTGGGGCTCTCCGATATTGCGGTGAGCGTGGCGGCCGGTGGGCTCAGCGTAGCGGTCTTCGAGTTGCTGAAGACGAAAACGATCAGGCGTCTTCTCTTCCGTATGGAATGATCTAGAGCGTCCTGGTCGAGGGCGGCAAGGCGGATTCCAAGTGGTCTATCTCCCGCTGGATGATGCGCAGTGTCTCCTCGTTGATGGATCGGTTTGCGTGCAGCCTCAACAACTCATCCCGCTCCGCCGAGATGGCATTCAGGCGCAGATTGCGTTCCACCTTGATCTGGGTATCGAAGTCCTCACGGTCGTTCTCATCCGCCTCCAAGTGCTCGATCTTGCGCTCATACCAGGCAATGAGTTGTCCGGCAAAGGCCTGCTCGTGGGGGTCGCTTTCGGGAATGACGTGCTGCTTGATGCGTTCGATCGCGGCCCGGGCGACGGCGATACGCGCCATCTGTTCCTCACGCTCGGCCGCTCCGTCGCCCGATACCTCGAACCATCGAATGAGTGTCGGCAGGGTCAACCCATGCACCAGCAGGGTAATGACGATGACGCTGCCGGCAAGGAAGATCAGCAGGTTTCTCTCCGGGAAGGCTTCGCCCATGGTGGTGGTTAACGGCAGCGACAGCGCGGCCGCCAGGTTGACCGACCCGCGAATACCCGACCAGCCGACAATGAATATCTGGCCGGGGGTGGGTTTCGCCTCCTGTTCGCGAATGCTGCGAAACAACCAGCGCGGTATATGCGCCCCCGGGTAGACCCAGGCGAGCCGCAGCAGTATCACGCCGGCCGAGAGTATCAGCGCATAGGCCGTCAAGTCGCTCCAGTGATGTCCCTTGATGCCCGCGATGACAGTGGGTAACTGCAGGCCGAGCAGGATGAACGCCATGCCATTAAAGGCGAACAATACCACCGTCCATACCTCCGATGTCTGCAGGCGGTCCGCGGTGGTCAGGTTGCGGGTATCGTGAATACCGGCATAAATGCCGGCGGCCACCACCGCCAGGATGCCTGAAACATGCAGCTGAACCGCCGGGAAGTAGGCGGCGAACGGCGTCAGCAGCGACAGGGTCGTCTGGATGCTGGGTTCGGAGATATCACCGCGCACCAGCCAGACCCGGACCATACCGATCACCCATGCCACGACGAGACCCATCAGAATGCCGCCGATGGACAGGACGAAAAAATTCACCACCGCTGTCTCCATGGAAAACACACCGGTGGAAACGGCCGCCACGGCAAACTTGAATGCCAGCAGGCCCGAGGCGTCGTTTACCAGGCTCTCGCCGTTGACAACGTTGGTCACCCGCGGATGCAGGCTGAGTCTTTTGGTAATGGACGATACCGCCACGGCGTCCGTGGGTGATATGACCGCGCCCAGGGCGAAACCGGCGGCCAGGGGGATGGCGGGGATGATGGCATGTATAAGGTAGCCCACCATTATTACCGTCAACGCTACGAGGCCCAGGGCAAGCAGGAGTACCGGGCGCACCACCCGGGCGAATTCCCGTTTTGGTATAAACCAGCCGTCGGAAAACAACAGCGGTGGAATAAACAGGGCGAAGAACACCTCGGGTTTGAGGTGGATATTGTTAAAGCCGGGTGCGAGGGATAACAGTGCGCCCCCCGCAACCTGCAGGATGGGCAGCGGGAGGGACACGCGCTTGGACAGTGTGCCCAGCGTAGCGACGGCGCACAACAGCGCCAATGCGGTTATCAAGTCTTCCATGGTTGGGGTGTACCGTGCGGTCCGTCAACAATACCTGGGGGAAGTAAATTATAATAGCGTTCCTTCCGGCAGGTGGATATGTTTATAACCTGTCATAATGGAAGGCCCGCGTGAGACCCATCGTCCTGCCGGATGATCACGCTGGCGTTTACCGGCCGGGCAGTATTACGGAGTGAATCCCCATGACTATTTCAATGTATCAGGCGTCTGTGCCCGTACTTACCCGCATGCTGAATAATCTTGCCGCTATTTTAGATAAGGCCGCGGTGCACGCCGCGGACAGGAAAATCGACCCCGCGGTGCTGCTCAGCAGCCGTCTGTATCCCGATATGTTTCCCCTGGTGCGGCAGGTGCAGATCGCCACAGACAACGCCAAGGGTTGCGCGGCGCGCCTGGCGGGACAGGATCCGCCGAAATTTGAGGACAATGAGTCTACGATTCCAGAACTCCTGGGCCGCATACACAAGACGGTTTCATTCCTCGGTACGTTCACGCCGGAGCAGATAGACGGCTCGGAGCAAAGACCTGTCGTGTTGAAGTTCGGGGACCAGCAGGTCAACTTTGAGGGATTGCCGTATCTGCTTAATTTTGTAATGCCCAACTTTTACTTCCATGTCACCACCGCCTATTGCATTCTGCGTCACTGCGGCGTGGAGATAGGGAAAATGGATTTTACGGGGCGCCGCTGAGTCTGGGAATTTGTCAGGCGGAGGGTCCGGCGGCGGCATTAAAAGTGCATAAATCTATTCGTTAAATTAAATTTATGGTTAACTGGAGAGATCTTGCAACAGGCCGGGCCCGACCCCGGCCCGGGTGGGACAGGCAAATGAGTATCTTCCGTCACTACATTACCTTGATAGTGTTCGCCATCGGTCTGCTGGTGGGGATACAGCTCCCCAATTTTGTGGATCAGTATGAGAAGCGTGTCGATGCCCACTTTGTGGAGGCCAACGAGGATCTCAGCGGGTTTCAAAAAATAGCTGACCTGTTTCATCACGGGGATATCGAGGAGCTGATAGACAAACACGAGCAAAGCCGGGATCCTACGTTCAGGGCCGAGGCGCTGCCCATAAAGAATATCTACCAGAGAAAAATCAGGTTTGAGCGGGAGATCAAGGCCCTGCATACGTCGTTCGTTGGCAAAGTCGCGCATATATTGACGGCGGGGGACATGACGATCATCAATGAGACGTACAACAATTATTCCGCCAACCTGCCATTGAATACAAATGCCATTGCCAGTGGTTTAGCCCTGGCGGTGATGATCTGTCTGATTTTTGAGTTCACCGTTGCCGCGATAAGGGCCTTGATACGGGCCGGCGGGCGCCGTCGTCAATCCGCAGCGGCCAACCTGCCGCTGCGTTTCAGATGATTGCCCGGACTGACGCCTAGGCGCTGATCCAGCTTAAGGCCTGTCCGTGCTCGCCGGGTGAAAAGCACTTTATCTCGCCGCTGACCATCAGTCCACCGAGCTTCAATCCCCACTCGATCCACCTCGGTCCGCCGATTACACCCAATTTCTCGAAGTCTTTGCGGTGGGCGAGGCCGAATCGCGCGTCATCCCACATGGCGGCGGGTTCCCAGCCCTCGAAATCCTCGCTGATATCCAGCAGCACCCGGGCCTTGCCGTGTTTGCGGATTATCGACTCGAGATTCGGGATCAGGGTGTCTTTGTAATCCTGGTCCGTCAGTTTGCCGGTGGCTTTGAGAAAAAGGGTGTTCCCCTGGCTCTGTGGTAAGACTTCAATCATGGCATCTTCCTGTCAGTTGTCTTATGGGTGCATCAAGCGTGGTAAGTGTCGCGTTTGAAGCAGGGTGTATTCATGATCTGTTGGGTCGGTTCATCCATGAACGGTAAAAGTAAACTGTCTTGTTTAATTGTCAAGCACGAAGCCGGAATGTTGGCAGGATTTGATGTATATCAATTCGTTAGTCCCGCTGACATGTATGCTGAATTGTGGGTCGGTGCCCGATAGGGCCGCGGCTCGCGCCCTTGGGCGATGTCACTATTTGGGAACTTAAGACCCCCGTGCGGGAGTTATAGTAAGGGAGGACATGCCATGCGAGTAGGTGAACTGTGTTGTCGTGAAGTGGTCTTTATTGGCAAAGACGACTCCGTCTTCGAAGCGGCCGGTCTAATGCGGTCGTACCAAGTCGGTGATGTGGTCGTGGTGGAGCAGCAGGATGGCAGAAACATACCGGTGGGAATACTCACGGACCGGGATATCGTGATTGAGCTGGTGGCGGACAGGGTTGATTACAACGATGTGGCCATCAAGGATGTGATGAGCTTTCAGTTGGTGACGGCCACAGAGGATGAAGATGTCATGGATGCCCTGGAGCGAATGAAAACCAAGGGCGTGCGCCGCCTGCCGGTGGTCGACGGGGCGGGTGCCCTGGTGGGTATATTGGCCGTGGATGACTTGATTGAGCAGATTACCGAGCAGTTGTCGGATCTGGTGTCGCTCATTTCCAAGGCACGGCGGAGTGAGCAGCGAAAACACTCCATGATTGCTTGATCTGATTGAGCGTGTGCGCCTTTGAGGCCATAATGTCGTCTTTGCGTGAAGCCGAGACGGAGATGTAATGCGAACTTTTCGTGACGATACGGGGCTGCTCTGGGAGGTGGCGGTAGGTAGGGCCTCTTACGGCACCCAGGTACTGATTTTTTCGCGGCGTGAAGGCCATGAGATACGCCAAGTGTTGATGGATGCCAATTCACCACTGGATGCAGAAAACGAACTCAGCGAGCTTGGAGACGATGACCTGCGCCAGTGCCTGGGGCGGTCGGAGGAGTGGCATTAGGCCGTTACGCGGGGTTTCGGGTTCTGCGTTTCGAGTTTCGGGTTAATTGGATGTAGCCCACGTTATATCAAAGCGGCCGATAGACCGCTTCTACAACTCGGAACTCGAAACCCGCAACTCGAAACTGAGAATTATCTCAGCAACCACCCGAACAGCGCCCTGAGCGCCTCCTTCCCGCCGTCGGTGACAGGTTCCCCATGCGCCATGAGGATGCGCTCGACGTCCCAATGGAGCATGTGTTCCACCGCCCGCCGTGCCGCCTGACGGTCACGGATCAGCAGCCTGATCAGCCAGCTCTGGCCCAGGCGTCCGTAAACCCCATTCATTCGAAAATACCATCGCGCCAGGCGTGACGGGGTGTGGCGGATATTCAGCGCCAGGTCGGTAAGGATCAGGGTGCGGCTGCGGCGGTGAAAGAAGGCCACTTCATTGAGCAGCGGCGCCCCGGCCAGCAGCGCCTGGTCGATCTGTCCCGACCACGCAGGCGGCGGGGAATCACCCAGCAGGGCCCGGTAACCCAGGTCCTTACGCTTGTGTTCCAGGCCCGGCGCCAGGAATAAGCGCGCATCGGGATAGACGCTATAGTCACCGGCGAAGAGGTGGTGAAATTTGTTCGGCGCCACCACGTGGCAGACATGGCCCAGGGCATCCAGTTGCGTGCGCAGCTGGGATGACAGCGCCAATGGGGAGTGAATGAACAGCTGCCTGTCTTTAAGGCGGATGACGGTCATGCGCACCGGAATCGTCATGCCCAGCGTCTGCAGCCAGTCATTGGCTATCCAGATCTCCTCGCCGAAGGGCTGCAGATTAACCCGCATATTGCACGAAGGCGCTCACGGCGGCCGGTGATTTAAGTGTCATCACAATACCTTATGGCGAATGAAC
>CAZPVG010000051.1:21211-29326 GCA_964589945.1 uncultured bacterium
GGTGTTTGCGCTGATCAGATGTCATGCTGGAAACTTGGGTGCATCGTGTCTTTCATGATCTTTGTCTGTCAACACGAAACCCGTCACTCGGAACCCGATACCCCGCCTTCAGGCGGCCTACCAGCGGTATTTGTCCCACAGCTCCGGGTTGGCCCAGTGGTCGGGGTTTAGCCAGTCCGGTGTCGCTTTGTAATCATTGATATCGAACTTATAGACATGCACCGGTTTTCCGTCGTCTGTATATTGACCGGCCAGGCCCATACCGTAAGCGATAAGGTCTGAAGGTTCCCAGACCGTTTTCTGTTCCCGCCATTGATCACCCATGGGGATGACGGTGTAGAAGCGGCTGGTCTGAAGGTCGCGCAGACGTGCGATCAAGCGGCCCGCATGGGCCTTGTCCATGTGTTCCAGGGTGTTGATGATAATACCGAAGTCGTAATGCCCCGGCGTGTCGAGCCCCTGGGGGAGGTCGGGTGGTGTGACATGGCAGAGGCGGCACTCGGGGTGATCTGCACGATAGGCAGTGATGGCCGCAGGGATTTCAGTCCCGATCACCAGCACCGATAGGGGCTGGTGAGTGTCTAGCAGGTTCGCGAGGGCGTTGTCGATATCGGTGGCCATGGCATGTAATTGCAGACACTGACGGAGACAACTCGAAACCCGCAACCCGGAACTCGAAACCTGAAACTCATTTCTTAAACTGACTCAGTCCGTCGCTGTCGTAGGAGAATAATACCTGTTTGTCGTTAATGACGGTCATCATCAGTACTTGCCTGCCCCACAGCTGGTAAACGAAGCCCAGGGTCTTTTCAAGGTATTCCATCTGCAGGTCACGCCCGTCGTGCTCATGGGTCATGTAGAGCACCCGGTTGTTCATGTAATCGGCATCGGTGATGCGGATTACCGGGGTGGTACCCATGCCCACGTTCTTGAGTAGTGTGGCCTTCACGTTTTCCCAATTCTCGTCATCCGATACTTGGGAAACCACCAGTTTGTCATCCTCCTTTTCATACTCGAACAGGTCCAGTTCCCGCATCAGCTCCATGGTGAGGAAGCGGCGCAGAAACGACACATCGCGGTCGGTCTCACGCACTTCAAAGAGCTTTTTCAGGCCGCTGTCGTCGAACGGCGGGGCGATGTCGGCCTCGGGTCCTTCGCCCGGGGGGATGTCGCTGTGGCGCCGCAATATGTCCTGCCACACCTTGAAGCCCAGGTGGTAGGGGTTGATGCTGCCCGGGTGGGGGCGGATCACCTGGTTATGGTGCACCAGGAACTCGATATACAAGTCCTCTGGCAGATCGATGCTGTTCATGATGCGGTGGTGCCAGTAACTGGCCCAGCCCTCGTTCATGATCTTGGTCTCGATCTGAGGAATGAAGTACTGGGTCTCCTCGTGAACGATGTGCAGCAGGTCCCGCTGCCATTCCGACATATAAGGGTTGTTCTCGGCGATGAACAACAGAATATCTTCCTCGGGTTCCAGCGGAATTCGGTGAAGGTCGGGCGTCTCGTGGGCCTTGGGTTTGTGAATGCGCTCGAAGGGGTCCGTGGGCGGTTTGGCGTTTTCCAACGCCTGCGCTTTCTGTTCTTCCCGGGAAAGTTTACGTATGGCGGTGTGGCGGCGGCACTGCATGGCCAGGGCGTGGGCCGCGTCCAGGGTCTGCTCCACCTGGTTCAGACCGATGGATGAGTCCTCTATGTAATTGCGTACCCGGTCGGCGCGCAGCTTGGCGCGCGCAATGGTCAGTTCGGGGTGGGTGTCTCGGAAGGTGAAATTATTCTTAAAAAAATCGTTATGTCCGTAGACGTGCGCGATAGTCAGCACTTGCAGGCACAAGGAGTTATCCTGCATGAGATAGGCCAGAGCAGGGTTAGAATTGATGACCATTTCGTAGGGCAGACCGGAAACCCCGTAGCTGTATAGGGTCTTGAGCTTTTCAAAGGATTTTCCGTAGGACCAATGAGGGTAATGACCCGGCATGCCGTGATAGGCCATGTAGCCCAGCATCTGCTCGTGATCGCATACCTCGAACTCCTGGGGGAAACACGACAGCCCGAATTCCTCCACCTTGTCGCGAATCTTGGCGTCCCAGTTTTCGAGGTCTTTTACAGACCAGCTCTTTGCAATCATGGCGTGTCACCCGCCTCCTTCCATGAGCTCGGTAGCGCGCTCACGGGATAGGAAGCGCTTGAAGCTCGGCCAGATATCCTCTTTGTTTTCGATTAGCAGGGCGTGGAAATTCGAGGCACTCAGCTGATCGAAGAGTTCCAGCAGTGAATCGCCGTATATGCCGGAATTCAAGGGTTTGATCTCGCCATAGCCGAACAGGTTGCAGATCTCGCACAGCTCTTCCGCCGCGGCGAGGGCGGGGCGGTTGTCGTGCGGCCAGTTGTCGCCGTCCGAGCAGTGAAAGGCATAGATATTCCACAGCGAAGGATGGTAGCGCTCCTGGATAATTTCCAGTGCCTTGTGGTAGCCGGAAGAAATCATGGTGCCGCCGGATTCGCCCTTGGTGAAGAATTCCTCCTCGCTGACCTCGTGGGCACGTGTGTCATGGGCGACGAACACCACTTCGACATTGCTGTAGCGGGTGCGGACAAACTGGTACAGCAGGAAGAAGAAGCTGCGTGCGAGATACTTTTTCATGGTGTCCATGGACCCCGAGGTGTCCATGATGCATATGACCACGCCATTGGACTGGGGGCGGATGTCGCGTACCAGGCGACGGTATTGGAGGTCGTCGCGGTGGAAGGGAAAGCGACGCTGCGGGGGCTGCTGCCCTTCGGCTTCCGGTTCTTCCTCGGCGGGTCGGGTGGCAACCTTGCGTTTGATCCTGGCGATGGCGGTGCGCTTTTTGTCCAGGTGGGCGCGTATGCCGACGCGACGGAACCCCTTGCGTTTGCGCTCGGCCTCGACGGGGATCTCACGCAGCTTCTTCTGTTCCAGTGCGGGCAGCTCCAGGTCCTCGAACATGATATCCACCAGCTCTTCCATGGTGATTTCGGTTTCGTAATAGTCCATGCCCGGCTGGTCACCGGCCTGCCCCGGTGCATTGCCTTCGTCGCCCGCGTCGCCGACCACCTGGCCAGGCTGGGTGTCGCCGTTGCCGGACCCTACGCCGGGGGCGTTTTCACCATAGATGAAGCGGTATTCGCGAATGCCGCGGATAGGCACTTTGATGATGCGATCGCGGCTCTTGCCGATAATCGACTCCTCGGCCACGATGTCGGCGATGTTCTCGCGGATGGCCTCGCGCACTTTTTGCCGGTGACGCAGGCGGTCACCGGCGCTGCGATCCGAGCGCAGGGAATCCGACTCAGAGTAGGGGCGAAAGATCGCGTTGCTCATGGTACGCACACCTCACCGGGATTAGGGCCTGTTCACCCTATTTGAACCCCGGCGCCGGCGGCCCATTTGGCGCGAGGCAAGGCGCACCGAACGCGATGTACTTGATGTACATAAGTGAGGTGCAACGCCGTATCGCGGCAAATGGGCCCCGTCCCTTCGGGTTGCGCCCCAAAAGGCGCCATGCGGCGTTGCTCGTCGTTCATTTGGAATCACCAAACTTCTCTCCTCGCGCCTTGCCTGGCGCCTTTTGGGGCAGCAACGCCGTGGTTCATATAGGGTGAACAGGCCCTAGTCCTTCCACAGATTGTTGGCGGCGTACCTGAGGACGACCTCCGCGGAGTGCTCGTTGTAGCCACGATCGAGCATTGCCTTGATGAGGTCGTTGTATTTCTTCATCTGGTCTTCGTCGCGGGTGCGGGCCTTGGTGATGACACGGCTCATTTCCCGTACCGAACTCATCAGCTTCTTCTCGATGGCCTCCATCAACGGCTCGTAGGATTGGTAGCTGACCTTCTCGCCGCGACGGCTCTTGGCCCATAGGTAGGCCATGACCTCCTGGCGAAAGCCCTGGGCGGCGGATCCGACGATGGCGATCTGCTCTTCCACTGACTTGAGAAAGCCCTCATCGGGCTGCAGTTCCTCGCCGGTATTGCGGTCCTTGAGCCGTGTCTTGTTGACATAGGCCTCGGCATGGTCCAGGTAGTTCTGGAACAGCGCCTCGGCCTGTTCCTCGAAGGAGTAGACAAAGGCCTTGGTGATGTCTTTCTCCAGCATCTCCAGGTAGGCCTTGTGCAAGGTGTCCTGCAGGAACTCCAGGTACTGCTTGCGGGTATCGTCCGGCATGTCCGCCGCCTTGACCATGTTGATGAAGGCCTCGCGCACGTTGATGGGGTTGATGCCCTCTGGGTTTTCGGTCAAGGCATTGTCGATAGCCTTCATCACGAAGCGCGGCGAGATGCCAAACATGCCCTCGCGGCGGGTCTCTTCCTGAAGTTCCCGAACGTTGATTTTGACGGTCTTGCCCTTTTCCACAACTTCTTCGCCGTTGTAGAGGCGCAGCTTGGTCGTGAGGTCGTATTTGTTGCTGGGCTCAAGACGCGTCAGGAGTGAGAACATGGCCGCGATCTCCAGGGTGCGCGGTGCGATATGCGCCTTGAAGTCCGACTTGTCCAGCAGCTTTTTGTATATCTTGATCTCTTCGTCGAGGCGCAGGTTGTAAGGCACCTTGATAACGACGATACGGTCCAGGATCGCCTCATTGGTGGGATCCCCCTTGAACCGCTGCCACTCGGCCTCGTTGGAATGGGCGACGATGCAGGTGTCCACGTAGACGGTCCCATGGCGACCCGGCGCCGGGATAAATTTTTCCTGGGTGGCGGTAATCATGGTGTGCAGGTATTCGGGCTCGTTCTTAAATACCTCAATGAACTCGGTCATGCCGCGGTTGGCCACGTTGAACGCGCCGTTGAGATCAAGGGCCCGCGGGTCGCCCTCGGAGTATGTGTCCAGTTTGGAGATGTCCACCGAGCCGATAAGGACCGAGGTGTCCTGATTGTTGGGGTCCACCGGGGGCACCACACCGATGCCGCGGCGTTCGTGGCGGGAGAACGGTACACGCACCACGGGCACTTCTTCGTAACGCCCGCCGAACTCTTCTTTGAGCCGATGGCGGCACACCGGGCACAACTCGCCCTCCAGGTGCACATCCAGCATCTTTTGGAATTGATCGCGCAGGTGCTTGGGGATAAGGTGCAGGGGCTCTTCCGCCATTGGGCAACCCTCGATGGCGTATACCGGCGGACTCTGCTCCAGGCCGCGTTGCAGCCGTTCGATGAGCGAGCTCTTGCCCGCTCCCACCGGTCCCATCAGGTACAGGACCTGGCGGCTTTCTTCACCGTGCATGGATGCGGAGTAAAAATAGCGCACGATATGCGCCAAGGTCCGCTCTATACCGAAAAATTCCTTGTTGAAGAAAGCATAGGTCTTTATGGATTCGTCGCCGTACAGGCGTGTAATCCGGGAGTCGTCAGTGTCGTTGAGGTGGGAGACGCCGTCTTTGACAATGACGTCATAAATCCTTGAATGGGCCAGCATGGGGATGGAGGTATCGGCTTTTACGAGCTCGAGATACTCTAAAAATGTTCCCCGCCACTGCAGAATTTCTTGTTGGGCGCGATCCTGCTCGATCAGTTCAGCAAAGGTGGATGTACTTTCGGTCATGACCAGCCTCCTGAGTAATCACTCGTATCGTTTGGCTCACGTTTCGCTCATTGTGAAATCTCCCCTTTGTTCTTCTTGTGCTCCACCTCTGTGTGCGATTGTTACTCTATCTACTTTATAGCGGCACTATAACCGCGTTCCTCCACCCCCCACCCCCTCTTGGGTAAAATCATAAGCAATTTTCGCGCCTACTCCGTCCGTGCCGGGTCAAGGCGTCGCCGATGTCGGATTTTACGCCAATAATTTTCAGAGAAATAACCACTTACTAAATCATCTCCTATATCTCTTGTGACACCCGGGTATGGGCGACAGTTCAAATTTCCGCTGCCAATGGTGGCATTGGCAAGAATATGACGCTGTTTGCGTGGCATGCCATTATCACGAATGGCATGCAGGTCACCATCTCATCTATAAAACTGTTTAAGTGTTTATGGCGTTAATGTCAACAGGCGGTTAGGCTGCCATCAGATCATGCTTACTCCACACTGAATTATCATTTATAATAAACATTTCTGCCGTTGGTTGTGTGCGATTGATCACGGCAATTCTTACGAAACCTTAAGCTTTGTGGTCGTTACAGAGCGATTCCTTTCCGATCAACCGCGCAGCGTCCCTGTGGTTCCCTCGGGACGCGTCTAATTCCAAATCTTACAAGACGGGTATCCGATGATGACCGGCGTGCTGTGGTGGGATTACTTTTGTGTGTTCGTCTTCGCGGAGGGCACCGTCAGCATTAATAAAAATCCCACGGCGAAAAAAACGATGATGACGCTCATTCCCGCCCGTTGACTGCCGGCGATGTCGGTCACTGACCCCACCAGCAGTGGACCGAGAAATGCCGTGGCCTTTCCCGACAGGGCCAACAGGCCGAACATCTGAGTACGCAGTTCCACCGGCGCCGTGCGCGCGAGGTATGAGCGGCTGGCCGCTTGAACCGGACCGACGAACATCCCCAGGGTGAGACCGAGGACCCAGAACGCCGTTTGCGAGTCCACCACCAAGACGGCTGTCCCGAAGATGATGAGACCGATCAATGAGACCTGGATGGTGGGTTTGCTGCCCAGCCAATCATCGACCCAGGCGAACCCAACGGCACCGATGCCGGCGGTGACGTTGAGGGCGATGCCGAACATGAGGACATCTTGTTCAGTCATGTTGAAAGTGCCGGCGGCATAGACCCCGCCGAAGGTGAACAGCGTGGCCAGGCCGTCAATGAAAATCATGCGGGCGATGAAAAAGCGGACAATGTGTTTGTGGCGCCGTACATGCCGCAGCGAGTCGGCCAGCTGCCGCATCCCGTCGCGGGCGGCTTGTGCCAATCGCTTGCGGTCGCCGTCGGTATCCGGCGTCAGGATGAACAGCGGCAGGGAAAACACGGCAAACCACAGGGCGACCATGACAAAGGTGGCGCGGACATGCTCGGCGGCGGAGTGATCAAAATGGAAAAAGGCATTGGATTTAATGAGGCCGAACAGAGCGATGACCAGGCTGGCGACACCGCCGGCATATCCCAACCCCCATCCCCAGCCGGACCAGCGGCCGATGTTATGATGGTGGGCGAGGTCGGGGAGCATGGCGTTGTAAAAAATCGAGGCGATCTCCACGCCGATGGTGGCGATCCCTACCAGCACAAGCGCCGGCAAGACATAGTCATGGGAGGGTTTGACGTACCACATCAGGGCGGTGGGTACGATGCAGATCAGGGTGAACACCGCGATCCACGGCTTGCGCCGCCCGCTCTGGTCGGCCACGGCGCCCAGCACCGGGCCGGTGACGGCGATAACCAGGCCGGCAGCGCCGACGGTGTAGCCCCACAGAGATGTCCCGCTTACTTCATTCTCGGCCACCTGGCGGGCGAAGTAGGCGGCGAACACGAATGTTGAAATGACGGCGGAAAAGGAGCTGTTGGCCCAGTCATACAGCGCCCATGACACCAGCGCCACCCTGGAAGTGGGTGGCGCGCCAGGGCTCGCGGCCGGCGGGCTAGGCGGGAAGTCCATGTCCCGGTTCATGGGGCCCGCTTAATTGATAGAGCGCGGTGGGAAGCACTCCCCTGGAGTGATTGAACTTTATCGGTGAGAGACATGACTCATCCATGAGCGCGTGTGCCTATGTATGGGCTTATTGTGCATGACGTTATGATTCTCATTCCCATGCGTACGCCGGATAGGCATGCAAGATAGCACAGACAACGGTATGTTACACCGGCGGCCCGTTGTATATATCATGCCGCGGACGGCGCGGGATTTTTTCGATGGATTCAGCGCCCCGGCGTAATATACTGGTCCGGACGTTTTGAACGGGGGTTATGCAGGGTATGTTCGGCAAGACAATCACACTGTTTCACCTGTTCGGTTTTAAAGTCAAGATAGACATGTCCTGGCTGATCCTGGGCATGTTGGTGAGCTGGACACTGGCGGCGGGGGTGTTTCCCGCCCTGTATCACGGACTCTCGCCGGCGATGTATTGGGCCATGGGCGTGGTGGGCGTGATACTGCTATTGTTCTCCATCGTGTTTCACGAGCTTTGCCATTCGCTGGTGGCCC
>CAZPVG010000052.1:0-29303 GCA_964589945.1 uncultured bacterium
CGAACGCCGCTTTCGTGAAGGGCGAGATCGAGGCGGGCGCGCTGGCGGTGGGGCCCGGGGCTGCGCATCCCGGGCTGCAGCTCACAGCAGATCCGAACCCGTTTGCCGGGGGCACGCGGCTCGCGTTCACGCTGCCCGCCGCCGGCCACGCCGAGTTGCGCGTGTATGGCGTCGACGGTCGACTCGTGCGCGTGCTTGTGTCCGGCCCCTTCGCCGCTGGAGCGCACGGCGTGACGTGGGACGGCCGCGACGGGGGCGGTGCTCCCGCGCCGCCCGGGCTGTACTTCGTCCGTTGCGCCACCGCCGACGCCATGACCACACGGAAGCTCGCGCGGCTCAACTGAGGGGCGGTTCGCGGGGCCCGGCCGAAGACGACCCCGCTACTCTTCAGACTCCCCACTCCGCGGAGCGGTCGTGAGCCGACGGCGGGCCCGTGCCCGCCGCCGCCCGTGACATCGGGGTGGTCGCGGCGTTCCTCGGGATGGAGCGCGGGTCGCCGCGGGTCGTTCGCTCGACTCGAGCGTCGCCCGTGCGGCCCGCGTCGCGGGCCGAACGCTCCGGCGTCGGACAGCAGCACCTGAGGTGCGTTTTCGGGGGAAAGGCCCTCAGGAGTCCGGCGTCGGGGTGTTCCGGGCGACCGGCCGCCCGACTCTCCCCGCGGGCGGCCACCGGGCCCCGTCGCCCGGACGGGCGGCCACGCCCTGCCGCTCGCTCATGGGAGCACCGCCGGGTGCCCGTGCCCGGGTCCGGTGCGAACATGCCGTCTCCCCGACCGCTCCCATGCCCGGGCTCCCCGACAGGCGTACGCCACGCGTTCCGGCACGGGCCGGCCCGCGCGGCCCGCACGCGAGATTCAGGAGGAGTCGATGCGAAACGTCCGACGGATCGCCTCCGGCCTGGCCGCCCTCATGGCGCTCCCACCGGCCCTCGCCCACGCCCAGGTCCGGCCGTGGCTGCAGGGCTCCTTGTGGTCGGCAAGGTCGAGGTGGATGGCCAGCGGATCTGCAACGCCGACGGCAGCGACTACGAACTCGACGACAGCGGCGTCTTCATTCGGCTGGGCCTCACGGTGGCGATGACGCCGTAGCGAACAGGGCCGTCGACGGCCCGCTGGCAGGAGGAACGCATGCGGTACACGCGACGGATCACACTCGGACTGGCCGTCCTCGCGGCCGCGCTCGCGCCGGCCGTGGTGCACGCCGACGCCCGGGCGTGGTTCCAGGGTTCGATCGGCGGCTCGACCTACTCCATGGGCGACGTGAACGACGACATCGGGACGATCAACACCGAACTGAGCGGAAGCGGCTTCAGCATGGACGAACTGACGAACGGCTGGAACTTCGGTGGCGCGGTTGGCCTCGACCTCGGCCGCGGCTTCTCGTTCGGCGTCGCCTACGACCGGCTCTCGGGGAGGCGCGAAGTCAGCTTCCCCGCCGCTACCCTGACGTACGACCTTCCCGGAAACCTCTACCGCGTCTTCGGGCGCTACACGTTCCGGAGGGCGGCGAAGACCCAGGGCTTCCTCGAGGCCTCCGTCGGCGGCGTCTCCCCTGCCGGCGGCATCTCCTACTCGGTCTCCGGCGTGGGGGCTTTCGCGGGCGACTTCGGAGGCTCCGGGCTCGCGCTCGAAGGCGGCGGCGGGGTGCTGTGGTGGTTCGCGCCGCGACTCGGGCTCACGGGCGAGGCGGGCTACCGGCACGCGGCCGTGAACAAGACCGCGGTGGGCAGTGTCCCCATCCAGGACGTTCACGGCGGCGACTACACGATCGACTACAGCGGACTGTTCCTGAGGGCGGGACTCACACTGATGGGCTCCCCGTAGCGGGCGGCTGGCGCTTCGGTCCCCGGCCCGTCGTGGCTTCGCGGAGGGCCGCTGCGCTTCCCTACTCCCCGCCCTCGCGCAGGGCCTCGCCCACCGTTCCGCCCAGGTTCCCGCGCGCGTCCACGCGCTGCGCGTAGACGCGCTGCAGGACGCCGCGGTTGCCGACCCAGATGGCGATCACGCCGCCGGTGCCGTCGGCGACGAGACGGAGCGAGCGCTGGAAGCCGGTCGCGGAACTGACGAGCGTGCCGTTCTTGGTCCACAGCAGCGTGCCGGTGCTGTCGGCGCGCGAGGCGCGCAGGTTGCCGAACTCGGTGTCCCGCCCGTCCCGGCCGGCGATGATGAGGCCGCCCAGGCCGTCGGCGACGGCGGCGAGCTGCGACTTGGGGCGCCGTCCGCTGGCCATCACGAAACCCTCGGGGCCGCCCTGCGCGATCCCGTCGGCGCCGACGCGGCGGGCGTGGACGACCGGGAACCCGTCGGTGAGGCCCGAGGCCCACACGACGAACGCGCCCCCGTCCTCGAGCGGCAGCACGATGGGCACGAGCCCGGGGCCGTCGGACACCATGACGCCGTCGGGGCCCCACACGGGCGCGCCGGTCGAGTCCACGCGCTGCGCGAGCACGATGTCCTCGTCCCACGCGACGAGCAGGCCGCCCGCGCCGTCCGAGGCACAGGTGGTCTGCGGCGCGGCGCCGACATCGCTCGCGATGCGCAGGGCTCCGGCCTCCCAGCGCACGTTGCCGTCGGCGTCGAGGCGCTGGACGTCGAGATCGGTGGGCGCCGGCGTGGCGGTCTCCCTCACGCCGGTGTCGAGCCACACGAGCAGCGCGCCGCCGGCCGCGTCGCCGACGATGCCGGCGGGCGACTGCGCGCCGGTACCGCCGGCCGCGTTCAGGCCCGAGGCGGACCAGCGCAGCGCGCCGGCGCTGTCCACGGCCTGCGCGTACAGGTCCACGTCGCCGCCGCGCTGGTCCGACCACTCGACGATCACGCCGCCGTGGCCGTCGGCGACGGCGAGCGGCGCGGTCTGGTCGCCGGGCTCGACCGACACGGGCACGCCGTGGCGGTCCCATCGCGTCGCGCCGTCGGGACCGATGCGCTGGGCGTAGAGGTCCCAGTCACGGCCGTTCCGGCGGTCGCGCCACACGACGATGAATCCCCCCGCGCCGTCGCTCGCGACGGTCGCGCCGCGCTGGTCGTCGCGCTCGGTGCAGACGGGCACGCCCTCGGGGTCCCAGGCGAAGCTGCCGTCGGCGACCACGTGCTGCGCCCACAGGTCGCCCTGGCCGGCCGCCGGGAACGTGTGCCAGACGACGAAGATCCCGCCGAGGCCGTCGGCGATCGCGACGGGCTCGTCCTGGCTCACGCGCTGGTTGCAGAGCGCGAGGTTCTCGCGCGGGTCCACGGGCCAGCCGGCGCGCGCCGGCGGCGCGAAAGCGCTCGCAACGAGCAGCAGGACGGACAGCCGGACCGACCACCGTGACGCCACGACGCCGCGCGACCGCATGACGCTTCCTCCCGTGGGCTCCCCCCGCGTGCTGCCGGGACCTCTGCTCGCCTCACGCATCCTGCGCGCGTGACGACGCGATAACAAGCCCGGGAGCGCCCGGGTCGAAGGTGGTTTCGAAGCGGCGGCCTTCTCCCGGCCGCGAACGTCCGCCGCGCGCGCGCGCGCGGCGGGGCCTAGGATCCGGGTGCGTTCCCTCCGGAAGGCCGCGCAGTCGTGCGGGCCATGAACCCGCCGGTCCGCCGACTGCACTCCGGCACGGCGGGCCCGTCACGGGAGGTCCCATGTACGCGATGCGCTCCACGATTCTCTCGCTCGTCGCGCTGCTGCTCCTCGCCGCCCCGGCCGCAGCCGGCGTGCGCCCCTGGGTGTCGGGCAGCTTCGGCGGCTCGACGCTTGCGATGAGCGACGTCAACGACGGCATCCAGTCCATCAACCAGGGGATCGCCATTTCCGGGATGCACCTCGGGAAGATCGACCGCGGCTACGACCTCGGTGCGGCGCTCGGGCTCGACCTCGGTGAGCACTTCGCGGTGGGCGTCGGCTACGAGCGGCCGCTCGCGCAGAGCATGGACGAGAACCGGCAGGCCACGATCCTGGTGGACGTGCCGGGCGAGATCGTTCGCGGGTTCGGGCGCGTGACGTTCGGGCACCTGCAGGACTGGCGGTTCTTCGGCGAGGTCTCCGGCGGCACCGTGCGCTCGGCGGCGAAGACCACCGTCGAGACGGTCGGCGACCCCACACAGCGCACGCTCTACGAGGGCCGCAGCGGCATGTTCGAGATCGCGGGCGGCCTGACGGCGAAGACCAACTCGCACGTCTCGCTCCTCGCCTCGCTCGGCTGGCGGCTCGCGAAGGTCAAGGACGTGACGGTGGCGGGCGTGCCGGTCGAGAACCCGAACGGCGGACCGTTCTCGATCGACTACAGCGGCGTCTTCGCGCGGATCGGCATGCAGGTGGCGCTCTGGCCGATTCCGAAGGGCACGGCGTACGAGCCGGGCGCCGGGGGCGAGTTGTAGCGGTCCGGCCCTACCGTCGCAGCGGGTGCGTCTCGCGCTGCAGCGTGCCGGTCGCGAGGACCTCCTCAATCTTGTGGAGGCCGAGCTTGCGGTTCCCGATGGGGCCGATCGGCGGCGCCAGAATGGGAGACCAGGCGCCGAGCGGCGGGACCACGACCGGTGCCCGCCGGGGACCGACGCCACCCGGCCAAGCCTGTTAGGATGCGCGTGTCGCCTCCATCGCGGCCGCGGACTCTGCCGCGGCCCGTTCGGGAAGGACGGATCACCTCTGAGCTTCGCTCGCCGCCCCCCGCCCCGCGCCGCAATCGAGCCGCAGGGCGGAGCGCAGCCGCGGCTGCCCGGCCTCGATTCGAGCCCGCGGCACGGCGAGCTCCTCGGCGTCGAGCGACTGGAGGAGCGGGCGCGGGCGCTGGCCGCGGAGTTCACGCTGGCGCGCGACCCGCGGCGGGGGTCCCGCCTGCTGCAGCGCCGCCTGTCCGAGGACACCCGGGTGCTGCGCCTCGCGTACCGCACCTTCGCCGGCGACGTCCAGCGCGGCGAAGCCGGATCGCCCGCGGTGGAATGGCTGCTCGACAACTACCACCTGGTGGAAGGAGAGCTGCGGGAGATCCGCCGCTACCTGCCGACGCGGTTCTACCTCGAGCTGCCCAAGCTCGCCGCGCGGGGACTGGCCGGCACGGCCCGCGTGTACGCGATGGCCGTGGAGCTGCTTCGCTACAGCGACGCACGGCTCGACGCGCAGCGGCTCGACCGGTTCGTGAACGCCTACCAGACCGTCGCCCCGCTGGGCATCGGCGAGCTGTGGGCCTGGCCGAGCATGCTCAAGCTGGCGCTCGTCGAGCACCTCCGGCGCCTCTCCGAGGAGCTGCTCGAGAGCCGGGCCGGTCGCCGCGAGGCCGATCGCTATTTCACCCTCTTCGAGGCGCTGCCCACGGGCGGCCGGCCGCCGCCCCTGCCCGCGGTGCTGCACGTGGCGTTCGTGGACCAGCTGCTCCAGCGCATGCGCGAGTACGGCGCCGGGGCCTCGGAGCTTCGCAAGCAGCTGGAGGAGCGCCTGCAGGCCGCGGGCACGACCGTCGAGGACGCGGTGCGCGCCGAGCACCAGCGGCAGGCCATGAGCCACCTCTCGATGGGCAACTCGTTCACCAGCCTCCGGCTCTGCTCCAGCACCGACTGGAACGAGTACGTCGAGAGCGTGAGCCCGATCGAGCACATCCTGCGCCGGGACCCGATGGGCCTCTACGCGCGCATGGACTTCGCGAGCCGCGACAGCTACCGCCACGCGGTGGAGGCGCTGGCCGAGCCGAGCGGTGAGGCGCAGGTGCGGGTCGCCCTGCGTGCCGTCGAGAGCGCCCGCCAGGCGGCGGAGGCTCCGGGGGTCGACCCGCGGGAGGCCCACGTCGGTTTCCACCTTCTCGGCGGCGGTCGCCGCCAGCTCGAGAGCGACGTGGCCAGCCACCCGCCCCTCGGGCAGCGCCTGAAGCGGGTGGTGTTCGAGCACGCCACGCTCTTCTACCTCGGATCCGTCGCCGTGCTCACCGCCGTCGGCGTGGCCGGCGCGGTCGCGGTCGCGCGAGAAGCCTCGTCACCCCCGTGGATGTGGGCGTGGGCGGGTGCGCTCGCGCTCGTCCCGGCCAGCGAGCTGGCGGTGGCGTTCGTCAACCGCGTGGTCCACCGGTTCGTGCGACCGAGGTCGCTGCCGCGCATGGACCTTCGCGGCGGCGTGCCCGAGGGGGCGCGTACGATGGTGATCGTGCCCACCCTGGTCGCCTCGATCGAGGGCGTTCGCGCGCTGCTCGAGCAGCTCGAGGTCCACGCCCTCGGCAATCGCGACCCGCACATCCACTTCGCCCTCCTCACCGACTTCCCCGACGCGCTGGCCGAGAGCCTCCCCGGTGAGGACGCGGTGCTGGCGGCCGCGGTGGCCGGCATCGAGGCGCTCAACCGGCGCTACGCCCCGGGGACGGCCGATCGCTTCTACCTTTTTCACCGCGCCCGGCGGTGGAACGGCAGCGAGGGCGTGTGGATGGGATGGGAACGCAAGCGCGGCAAGATCGAGGAGTTCAACCGGCTGCTTCGCGGCGCCACCGACACCAGCTTCGTCGTGCAGGTGGGTGAGCCCGCGATCCTGCCGGGCGTGCGTTACTGCATCACGCTCGACAGCGACACCCGCCTGCCCCGCGACGCGGCCCGGCGACTCATCGAGGTGATCGAGCATCCGCTCAACCGCCCGCGCCTGGACCCGCGACTCGGGCGCGTCGTCGAGGGCTACGGCATCCTGCAACCGCGGGTCAGCGTCACCATGGCGAGCGCCGCAGGCTCGCTCTTCTCGCGCACGTACGCCGGTCACACCGGCATCGACCCCTACACCACCGCGGTGTCCGACACGTACCAGGACCTGTTCGGAGAAGGCAGCTTCACGGGCAAGGGCCTGTACGACGTCGACACCTTCAGCGCCGCGCTCGAAGGGCGCGTACCCGAGAACGCGCTGCTCTCGCACGACCTGTTCGAGGGCCTGCACGCGCGGTGCGCGCTGGTCTCCGACGTCGAGTTCGTGGACGACTTCCCCTCGAGCGTGCTCGCGCACGCGCGGCGGCAGCACCGCTGGGTGCGGGGCGACTGGCAGGTGCTCGCCTGCCTGCTGCCGCTCGTCCCGACCGGCCGTGGCCTCGAGCCGAGCCGGCTGCCGCTCATGAGCCGCTGGAAGATCCTCGACAACCTGCGGCGCAGCCTGCTGGCGCCGGCGCTGCTCGCCCTCCTCGCCTCGGCGTGGACCTGGTTGCCGGGCTCGCCGACGGGCTGGACGCTCGCCGTCCTGGCGGTGCTCGGTTTCCCGCTCCTGCCGCCGTTCGCCCATCTCGCCCTCGGCCCCCGCCCCCAGCAGCCGATGGCCGTGTTCCTCCACGACGTCTGGACCGAGCTCGAGACCGCCGCCGCGCAGGTCCTGCTGCAGGTCACGCTGCTGGCCTACCACGCGTACGAGATGGTCCACGCCATCGCGCTGACGCTGGTCCGCATGGCGATCACCCAGCGCCGGCTGCTGGAATGGGAGACGGCCGCGGCCGGCGCCGCCCGTGCCGCCGGCCTGCTCGCGAGCCGCGGCTCGCGCGTGTTCGTCACCGAGATGTGGGCGGGGCCCGCGGCGGCGCTCGCCGTGCTGGTCGGCGTGCTGTCGTCCCGTCCCTCGGCGCTGCCGGTGGCCCTGCCGTTCGCCGCCGCGTGGCTGGCCTCGCCGCTCGTCGCGTGGTGGCTCAGCCACCCCGTCGTGCCGCGACGTCTCGTGCTCGGGCCGCAGGACACGGAACAGCTCCGCCGGATCGCGCGCCGGACGTGGCACTACTTCGAGCGCTTCGTCACCGAAGCCGACCACCACCTTCCGCCCGACAACGTGCAGCAGGGGCCGGCGCTGCTCGTCGCCCATCGCACCTCGCCGACGAACATCGCCATGGGGCTGCTCTCGACGCTGGCCGCGCACGACCTGGGCTACCTGGGTGCGGATCGGCTCGCGGAGCGGATCGACGCCATGCTGTCGGGTGTCGAGTCGCTGGAGCGGCACGAGGGGCACCTGCTCAACTGGTACGACACGACGACGCTCGCGGCGCTCGCCCCGCGGTACGTCTCGACCGTGGACAGCGGGAACCTGGCGGGCGCGCTGATGGCGGTGGCCGCGGGGTTACGCGAAGCGGCCGGCAGGGCCGCGGCCCCCGAGGCGGCGTGCGCGGGAGCCGTGGACACTGCCGGCGTGCTCTCGGAGCTGCTCGCCGCGCTCGCGCTGCACGCCCACGCGGCGGGGTCGCTGCGGCGGCGCTGCGACGCCGCGCAGCAGGCGCTCGGGGCGGTCCGCGGGTCCCTCTCCGCCGACGGGCCGCCCGCCGCGAGGCTCGAGGCGGCGCGGCGGCAGGCCGAGGCCGGGCGCGCGGCTTTCGCGGCCGTGGCTGAGGCCGCGCCGTCCGAGTCCGAGGCCGACGACCTCGCCACCTGGACCCGCCTGCTCGAGGAATCGCTCGGCCCGGCCCCCGGAGACGCGGATGCCGGCCGGCCGCCGGACGCGCGGCGCGATCGGCTTCGCGAGCTCGCGCGCCGCTGCGACAAGCTCGCCGACGGCATGGACTGGCGATTCCTGTACGACCGGGCGCGCGGCGTCTTCTCGATCGGCTTCCGTCTCGGGGACTCCGAGGGGCCGGGACGGCTCGACGTCTCGCACTACGACCTGCTCGCCTCCGAGGCGCGTCTCGCGAGCTTCGTGGCCATCGCCCGCGGCCAGGTGCCCCAGGAACACTGGTTCCGGCTCTCGCGCGCGCTGGTGAGCGTCGAGGGCTGCACCACGCTGGTGTCCTGGAGCGGCTCGATGTTCGAGTACCTCATGCCGCTGCTCCTTCTGCGCAACCATCCCGAAACGCTGCTCGAGAACGCGTGCCGCGAGCTGGTGCGCGCGCAGGTCCTGTACGGCCGGCGCCAGGGCGTGCCGTGGGGGATTTCGGAGTCCGCCTACCATGTGCAGGATCCCCACGGGAACTTCCAGTACAAGGCCTTCGGCGTCCCCGGCGCGGGGCTCAAGCGCGGGCTCGCCGAAGACCTCGTCGTCGCGCCGTACGCGACGGCGCTGGCGGCCACCGTCGATCCCGTGGCGGCGGCGGAGAACCTCCGCCGCCTCGGGCGAAGGGGCGCCGCGGGGACGTACGGGTTTTTCGAGGCGCTCGACTTCACGCCGCGCCACCTGCGGGACCCCGAGGCCGAGCCCGCGGCGGTCCCGGCCCGCCTGCAGCCGGTGCGGGCGTTCTTCGCCCACCACCAGGGCATGAGCCTGGTCGCGCTCGCCAACGCGGTGCTCGGCGCGCCGATGGTGCGCCGCTTCCACTCCGACGCCCGCGTCCAGGCCACGGACCCGCTGTTGCAGGAGCGGGTCCCCCACTTCGTGCCCGTCATCCGGCCGCGCCCGGCGGAGTCGCGCCGGCTCGAGCCGGCGGTTCCCGGAGTCGCGCCGCTGCGGTTCCGCTCCCCGCACACGCTGCACCCGAGCGCGCATTTCCTCTCGAACGGCCAGTACACCGCGGTCGTCACCAACGCGGGCGGCGGTGCCAGCAGCTGGCGGGGGCTCGCCGTCACGCGGCATCGCGCCGATCCCACCACCGACGCGGGCAGCCAGTTCGTCTACCTGCGCGACGTGCGCAGCGGCCTGCTGTGGTCGGCGGCGCACCAGCCGGTTTGCCGCGAGCCCGAGCGCTATCAGGTGACGTTCCGCGCCGACGAGGTGCGTTTCGAGCGCACGGACGACGGCATCGAGACCCGGCTCGAGATCGCCGTGTCGCCCGAGGACGACGTCGAGGTCCGCCGCGTGACGCTGCTCAACCGCACCGACCGCCTGCGCGAGATCGAGGTGACGAGCCTGGTCGAGGTCGTGCTCGCGTCGCCCGCGGACGACCTCTCGCACCCGGCGTTCCAGAAGCTGTTCCTCGAGACCGAGTACCTGCCCGAGTGCACCGCGCTGCTCTGCGGCCGTCGCCCCCGCTCACCCGAGGATCCGACGCCGTGGGCCGTTCACGTGGTGAGCGCCGAGGACGGCGCCCAGGGCGCGATCGAGTGGGAGACCGACCGCGCCCGCTTCATCGGCCGCGGCCGCACGGCCGAAGACCCGGTGGCACTCGATGGACGCGCCCTCTCGGGCACCCACGGGGCGGTGCTCGACCCGGTCCTGAGCCTGCGGCGGCGGGTACGGATCGCCGCCGGCGGCCGCGTCCGGCTCGCGTTCACGACCGGCGTGGCCTCCTCCCGCGCCGCGGCGCTCGCCCTGGCGGAGAAGTACGACGACCCTTCGGCGGCGGCGCGCACGTTCGCGCTCGCCAGCTCGCAGACCCGGCTGCGGCTCGGCCACCTCGGCATCTCGGACGAGGAGGCACAGCTCTACGAGCGACTCGCCTCGCACGTGCTGTGGACCGACTCGTCGCTGCGCTCCCCCGCCGGGACGTTCGAGGGCAACACGCTCGGCCAGCCGGGACTGTGGCCGCACGGCGTCTCGGGCGACCTGCCGATCCTGGTCGTGTGCGCGGTGCGCGAGGAGGACGTCTCGCTCGTGAGCCAGGTGCTGCGCGCGCAGGAATACTGGCGGCTGAAGGGGCTGAGCGCCGACGTGGTTATCGTGAACGATCATCCCGTGAGCTACCTCGACGAGATGCACGAGCAGCTCGAGGGCCTGCTCGAGCAGGGCCCGTGGGCCGCCTGGAAGCACCGCCCCGGGGGCGTGTACCTGATCCGCGGCGACGCCATCGCCGGGCCCGAACGCACCGTGCTGCTCGCGGCCGCGCGAGCGGTGCTGAACGGCGAGCACGGCGACCTCACGCACCAGCTGGGGCTTCCCTCCCCCGACCCGACGTGGCCGGAGGCGCTCCCCGCACCGTCCGGGGCCGCGGCGGCGGCGGCCGGGCCCGAGATCGAGGTGGATCTCCCGCTGCTCACCCACGCGAACGGACTCGGCGGCTTCAGTCCCGACGGGCGCGAGTACGTGGTCGTCATGGACGGGGACGCCGACACGCCGCTGCCCTGGGTCAACGTGATCTCGAACGAACGCTTCGGAACCGTGGTCGGCGCCACGGGCGCGGCGTGGACCTGGTCCGGGAACAGCCGCGAGAACCGCCTCACGCCTTTCACCAACGATCCCGTGAGCGAGTTCGGCGGAGAGGCGCTCTACCTGCGCGACGAGGACCTCGGCGACGTGTGGGGTGCCACTCCGGGCCCGCTGCCGCGGCACGGCACCGGTGGCCGCTGGGTGACCCGCCACGGCGCCGGTTCCTCGAGCTACCGGCATCGCGAGCGCGACGTGACCTCCGAACTCGTCGTGTTCGTGCACGCCACCGAGCCCCTGCGCTTCTCGCGGCTCTCGCTCACGAATCACTCGCCCGCCGCCCGCCGCCTCGGCGTGTTCGCCTACCACGAGCTGGCCCTGTGCCCGCCGCGGGCCGGCGAGAACCGCTTCGTGATCACCGAGCAGGACGCCATGACCGGCGCCGTGCTAGCGCGCAATCCCTACAACGCCGAATTTGCTTCGCGCGTCGCGTTCGTGCACGCCAGCGAGCGCTGCGCGTCCGCGACGGGCGACCGGCACGAGTTCCTGGGGCGCAACGGATCGCTCCGGCGACCGGCGGCCCTCGGTCGCGTCGGGCTGGGCGGGCGCTTCGGCGCCGGCCTGGACCCGTGCGCGGCGCTGCAGCTGGTCGTCGACCTCGGGCCCGGCGAGACGCGCGAGCTGGTACTGCTGTTCGGGCAGGGCGACGACCGTGGACACGCGCTCGAGCTCGCCATCCGGTTCGCCGGCCTCGAGGCGGCGCGGGCGGCGCAGGACGAGGTCGAACGGCGCTGGGACGCCGTGCTCGGCGCCGTGCAGGTCGAGACGCCGGACGATTCGCTCGACCTCGTCCTGAACCGCTGGCTGCTCTACCAGTCGGTCAGCTCGAGGCTCTGGGGCCGTACCGGGTTCCACCAGCCCGGCGGCGCCTACGGGTTCCGTGACCAGCTGCAGGACGTCACCGCGCTGGGGCTCGCGCGTCCCGACCTCTATCGCGAGCACCTGCTGCGCTGCGCGGCGCGCCAGTTCGTCGAGGGCGACGTGCAGCACTGGTGGCACGCGCACACCGGTTGCGGCGTGCGCACCCGCTGCTCGGACGACCTGCTCTGGCTGCCGTACGCGGCCCTGCAGTACGTCCGCTGCACCGGCGATCGCGCCGTGCTCGACGTGCCCGTTCCGTTCCTGGAGGCCCCGGCGCTCGCGCCGGGCGAACTCGAAGCCTACGGCCAGCCGCAGCCGTCACGGCAGGGCGGCACCCTCTACGAGCACTGCGTGCGCGCGATCGAGCGCGGCCTGACCATCGGCCGCCACGGCCTGCCGCTGATCGGCACGGGCGACTGGAACGACGGGTTCAACCGGGTCGGGCACCACGGCAGGGGCGAGAGCGTCTGGCTCGGCTGGTTCCTGGCTGGCATCCTCGAGGACTTCGCGGCCGTCGTGGACTCGCGCGGCGACGCCCCGCGCGCCGCGCGGTGGCGCGCCGAGCGCGAGCGGCTCCAGTCCATGCTCGAGGCGGCCTGGGACGGCGACTGGTACCGGCGCGCGTACTTCGACGACGGCAGCCCGCTCGGCTCGGCCCAGGTCGCCGAGTGCCGGATCGATTCGATCTCGCAGAGCTGGGCGGTGCTCTCGGGCGCGGCGGCCCCCGAACGCGCGGAGCGCGCCATGGACGCCGTGCGCATGCAGCTCGTGCGACGCGACGCGGGCGTGATCAAGCTTCTCGACCCGCCCTTCGATCAGGCGCCGCTCGACCCCGGCTACATCAAGGGCTACCTGCCGGGCGTGCGCGAGAACGGCGGGCAGTACACGCACGCCGCGCTCTGGACGGTCATGGCGCTCGCCCGGCTCGGCAACGGTGACGAGGCCGTCGAGCTGTTCCACATGCTGAACCCCGTCAACCACACCCGCACGCTCGCCGACGTCCAGCGCTACCGGGCGGAGCCGTACGTGGTCGCCGCGGACGTCTACACGCGCGCCCCGCACATCGGGCGCGGCGGCTGGAGCTGGTACACCGGCTCCGCCGCGTGGATGTACCGCCTCGGGCTCGAGTCCATCCTCGGGCTGCGGCGGCTGGGAACCTGCTTCACCGTCCAGCCGTGCATCCCCAGCACGTGGGACGGCTTCCGGATGCGGTGGCGCGCCGGCACCAGCACGTACGTGATCTCGGTCGAGAATCCCGGGCTGCGCAGCCAGGGCGTCGCGCGGGTCGTCCTGGACGGCGCTCCCGTCGATCCCGGGGCGATCCCCCTGGTCGACGACGGGGCTTCGCATCGGGTCCAGGTCGTCATGGGCGAGCCACCGCCCGCGGCGAAGCGCCTCGTGGCCCGGCTGGCGACGGGAACGCCCTGGAAGGACTGAGGAGCGCGAATACACACCGAGTTGACTGTTCTTTCCCGCCGCCCGGGCGCACACTCCGCAGGTCTTCGGTTGTGTGTGGAGGAGTCCACGACGTCAGATCCGCCAGAGACTTTGCTGGCGGCTTTTTCTTGTCGGCCGGCCCGGCATCCTCGACTGAAGCGACGGTCAGATGGACCGGACGCGGCCGCGGCGTACCCGCGCGGCAAAGTACGGGCCCTCGGGCCCGGATACGATGGGAGCATCCAGTGGCAAGTGGCACCGTGAAGTGGTTCAACGAATCGAAGGGCTTCGGCTTCATCACGCAGTCGGACGGCGGCGAGGATGTGTTCGTGCACTACTCCGCCATCGCGGCCGAGGGATTCAAGACCCTCGCCGAGGGCGAGTCGCTCGAGTACGACGTGACGCGCGGCCCGAAGGGCCTCCAGGCAGCGAACGTCCGCAAGGCCTAGCCCGCACCGATCGCGCATCGCCCACATGGGGCGGCGTCCACAAGGACGCCGCCTCGGGCGTATCCGGTCGCGCCCGCGGTGCGCGATGCGCCCGCGCGCCGGAGTCGCCGCCCACTACCGCTTCAGCGGGTGCGTCTCGCGCTGCAGCGTGCCGGTCGCGAGGACCTCTTCGATCTTGTAGACGCCGAGCTTGCGGTTCTTGATGAAGCCGCTCAGCGCCTTCTCGGCGAGCACGCCGTCCTTGCACATGTCGGTGAGCCACTCGAGCGCGAGCAGCGGCGTGTACTGCGGCATCGCGCAGCCCTTGTCCATCAGCCAGCGCTCGTTCTTGGACTCCTGCGATCCGATGGGCGGCGCCATCACGATCGGGATGCCGAGCGCCGAGTAGAACGACAGCTCGCTCGGCTTGGTCCACAGGATGTCGGTCTCGCGCATGAGGGCGTTGAAACGGTCGAAGTACTCGGGCTTCGTGGGCTCGCGTACGACTACAATGCCGTCGCCGATCTCGTCGGCGAGCCCGATGCGCGGGATGACCTCCTTGAAGATGCGCTCGACGATCGGGTTCACGCCGGCGACGAGCACGAGGCGGAACCGGTGGTCGAGGATGCCGACCTTGAGCGCCTGGACGAGCGCGAGGCCGATCTCGGTCTGCGCGCCCGCGCCGCCGACGGCGAACGTGACGGTGATCCGGGCCTTCTCGTCCGGCTCGGGGCGGTCGCCGAGCAGCTCGCGCACCGTGGAGCCGAACACGCTCGTGAAGCGCCCGCGCGAGTCGAGCCGCGAGAGCCGCGCGAGCAGGTCGGCCTTGAGCGTCGGCATGTCGGTGCCACCGATGTTCTCGCGCGGAAGCGTGAAGCCGGTGATGAAGATGCGCTCGTCGGGCACGCCGTACTGGCGCAGCCGGCGCATGACGCGGCCGCACGGCGCGAAGTAGAGGATGCGGCTCCGGCGCGCCTTCGACGCGACCCAGACGCGGTTCAAGTCGGCATCGCAGATCACGCAGTAGACGGGCTCGCGGTAGAGCACGTCGGCGATCAGCGCCGGCGCGTAGAAGGTCGAGATCATCGGCAGCGCGAGGCTCTTCATCTTATCGATCAGCGAGCGGCCGAGACCCTGCCGGATCAGGTGGTCCACGATGTAGTTGTTCGGCGAGGGGTGCGAGAGGTCGCGCAGCGGGTAGAAGGGCGGGATGCGCAGCATCGCGTCGAGCGCGCCGAACAGCGCGCCGCCGAAGAGCGGCAGGCGCTTCGTGCGCGAGAGAAACTCGTACGATGCGGTGAGCCGCCGCCAGAACCGCGACTCGTCCGGGTCGGTCGCCTCGGGCGCGCCGGCGGTGAGCACCCCGCCCGCCGCGAGGTACTCGAGCGGATGCGCGGCGCGCTGGTGACCGAACCCCATGTCGGCGGTCACCACCCACGCGCGCGGCCGGTCCACGGCCTGGATCATCCGAGCGGTCTCCTGAAACTGTCCACGGGGCCCGAGTCGAGTTATCGTCGCCCGGCGCCGCGAAGTCCAGTCGCCCGCCGGGGCACGGCGCCCAGGCCCCACCGGGGAGGTCGCACCATGACGGGACCGAAGGACGGCGTGGCCGCGCGGGCCGCGTCCGGGCAGCGACTTTGAAACTCTTCCGGCCGCACCACGCCCTGGCGCTCGTGCCGGTGCTCGCCATCCTCGCCGGCGTGCCGTTCGCCAACCGGGTCGAGCCCTACGTCTTCGGGCTGCCGTTCCTGCTCGCCTGGATCCTCGGCTGCGTGCTGCTCACCTCGGCCGTCCTGGCGCTGATCGACGCCATTGACCGGCGGCAGAACGCGCGCCCCGGGGACGACCCGCCCGAGGACGGCACGCGATGAGCCCGGCGCTCCTCGTCCTCGCGCTCTTCCTGCTCGCGGCCTTCGCGCTCGGCCTGCTCGCGCGGCGCGGGCGGGACATGAACCTCGAACAGTGGACCGTCGGCGGCCGCGGCTTCGGCACGATCTTCGTCTTCCTGCTCATGGCTGGCGAGATCTACACGACGTTCACCTTTCTCGGTGGCAGCGGCTGGGCGTACGGACGCGGCGCGCCGGCCTTCTACATCCTCTGCTACGGCGCGATCGCCTACACGATCTCGTACTTTCTGCTGCCGCTCATCTGGCGGCACGCGGTGCGCGAGAAGCTCCACTCGCAGGCGGACTTCTTCGTCGTGCGTTACCGGAGCCGCGGGATGGGGCTCGTGGTCTCGCTCGTCAGCGTCGTGGCCCTGGTGCCCTACCTCGTGCTGCAGCTGAAGGGCCTCGGCATCATCGTCTCCGAGACCTCGTACGGCGTGATCTCGATCCCGGTCGCAGTGTGGCTGAGCACGGCGGTGCTCGTCGTCTACGTCGTCGTCTCGGGCGTGCACGGCTCGGCGTGGACCGCGACGCTCAAGGACATCATGATCCTGGGCGTCGTCGTGGGGCTGGGGATCTACCTGCCGCTCCATTACCAGGGCGGCTACCGTGCGATGTTCGAGGCGATCGAGCGCGCGAAACCGGGGTTCCTGACGCTCCCCGCGCAAGGCATGAGCACGTCGTGGTTCGTCTCGACGGTGCTCCTGAGCGCGCTCGGCTTCTACACGTGGCCGCACTCGTTCGGCTCGGTCTATACGGCGAAGAACGAGCAGGTCTTCCGTCGCAACGCGGTGTTCATGCCGCTCTACCAGCTCGTGCTGCTGTTCGTCTTCTTCATCGGCTTTTCGGCGCTGCTCGTGGTGCCGGGGCTGAAGGGCGCGGACGTCGACCTGTCGCTGCTCGAGATCAGCAAGCGCACGTTCGCGCCGGGCATGGTCGGCCTGATCGGCGCGGCGGGGCTGCTCACGGCGCTCGTCCCGGGCTCCATGATCCTCATGACGGCGGCGACGATCCTCGCGAAGAACGTCTGGGCGGCTCTGGTGCCGACGGACGACCGGCGGACGGTGCTCATCGCCCGCGGGCTGGTGCCGGTGATCGCGCTGGTCGCGGTGGGTTTCGCGCTCACGAGCGGCGAGACGCTCGTGCCGCTGCTGCTCATGGGCTACAACTTCGTCACGCAACTCCTGCCCGCGCTCGTGCTGGCGCTGCCGGATCGGCCGGTGGTCGGGCGAGGCGCCGCGCTCGCGGGCATCGTCGCGGGCGAGGCCACGGTCGCCTGGATCTCGCTCTCGGGAATCACGCTCGCGAAGGTGTTCCCGTCGTGGCCGCACGCCATCACGGACCTCAACATCGGGATCGTCGCGCTGATCGTGAACGTCCTGGTGCTGACGGTGGTTGCGATGCTCACGCGCGGCGCGAAGGCCCGGCCCGCTGCGGCGGTGCCGGCGCGCGGCTAGGACCGGGCGCGAACGGTCCGGCCGCTCATTGCTTCGCGCGCAGGTACTGCGGCGGCCAGGCCGCCTCGGCGCCGAGCACGCGGGCCGCGCGCAGCGGCCAGTGCGGGTCGCGCAGCATCTCGCGGGCGAGCGAGACGACGTCGGCCCGGCCCTCGCGCACGACCGCGTCGGCCTGCTCCGGCTCGGTGATGAGCCCGACCGCCCCGCTCGCGATCCCGGCTTCGCGCCGCACGCGCTCGGCGAACGGCACCTGGTAGCCGGGGGCCGCGGGAATCTCCTGCCAGGGCACGAGACCGCCGCCCGAGCAATCCACGAGGTCCACCCCGGCCTCGCGCAGCGCCGTGGCGAGCCGCACGGTCTGGTCCGGATCCCAGCCGCCCTCGGCCCAGTCGGTGGCCGAGAGTCGCACCCACAGGGGCAGGTCGGCGGGCCATTCCGTGCGCACCGCGTGCGCGATCCCGAGCATGAGCCGGGCGCGGTTCTCGAACGGGCCGCCCCAGCGGTCGGTGCGGCGGTTGACGAGCGGCGAGAGAAACTCGTGGATCAGGTAGCCGTGCGCGGCGTGGATCTCGATCAGCCGGAAGCCGGCGGCGAGCGCGCGGCGCGCGGCCGCGCGGAACGCCTCGACCACGCGCGCGATGCCTGGCTCGTCGAGAGGCGTGGGCGCCGTGTACCCGTCGGCGTAGGGCTCGGGAGAAGGCCCCACGGGGACCCAGCCGCCGCGATCCGGCGCCACCGGCCCTCTCCCCTCCCACGGACGCACCGTGGACGCCTTGCGTCCCGCGTGCGCGAGCTGGATGCCGGGCAGCGCGCCCTGCGACCCGACGAAGCGCGTGATGCGCGCGAGGCGCTCGACGTGCGCGTCGGACCACAGGCCGAGGTCGCGCGGCGAGATGCGGCCCTCGGGGGTGACGGCGGTCGCCTCGGCGGTCACCACGGCCGCGCCGCCGCGGGCGAACGAGCCCAGGTGGACGAGGTGCCAATCCTCGGCGAAACCGTCGGTCGAGGAGTACTGGCACATCGGCGAGACGACAATGCGGTTGCGCAGGACGAGCGAGCGCTGCGGCAGCGTCGAGAAGAGCGTGGGCGTCATGGCCGGGGTCGTGGTGGCGGATCGTCGCGTGCCGTGCGGCGCGCCGTGACGGAAGCGGACCCCGGAGACTCTAGGCCAATCGTCCGCCGCCGGCACCCTGCGCGCCGGCGGACGTTCTCTAGAGGCGGTCCCGCCTCGGGGGCAGCGGGACGACGTGCGCTTCGCCCAGCGACTGGTTGCCCACGAGCACGTCGGCGGCCCGGATCGCGCGTGACTGCTGGCTGAAGATGCCCAGCACGACGCGGTGGAGCTGCCCGCTGCCGTCGGGGGCGGGCACGACCCACGCCTCGATGTTCGTGCGCTGGGCGATGATGTCGCGCTCTTCCATCGCCCGGTCGAGGCTCGTGAAGCCTCCGACGTCGATCGTCCACCGCGAAGTCTTCGAGGTCGCGGGCGTCGCCGCCGGGCGTGCCGTCGCCTGCCGGGCCGCCCCGGGCTTCTTCACGGTCTCGTCGGCCGGCTTCGCCGCCGGCTGCGCCACGCCGTCCTTCGCCGTGGCCGGTGCCTGCGCCGCACCGGCGGTCGTGGACTTGTGACCCATCAGCAAACCGACGCGGACGATCAGCACCACGGCGCCGACCGTGACGATCGCCGCCAGCGCCGCGCCGATCATGGCGCGCGTGCGCCGCCGGGGCCGCGGCCTCGAGTTCTGCGCCGCGAGCGAGCGAGCCCACGCGGGCTCGCCCGTCCCCGATCCGCCGGAGGTGCCGGCGCCCGTGGACGACCACGCGCCTTCCGTTTCCGCTCGCGATCCGAGCCGGAGCGGTCCCTTGTCACCGACGAACCGGGCGACCCACTCGCGCGGATCGTGCGTCGCCGGGATCGGGTGCGGAATGGCCTCGCTCTCGTCCGATGCGGCGGCCTGCTCGACGGCCGGAGTGGCGCGCGGCGCCGCGGCGGCTGCCGGCGCGGCCGGCTTCGGCCCGGGCGTGGGCGGAGACGGGGCGTTCGAGACGGCCGGTGCGGCCTGGCGCGGAGCCGTGGCCGGCGGCGCCGGGCGGGCCCGGCGCGCGTCCGCGTCGCGGACCACTTCGGCCCCCCAGAGCGCGGCCGCGGCCTCGCGCACGTGCTCGGGCGAGACGGCCGGCTGCTCCGCGGCGCGCGCGAGGCGCAGCGCCTCGTGGGCGAGCACGTCGATCCGCCGTGGGATGCCGCCCGCGAGCGAGGCGACCTCGCGGCACGTGGGCTTGGGGAAGAGCGTCGGGCCGTCCCCGCCCGCCGCCGTGACGCGGTGGTGCAGGTGGCGGCGCGTCTCGCCGGCCGACAGGGGGCCGAGCCGGACGCGCACGGACACGCGCTGGCGCACCGGCGCCAGCGCCGGATCCTCGAGCTGCGACTCGAGCGCGGGCAGCCCGGCGAGCAGCACCTCGACGCGCGCGCCGGAGTCCCGCGTCGTCGCGGCGAGGAGCCGCAGCTCCTCGAGCCGCTCGGGAGCGAGGTCGTGCGCGTCGTCCACGACGATGACCGCGACCTGCCCGCGCCCGGCCACCGCGGCGAGCACCGCCTCGAGCTCGGCGAGGCGCTTCGAGCGGCCGGCGCCCTCGGCGGGCTCGCCGCCCAGGCGGCGCACGACCTCCTCGGCCAGCTCGCCCGCTTCGATCGCCGCGACCGCCGGGCGGACGACCGTCGCGCGCTCCCCCCAGCCCGCGGCGGCCGCGCGGACGAGCGCGGTCTTGCCCGAGCCGGCTTCGCCCGTGACGAGCAGGAACGGCTCGCGCGCGCCGAGGCCGGCCGCGAGGCGGGCGAGCGCCTCGCGGACCTGCGGCGTCTCGTGGATCGGGTCGTGGTCGCGCAGCGGCGCGAAGGGGTTCTCCGTCTGCACGGGCTTCCTTCCCCGGAATGACCCCGCCGCGTCGTGCGACGGTCCATACGGGTTTTCGGCCGGGGACGGGCGGTTCGTAAGGGCCGCGTCGGGCCCCGCGAGGACCGCCCGGCCGGCGGGCCGGGGGCGCCCGCGAGGCCCCCGGCCGGGCCGGTCAGCGCAGGACGACGAGGCGCCGGACCGTCTCGCGCCCACCTTGCTGGAAACGCAGGAAATAGACCCCCGCCGGGGCCCCGGGGCCGCCGGAGGGCAGCTCCCAGGTCGCCTGGTGGGCGCCGGCGGCCTGCACGGCCGCGAACGCGGGCCCGACGCGGCGGCCCTGAACGTCGTAGACGGCGAACGAGACGCGCGTCGCGACGGGCAGCACGTAGTCGAGCCGGACCCGGCCCGAGGTCGGGTTCGGGGCGAGCGAGAGCGAGAACGCCGCCGGGGCCGTCGGGCCCGGCACGCCCACGTCCGTGAGCGGGATGGCGCAGCCGAGTCGCGCCTGCGGCAGGCCGCCCAGGCTCGAGAACGAGCCGCCCATCCACAGCGTCGAGCCCTCGAGCAGGAGCGCGTTCACGGTGCCGCTCGGCTGCGGGGCCCAGCTCGAGACCGAGTTGGTGGACGCCCGCAGGTACGCGACGTGGTTGCGCGGCTGGCCGCCGATCAGCGTGAACGTTCCGCCGACGTACACCTGGTTGGAGCTGACCGGCGCGATGCACGTGACGACGCCGTTCGGCGCCGGCGCCCACGGCGCGACCGTCGCCGAGCTGAGGTCGATGAGCGCGAGGTTCGGCCGGGCGAGGCCGGCGATCGTCGTGAACTGGCCACCCACGAAAAGGAGCGTTCCGTACAGCTCGAGCGCGTCCACCGGACCCGAGGGGCTGGGATTCCACGTCGGGAGCGCCGCGCCGTTCTTGGGGCTCAACGCGGCGAGCCCGCCGAAGGGTTGGCCGCCGATGTTCGTGAACAGCCCGCCGGCGTAGAGCAGCGTGCCGTCCGTGGCGAGCGCGTACACGGTGTTGTTCGCGTTCGGGTTGAACGACGTCGCGTTCCCGGTCGAGACCGAGAGCCCGGCGAGGCGGCTGCGCGCCTGCCCGCCGATGTTCGCGAACTGCCCGCCGGCGAAGAGGACCGAACCGTCGAGCAGAAGCGTGCGCACCGTGCCGTCGGCGTTCGGGGCCCAGGCCGTGGCGAGCGCGGTGACCGAGTCGATCGCCGCGATACGGCTGCGGGGCTGGCCGCCGGCGTTCGCGAAGGTGCCGCCCGCGTAGACGACCCCGCCGCCCGCGGCGAGCGCGTACACGGTGCCGTCGGTTCCGGGATTCCACGGCAGCAGCTGCCCGCTCGTCGCATCGAAGGCGGCGAGCCTCTCGCGCGGCTGCGGGGCGAGCAGGGTAAAGCTCCCGCCCGCGAGCACCGTCCCATTGCCCGCCGCGAGCGCGGCCACGCCGCCGTTCGGCGCCGGATCCCACGAGGTGGCGAGCCCGGTCGTGGGATCGAGCGCGACGAGTCCGGAGCGGGCGGAGCCGCCGGCGTTCGCGAACGAGCCGCCCGCATAGACGATCCCGCCGTCCGTCGCGATCGCGTCCACGGCGCCGTCGGGGTTCGGGGTCCAGTCGGTCGCGAGCCCGCTCGCACGGTCGAGTGCGGCGAGGTTCGTCCTCGCCTGCCCGCCGACATTCGAGAACAGGCCGCCCGCGTAGATGCCGCCCGCGCCGCCGGCGAGCGCGAACACGGAGCCGTCCGGGGAGGGGTTCCAGGGGGTGGCCGCGCCGCTCGAGGGATCGAGCGCCGCGAGGCCCGCTCGCGGCTGTCCGCCGATCTGCGTGAACGTGCCGCCGGCGTACACGAGCCCGCCGTCGGCGAGCAGGGCGTCGACCTCGGCGTCGGGCGAGGGGTTCCACGCGGTCAGGGTGTCGTCCGGGATCTTCACCGCGGCCGCCCGGTCGCGCGGGACGCCGAGCAGCTGCGTGAAGTAGCCGCCCAGGTAGAGCGTGTTCCCGTCGACGGCCATGGCATAGACGGGCGCATCAGGCGACGGATTCCAGTCCGTCGGGAGGCTGTTGCCGACCATGATCGACGCGAGGTAGGTGCGCGGAACGCCGCCGACGCCCGTGAACGAGCCGCCGATGTAGAGCGTGTTGCCCGAAATCGCGATCGCCTGGACGGCTCCGTTCGTGACGGGGTTCCACGGATCGAGCGTGCCGTCGGCGAGCACGTGCGCGAGATTCGTGCGCGGCTGGCCGCCAACGTGGCTGAACGTGCCGCCCAGGTACCAGCCTCCCGCGCCGTCGCTCGCGACCGCGCCCACGGAGCCGGTCACGCGCGGCAGCGACGCCGGCAGCCCCGTGGTCGCGTCGATCGGCACCGCGCCGCCCGTCGCCGGGCCGACGTGCTGGAACGAGCCACCCACGTAGATCGTGTTGCCCGAGCGGACCATCGCGTTCACGGTGCCGTCGGTGGCGTCAAGGTCGCCGCAGACGAGGCCCCGCGAGTCGTCGTCCTGGATCGTGCACACGCCGGGATCGCCGAGGCTCGCCCGGAGCGGGTTCGAGAGCACGAGCTTGAAGACCTCGTCCGACTCGACGTTCCGGTCGCCGACGATCGGCACCGTCGCGTACGCCTGCGTGGCGCCGGCCGGGAAGTACGCGACGCCGCTCTGCGGGACGTAGTCGTTGTCCGCCGCGGTCGCCGTGCTGTCCGCCGTCGCCCAGCTCGCGCTCGCCAGGTTCGAGGGGTCGGTCTGCGCCTGGGAGAGCGTCAGCAGGAAGAACGCCGTGTTCTGGCCGTTGTCGCCCTCCTGCACGACCGGATCGCTCACCGAGATCGTCGGGAACGGGTCCTCGCCCGAGACGTCGCGCTTCCACACCGAGCGGCCGTAGGTCGCGGCCACGACGGAGAAGGGGCCGCCGGAGCCGGTCTGGTCGATGTACTTCATGTCGGTCACGATCGCCGCCGGCGGCATCCCGTTGTTCCAGTGCTCCCAGTTCACGCCGCCGTTCTTCGTGCGCCAGCAGCCGAGCGAGCTGCCCGCGTACCATTCGCCCGTGTGGCGCGGGTTCGGGACGAACGAGCTGACGGGCACGCTCGGCGGGAAGTCCCCCGTGACGTCCGTCCAGGTCACGCCGCGATTCGTCGTGTACCAGATCTGGTGGCCGACGCCGCTCATGATCGCCCACGCCTCGTTGGCGTTCGAAGCCCACGGGTGCGGGATGACCTTGAAGACGCGCTGCCCCACGGGCAGGCCCGTCGACCGCTCGGACCATGCGCCGTTGTCGCGTACCTCGAGCCGATCCCCGCCGGAGGACGCGAGGGCGGCGTAGAGCACGGCTCCGCCCGCGACGCGCGTGGAGGCTGTCAGCCACCCGATATTGCTCGCGAACGGCGCGGCGTTCGAGACGTCCCAGGTCGCGCCGGCGTCGGTGGACTCGTAGACGTAGTGGTCGGTGGACGTGAAGATGTCGGCCGGATACGCGTTGTCCGTGCACATCGAGCCTGCCCACGTGGTCGGGGCGATGCCGTTGTCCACCGTGTTCCACGTCGTGCCGTCGGTCGTGTGGTAGCGCGCGTAGGTGATCGGCCCGCCCAGCACGCCGGAGACCGCCCACATCTGGCTCGGGTTGTAGAGATCCACCGTCACGCCGTAGGCGTCGCCCTCCGTGGAACCCACCTGCGGATCGGTCCAGTTGAGCGACGGCGAGAGCGTGTAGAGGACGTTGTTGTCCTGCGTGCCGCCGATCATCGTGCCGACCTCGGTCTTCTCGCAGTCGACCGTGTAGAACTGCGTGATCGGCATGGCGTTCGACGACGAGCTCCACGTGGCGCCCTGGTCGAGCGAGTGGGACCAGCCGCCGTCGTTGCCGGCCCACACGCCCGCATTGTCGGCGTCCCACCCGAAGACGTGGTAGTCCGCGTGCAGGTCCGGCGTCGCGAACTTGTTCCAGTGGGCGCCGCCGTCGGTCGTGCGCACGATCGGGACGTCGCCGTACAGGACGATGTTCGGGTTGCCCGGGCAGACCGAGATGGCCGGTCCGTAGCCCGAGTTGCCGATGCCGAATCCCGTCGGCGTGACGTTCGTCCACGTGGCGCCGTTGTCGGCCGACTTCCAGATGGACGTGTCGAAGGCAACGTAGACGTACACGTGGCCGTCGCCCGAGTTGTACATGGCGGAGATCGCGCCGATGCCCGTCACGCCGACGGGGGCGCCACTGCCCGACAGGGGCTGCCACGTCGCGCCATTGTCCTGGGAGCGCAGCACGCCGGTGCTGTTCACGGCCGCGAACCACTCGCCCGGGTCCCCCGGCACGGACGTGAGGCCGCCCGTGTCACCGCCGCTGTAGGTCCGCACCCAGCTCAGCCCGCCGTCCGTCGAACGGTAGATTCCGGCGGTGGACGAGGCCACGGCGACGGTCCCGTCGGAAGACCAGCGCACGCGGGAGAACGAGTAGGGCTGCGGGGCCATCTGCGCGTGCGTCCAGGTCGCACCGGCGTCGGTGGTGCGGTAGATCCCGGTGCCCGCACCCCCGTGGTACTCGCCCGTGGCGAGCAGGATCGTGTTCGCGTCGAGAGGATGCGTGGCGAACGACCCGAACCAGCTCGCGGGGACGCTGTCGCACATCGGGATGCCGCCGAAGATGTCGAAACGCCACAGGCCGCCGCTCGCGGCCAGCGCGCGGACGTGGATCGGGTCCAGGTCGCGTACGCGCCCGGTCATGAACCCGCCGCCGACGTTGGTCGAGAAGATCGGCCCGGCGAGCTGCCAGCCGTTCACCACCTCGGCGCGCGCGGGGGCGCCGGTCCGCGGGGGCGTCGTGACCTGGGGCGGCGGCTCGGAGGGCATCGCGCGCGACTCGCTCCACATCCGTGCGATGCGCGCGGAGTCCATCTCGCCGCCTGCGAGCGCCCGAAAGTAGTCGCGCTCGAACTGGCGCTCCTCCGGTTCACCCCCGGAGCCCTCGTCGCTCCCGACCACCTCCGCCGGGCCGGCCGAGGAGTCCCGCGGGGCGACCCCGGTCGTCCCGGTCGCCGGGCGGGAGCCGGCGGCCGAACCCGATCGCGGAACCAGCAGGAAGAGCACCGAAAGGAACACGGCGAGTCGGGTCAGGGTCCGCATCGGAGTACCTCGCTCGAGGGGGTGGCGCGTACATGCGGCGGCCCGGGCCGGTGCCCGAGGACCCGGCTCCCGCATGTGAAATCGTACGTTCCGGCCCGGCCGTGCGAACAGGGGGAACTCCCCGACCCTGACGCGGGGTAAACGCTGAAACGCCGCTGGCATGGGGGTGGGGAACTCGACCCGCTCCGGCGGCACCGGTCACATCCGGGCATCCCCGCTCGTACGAAGCCGCGAGGCGGCCTGCTAGAGTCGCGCCGCAGCGGCCTTCCGAAGGGGCCGCGGTCGGCACCGGAATCCATCCCCGCCAGCCGAAAGGAAGAGGACGATGCGCTCCATCCTCCCGCTGTCGCTCCTCGTCGCGGCGTTCGCCACTGCGCCGGCCACCGCCGACCCCGGCATCGCCGTGGACTATCGCGACGAGCTGCTGCGCGTGACGCTCGACGGCTCCTGGGGCGGCACCTACTACCAGGTCTGGCGCGCGGGCGATCCGGCCGGACCGTTCGCGCCGATCGAGTCGCAATTCACGCTCTGCACCGGCGATTGCTCCCTGACGGACGCCTCGGTCGTTCCCGGCCGGACCTACTGGTACCGGTTCGACCTCCTGCCGCCCGACGGCCCGGTCGTCTCGTACGGCCCCTACGCCGTGACGGTGCCGGACACGCCGCTGCGCGCGCGCGTGTCGCCCAACCCGTCACGCTCGGCCGTGCGCGTGGAGCTGTCGCTGCCGGGCAGCCGCAGCGGCGACGCGCCGCTCGTCGCGGACGCGCGCGTGCTCGACCTGCAGGGGCGGACCGTGCGCGTGCTGCACTCGGGTCCGCTCGGCCGCGGGGTGACGGCGCTCGCCTGGGACGGCCGCGGCGAAGGCGGCCGCCCCTTGAACGCGGGGCTCTACTTCGTCCGGCTCTCGACGCCGATCGGCTTCGCGACCTCGCGCGTCGTCCGCGTGCGCTGACCGCGACCGCGGGCACCTACCCCGAGAGCGCCGCCAGCACCTCGGCCGTGCTCCGCACGCGGCCGATGCGCGGGAAGATCCGCCTCACGGTGTGCTCGTGCTCGGCGGCGTCGCGCGAGGACATGGCGTCCTCGAGGAACACCTGCTCGTAGCCGAGCTCGAACGCGTTCCGCGCCGTGCTCTCGACGCCGATGCTGGTCGAGATGCCGCAGAGCAGGATGGTCGTCACGCCCCGGCGGCGGAGCTGCAGGTCGAGGTCGGTGCCGTGGAAGGCGCCCCACTGGTGCTTCGTCACGACGTGGTCGCCCGGCTGCACCCCCAGCTCCGGCACGAGGTCCGACCAGCCCTCGGGCAGGCCGCCGGCGCCGACGCCCCCCCCTTCGTCGCTGGGCGGCCGGAGCGCGTCGCGGAAATCGGCCGAGTACGCGACCCGGACCGGCACGACGAAGCCGCCCTTCGCGCGCAGCGCGGCGGCGACCTGCGCCGCCTTCGCGACCACCTCGGGCGCCGGATGGGGCCCGCACGGCCGGCCGACGATGCCCTTCTGCAGGTCGATCACGACGAACGCACTGCGTGCCGGCGCGATCGAAAGTGCTGCGGCGTTCATGCGGTGCCTCCTTCGCGGAATGGCGGCGGGTCACGTGGGGCGGGGCGCCATCCTCGCGACGGGCGGCCGCCGGGGCAAGCGCGCGGGCTTCCCGGCCGGGGCCGGCCGTCGCGGTGGCGTGCCGCTCGTTCAGCGGCCGCCGTCAGCGCGCGGCGGTCCGTGCTTCGCGCCGGCGCTCGCCGTCGCTTCGCCCGCCTGGACCAGCGGGCAGGTGCGCAACGACCGCAGCATTCCCGTCATCGTGCCGGACTGCATGTGCGCCACGAGGTGCTGCATCATCTCGGGCTCGATCGCCATCTCCCGTCGGCCCCATTCTTCGCGCTCCGAGACCAGCTCCGAGATCACCGCGGCCATCGCATCCGTCTTCGCGGGACCCTGCGCCCGGTCCATGCGCTCGAGCAGCCGGTCCAGCTTCGCGTCGTCGGCCTTCAGCGCGCCGGCCCGGCGTTCACGGCGCGACATCATCGCGCGGTCGGCCGGCATCATCGTGCCCGCCATGCCCCCCGTCATCGCGCCCATCATGCCGCCGCCGGCCATGACCCCCATGGGCGCGCGTCCCTCGGCGTCTGCGGTCGGGATGCGATCCTCCGGCCGAACCGTCCGGCTCTGCGCGTAGGCCCCCATCGCGGCCGCGACGATGGCGACGGCAACGATGAGGAAGATGTTCCGCGTCATGCCTGCCCTCCTTCCCCTGCGTTCCACCGGTTCGGGGTGTCGGTGTGGGTGCCCATGAAGCGCCCCCCGGTCCCCGCTCGCGAATCCGACGCTACACCGGCTGCGCCCCGGGCGGGCCGGTCGGCACGCGAGTCCGCTCCGATCCGCCACCCGGCGGCGGATCCGACGCGGGCTCCACGATCAGCTCGAGGCCGTCCACGCGCACGATCCGCACCGGCGCGCCCGGCGCGAGCGGCGCGTCGTCCCCCTCCCGCGCCCGCCACAGCTCGCCCTGGTAGCGCACCGTGCCGTGACCCGAAGCCCACGCCACCACGTCGGCGGTCCCACCGACCATGCCGCGCCAGCCGGTCGCCACCGGGCGCGTCATGCTCGTCATCATCGCGCGATGGAAGACCAGCGACAGCGCGAGTCCCGCGGCATAGAGGAGCAGCGCCCCCGGCCAGGGAAGCGCGAAGAACAGCGCGATACCCAGCACGGGAAACGCCATGACGAGCATCATCGCCCACATGGACGTGCCCCTCCGGCCCCGGGCCCGCTCCAGCGGAACGTGCTCATGCGTTCTTCTCCACGATGATGTTGCCGTCGGCGAGGCGCACCGCGTACCGCTCGAGCGGCCGCGGCGGCGGCCCCGAGACGTTGTGGCCCTGCAGGTCGTAGACGCCGTTGTGGCAGGCGCACCAGATGTTGTGGCCTTCGGGACGGTACTGCACCGTGCAGCCGAGGTGGGTGCACACCGCCGAGAACGCGCGGTACTCGCCGTTCGCGAGGTGAATGAGGATCGCCGGCTCGCCGCCGAACGGGAAGATCCTGTAGGAGTTCAGGGCGACTTCGTTCACCTTCGCGGCGACGACCGGGCCGCTCTTCGTGGCGGGGCCTGCCTGCGCCGACAGGAAGCGCTCCACCGGGAACAGCACCGCGGCGGCGAAGGCCGCGCCCACCACGGCGAGCACACGGTTCAGGAACCCGCGGCGGTTCATGGTCCGCCTCCGGGAAGCCGGGTGCGGGCCGTCGCGTCCGCGTCCGGTTCGGGTTTCGGGCCGGGCGGGCTCACAGCGGGGCCTTCCGCAGCCGCAACGCGTTGCCGATCACCGAGACCGAGCTGAAGCTCATCGCCGCAGCGGCGATCACCGGGCTCAACAGCAGCCCGAAGGCCGGGTAGAGGATGCCCGAGGCGATCGGCACGCCGAGCGAGTTGTAGACGAACGCGAAGAACAGGTTCTGGCGGATGTTCGACATCGTCCGCCGGCTCAGCGCCCGCGCGCGCACGATGCCGCGCAGGTCGCCCTTCACGAGCGTCACCCCCGCGCTCTCCATGGCGACATCCGCGCCCGTGCCCATGGCGATGCCGACCTGCGCCTGGGCCAGGGCGGGCGCGTCGTTGATCCCGTCGCCGGCCATGGCGACGAAGCGGCCCTCACCCTGGAGGCGCCTCACGACGTCCGCCTTCTGGTCCGGCAGGACTTCGGCGACGAGCTCGTCGATGCCGAGCCGGCGCCCGACCGCCTCGGCGGTCACGCGATTGTCGCCCGTGAGCATCACGACCCGCAGCCCTTCGCCGTGCAGGGCCCGGATCGCCTCGGGCGTGCTCTCCTTGACCGGGTCGGCCACGCCGAGCAGGCCCGCGACCCGGCTATTCTCGGCGAGGAACACGACGGTCTGGCCCTCGACGCGCAGGCGGTCGGCCGTCGCGGCGTGGCCGTCCACGGCGATCCCGAGGTCGTAGAGGAGCGCCGGATTGCCGAGCGCCGTCGCGCGGCCCTCGATCGTCCCGCGCACACCCTTTCCCGTGACGCTCGCGAAGTCCGTGACCGGGGCCGGCGCCAGCCCGCGCTCGGTCGCCGCCGCGACGATCGCCGCGGCGAGCGGGTGCTCGCTCGCGCGCTCGAGCCCCGCGGCCAGGCGCAGCACGTCGTCCTCCCGTCGGCCGTCCGCCGCCACGATGGACACGACACGCGGCCTGCCTTCGGTGAGCGTGCCGGTCTTGTCGACGACGAGCGTATCGACCTTCTCCATGCGT
>CAZPVG010000053.1:0-29261 GCA_964589945.1 uncultured bacterium
GGTCCACGGTGATCGACAGGGCCTGCGTCGCGGTCCGGCCCAGCGAGTCGCTCACTTCGACCGTGAACGCCTGCGTCTCGGCGGTGGTCGGCGCTCCCGTCAGCGCCCCCGAGGCCGCGTCGAGCGACAGCCCTGCGGGCAGTGTCCCGGCCGTCACGGTCCAGTTGCCGTAAGGAGGCGTGCCGCCGGACGCCGACAGCGTCTCGGCGTACGCCGCGCCCACGATGCCGTTCGGCAGCGCCGTCGTCGCGATCGCGAGCGGCTCGTCCACGGTGATCGCGAGCGCCTGCGTCGCCGTTCCACCCAGCGAATCGGTCACCTCGACCGTGATCGCTTGCGTCTCCGCCGCTGTCGGCGTCCCGCTGATCGCGCCGGTCGCGGCGTCGAGTGACAGCCCCGCGGGCAGCGTGCCCAACGTCACGGTCCAGTTGCCGTAGGGCGGCCTTCCCCCCGTGGCGGCGAGCGTCTCGGCGTAGGCCACCCCCACCGTGCCGTTCGGCAGGCTCGAGGTCGCGACCGCCAGGGCCGGATCGGCGGTGATCGAAAGCGCCTGCGTCGCGGTCCGGCCGAGCGAGTCGCTCACCTCGACCGTGAACGCCTGCGTCTCCGCGGTCGTCGGCGTGCCGCTGATCGCACCCGAGCCCGCGTCGAGCGTGAGGCCCGCGGGCAGCGTGCCCACCGTCACGGCCCAGCCGCCGTAGGGCGGAAGGCCGCCGGTCGCCGTGAGGGTCTCGGCGTAGGCGGCCCCGACCAGGCCGTTCGGAAGGCTCGTCGTCGCGATCGCGAGCGTCGGGTCCACCGAGAGTGACAGCGCCTGCGTGGCCGTCCGGCCGAGCGAGTCGCTCACCTCGACCGTGAACGCCTGCGTCTCCGCCGTCGTCGGCGTGCCGCCGATCGCGCCCGTGCCCGCGTCGAGCGAAAGCCCCGCGGGGAGCGTGCCCGCCGTGAGGGTCCAGCTGCCGTAGGGCGGCGTGCCGCCGGTCGCCGTGAGCGTCTCCGCGTACGCGGTGCCCACGATGGCGTTCGGCAGCGTCGTCGTGGAGACGGCGAGCGGCTCGTCCACAGTGAGCGACAGCGGCTGCGTGGCCGTGCGGCCGAGCGAATCACTCACTTCGACCGTGAACGCCTGCGTTTCCGCCGTCGTCGGTGTCCCGCCGAGCGCGCCGCTGGCGGAATCGAGCGAGAGGCCCGCGGGCAACGTGCCCGCGGTCACGGTCCAGCCGCCGAGCGGCGCGACGCCGCCGGCCGCCGCCAGCGTCTCCGCGTAGGCGACACCGACCGTGCCGTCCGGCAGGCTCGTCGTCGAGACGACCAGCTGCGGGTCCACCGTGATCGAAAGCGCCTGCGTCGCGGTGCGTCCCTGCAAATCGCCGGCCTGCACGGTGAACGCCTGGGTCCCGGCGGTCGTCGGCGTGCCGGTGATGGCGCCCGAACCCGCGTCGAGCGCGAGGCCCGCGGGCGGCGTGCCCACCGTCACCGTCCAGCTGCCATAGGGCGGTGCGCCGCCGGTCGCCGCCAGCGTCTCCGCGTAGGCGGTCCCCACCATGCCGTTCGCGAGCGCCGTGGTCACCACCACGAGCGACGAATCCACCGTGATCGACAGCGCCTGCGTCGCGGTGGCGCCCACCGAGTCGCCGACCTCGACCGTGAACGCCCGGGTCTCGAGCGTGGTCGGGGTGCCGGTGATCGCGCCCGATCCCGCGTCGAGCGAAAGCCCCGCGGGCAGCGTGCCCACCGTCACCGTCCAGCTGCCGTAGGGCGGCCGCCCCCCCGTCGCGGCGAGCGTTTCCGCGTAGGCCGCGCCGAGCGTTCCATTCGGCAGGGCCGTGGTCGCGATGGCCAGCGCGGGATCGGCGGTGAGCGAGAGCGCCTGCGTCGCCGTGCGCCCGAGCGAGTCGCTGACCTGCACCGTGAACGCCTGCGTCTCCGCCGTCGTCGGCGTTCCGCTGATCGCGCCCGAGGGCGCGTCGAGCGACAGCCCCGCGGGCAGCGCACCCCCGATCACCGACCAACTGCCGTAAGGAGGCACGCCGCCGGTCGCCGTGAGCGTCTCCGCGTAGGCGGCGCCCACCAGCGCGTTCGGCAGCGCCGTCGTGACGATCGAGAGCGCCGGATCCACCGTGATCGAGAGTGCCTGCGTGGCCGTGTGGCCCACCGAGTCGCTCGCTTCGACCGTGAACGCCTGCGTCTCCGCCGTCGTCGGCGTGCCCGTGATCGCTCCCGAGCTCGCGTCGAGCGACAGCCCCGCAGGCAGCGTTCCCACTGTCACCGCCCACGTGCCGTAGGGTGGCAGGCCGCCCGCGGCGACGAGCGTCTCCGCATAGGCTATGCCGACCATGCCGTTCGGCAGCGTTGCCGTGGCGATCGACAGCGGCGGGTTCACGGTGAGTGACAGGTTCGCGGTCGCGAGGTGCCCCGGCTGGTCTGCGACCTGCACCGTGAACGCCTGCGTCTCCGTCGTCGTCGGCGTGCCCGTGATGGCGCCGGAAGTCGAGTCGAGAGAGAGCCCCGCCGGCAGCGTGCCGACCGTCACGGTCCAGCTGCCGTAGGGCGGCACCCCGCCCACGGCCTGCAACGTCTCGGCGTAGGCCTCCCCGACGAAGCCCGTCGGGAGCGACGCGGTCGAGATGGCCAGCGGCGCGTCGGCAGCGAACGTGGCCGCCCGGACGGCCGACACCGCGAGGAAGGGCACGGCCACGAGCGCGAGGACCCGGGCGAACCGCTCGACGATGCGGGGCAGGGTGCGGCGAGTCATGTTCCCTCCGGGCAGGGCGATATCGCTCGACGACCTCGTACCGGGGGGCTGGCGCGAGCGCTCAGGGGGAATCGGCGGTTGCCGGGAAAGTCTATCAGCCCGGGGGCCAGTGCCGGCGGCCTTTCTGGACGAAGAACCCCTGCGCGAGGGGGCTCGCGCAGGGGCTCCGGGATGCGCGGGAATCGCTTACCGGTACAGGCCCTTGATATGGCCCCAGGAAGACGTGCCCGCGGGCACCGGGGCGACGGACTGGACCAGCAGGACCGCGTCGTTGTAGTCGAAATCCGACGTGGCGTTCGGCAGGTCCTCGAAGCACTCCCACCAGTCGCCGTAGTTGATGCCGGTGCCGGCGTAGGTGAGCACGTGCGCGTAACCCGCGTTGCGGGAGTCCTGCGAGTAGAACGTGCCGCCCGGATTCTGGATGTAGAAGCCGAAGTTGTTCCGGTCCACGCCCATGTACGAGTTCTGCCCCTGGTAGACGGAGTTCTGGTCGAAGAGGCTCACCACCAGGCTGCCGTCGGTGCCGAAGTGGGCCGTCGCGTACCAGCCCGGCGTCGCGGCGCCCGGGAAGACCTGGAAGAGCGCCGGCGAGGCGTCGTTGCCGTTGTAGACGCCGATTGAGTTCGAGGTGGCGAGCCCCGCGATCTCGAGCATGAGCGTCAGCGTCGAGTTGCCCGAGATCGACGTGCTCCACGTCTGCGCGTCGAGCTGGTCGTTCTGGACGTCGATGCTCTCGCCGATCCCGTTAAAGTAGCCCTGCAGCGAACCGTCACCGGGGTTTACGACGACCTGCGGCGAGCGGAGCGGGAAGGCCGCGTTCGCCGTCGCGCTCAGCACCGTGACCGCGCCGGCGGCGACAGCGAGAACGGCGAGTGAACGAAGAAAGTGGTCGCGAAGCTGCTTCATGGTGACCTCCATTTCACGTCTCGACGTTTGGATCCACATCGATCCGAGGGTTCACGACGTGCGCGGGGGACAATCACGCGTGAGGCCGGGCGGAAGAACAGGCGCCGGGGAAGCCCGACCTAGTCGGCCGGCTGCCCGAGTTCAGACGCTTCTCGATCCGTCTGTGACCTACTCTGATTCCCCTTTCGGAACCGGTCAAGCATCACTTCGTTCCGACTGGGCGAAACGGACGGCTCGGGGTGTGCCCCCCTACGTTTGGTCGCGCCAAACATCGGGGGGGGGAGGGACCGAGGAGGCTGCGGTGACCCCCTCGAAGAAACTGCGCCACGTGACCGTGGGTCAGCGCCTGGGAGCGAGGCACGACACCCCGGGGTGTCGAAGCGGGAGTCGGCCGACTGCCCACCCGAGGACCCGATGTCCCGTCAGGTGCCCGGGTCACCCAGTCCGCGGCTCGAGCGCCGTGCCTCCCGACCTCGCGTTCCTTCGCTGCGACCCTCGCGCCGCCCCTCCGCTTCTCGCGGCCGCGGGCCGCTTACTCCGCCGGAGCGGCAGCATCCCGGCCGGACACACTCCGGCCGCCCCAACGGCCCTCCCGGCGCAAAACTGTTCGCCGCCGGGGCGGGCCTGCCCACGACCCGGCGCCCGGCCTGGCGTCGCGTCCGGGGAAACCGCTCTCGTCTGCCGCCTGCCCTGCTGACGAAGGTGTCTCCGGCACAGGCGCGCGACCGCCTAACCGGTTGGCACGTCTGCCTGCGGGGGCCCGGTCTGCTTCCAGTGGCGCCCCATGACCCCCCGTCGGCGCAGGAGCGGCCCTGCCGGGCCCTGCGCCCCTGCATCCATCGCGGTCCGGGTCGGGCAGCGGGTCCGGGTCTTGCACGGCGGCCCCGCGTCGCGGTCCGTCCCGCCTCCCCACGGGATCCGTTGCCGCCCACCCAGAAGCCCGCCGGTCCTCGACCCGGCCCGATGGACGACCCGCCATTCGAAGGAGAAGCCGATGGCCCCCTTGCTGAAGAACCTGCTCGGAAACGGCTCCAAGGACCGCGAGTTGACGGACGAAATGCGCGCGATCCTGGCCGAGATGCAGCAGGAGCGCGTGCGCAACGAGGCCCTGCTGGCGAGCATCCGCACCTCCTCGGAGCACCTGCAGACGCTGGGAGAGCCCATCGCGCAGGCCGAGTCGGGCGTCGAATCCGTGAGCGGGCGGCTGGCCGACCTCGAGCAGCGCTTCTCGGCGATGGTGCAGCTCGTGCCCAAGTTCGAGTCCATGCACGAGCGGGTCGAGAGCCTGGTCGAGGGGCAGCACCGGGCCGAGTCCCAGGTCGTCCAGGCGCTCGAGGACGCGCAGAGGATCCGCTCGAGCTTCGACGAGATCGGTACCAAGATCGAGAGTGCGCTCGACCTGCGGGACCGCCTCGAGACCTTCCTTGAGGTCGAGAAGCCGTTCCAGATCGTGCGTGACGACGTCGGCTCGCTGCGCGGCCAGGTCGACGGGACCGGCGAGCAGCTCACGAAGCTGCGTCAGCAGCACGACCGCCTGCTCGACGCGCACAAGCTCGCGACCACCAAGATGGAGGCGCTCGACCGTCGCCGCGAGGAGCTGAGCCGCGACCTGCAGGACAAGGAGCGCCGCGTCGCGTCCGTCTCGCAGGCCGTGCGCGGCCTCGACGGCGTGCAGGAGACGATCGACGACCTCAAGCGGCAGATCGGTACGCTCAAGGCGCTCGGCGACTTCGTCGCCCAGAAGAACGCCGCGCTCGAGGCGCAGCGTGATGCGGTCGAGAACGCCCTCGCCCGCGCCCAGAGCCTCGACCACGCCATGCGCCAGGTGGATACCGGCGTCCGGCAGCTCCAGGCGAACGAGTCCGTGCTCAACTCGATGCAGGATCAGGTCGCCGCTCTTCAGTCGCTGCACGAGACCGTCATCGAGCGCTCGCGCGAGATCACGCAGCTCCAGCGCGACACCGACGAGCAGGCGCGCGAGATGCGCATCGACCTCGCCTCGGCGCAGGACGAGCTCAAGAAGGCCGTCGAGCGGTTCGAGTTCGAGAGCCACGGACTCGAGTCCGTGAGCCAGCGCGTCACCGACGTGCGCGGCGCGCTGTCCGACTTCGAGGGGCGGTTCAAGGGCCTCACCGAGTCGAGCCAGACCGTCGCCGGGCTGATGGCGCAGGCGCAGGGCCTGTCCACGCAGTTGCAGGCCCTGTCGGTCGAGGTGGAGCGCATCCACGAGGAGTCGTCGAAGCTCGAGGGCGTGCGCCGGGACCTCGACCAGGTCACGCAGACGGCCTCGGAAACCGTCGCGAAGGTCACCCGCATCGAGGAGTCCCGCCCGGCCGTCGAAGGCGCGCTGCGGGACCTCGAACAGCTCCGCGGCGCCCATGCGCTCGTGACCGATGCGCTCGAGCAGACGCAGCTCGCGCACGAGGAGATCGTGCGCGCGCGCGCGGGCCAGCAGGACACGAAGACCTGGCTCGCGAACGTCGAGCAGTCGGTGCGCGAGCTGCGCGCCCAGGCCGACGAGCTTCAGGTGCTGCGCCCGGTCGTGGACCACGCCAAGGATCAGGCCTACCAGATCCGGGAGTCGCTCGACAGCATCGAGTCGCGCCGCGAGTTCGTTGAGGAAATGCAGGGCCGCCTCACGAGCCTCGGCACGCAGAGCGGCAACCTCGACGAGCGGGGCCGTGAGCTGCTGGACCGCATGCAGGCCGCGGAGCAGCGCTTCGAGGGCCTGTCGTCACAGGCCGACGAAGCCGCGCGTCTCGCGGGCGTCGTCGCCGAGACGGCGTCGGTGATCGAGAAGGTGAAGCGCCAGACGGACCAGACCCGCACCCAGGTAACCGAGATCCAGGCCCGCTGCGAGTCGGTCGAGGCGCTGGCCGAGCGCACGCAGACGCTCAAGAAGGAACTCGATCAGCGTCACCAGGCGCTCGAAACGGCGAAGAAGGACCTGCAGAAGGCCACCAGCCTCCGCCAGGAGGCCGCGTCCTCCGCGCAGGAGCTCGACGAGCTCGCCACGCGGCTGGCCGACGCGCTGTCCGTGGCGGAGGAGCGGCTGTCGCAGCTCACCGAGGCCGCGACGCAGCTCGAGCACCGCGCCACCGACCTGCAGCCGGTCGAGAACCGCCTGGACCGGTTCGAGCAGCGCATGGCGAAGTGGAACCTCGTCGAAGAGGACGTGGCCCGCTCGCTCGAGCAGCTCACCCTGCGCCAGGGCACGGTGGACGCGCTCAAGGGCGATCTCGACCGGATGTTCGAGATGGCCGAGAAGACCGCGTCCGAGGTGCGCGAGATCACGTCGGCCCAGCGCGAGGTCGGGGACAGCCGCAAGCTGCTCGACACCGTCATGACCCGCCTGCAGGAGGTGCGGGACATGTCGAGCGCCGTGGACGAGCGCAAGCGGCAGATCATGAAGGCCGAAGAGCGCCTCGCGCGCGCCGAGGCTCTGCTCGTGGACGTGCACTCGAGCCTCGAGTCGCTCCAGGGCCAGAAGGTGCTGGTGGACCAGGCCGTCGAGAAGACCGGCGCGCTCAAGACCTTGATGCGGCAGGCCGAGGGTGTCGCCGAGAACCTGCGCGAGGAGCGCGAGATCGTCGGACGCATGCGCTCGGCGATCGGCGGGGTCCGCCAGGAGGCGGACGACGACGACGCCGAGGAGATGGACATGGAGGACGACGACGAGCCGATGGCCCACGCGGCCTAGGCGCGTTCACAGGGAGGTGAGGACCGGCGCGGGCCCCGAAGGGGACCCGCGCCGGGTTCGTTTCGTCGTCCTTCGGCCGCGTCAGCGCGCCGGTGCGCCCTTTTCCGTCGGGGCGGGCTTCTCGGCCGGCGAGGTGGACGCGCCGGACTTGAGCCCGTTCGTCCCGCTGCCGGGCGCCTTCACCGGATCCTCCTCCTCGAGGTAAGTGTAGCCGGCCAGGCCCTCGTCGTAGCGCTTCATGAGCAGGGCCGACTCCTCGAACGTCAGCAGGCCCCGGCGCAGCGCCTCCTCGTTCGCCTGGCGCAGGCGCTGGACGAGGTTCTGCTTCGAGTACTGCACGTACCCGAGCACCTCGGCCACCGAGTCGCCTTCGACGACCTCGACGACGCGGTAACCCGTCTCGTCGAGCGCGATGTGCACGGCGTTCGTGTCCCCGAACAGGTTGTGCAGGTCGCCGAGGATCTCCTGGTACGCGCCGACCAGGAACACGCCGAGGTAGTACGGCGAGCCATCGAAGGGGTGCAGCTCGAGCCAGTTCTTCACGTCCCGCAGGTCGATGAAGTGGTCCATCTTGCCGTCGGAGTCGCACGTCAGGTCGGCGATCACGCCGCGCCGCGTCGGGCGTTCGTTCAGCCGGTGCAGCGGAACGACCGGGAAGAGCTGCTTGACGGCCCAGTGGTCGGGTGCCGACTGGAACAGCGAGAAATTGCCGTAGTACGTGTCGGCGAGGCCCTTTTCGAGGCCGTCGAGGTCGTCCGGAACGTAGTCGAGCTCGCGGATGATCTTCAGGATGGCCTCGCAGCAGCCCCAGAAGAGCTGCTCGACGCGGGCGCGCCCGCGCAGGTCGAGCAGGCCGAGGTTGAAGAGGCTCGTCGCCTCCTCCTTCGCCTGCAGCGCGTCGTGGTAGGCCTCCTGGAAGTTCTTGCGCGAGACGCCGCGCCAGGTCTCGATGATGTGGCGGATCACCGGCGGGTCGTTCTTGTGGATCGGGGGCGGCGTCTGGCCCACGACGACCTCGTTCACGTCGAGGACGTTGAACACGAGCACCGAGTGGTGCGCGACGAGCGCGCGGCCCGACTCGGTGATGATGTCCGGGTGCTCGACGCCGGCCGTCTCGCAGGCGTCCTGGATGGCCGCGATGACGTCGTTCGCGTACTCCTGCATCGTGTAGTTCGTGGACGAGTGCCAGTTCGTGGACGAACCGTCGTAGTCCACGCCCAGGCCGCCGCCCGCGTCGAGGAACTTGAGCCCCGCCCCCGCCTTCGCCAGCTCGACGTAGACGCGCGAGGCCTCGCTCATGGCGTCCTTGATCGCACGCACGCTCGAGATCTGCGAGCCGATGTGGAAGTGCACGAGCTCGAGGCAGTCGAGCATCTGCTCGTCGCGGAGCTTGTCCACGAGCATCATGATCTCGGTCGCGGTCAGGCCGAACTTCGAGCGGTCGCCGGTGGACTCCATCCACTTGCCGGCGCCCTTCGTGGTGAGCTTGGCGCGCACGCCGATGTGCGGGCGGATGCCGAGCCGGCGCGTGACCTGGATGAGGATCTCCAGCTCGCGGAAGCGGTCGATCACGATGATCGGGTGGCGCCCGATCTTCTGCGCGAGAAGCGCCGTCTCCATGTACTCGACGTCCTTGTATCCGTTCAGGATCAGCAACCCGTCGGAGTGCTCGAGCAGCGCGAGCCCCGCGAGCAGCTCGGGCTTCGAGCCCGCCTCGAGGCCGAGCCCCAGCGGACCGCCGTAGCGCACGAGCTCCTCGACGACCTGGTGCTGCTGGTTGACCTTGATCGGGAACACGCCGCGGTAGCGCCCCCGGTAGCCGTACTCGCGGATGGCGCTCTCGAAACAGCCGAAGAGCTGCTTCACCCGGCTGTGGAGGATGTCCGAGAAGCGCATGAGCAGCGGCATGCCCAGGCCGCGCCGCTGGAGGTCCTGCACGAGGTCGTACAGGTCCACGCTTCCGCCCTCGGGGCCGGACGGGGTCACCTCGATGTGCCCCGCGTCGTTGATGCGGAAGTAGCCGCTCGACCAGCCGCTCACGTTGTAGAGCGACGCCGAATCCTTCGTGGTCCAGGCGCGGATTTCCTTCAAGTCCTTCCACCTCCCTGAGCGGGTGCTGCGGTGACGTCGGTCGGGGTACGGCGGTCTCGTACGTCGAGCAGGTTAGCGGGAAGCCCCCCCCGATGCGAGCGAACAATGCGCCCGGGACCGCCGCCGCCCGGCCCGTTGGCCCGGCGTTCGGCGCGCGTGGCATCATGCGCCGTCGCCGTCACCCCCAGGCCGGCCCCACGAGGAGATGCGCATGCCCGAGAAGACCGAGAGCCCTGTCGCGGCCGAGGCCGCCAAGGCCGCCGAGCCCACCGACCACCTGGTCGTCACGCACCACAAGGTGCGCGTGGGCGGGCGCGAGCTGTCCTACACGGCCACCACGGGGACGATCGTCCTGCGCGAGGAGGCCGAGAAGAAGGGCGAACACGAGGGCGTCGCCGAAGGCGAGAAGCCGCGCGCGACCGTCTTCTTCATCGCCTACACGCTCGACGGCGTTCCGGACCCGTCGAAACGGCCCGTCACCTTCACGTTCAACGGCGGGCCGGGCTCCTCCTCGGTCTGGCTGCACCTCGGGGCGCTCGGACCGCGGCGCGTCGAGGGTGAGGAGACCGGCTACCTCACCCAGCCCCCCTACCGTCTCGTCGAGAACGAGCACACCCTGCTGGCCGACAGCGACCTCGTCTTCATCGATCCGGTGAGCACGGGCTTCAGCCGCGCCGTCACGGGCGAAAAGGCGAAGGAGTTCCACACCTTCAAGAAGGACATCGAGTCGGTCGGGGACTTCATCCGGCTGTGGTGCTCGCGCTACCGGCGCTGGCCGAGCCCGAAGTTCCTCGCCGGCGAGAGTTACGGCACGACCCGCGCGGCCGGCCTGTCGGAATACCTGCAGGAGCGCCACGGCATGTACCTGAACGGGCTCATGCTGATCTCGTGCGTGCTCGACTTCCAGACGCTCGAGTTCCTGCCCACGAACGACCTGCCGAGCATCCTCTACCTGCCCTCCTACGCGGCGACGGCGTGGTACCACAAGCGCCTCGAGCCGGAGCTGCAGAAGGACCTCCATCGCACGCTCGAGCAGGCGGAGAGGTTCGCCGTCGGCGAGTACGCGACCGCGCTGCTCCTGGGCTCGGGCCTCGACGCCACGTCGCGCTCGGCCATCGCGGCGAAAGTCGCCCGCTTCATCGGCGTCTCGCAGGACTACGTCGAGCGCGCGAACCTGCGCCCCGAGATCATGCATTTCTGCAAGGAGCTGCTGCGCGACCAGCGCCGCACGGTTGGACGGCTGGACAGCCGGTTCACGGGCGTGGACCGCGATGCCACGGGCGGCGAGATCGCCACCGACCCGAGCTTCGGCGTCGTGATGGGCCCCTACACGGCCACGTTCAACGACTACGTGCGCGGCGAGCTCGGGTACGAGAGCGACCTGCCCTACGAGATCCTGAGCTTCAAGACGAACGAGGCGTGGCGCTTCAACGACCACGAGAACCGCTTCGTCGAGGTCGTCGAGGCCCTGCGCAAGGCGGTCACGATGAACACGTTCCTCAAGGTATTCGTCGCGAACGGGCGCTTCGACCTCGCGACGCCCTACTTCGCGACCGAGCACACGTTCCGCCACCTCGGCCTGCCCGACGAGCTCGCGGGCAACGTTTCCATGGGCTACTACGACGCCGGGCACATGATGTACGTGCACCTGCCTTCGCTCGCGAGGCTCCAGCAGGACCTCGCGGCGTTCGTGAAGGCGTCGGTGCGTCCGTAGCGGCGCCCCGGTGCGGGCCGGGCGGGGCGCGAACCACCGCGCGCCGCCGCGCCCCGCCGGCCCCGCTCCCGCGGGAACCGCGTCGCCGTCACAAAACCCTCCGCCCTGCGGAGTCAGGCTGCTATGTTCCCGCGACCATGACCCAAAAGCGCCGCTTCCTCCCGCCCATCGACACGCCCGGGTACTACATCCTCCTCGGCCTGGTCGCGATCTTCATCCTCGGGCCCCTCGGCGGCATCACCGCCGCCTACATGAACTTCTCGCTCGGGTTCTTCGTCGGCGGCCAGGTGCTCGCCGGCATCCTGGGCAGCGTCGTGACCTACGGTTACGGGGCCGATGGCAAGCACGGCGCGAACTACATGCAGACCATGGCCGCCTCCGTGGCCGGCCTCTCCGGCATGGCGGTGCTCGTCCAGGCGATGACCTGGCTCGGGCTGCCCGAGCCCCCCATCTGGCAGATGGTCGCGTACTTCATGTGCATTGGCATGTTCGGCGTGGGCGTGGGCATGCTCTACACGCCCATCCTCGTGGACCGCATGCGGCTCAGCTTCCCCTCGGGCTTCGCGGTCGCGAACATCCTGCGCGCGCTGACCGACATCCGGTTGCTCAAGGAGTCCATCGCCAAGCTGGGCGGCGGCACGCTCGGCGGGCTCGCCAGCGGTCTCGCCGTGGCCATTCCCTTCAGCGGCCGCGCCGGCCAGTGGATGACGAAGTTCTCGGACACCGGCTACTCCGCCTCCACCTTCGGTGCGGGAATGATCGTCGGTGCCCGCATCGGCGTGCCGGCGATCGTCATCGGCTCGATCGGCGTCGCGCTCACGCCGTGGCTGCGCGAGGGAGGCTGGATCGGGCCCCACGACCCCTACCGCAAGATCACGTTCATCACCGCGCTCGGCATGATCATGGGCGCGGCGATCGTGGACATGACGCTGATCGGCGTCGCCGCCGTGAAGACACTCGGCCAGACGAAGGGCCCCGTCGAGCCGGCCGAGGACTGGAAGAAGACCGACACGCGCTTCCTGTGGATGTGGGTGATCTTCTGGGCCGCGGCCATCGTCTACATGGGCGTCACCGTGCTCCACCTTCCCGCCAAGTTCGTGGTGGTCGCGATCGTGCTCGCGTTCATCTTCGTGATGGTGAACGGCATCTCGCTGGGCATTTCAGACAGCAACCCGATCTCGAGCGCCTTCGTGCTCACGGTGTTCATCCTCGCAGCGATCGGCCTGACCGACCCCATCACCGGCCTGTTGTGCGCCTCGATCCTCCTCATCGCCACGAGCGAGGGCGGCGACATGCAGCAGGACCGCTCGACCGGCTGGCGGCTCGGGACGAACCGCACCATCCAGTTCCGCTACCAGGTCATCGGGATCATCATGGGCGCCGTCATGAGCGTCGTGCTCGCGCGGTTGTTCATGAAGGCCTACCCGGTGCTCAACATCAACCAGCTCACGAGCCCGGGCGCGCCGGGCACCGAGAAGTGGCAGTCGGCGATGACCTACAAGTTCGTCGGCGCGCTGGACAGTCTCACGCACCCGAACCCGAAGGTCATGACGGCGCTGTTCTTCGGGATCGGCCTCGGGCTCCTGATCGAGGTCCTGCGCAAGGTCATCAAGGGCCGGAAGAGCTACAAGGTTTGGGTCGCGAAGGGCGGCGCGGGCTACTACACCGACCTCGCGCTCGACTGCGCGATCCTGCCGAGCCCGTACGCCTCCTCGTTCGGCGGCTTCGTCGAGTTCGGCACCTCGATGTGGTTCGGCCTCGGCGGCGCGTTCAGCTCGCTGTTCCAGACCTGGCAGTCGAAGAAACCGCGCCCGGCCGGGCACGAGGGCGTTCCCGAGGACATGAGTACCATGTCGCTCGTGGGCGGCGGCCTGATCGCCGGCGACTCGCTGGCCGCGCTCGGGCTCGGCGTCTACGGGTTGCTCCATTCCCTGTTCCACTAGGGGAGGGCGTGTGATCCTGAGCGTCCAGACCTCGCCCGGCGAGTTCCTCGACAAGCTGACGATCCTCGAGATCAAGGCCGGGCGGATCGCCGACCCGGCCAAGCTCGCGAACGTCCGCCACGAGCTCGGGCTGCTCCGCGACGCCTGGGCCGCCGCGGCGCCGGCCCGCGACGTCTCGGCGCTCGTGGCCGACCTCAAGTCGGTCAACGAGGCGCTCTGGGACATCGAGGACCGGATCCGCGCGAAGGAGGCAGCCCGCACGTTCGACGACGAGTTCGTCGAACTGGCCCGGTCGGTCTACCGGACGAACGACCGACGCGCGGAGATAAAGCGCGCCATCAACGAGGCGCTGGGCTCGGACATCCGCGAGGAGAAGAGCTACCAGTCCTACTGAGTCCCGCCTCTCCGCTCGCCTCGCCCTGCGACGACGGCCACCGCCTCCCCGCCCGCGCTCCAACCCTGCCGTGCCGCCGCCCGTCCAACTGGCCGGCCGGTGGCGTGCGACGAACGCGGCAAGAAGGGCCGTCCTGCGCGGCCGCCGGGGAGGCGTGCCGGGGAACCCTCGGGTAACGTCGTCCGTCCCTGTTCCGGCCCGCTGCCCCCCCCACGCCGTCCGACACGCGTCCCGAGGGACCCCGATGCCCCGCCCGGTCGTTTCGCTGTCCGCCGTCCTGCTGCTCCTTCCCACCCTCGCGCTCGCCCAGGTCACCAGCATTCGCGGCACGTTCCAGGACGCCTCGACGCGTGAGACGGTCCCCGGAGTGCTGGTCAAGTTGACCGCGGTCACCGACACCGCCGACGTGCATCGCGCGACCGCGAAGGACGACGGCACGTTCTCGATCACCGGCCTCGGCGTCCACAGCTACCGGCTCGAGGCGACGCGCCTGGGCTTCGCGCCGCTGCGGCAGGTCGTGCGGGTGACGAAGGCGGGCCAGGACCTCGGCGTGCTCGGCCTCACTCCCGAGTCCGTGCCGGTCCGCGGCATCACCGTCCGGGAGTCGCCGGCGCCCGCGACGCAGGTCGCCGACACGACCGAGTTCCGCGCGAGCGCGGTCAAGATCGGCCGCGACGCGACCGCCGAGGACCTCGTCCAGAAGCTGCCGGGCGTGACCATGGACAACGGCCAGGTCCAGGCGCAGGGCGAGACCGTCCAGAACGTGCTCGTCAACGGCCGGCCGTTCTTCGGCAGCGACCCGACCGCGGCGATGCGCAACCTTCCGGCCGAGGTCGTGGACCGCATCCAGGTGTACGACAAGATGAGCGACCAGGCCGAGTTCAGCGGCTTCGACGACGGGCAGTCGCAGAAGACCATGAACTTCATCCTGCGCAACCGCGAGGCGAGCTTCGGCAAGGTCTACGCGGGCGGCGGGGATCGCGACCTCTACCAGACCGGCGGCAACTACACCGCCGTGCGCGGCCCGACGCGGATGACCGTCATCGGCATGGCGAACAACGTCAACCAGCAGAACTTCTCGCACCAGGACCTCTTCGGCGCGCTGACCGGCGGCGGCCGGGGTGGCGGGCCGCGGGTCATGATGCGCATGGGTGGACGCCCGCACGGCGGCGGCGGACACCGGATCATGCGCCTGGGCGGCTTCGGAGGCGGCGCGTTCGACCCCAGCAGCTTCCTCGTCGGCCAGGACGCCGGCGTCTCGACCACGAACGCCGGCGGCACGAACTACGTCGGGCAGTGGGGGCGCACGCTGGAGGTGAGCGCGAGCCTGTTCGCCAACCACACCGACACCGACAACGCGCAGACGCTCTCGCGGCAGTACCTGCCCGCGCAGGACTCGCTCGCGTACTACGACCAGCACGCGCTCACCTCGAACCGGAACGGCAACCAGCGCTTCGACGCGCGCGTCACGTGGACGCCCGACTCGCTCAACTCGGTCGTCTTCCAGCCGCGGCTCTACTTCCAGCAGAGCGACGGCACCAGCCGCGGCAGCGCCGCGAACCTCGGGCTCGACGGCACGACGCTCGGGGCCTCGAACGGCCTGACGAGCGAGTCCGTAGACGGCAACAATCTCTCGGGCCGCCTCACCCTGCGCCACCGCTTCGGCAAGCCCGGACGCAACGTCTCGGCCGAGCTGAACGCGGGCAGCAACCTGCGCGACGGCAACAGCGCGCAGCGCACGCTCACCGACTACTACGACGGCGCCTCGGTCGAGAGTGACACGCTCGACCAGCAGGGCGACTCGAAGACGCTCACGCGCTCGTACTCCTCGCGCATCGCGTTCACCGAGCCGCTCGCGCGCGGGCTGCTGGCTCAGCTCATCTACAACCCCTCGGTCACGATCGGCCATGCGGACGCGCTCGCGAACAGCCTCGATCCGCTGACCGGCGCCTACACCGTGCCGGAGCCAGGCCTGTCGAACTCCTATGAGAACCGCAGCACCTCGCAGAACGGCGGCGTCGCGCTGCTGTGGCGAACCGGCACCTGGAGGCTGCTCACGAACGCCTCGGTGCAGAGCACCCGGCTGCGCTCCGAACAGACCTGGCCCGTCTCGAACGTGATCGACCACACGTACGGCGACTTCCTGCCCTCGGCGCAGCTCTCCGGCTCGTTCTCGGGCCGGCGCAACCTGCGGCTGTCGTGGCGCACCTCGACGGTGGACCCGAACATCGGTCAGCTGCAGAACGTGGTGAACAACTCGAACCCGCTCGCGCTTTCGACGGGCAACCCCGACCTGCGGCCCTCCTACCGGCACATGGTCATGCTGCGCTGGTTCGAGGCCGACCCGCGGCACCGCCGCAGCCGGTTCCTGTTCGCGAACGTGACGCGCACCTCGCAGCCGATCGCGAACTCGATCTTCGTCGCCCCCGCGGACACGACCGTGGACGGGATCTTCCTCGCCCGCGGCACGCAGCTGACGACGCCGGAGAATCTCGACCAGCCGTCGTGGAACGCGAACCTGTTCGGCGTCTACAGCATGCCCGTCGGCTTCCTCGAGAGCATCGTGAGCGTGAACGGCGGCGGTTCGTTCGCGCGCACGCCCACGCGGCTCGCCACCGGGATCAACGTCGGCGACACCTGGGGGATCCGCTCGGGGCTCGTGCTCGCGAGCAACATCAGCGAGAACGTGGACTTCACGGTGTCGTGGCAGGGCACCTGGAACATCTCCCGCAGTTCGCTCGCCACCGGCAGCCGAGGCGACTACTACACGCACCGGATCGGCGCGCGGTTCAACGTCGTCGCCGGGCCCGGCATCGTGCTGCGCCAGGAGCTGACGCAGAACCTCCAGACCGGCGTGCCCGCTGAGTACGGCGGCAACCAGACGCTGTGGAACACGACCCTCGGCAAGAAGTTCCTGAAGGACCAGCGCGGTGAGCTGCGCGTCACCGCGACCGACGTGCTCGCGCAGGACCGCAGCGTGAGCCGTGACATCACCGAGGCCTACGTCCAGGACCAGCGCGACCTCACGCTGGGGCGCTACGTTCAGGCCGTGCTGACGTACAACTTCCGCTGACCCCGTCGGGGCCGCGCGCTCCGCGCGCCGCCCGGAGCTCCCCATGCGCCTCGCCGTCCGTCTCGCGCCGCTCGCGCTCGTCGTGGCCTTTGCCGCCGCGGCCGGCGTGCCGCTGCTCTGGAAGCGCGACGAGCGGGGGGGGAAGCGGTGAGGGCGGCCGCCCTCGCGCTGGCCGCGGCGCTGGCGCTCGCGCCGGGACCGGCGCGTGCGCAGGCCACGTTCTCGATGCCCGGGCCTGCCGAGCCGAAGCTCTCGGCCCGCGACGCCGCCTCGCTCGTCGAATCGCTCGCGGACCTGATGGCCGCGGGCTACGTGGACTCGACGCTCGGCGCGAAAGCCGCGGGGACGCTGCGCGCGAACCTCCGCGTGAAGCGCTACCGCGGGCTCGACGGCCCGCGGGCGCTCGTCGCGCGGCTCGTCGAGGACGTGCAGGGTGTGGTCCACGACGGGCACTTCAACATCCTCTACTTCCCGCCCGCCGCGAAGGGCTTCAAGTGGGTGAACGAGGGCGAGGGCGAGCCCGACTCGACCGCGCGGCTCGAGGAGGCGCGCCGGCGGCTGCGCGCCCAGAATTTCGGCGTGCTCGGTGCACGGGTGATCGAGGGCAACATCGGCTATCTCGACCTCGCGCGCTTCGACGCCCCGCCGGAGCTGCTGCGCAAGCCGCTCGCGAGCGCGTTCGACCTGCTCGCGAACACCGAAGCACTGATCGTGGACGTGCGCGGGAACCCCGGCGGCGACCCCGCGAGCGTCCAGCTCGCGTTCAGCTACTTCAACGACCGGCCGGCCTTCGTGGCGAGCACGCGCGTGACGCGCGGGACCGGCACGCGCGAGGAGTTCCGGACCGTCGCCGACCCGGGAGGCGCGAAGTACCTGGGGCGGCCCGTGTTCGTGCTGACCAGCGCCGCGACGGCCTCGGGCGGCGAGATGTTCGCCTACGAGATGCAGCACCACGGCCTCGCGACGATCGTCGGCGCGCGCACGGCCGGAGCCGCGCACTCGTTCGACACGATGAAGCTCGGCGACGACCGGATCGGGAATGTCATGGTGCTGCTCCCCAACGCCCGCATCGTGGACGGGCAGACCGGCACCGACTGGGAGGGCGCGGGCGTCACGCCCGACCTGGCCTGCCCGCCCGACGACGCGCTCGCCGCCGCGACGCACGCGGCGCTCGACTCGGTCTGGGCTCGCACCGACGACCCCGACGCGAAGCGGGCGCTGCGCGACCGGCTCGAGACGCTCGAGTGGCAGGCCTCGCACGCTCCGCCCGACTCGGCGCAGCTCGCCGCCTACGTCGGCCGCTACGGCAACCGGCGCGTGTTCGTCGAGGGCGGGCGGCTCCGCTACCAGCGCGACCAGGGCCCGCTCGTGGACCTCGCGCCGGCGGGGCCCGACACGTTCGAACTGCTCGTTTCGATGTCGCCGCGGCCGCGCGTCCGCTTCGAGATGGCGGACGGCCGCGCCCGGGCGCTGTGGCTGCTCACGGGCGCCAACGAGGAGCGCCTCGCGCGCACGCCGTGACGGCGTGCGGACGAGGCGCCCGGGGACCGCGGCCGCGCGTCAGTCCGTCGAGCCCAGACGGTGCACGACGATCGGGGTCGGGTAGCGCATCGGTCCCAGCGAGGTCTCGATCGTGGGCACGAGGTCGAGGCGCAGGTCCTTCCTGACCGTGCCCTGCCCCGCGATCGCGACCGCCAGGTCGTAGAGGTCGCGCGCCCCGCCCGCGCCCAGCTCGACGAGGTCGAAGTGCGCCGCCAGCGGCAGGTCGAGCGTGCGCCCGGCGTCCACGCTCACCGGACTGGCGAGGTTGCCGTCGAGCGTCCGGTGGTCGCCCACGTACAGCGTCCAGTCGATGTCGGCGATGCGCGCGGGCACGCGGTTGCCGGTCGGGTTCGTGGCGCTCACGTGCATCACCATGTCCACCGGGGCCTGCTTCGAGACGATCGCCGCGGCGAGCCGCGCGACGTCGGCCATGCCGAGCTGCGAATAGTCGGCGCCCGGGCCGATCGGGATGCCGACGAGCCGGACGTCCGAGACGCCCGCGAACGCGAACGTGACGTTGCTCAGGCTGGCCAGGCTCTTCATCGTGGCGCAGCCGGTGGGCGCGAGCAGCGCGCCCATCGCCAGCAGCGCGAGCGGCATCGCGAAGCGGATGGATCGGGACATGCGCACCTCGTGTGAAGGGTCGGGAGCGGGAAGCGACGGCGGCACTATAGCCTTTCGCCTCCCGGCGCCGCACGCCGCTCCTCCGAGCCGCCACGCATGGGCACGAACAGCACCTCGGTGATCACCGTCCAGTCCACGCGGCCACGGGCGTCCTTCGCGTAGAGCCGCAGCTGCTGCACGCCGCCCTCGGGCCCGATGGGCACGACCAGACGGCCGCCCGGCGCGAGCTGCTCGAGCAGCGCCTCCGGCACGCGATCGGGCGCCGCGGTCACGACGATCGCCTCGAACGGCGCGGCCTCGGGCCAGCCCTTCCAGCCGTCGCCCTGCCGTACCTCGACCGAGGCGTAGCCCAGGCGTGCGAGCCGCGCGCGGGCGCTGTCGGCCAGCTCGGGCAGCAGCTCGATCGTGCGCACCTCGCATCCCGCCGCGGCCAGCACCGCCGCCTGGTAGCCGGAGCCCGTGCCGATCTCGAGCACGCGCAGGCCGGACCGCGGGCGGATCGCCTCGGTCATCACCGCGACGATCCACGGCTGCGAGATCGTCTGCCGCTGCCCGATCGGCAGCGCCCGGTCCTCGTACGCGTACGGCGCCACCTCCGGCGGCACGAACTCGTGCCGCGGCACCTGGCGCATCGCGAGGATCGTCGCGCGGTCGCGCAGGCCGCGCGCGACGAGGTCGTTGACGAGCGCCTCGCGCGGGCCACGCCAGGGATCGGCGTCCGGCGCCGCCGCGCAGCCGGCGTCCACCACGCCCAGCGCGAACAGGGCCGCGGCCGTGAGGGCCGCACCCAGCGAGCGCGGTGCTTGCCGCGCCACGAATTCCCGGCGCCGGCGGTGGTGCACGAGGCGGACGGTCCTCCCGCTCCGGCGCGACGTCCAGCGGGGATTTCCCGCCGGGGACGCGCTCAGCGTCCGGCAGCGGTGCCGGCGGCGGGCAGCGATTCGAGCCAGCTCCACGCGTCGTGGACGATGGCACGCATCTGCGCGCTGTGCTCGGGCCGCACGTGGCCGTCCGGGTGGACCTCGCGCTTCGCGTGCGGGTATTCCGCATGAAGGCGCGCGACGCACTCGCGCGGGAAGCGCCGGTCGTCCGCGGCGTCTACGAGCAGCATGGGCACGCCGGCGAGCGCCGCGGCGTGGCGCGAAGGCTCGAGCGGGGCGATGAGCCGCGCGGCGAGCGCCGCCGCCGGCGGCGCGACGGCGGGCGAGGCCGTGCGCGAGACCTCGGAGGCGAGCAGCCGCTCGAGGTCCGCGGCGCCGTCCACGACGATGAGCGCGTCGGGCCGCGAGAGCCGCGCCGCCGCGATCGAGGGCGCCGCACCCAGGCTCACGCCGATCAGCGCCACCCGCGCGCCCGGCTGCTCGCGCCGCACGGCCTCGAGCCCCGCGGCGAGGCACGCCGGCGTGCGCAGGAGCGCCGCACGCAGCGCGGGAACGCTCGCGAGGAACCGGAGCCGCCCCATCGTCCGCGAGCCCGTCCACGGCCAGCTCACCGCGAGCACCGAGACCGGCAGCGCGTCGGGAATCAGCAGCGCCGCGCGGTCGTCGGTGCCGATGCCGCCAAGCAGCACGACCGCCCAGCGCGTCCCGCCGGGCGCGGCGCCCGGCGCGCCGGGCCTCCAGAGCCCCGTCGTCACGCGCCCGCGTTCGTCGCGGACGCGCCAGCGCTCGAAGCGCGCGCCCAGCTCCGGCGCGGCCTCGCGCTCGACGGCGGCCACCGGGGCGCTCCGCGCCCGCAGGGTCGCCAGCGCGTCCCCCGGGTGCGTCCACCACCAGGCGAGCGAGGCGGCCGCGACCAGCAGCAGCACGAGCAGCGCGGCGAGCATGCGGTGCCTCCCCCGGCGCGGCGCGCGGCTCACGGCGAACGGCGGGCCGCCGGCACGCGCTCCTCGTGCGGGATGGACTGGATCACGTGGCGGCAGGCGACGAGATCGAACGAGGCGTCCGGAAGACGAGACCGTAGCGGCGCACCATCTCGCGCTCCTGCGGCCAGATCGCCTGCGCCTGCGCGGCGAGGTTGCGCACCATGGACTCGTCGGACATCTGCGCGCGCTGAGGGTTCAGGTCGGTCAACGGGGTCTCCGGGGAGGAATGGAATCCGCACGGGACCGACAGGGTGCCACGCGACCCGGCCCGGCGCGAGGCCGGGCGCACGGAACGTCGCGCTTCCGGGACCTGTCATGGCTGGAGGACGCGCACCGGGCAGCCAACGCGCGCGGGCCCCAGGGGCGGCCGCGCTTCAGCTCTTCTTGCTCGTGATCGCGAAGAACTCGCTCACCTGCTGCTTCACGTGCCTCGAGCCGCACTTCGGGCAGCGGACCTTCTTGCGGTCGTGCTGCTCGAACGTCAGCTGGACCGAGAAGGCCTTGCGGCAGTCCTCGCAGCGGTAGTCGTAGGTCGGCATCCCCGCACGCTCCCCCGCTCCCGCCCCTGCCGGCGCGTCCTTCCCTGCCGCGTTCGCGGCGACCCCGGACGACCGGATGCCCGAGCCCGACGCTCGTGGGGCGGGAGCGGCGGTGACGGGCGGGAAGCTACTCCCTCCCACCGAATCCGTTCAGCGACTCCAGCCCCCCGTTCACCCGGCGGAGCCCTCCGCGCTTCGGGCCGCGAGCGGCCGCGCCAGGCGACCGCGTGGAGAGCCAGGGGAGGCTCCCTCCCGGCGCCCCGGGCCCGCAGGGGCTCGAGAGCGAAGCACGACGGGGCGGCCGTGCGTGCGGCCGCCCCGCTCGTATCGCTCCTCCGCGCCGCGCGCGGCGACGCCTCAGGCGACGTTCCTGAGGATCGCCAGCAGGTACTCCCAGTACTTCTCGACCGCCGCGATCTCGACCTTCTCGTCGGGCGAGTGCGCGCCCTTGATCGTGGGCCCGAGCGAAACCATGTCCATGCCGTCCAGCTTCTCGCCGATGATCCCGCACTCGAGGCCCGCATGGATCGCCTCGACCCTGGGCTCGAGCCCGTAGAGCTCGGTGTAGGTGCGCACCGAGGTCGCGAGGATGGGCGACTCCATGTTCGGCTTCCAGCCCGGGTAGGGATCGGCGCCGGTGGCCTTGGCCCCGCCCATCTCGAGGATCGTGCGCACCGTCGTCACCATCTCGCCGATGCACGAGGCGACCAGGCTCCGCTGGCTCGTGGCCAGCTGGACTGTCCGCGGGCCCTGCGTGAGCACCGCCACGTTCGTCGAGGTCTCGACCAGGCCGGGGATCGCGTCACTCATGCGCACGACGCCGTGCGGCAGCGCCGTCAGCGTACGGAGCACGTTGCGCTGCAGCGCACGTTTCCAGACCCGCGCCGGCTTCTTCGCGGCCGGTCCCACGGTCACGTCGAGCCCCGGCTCGACCGCGCCCAGCTCGGCACGGAAGACACGGCGCAGCCGGACCGCGAGCGTCGTCGCCTCGGCCACCTTCGCCTTCGGCAGGCTCACGATCGCCGCCGCCTCGGCCGGAATCGCGTTGCGCTTCGAGCCCCCCTCCATCTTCGCGATCCGAGCGCCCAGCGGCTCGAGGGCGCGCAGCACGCGCACGAGCAGCTTGATCGCATTGCCGCGCTGCGTGTGGATCTCGACGCCCGAATGGCCGCCCTTGAGGCCCGTGACGCGCACTTCGATCGCCGCCGCCGTCTTCGGGGCCGCGTCGGCCGCGAGCGTCCAGGTGCCGAGCGAGTCGGCGCCGCCCGCGCAGCCGACCGTGAGCACGCCCTCGTCCTCGGAGTCCAGGTTCAGCAGCGTCCGGCTCTCGAGCAGCGCGCCGTCCAGCTCGCGCGCGCCCGAGAGACCGCGCTCCTCGTCGTAGGTGAACAGGAACTCGAGCGGCCCGTGCTCGAGCGAGCGGTCCGCCATGATCGCGAGGCAGGTCGCCACCGCGATGCCGTTGTCCGCGCCGAGCGTGGTGCCGTCGGCCGTCACCCATTCGCCGTCGCGGACGAGCGTGATCGGGTCCTTCTTGAAGTCGTGCTGCTTGCCCGGGCGCTTGACGCACACCATGTCGAGGTGGCCCTGGAGGCAGACCGAGGTCTGGCCCTCGCGGCCCGGCGAGGCCGCCTTGCGCACGATCACGTTACCGGCCTTGTCCTGCTTGTACGGAAGTCCCAGCCCCTTCGCGACCTTGATCACGAAGGCCTGCGCGGCCTTCTCGTTGCCGGATTCGCGTGGGATGCGGGAGAGCTGCGCGAAGTAGTCCCAGAGGGCCTCCGGGGCGAGGCCTTCGATGGCGTTGTTGGACATGGTTCGGCTCCGGTCCTTCGTGAACGGGTTCGGAGGGGCCGCGGCGACCGTCGCCGCGGAGGTGAGCGGCCATGTTAGCGGATGGCCCGTGGACGTGCGGCAGGGCCCGGGCGACGTGGTGAACGCGGCGCCGGCGGCGTGGGAAGTGGCCCTGCCGAAGGCCGTGCTTCCCGGTGAATCGACGGAACAGGCCCCGGGGCCAGTTCGCGCACCGGCCGCGAGGCGGCCGGGGTCCGCGTGGCCCCGGCCGCCCGCACGGGTCGCTACATTCCCGGCCGGCCGAGCTGCCTCCAGAGGAACGTGTAGGCGAGCGCCGACATGAAGGCCTGCTGCTTGCTGTCGGCCGCGCCCGCATGCCCGCCCTCGACGTTCTCGTAGTAGAGGACATCGTCGCCGTCGGCCTGCATGCGCGCGACCATCTTGCGCGCGTGACCCGGGTGTACGCGGTCGTCGCGCGTCGAACTCGTGAACAGCGTGCGCGGGTACTTCACGCCTTTCTTCACGTTCTGGTAGGGCGACCACGGCTTCATGTACGCCCAGTCCTTCGGGTTGTCCGGGTCACCGTACTCGCCCATCCACGACGCGCCCGCGAGCAGGTGGCTGTAGCGCTTCATGTCGAGCAGCGGCTGCTCGCACACGACCGCGCCGAAGAGCTGCGGGTACTGCGTGATCATGTTGCCCACGAGCAGGCCGCCGTTCGAGCCGCCGATGCACCCCAGATGCGCCGGGCTCGTGACCTTGCGCGCGATCAGGTCCTTCGCGACCGCCGCGAAGTCCTCGTAGCAGCGCTCGCGGTTCTGCTTGATCGCCGCCTGGTGCCAGGCGGGACCGAACTCGCCGCCGCCGCGGATGTTCGCGAGCACGTAGACGCCGCCGCGCTCGAGCCAGCCGGTGCCGCGGATTCCGCTGTAGTAGGGCAGCTCGGAGACCTCGAAGCCGCCGTACCCCGTGAGCATCGTCGGGGCGGAGCCGTCGTACTTCAGGCCCTTCGGGGCGACCTCGAAGTAGGGGATCTTCGTGCCGTCCTTCGAGACCGCCTCGTGCTGGCTCACGGCGTCGTGGCTCGCGTCGAAGAAGGCGGGCGTCTGCTTGAGCTTCTCGCGCGCGTCGTTGTCGGCCGAGCCCAGGTAGAGGCTCGAGGGCGTCAGGAAGTCGGTGATCGTGAGCCAGTAGCCGTCGGAGTCGAACGGGTCCACCGGGCGGGCGCCGATCGAGCTGAACTCCGGCAGGCCTTTCACGAGGGTCGTCGTCCAGTGCCCCGAGTCGTCAGGGCGCAGCACGTAGACCCGGCTGCGCACGTTGTCGAGCACCTCCATGACCATCGCGTGACGCGTATTCGAGTACCCGGCCAGCGACGTGCGCGGCGTCGGCGTGAAGAGGGCCTGCATCTCGCGCTTGCCCGCCATGAAGTCGTCGAACTTCGCTGCCAGCAGAGAACCGCCCGGGTAGGTGTGGCCGCCGACCGTCCACGGCGTGCGGAGCTGGAAGAAGATCCACTCGCGCCAGACGTCCGCGATCGCGTCGTCCGGCTTGTCCACCTTCACTTCCTTCCCGTCGCGGAGCTGGAAGAGCCGGGTCGAGTAGAAGGTCATGATTCGGTAGGCGAAGTCCCGCTCGAAGCCCGGCGTGTGGTCGCGGAAGGCGAAGACCCGGACGTCCGTCGGCGGGGTCTCGGTGACCGGCGTCGCCGCGGAGAGCGGCGTGCCGCGCGCCCAGAGCTTCACGACGCGCGGGTAGCCCGAGGTCGTCATCGTCGTCGAGTCGAATGCCATGCCGACGTAGAGATGGTTGCGATCCTTCCAGCCCGCGTCGCTCTTGGACTCCGGCAGCGAGAAGCCGTCCGGCACGAACTGCTTCGTCTCGAGGTCGAATTCGCGGACGACTGTCGCGTCCGCGCCGCCGCGCGAGAGCGACACCAGGCAGCGCTTGCACTCGGGCCGCAGGACCTCGGCGCCCTTCCACACCCAGCTCACGTCCTCGGCCTTGCCCAGCGCGTCCACGTCGAGCACCGTCTCCCATGCCGGGTTCTCCTTGCGGTACTCGGCGAGCGTCGTGCGCCGCCAGATCCCGCGAGGATGTTCGGCGTCGCGCCAGAAGTTGTAGTACTCGTCGCCGATCTTGCTGACCGCGGGGATGCGGTCCTTCGAGTCGAGGATCTTGAGAAATCGCTCCTGGAGGGCCTTGAACTCCGGCGTTCCCGCGAGCTCGCCCGTGGACTTCACGTTCTCCTGTTTGACCCACTCCAGCGGCTTCGCGCCGAGGACGTCCTCGAGCCAGAGGTACGGATCGTCGTCGGCGGGCGCGGCGGCGTTCGAGGTGGTGGCGATGGTCGTCATGAGGAGGAAGAGGAAGAACATCCGGGTGAGCTTCATCGGGAGCCTCCGTGAAGTGCGATAGAGAGGCGGGAAGGGACACCGCAATGTCGCAGCGCGCCCGCCCCGGCGCAATTCGCGACCGACGAGCGCGGGCCCGGTCGTCCCGACGGCGACCCGAGCGGCCTTACCCGTCCGGCGAACCGTGCCGTGCGCCGCGCGGCGACGGGGCTAATGTTCCGGTTCGTCAACCGTCGCCCGCGCCCCCCGCGCCGCGTGCGCCCATCCAGCGGCCCGACCGAGGAGGGAGCATGCGAACTCTCCTTGCGCTCCAGCGCGGCCTGCCGGCGCTCTTCGCGACCTTCCTGATCCTGGCGGTCGGCTGCGGCAAGAGCACCACGAAGCCGCCCGTGCCACCCACGCCCGAGCCCGGCTACTACGTGGACCCCGTCTCCGGACTCGATACCCATGACGGGTCCAGTTCGCGTCCGTTCAGGACCGTCACCCACGCCATCGCGGCAACGCCCGACAGCGCGGAGATTCACCTGCTGCCCGGCGGCTACGATCTCTCGAAGGGCGAGATCTTCCCGCTCCTTCTGAAGCCGGGCCAGGCGCTGATCGGGGATACGCTCACGCGTGGGCGCTCGGGGCCCTCGAGTATCTGGATCGACGGGCACGGATCGATCCCCTGGGCCACGCCCGGGTCGTTTGCCCAGTTCGCGACAATCGTCGCCGCCGCGGGCTGCCGCGTGAGCGGCCTCCAGCTGGGCTCGTACAACAGCCCGGCCCATTTCATCGTCGTCTCGAAGGACGCCGGAGTCACCGTGTCGCACAATCTCCTCCTCGGGCCCTCGTACGGCGGTGTGTACCTGACCGGAAGCGGGCGATGCGTCATCCGGGACAACGAATTCGGCACCGACAGTTACGGTGTCTGCTTCTACGCGTGCACGGACTCCGTGCTTGTCGAAGACAACGACTTCGTCGAGCCTGCGCAGCCCGTCTACGTGGCTGGAGCCTCGGACCGGACCATCGTGCGCAAGAACCACATCGGCGGCAGCGGGCAGGCAGGCATCAATGTGCGTGACGGCGCACCGCGCATCGTGGAAAACGTGTTCCAGAAGCACGACGGATACCCGACCGACGGGGCCATCTGGTGCTGGAACGGCGACGCTTCGCCTTGGGTGCGCAGGAACGTGTTCGTCGATTGCGTCCTGGCCATCCGTGTGGAGTACGGAATCCCCGACCTCGGCACCGAGGGTGACCCCGGGCTCAACGACTTCTCAGGCGTCCGGGGCCCCGCCGTCTCGCACTCCGGACCCGCCGCCGTGATGGCCATTGGCAACACGTGGCAGCACGCGCCGCCCACCAAGGGTGCTGACATCGTCGTGACCGGCAACGGCAGCGTGCGCTGGGGCCCTGGCGCGAACGAGATCTATCCCTAGGACATCGCGTTCCGGCATCGGTGAACGGATTTCACCCCGTGTTTACAGGCAACTTGCTACTGTGCGGGCACGTGTCTTGGGCATCACCACGAACCTCGGAGGGAACCTTGGGAACCACGAAGAAGCCCGCGGCGCCGAAGACGCGCGCGACCACCACGCGTGCGAGGCGCACCACGACGACCACGAAGGCCGCACCGACGCCCCCGACCCACGACGAGATCGCATCGCGTGCGCAGAAGCTCTACGCCGAGTCGGGCCGGGCGCCGGGCCGTGACGAACAGAACTGGCTCGAGGCCGAGCGCCAGCTGCGCGCCGAGCGGAGGCTGTAGGGCCGCTCGATCCGAAGGAAGGCCGTCGCCGCGCCGCCCCAACTTCGCTCGGGGGCGGCGCGATGCTTTGGGGCGGCGGGACGCTGACGCGGGCGGGCGAGGGCACTGACGGCCGGCGTGGTGGTCCTGGGCAGCATCGCCGTGAGTGCTCGCGGTGCCGGCGGGCGGCGCGGCGCGGTGCTCCGGGGCGCGGCCGGACGTGACCGGCCGCCCCGCGTGATACGCTCGTGCGTGCCGCGCGATGGGCGCGGCCCCCACACGACGCCCGGAGGCTCCCCGTGACCCGCCCCGCTCGCGCATTCCCGGCCTCGTTCCCTGCCGCCGCCCTTCTCGCGCTCGCGATGCTCACGGGCGCCGCGCACGCCCAGCAGCGCGCGATCGCCCCCGTGCTCGATCAGGCGCTGCGCGACCTCGACCCGCTCGCCACCACCGGCGTCCTCTACGACCGCGTCCTGCCGCTCGCGCACCTCGAACAGCTCGACGGCCGCGCCGGCGGACCGGTCGTGGACCGCGACCGCTGGAAGCAGGGGTACGACGAGCTGCGGCGTGCGTCGCTCGGCGCGCCGGTCGGGCCTTCGCTGGCCGACGTCGAGGCGTCTGCGCGGTCGGCCGCACGGAGCGGCGTGCTGCCGCTGGCGTTCTTCGATCGCGCCTTCGACCGCGTGCGACCGTCGGCGATGAGCGACGGATCGCTGCGGATCGAAGCCGGCCGGGTCGTGCCCACCGCCGGCGCCGCGCCGCTCGAAGCCGCGCGCGCCGTCGCCGGCGCCGTGCTGGCCCCGGCCGCCTACCGCGGCGCCGACGTCACGTTCCGGCTCGACCGCGAGCGCTGGTTCGGCGACGCGCCGCCCGCCGCCGTGCGCGTGGACTTCGGCGACGGCCTGGGCGAGCGGCCCGTCGCGTTCGGCGAGCCCGTGCGTGTCCATTACGGCACGACCGGCACGAAGACGCTGGTCGCGAGCTTCGTTCGAGTCGACGGCTCGGTCGGCGTCACCCGCTTCGCCTACCCCGTCGCCGCGCTCGCCGCGCCGCTGCCCGACGACACGCTGCACGTGACCGCCAGCATCGCGTACCAGGGCGCGTACGGCACCGGCGACGCGTACGTGGACCTCGCCCCCGGCCACAGCGCGATCGCCAACCCCGTCGTCGTGATCGAAGGGTTCGACCTCGACAACAGCATGAACTGGGACCAGCTCTACGCGCTGCTCAACGAGCAGAACCTGCTCGAGGACCTGCGCGCCGACGGCTACGACGCCGTGGTGCTCAACTTCACCGACGCCACGCTGCCCGTCCAGGAGAACGCGTTCGTCGTCGAGGCGCTGATCGAGCAGGTGCAGGCGATGATCGCGCCCCAGGCCACGATGGCGCTCGTCGGCGCCAGCATGGGCGGCCTGTGCTCGCGCTACGCGTTGACCTACATGGACGCGCACTCGATTCCGTATCGCGTGCGCACGTGGATCAGCTTCGACGGCCCGCAGGCCGGGGCCGACATCCCGCTGGGCCTGCAGTACTGGATCAGCTTCTTCTCGGGCCAGTCCACCGACGCCGCCGCGTTCCTGACCGCGCTCGACAGCCCCGCCGCGCGCCAGATGCTGCTCTACCACTTCGGCAGCACGTCCGGCACGAGCGCGGCGCCCGACCCGCAGCGCGCCGCGCTGGTCTCCGACCTCGCCTCGCTGGGCGACTGGCCCCAGACGACGCGCCGCGTCGCCGTGGCCAACGGCAGCGGCACGGCGGAGAACCAGGGCTTCTCACCCGGCGCCCAGCTCATCCAGTACTCGTACAGCGGTGCGCTCGTCGCGCTGACCGGAAACGTGTGGGCCGTGCCCGACCACGCGACCAGGCAGATCTTCCAGGGAAGCCTGCGGATCCTGCTCTCGACCACGACCCAGAACGTGACCGTGGACAACACCGACCCCTGGGACGGCGCCCCGGGCGGCTCGCGGGCCTCGATGGCCCAGCTCGACTCGACGCAGGCACCCTACGGCGACATCGTCGCGCTGCACCCGTCGCACTGCTTCATCCCGACGATCTCGTCGCTGGCACTGGCGACCTCGGACCCGTTCTTCGACGTGTCGGCGGCCGGCGACGTGTCGGCGCTGACCCCGTTCGACGCGGTCTTCTGGCCGGACACGAACGAGGAGCACGTGCTGCTGACGCCCGCGAACGCCGCTTTCGTGAAGGGCGAGATCGAGGCGGGCGCGCTGGCGGTGGGGCC
>CAZPVG010000054.1:0-11695 GCA_964589945.1 uncultured bacterium
CCGAAGGGATGCGGTCGCGGATGACCGGTGCCGACTGCACGATGCCGTCGAGCACGATCGCGAGCTGGCGCCCGACGTTGGCGCCGGTGACGCGCGCGAAGTCGGCGCGGCCGCGCGGGGTCATCTTCATGCTCACGCCCCAGGCCGCCGGGTTGGTCTGGTCGAGGCCGGGGCGGGCCTCCGCGCTCGCGACGGAGCCGCCGGACATCTCGGGCGTCTTCTTGAGCACGTAGAGGAAGCGGCCGGTGATCCCGCCGCTCGCCTCGTCCGCGTCGCTCCAGAGCACCTGCGTGTCGGGCGGCAGGATCGAGTCGAGCGGGGCCGAGGCGAGCAGCTTCATCACCGTCGGGACTTCGTTCTTCGGGAAGAAGCCCTGGTCGAGCATGCGCCCGGTGATCGGGTGGTTGGCGAGCAGCGTGTCGGTGGCCGTGCCGCCCGGCCGGTTCGCGAACCAGGAGTCGAGCCGCGTGTACGCGGCCGAGGTCTCGTCGTTCGTGCGCACGAGCTTGAACTCGAGCAGCGCCGTCTTGCCGATCAGCTCGATGGCCCGCTGCCGGTCCGTGAGGCCGGGCAGCTGGATGGCGATCCGGTCCTGGCCCTCGCGCTGCACGAGCGGTTCGGCGACGCCGAACTGGTCGATGCGGTTCCGGATGATCTCCATGGCCCGCTCGGTGGCGTCCTTGGCCTCGGCGGCGTTGAGGCGCGACTTGTCCACTTCGAGCAGGAGTTGCAGGCCGCCCTGCAGGTCCAGGCCGAGGTGGATGGCCTGCTTGCGCAGCTTGGCGAGGTCGTCGGGCTTCATCGCCTCGCGCTGGGCGGGGGTGGACGTGTAGTAGCGGTAGGACGGGTAGAGGTAGTAAGCCGCCACCAGCGTCACCAGGATGACGCCGAGCAGCTTCCACTGGTCCGTGCGAGACATGGGAGCCCCCAGACGGTCAACAGCCGGGAAGGCGCGATCCTCCCTCCCGGCGTGGGCAGAACAAAATGAGGGCGGGAGTCTAAGGTCGCGCTCGTCGGAGTGTCAACGCACGCGCCCGCATGGCAGTTGCGACGTTCGCGGCGGTCGCGAGCGCCCGCCCGGGTTGCGGCCCTTCGAGAGCGACGCGCGACTCTCCGGCAGCCCTCACTCGAGGCTGCTCCGTGCGCGATGCCGAAAACCCGCCGGGATGGTTCGGAAAGGTCGAACCGCAGCTTGCGCCGCGTTCGTGCGTCGCTCACCGGCGGAGACGGGGACCGGTTGGCTGCCGGTCCCGGCGGGGGCGACGACCGTCTTTGCAGACGTGGGAGGTCGGGGTGTGGGCAGTGTTGCGGCGTGTGGGGTGGGATCCCTGCCGGTGAGCACATGGACGGCGTCCCGCAAGGGACATGCCCCCGTCACCCGCCGCGCAGGGCACGTCTACGCCTGCGTCCGCCGACGGGAGAGCGACGTGCTCGCGTCGCCCGCGACGCACGCGAGGCGCCCCCTCGACGGACCCGGGAGCGACGCGCGGGCGCGATCGCGCGACGATTCTTGACACCTTGCGAGCGCCCTTCCTATAGTGCCGCGCCTACCGTACCGGGCCCACCTATCCCACGCGGAATGAGGAGTTTCCATCGATGATCCGTCGCGTTCGCCTCGCCGGCGTCGCGGTCGTTCTTCTGCTCCTGAGTGCCGGCGTCGCGCACGCTCAGGCGCCGGACACGACTGCGGCGAAGCGGGCCGGCGCCAGGGCCGGCCGCGGCGCGGTCGGCGGACAGGCCGGCGTTTCCTACTTCTTCGCCCAGGGCGACTACAGCACCGGCGCGCAGCCGCGCCTGTCCTTCGCCGGGCACTTCCGCTACGTGGTGGGAGGCGGCTGGCAGTGGCAGGTAAGCCCCTACTTCACCTGGAGCGCCTACACGGTGGGGACGAAGGCTCCATTCGTGGACCCCAACTTCCCGAACGAGGTGGACAAGGACCACCATCTCACGCAGGTCGTCGGCGGGTCGGCGCAGATCCAGAGGGCCTTCGGCAAGGGTCGCACGCGCTGGCACGTCGGCGCGGGCCCGGCCGTCTACCGCGTCGTCGTGCAGAACCACCGCAAGGTGCTGCGAGATCCCGTGACGAACGAGCGGCACCAGGGCACCTACCTGGGCGCCTCGGCCGAGATCGGCGTCGAGCGGTTCCTCAAGGTGCTCGACAACACGTCCCTCGAGTGGACGCTTGCCTGGCAGAATGCCTTCTCGAAGGACGCGAGCGCCTTCCCCTCGGGGTACGACGGCAACGTCTCCGCCGTCGAGCTGCGGTTCGGCGCGCACTACTACTTCGACTTCAAGAAGCCCAAGGACGGGGGCGGGCCCAGGTGACGTACCGGAGCCGCGGCGCGACCGGCCGCGGCTTCGTGCTTTCGAGGCGGGAGGTCCACGCGTGAACGACCGGGTGGCATGGACCGACAAGGTCGGTCCCGAGGCGCTCACATTCGACGACGTGCTGCTCGTGCCGCGCTACTCCGCCGTCCACCCGCGTGACGTCACGACCCGCTCGCGCTTCTCGCGCAACATCCCGGTCCAGATCCCGATCATCAGCGCCGCCATGGACACCGTGACCGAGGCCGCGCTCGCGATCGCGCTCGCCCGCGAGGGCGGGATCGGCGTGATCCACAAGAACCTCACGGTCCCCGAGCAGGTCTCGCAGGTGGACCGCGTGAAGCGCTCCGAGAGCGGAATGATCGTGGACCCCGTCACGCTGCCGCCCTCGGCGTCGATCGGCGACGCGCGCGCGATCATGTCGCGCTTCCACATCTCGGGCGTGCCGATCACCGAGAACAGCCGTCTCGTCGGCATCCTCACGAACCGCGACCTGCGCTTCGAGGACGACGACACGCGCCGCGTCTCGGAGGTGATGACGAAGTCGAAGCTCGTCACCGCCCCGACCGGCACGACCCTGCTCGAGGCCCGCGACATCCTCGCGAGGCACCGCATCGAGAAGCTGCCGATCGTGGACGCCGAGGGACGCCTGCGCGGCCTCATCACGGTCAAGGACATCGAGAAGCGCATCAAGCACCCGGACGCCTGCAAGGACGAACTGGGCCGGCTGCGCGTCGCCGCCGCGGTCGGCGCCGCGGGCGACTACCTCGAGCGCGCGCAGGAGCTGATCCGGGCGGGTGTGGACGCGCTCGTCGTGGACAGCGCCCACGGCCACTCCGCGGGCGTGATCGAGGCGGTGAAGCGTCTCCGCGCCGGGACCAGCGGCGCGGACGTCGTGGCGGGCAACGTCGGCACCGCCGAAGGCGCGAAGGCGCTGGCCGACGCGGGCGCCGACGCGGTGAAGGTCGGCATGGGCCCCGGCGCGATCTGCACGACGCGCGTCGTGAGCGGCGCCGGCATGGCGCAGATCACCGCGGTGCTCGAGGCCGTGCGCGCGCTCGAGGGCACCGGCGTGCCGGTGATCGCCGACGGCGGCATCAAGTACACCGGCGACATCGTGAAGGCGATCGCCGCCGGCGCGCACTCGGTCATGATCGGCGGGCTGTTCGCCGGCACCGAGGAGAGTCCCGGCGAGACCGTGCTGCTCGAGGGCCGCCAGTACAAGGTCTACCGCGGCATGGGATCGCTCTCGGCGATGGCGGCGGCGAAGGGCAGCCGCGAGCGCTATTTCCAGGAGGCCACGGACGAGCTCGCGAAGCTCGTTCCCGAGGGCATCGAGGGCCGCGTTCCCTTCAAGGGCCCGCTGCAGGCGACCGTCTTCCAGATGATCGGCGGCCTGCGGGCGGGTATGGGTTACTGTGGCGTCCGCGACATCGAGGAGCTGCGTACGCGATCGCGCTTCGTGCGCATCAGCGGCGCGGGCCTGCGCGAGAGCCACCCGCACGACGTGAAGATCACGAAGGAGGCGCCCAACTACGAGGTTCGCTGACCCTTTCCGGTCCCTCGGCTGACGTCCCCCATCCGTCAATCGGTCATTCCTTCCCGAGAGGAGGCATGCATGCGATCGTTCGGAAGTCGGCGTGGCAACAGCGCCGTGCGGTTCATGGTCGAGCAGAGCGCCCGCCGGCGGCTGTGGGCGAGCCTCGGACCGGAGCGCGGCGGACCGGAGGGCGACGGCGACCCGCTCGCGGTGCGCTGGTCGCGCGACTTCTTCGAGCGCCTGCGCTCCCGCGTCGTGCCGTGGATGGCCCTCGTCGAGCCGTTCGACGACCGCGGCGAGCTGCGCTTCTTCGGCGGCGAGTGCCTGTCGCTCTGGGCCCTCTCGACGCCCCGCGAGCTCGTCCTGGCCTACGAGCACGACGAGACGCCCCGCTCGCTGCGCGAAAGGGCGACCCGCTGGCTGGCCTGCCTCACGACACGGACGGCGCCCGGGCTCGCATCGCGGCACTGGGGGCACCCGGTCTACGGCGCGCGGCTCGACCCGCGCTCCGACGAGCTCGACGTCGTCTGGGCCGTGCCCGGGGACTGGCTGGGGCTGGCGGCCAGCGAGCTGCCGGTTCCGCGCCACCACGACCTGCCGACGCACTGGCCGGCCGCCCTCCGGGGGTGACGCCGGGCGCCGCGGGGCGCCCGGCGGGTGAAAAGAGCCGGAACCCCGGGGCCTTCGCCCCGGGGTCCCGTGAAGCCCGCGACTGGACGGTCGGACGGGCAGACGCTCGCGTCAGGCCTTGGGGAGCTCGAACTTGAACGAGGGGTTGAGCTGCCGGATCTCGCTCACGACGCGCTCGAGGCTCTCCTCGGCCTCGGCGCTCTTCGTCTCGCGCCACGCCGAGTACAGCTCGAGCAGTTCGTCCTGCTTCAGGCGCAGCAGCTCCTGCTGCGAATGCTGGTCGATGCTGCGTTCGAGGTGGTAGACCTCGCCGCTCGAGAAGCGCTTCATGAGGTCGAGGTACTCGCCCCGCATGTGGGAGAGAATCCGCAGGTACTTCTCGAAGCCCGTCGAGAGCTTCTCGAGCACCTCGGAGACCCCCTGGTTCTTGCGGTGCATCTGCTGCGAGTACGTGTAGGCGAAGTGGTAGTACGTCTTGCCGCGGCCGATGTAAGCCTCTTCGCTGGGCTGCAGGCGCGAGCGCGCGGCACCGGCGATCGCCGCGTTGTCGAAGATGCCGATCGAGACCAGCAGGAAGTCGGCGTTCGTCTTGTAGATCTGGTACTTCAGGCGGGCGTCCGTCGAGCTGGAGAGCCGGCGGAACACGTCCGTGTCGTACTTCGAGAGGAAGCGCTTCGACTGCTCCACGTACTCGGGGTTGATGAACGAATGGAGCAGGTGGGCGAGGTAGACGTTCACGTCCTCGTCGTAGCAGTCCTGGTTCGAGACCAGCCCCGTCTCCATGCGGCTGTAGAGGAGACAGTTGATCATGAAGAAGTACGTGGGCTGGAGATCCCGGCTGCTGTCCTTCAGGTCGACGTAGTGGCGGGGGTTCATCTCGGACCTCTTCGGTTCGGCTACCCTCTCCGCGGGCCGGCAAACCGGCCCTCCACACGAGCATCCACAACTCGAGGTTCTGCATCCCCCGTGCCACGGGCGGGAGCGCGGCTCGTGCCTGAGGCGGTCACGCGGGCCGGGCGCGACGCCCCTGCGGGGGCGGGGGTGAAGCGTCGTTTCGAACGTCACTTCGTGTCAGGCGCCACAAGCCGTGGGGCGGCTGCCCCGGTCGGGAGCGTGGCGGGGCGGGCGCGGGTGTGGAGGCCGGGCGCGCTCCAATGCCCGGTCGGGCGTGGCACTTCGCAATTGTCTCGGGGGGTTCAAAGCGGGTTTCATGGAACGCAAGGCGGCAGGAGCAAGCGGGCCAGCGGCTTGACCGCGGGCGCCGCGATCGCGCCAGGGACGGCGAGCTGCACGGTGGGGCGCGCCGGATGCGGGCGCGTTTTGCGGCGGCGGGCCGCGACCCCGGGGGCATGTCGCTTGCCTTGATGTTCCGTGAATGCAACCTGCCTCATGGCCGCAACCGGGAATCGACCCATGACCGCATCCGTGCCTCCACAGCCCGAACCCGCTCCCGAAGATCGCGAGCCCCGCGTCGGCCTCCGGCTGCGCCTGTGGCTCGCGTGCGTCTCCGGCGGCGTGATCGCGGGGCTCGGCTCGTTCTGGGTGCTGGGCACGCGCGTGCGCCCGGGCGCGACCGACCCCGCCGAGCTGCTCGCGTGGCTCTCGGGCGTCGCGTTCGCGGCGACGCTCGCGGGCCTGCTCTCGGCGCTCTGGCTCGACCACCACATCGTGGGCCACCTGCGCGGACTCCTGCGAGGCATGCGCCACGACCGCGTGGCGGAGCTGCGGGGGCTGCCGGCCGCGGCGGGCTGGGGCGAGCTGTCCGACCTCACCCACGAGGTCACCGAGATCCTCAGCCAGCAGCGACGCGCGGCGCGCGCGGTGGCCGAGCTCGAGCAGCAGCGCGCGCAGCTCGCGAAGCTTCGCGACGCCGTGGGCCGCTGGGCGAGGGACGAGAGCTGGGAGACGCCGCTGCTGGCGGCGGGACCCATCGAGGACCTGAACGACGGCATCGCGCGCGGCGTCGCGCGCCGGGCCGCCGTGGACGACCAGAACCGCGAGGTCGCGAGCCAGGTCGCGCGCGAGCTGTCGGGCGCGCTCGCGGACGCGCAGGAGTCCGCGACGCAGGCCGAGCGCGGCTTCGTCGAAGCCACGGCGATGCTCACGACCGTCCGCGAGCTGCAGCGCCTCACGGTCGAGCTCCAGAACGCCCTCGACGCGCTGCCCGCGGCCGCACCCCCGTCGCCCGAAGCGCCGGTCGCGACGCGCGAGATGCTCGAGGAGCTCGTCGCCGCCGCGCACGAGAGCGTGGAGGCGCTCGGCCGCGGCATGCTCCGTGTGCAGGACGTGGCCGAGCAGGTGCGCCAGCTCGCGAACCGGTCCACGCTCATCGCCATCACCGTCGTGACCGCCGTGCGCCCCGAGGCGGGCGGCGAGGACTTCGCCGGCGAGCTCAAGCGGCTCGCGCGCGACGTGCGGGAGACGACCGAGCGCTCGACCGAGTTCGCGCTGGAGGTCGAGAAAGCCGTGACCGACGCCTCGGCCCGCATGCGCGGGGCGCGCGAGCGCGCGCTCGCGCGCTTCGAGGCGCCGGCCGCCCCCGCGATGCCGGCGGCGCCCGCCGGCGGGCGTGCGCTCGACGACGCCCAGCGGCTGCTCGAGCGGGTCCGTGAGATGGTGCAGGACGCCGCGCGCAAGGGCGAGCGGCTCTCGCAGGCGGGCGAGCGCGCCTCGCGCGCCGCCGAGCGGCTCGCGCGCCGCGTGGACGAGGAAGCGGCCGAAGCCGAGGCCCTGTCGCTGCGGCTCGCGCCGCCCGCGGGCCCCGCCGAGGAGACGCCGATGGCGCCGGCGATCGAGCTGCGGCTGCTGCACGAGGAGAAGTCCGAGGAAGCGCGGCGGCCCGGCCGCCCGAACGAGGAGAGGCCGTGAGCGCACCCATCGCAGCCGGACCCGGTATCGCCCGCGGGCTCCTGGGCGCGCTGCGCCCGGCGCTCGCGCCCGACGCGAACGCCACGACCCTGGCCGTCGCGCGGGACGTCGCGCAGGTGATGGGCCTCGAGGGACTCGACGCCGTCCTCGCCGGGCTCGAGCGTCTCGCCGGCGCGACGAGGCCTCCCGACATCACCCACGTGGTCGCGCGGATCGTTCGGCTCGCCGACGAAGCCGAGGCCTCGAACTCCGGCATGCCGTTCGTCGAGTCGGACGCCGAGCTGGCCGCGCTCGCGGGCGCGCTGGCCGAGACGGAGTGGGGCGAGTCCGGAGCGGGCACGGTCGCGCTCTATCCGGTCGCCGACCTCCTCGCGGACCTGCCGCTCGAGGACAACCCCGAGTTCACGCGCGCCCGGCTCGCGGCCCCGGTCGCCGCCTCGCTGCGCGCGGCGCTCGAGTGGATCGGCGCCGACGAGGCGCTGCTCGTCCAGGGCGCGGTGCACGACTCCGCGCTGTCGCTCAGCTGCCCGGTCTCGCACGCGGGGGGCGTGGGCCCGGCCGGCGCGGTGCTCGCGGCGGTGGAAGGCAGCCTCGGGCCGGAGGACGACGGCCGCTGGACGATGCGCGTTCCCGTGCACGCCGACCGGCCTTCGTTCCTGCTGCTGCGCCTCGGGCACGTCCCCGTCGCGCTGCCGTGGCACGCGGTGGCCCGCATGCGGATGCTGCCGCCGGCCGAGTGGGCGGCGCAGCCCGAGGGCCTGCTCGAATCGACGACGCCGGTGCCTTCCGGCGCCGAAGAGCGGCCCGGCGCGCTCGTCGCGCTCGGGCTGAAGCGCGGCTGGCTCATCGCGAACCGCGTGGTGTGGCGGTTCGCGGCCGTGCCCGAGGAAGTCGCCGAGCGAGGACCCTTCGGCTCGTCCACCCGCGTCGTGAGCGTCGAGAACGGCGAGCGCTACTGGGTGCTCGAGCCGGCCTGGCTGCTCCGCGACGTCGAGCCGATTCCCGTCCCGCCGCCTGCTCCGCGCCCCCGGCCCGGCGCGCCCGAACACGCGCCGGAGCCCGCGACCGAAGCCGCGCCTGCGGCCGCGGAGAAGGCCCGGACCGCCCCGCAGGCGCCCCCGGCGCCCGAGCCCGCGCCGCCCGCCGCGCCGGCTCCGCCGCCCGCGCCGCCGTCGAGTCCTCTTGCCGAGGCCGTCGGGCGCGCGATCGACGCACTGCACCCCGACCCGCGGGTCGCTCCCGCCCCGTCCGCGCCCTCACCGCCCTCCCGGGAGACGCCGCCGCCCTCGCCGTCGCGCTCGATGTCGAGGCCGCCCGAGCCGCCGTCTCGCGAGGTCCCGCGACCCCCGCAGGGTTCCGGTTCGCCGACGCGCGCCATGCCGCGCCCGGCCGGGATCAAGCCTCCGTCGCACGGCCACCTCACCGTCCTGCGCCGGGCGGACGTCGTTCCGCTCGAACCGGCGCGCCCCGGCGCGCCGCCGTCACCGCGAGAGCTGCCCGGTGCCGCGCCGCAGCCGTCCCCCGAGCCCGGGGAGCCCCGGCCGTCGGGGGCGCAGGCGTATCCCGCGCGCCGTGCACTCGTCGCCGACGATTCGCTCGTCGCGCGCATCTTCCTGGCGCGGCTGCTCGAGCGCCGCGGCTACGTGGTCGAGCTGGCCGGTGACGGCGAGGGCATGTGGAACGCGCTCGCGAACGGACCGTGGGCGCTCGTGTGCGCCGACGTCACGATGCCCGACTCGCACGGCCGCCCGCACCTCGAGCGGCTGCTCGACTTCCGCGCCGCCTGCCGCGAGCCGTTCCGTCTCGTCGCGCTCACCCGCGACGCCGACGAGGAACGCGAAGCCGCGGACGCCGGCGCCATGCTCCACCTGCGCAAGCCCTTCGACGCGTCCTCACTCGACGAGCTTCTCGGCCGCTGATCCCCCGCAACGGAGAACCCCGTGACACCCCTGCTTCCCCTGGCCGCCCGCCGGACCCCGCCACCGCTCGTGCTCGTCGCGGACGACGACGCGCGGGTCCTCGAGTTGCTCCAGATCGCGCTCGCGAACCAGCACTGGCGGGTCGTCACCGCGGCCGACGGCGACGAGGCGATCCGTCGCGCGCTCGCCGAACGCCCCGACGTCGCCGTGCTCGACGTGCGCATGCCGCGCAAGAGCGGGCTCGAGGTCTGTGACTACCTGCGCCACGACCCCGAGGATCCCCACGTGCCGATCGTGCTCGTCTCCGGGACGGGCGACACCGACGCGCGCATCGAAGGCCTCATGCGCGGCGCCGACGACTTCCTCTCGAAGCCCTTCTCGCCGAAGGAGCTGATCGCGCGCGTGCAGCGGCTGCTCGCCCGGGCCGGTGAGACGCGGGCGCAGCGCCGGCGCAACCAGGAGCTCGAGCGCGAGCTTTCGAGGGCCCAGGGGGAGGCGCGACGTGCGCAGGGCGAGGCGAAGCGCGCCCAGCGGCTGCGCGCACAGGCGCTCACGGCGGGTCGCGAGCTGTCGCGCTCGCTCGACGTGGACGACCTGCACGACCGCGTGCTCGCGCTCGTCCAGCGCACGCTGGGCGGCGCCGAGGTGGCGCTGCTCGCTCCCGACTTCGACCACACGACCGAGGCGGGCCTCGTGGCCCAGGCGTTCCGCGCCGACCCGGGCACCGGGCTCGCCGCCGCGCGGCTCGCGGAGACCGGCGAGCTCGCGCGCGTGCTCGGGGCGCTCGGCCGGCCGGCCGGAAGGGAGGAGCTGGCCCGCCTGTCCGAGCTACGCGCGGAGCTGGCGCCCCTGTCGGCGGCCGGCGTGGCCCTGTTCGCGCCGCTGCGCTCCGGCTCGGGGCTCGAGGCCGTTCTCGTGGCCGGAGAGCGTCCCGACGGAAATGCGTTCGCCGCAGACGACCTCGAGGCGTTGTCCGCGACGTGCGACCTCGCCGCCGTCTCGCTCCAGAATGCGCGACGCTTCCGGGTCGCCCAGGACCGGGCGATCGAGCTCGTCGCCGAGCGGGCCACTCCCCGTGACCGCGACCGTCGCGCGATCGCCGAGGGCCGCGCCCTCGCCGACGACGCGGCGCGCCGGCTCGCGCTGCCCCCGCGCGAGCGGGCCCTCGTCCGGCACGCGGTCTCGCTGGGGGCCTGGGGCTGGAGCGACCGGGGCCGCGAGGTGCTCGAGGAGCTGCGCGGCGACGATCCGACGAGCCGGCTCGAGCGGCTGCAGGAACTCGTCGCGCGGGGCGAGTCGCTCGAAGTGCCGCCCGAAGCGTCGGCCGAGGAGCGTCGGGCGATGCTGGTGACGGCCGCGGGGGTGCGCTACGCGACCATGCGCGCCTCGGGCCGGAGCGCGTTCGAGAGCGGCCAGACCGCCCTCGAATGGACCGGCGTGGGCTCCGACGCGGTCGTGGCCGAGGCCCTGGAGCGCGCGCTCGATGCCTGCGGCGCGCACGCGCACGCCGCCGCCTGACCCGCCGCCCCGCCGGAGCGCGACGGCCCGCCGCTTCGCCGCGGCGGGCCGTCGTGTCTCGGGCCGCCCGGGCCGGCTACTTGGTCGTGCCGCCCGCCGGGGCCGGTGTGGGCGGCGCGGAGCCGCCGCGCACGTCGGAGAAGTCCACCTTCGGCGTCGCGTGCTCGGCCTCGGTCGCCTGGTAGAGCTGCGCGGGCTCGTAGTGGAAGAACCCGGCGAAGAGGTTCATCGGGAAGCTGCCCACGAGCACGTTGTATTCCTTCACCGTGTCGTTGTAGCGCATGCGCTCGGTGGCGAGGCGGTTCTCGGTGCCCGCGATCTCGTCCATGAGCTGCTGGACCGACTCCTCGCTCTTGAGCTGCGGGTAGTTCTCGATCACGACGAGCAGCCGTCCGATCGCGGAGTCCATGCCCTGCGCGGCCTTGATCGACTGCGCGGGGGTGCGGGCGCCCGCCATGGCCGAGCGCGCGTCGGCGATGCGGCCGAAGACCTCCTGCTCCTGGATCATGCCGCCCTTCACGGCGCTCACGAGGTTGCCGATGAGGTCGGCGCGCCGCTTGAGCTGGTTCTCGACCTGGGCCCAGCGGTTGTCCACCTCGGCCTTCCCCCGCACGAGCTGGTTGTAGTTGCCCGCCACGCAGCCGCCGAGCCCGAGGATCAGCACGGCCAGCACGATCACCGCGATCAGCGCACCACGCATCGTCGAATCTCCTTTTCGCGTCCGGCGCGCTCCACGCGCGCCGGAAATCTCACCAGCTCGCCCCGCCGCCGCCGCCGCCGCTCATCCCCCCGCCGAAGCCGCCGAACGAGGCCCCGCCACCGCCTCCCCAGCCGCCCGATCCGCCGCCCCAGCCGCCGCCGATCCACGGGCCCATCCATCCCCCGCGCCGCCGGT